>NZ_JBIBTW010000004.1:0-129951 GCF_043078785.1 Streptomyces sp. NPDC015346 | reverse complement strand
GAGGTCCCGCCGAAGCCCGAGCCCAAGCCGGAGCCGAAGCCCGAGCCGAAGCCCGAGCCGAAGCCTGAGCCCAAGCCCGAGGTCCCGACGAAGCCCGAGCCCAAGCCGGCGCCCGAGCCGGAACCCGTGCCGGAGTGCTGGGCCGTGAACCTTCCGTCGTGGATCGAGAGCCTGATCGGCGGCCCCGTCTGCGTTCCCACCAACGCCTGGAAGGACGGCTGGATGGAGGAAGAGGACAACTGGGTCGAGGTCAACGAGCCCTGGGAGGACATCATGGACAGCGAAACCTGGCCCTTCTGATCACCGAAGCGACCAGGCCCGCACGGCGGCGGTGGAGGAGCTCATCCTCCACCGCCGCCGCGGTTCGTCCGCCCCAGCCCCCGCCTCAGCGCCCGCCCCACCCACGCCCGCTCCCGCGCCTGCCGGGCCGCCCACCGCCGCCCGTACGCCGCACCCGCCCGTAGCCACAGCAGACCCGCCCCACCCCGCCCCGCCAGCAGCAGCCGCTGGTTGGGGACGGTCTCCGGCCGCCAGTGCTGTTTGTACGGCTCGGTGCCCCGCAGCATGCTCAGCGTGGCGCGCCCGCTCGCGCTGGTCTGGCGCGCCCCGTGCCGCAGCAGCATCGTCGCCACGTCGACCTTCCGCGCCCGCAGCATCGGGTCGGCGCCGTACAGATAGCCGCCCGCGAGCCGCGGCGACATCAGGGTGAGATCGGCCGCGACCACGTCCCCGGCGAGCCGGAACTCGGTCACCATCGCGTCCCCGCGCTCGACCATCGGCCGCACCGCCCGCGCGAGATGCTGCGCGAACCGGTCGCTGGTGTGTTCGACGGTCACGCCCCGCCCCTGCCACTGCAGCTGATGCAGCTTCAACAGGCGCTCCACCGCGGCCGGCACCTCCTCGCCGGTCACGATGTGCTCGTCGATCCCGAGCGCGTCCAGCTTGCGCAGCTTGGCGCGGACCCGCTGGGCCTTCCCCGAGGGAATCCGTTCGAGCAGCGCGTCCATCGGGACCGCGGGCAGCTCCAGGCAGAGCGAGTCCGTGAGGCGTCGGCGCGAGCCGCGCCAGCAGGCGTGGACGCGCTCGGCGGCGGCGCCCGGCCTGACCTCCCGCAGGTCGACCACCGCGCCACGGGCCGCCCGGGCGAGGGCCCGGGCCAGCGCGGGCACCGCCTCGGGGCAGGCGTCGTCGAGCAGGACGTCGGTGAAGTCGGTGATCGCGCCGCCGAGCGGGACGAGGACGGGCAGCGGCCCGCGGGCGCGCATCAGCGGCGCCGCCCCGACCAGTTCGCCGTCCTCCCGCCGTACGAGCACCACCCGCAGCGCGCCCGGCCTGCCGTACGACACCCACCAGGAGTGCAGCCAGGAGTGGGACTGGAACGGGGTGGCCGTGGAGCAGCGCGCGTACAGCGACGCCCACCACTCACCGAGCCGGCCGAACTCGGCGCCGTCCCGGCAGATCTCGGTCCGCAGCCCGCTCGTCCCGTCGCCCCCGGTCACACCGCCCCCGGTCCCGTCGCCCCCGGTCACACCGTCTCCGGTTCCGGCTGGTGCCGCGCCGCCGCCGGGGCGGGCACGGCGGGCGCGGCCGAGGGCTGCGGGGAGTGCGGCGCCTCGGTACGGCCGGTCCGGCCGGGCCGTACCAGGAGCGCCAGGGCGCCGAGCAGACCGCCCGCACAGCCCCCGACCAGCGCGGACAGGGACGCGGAGGGCGAGACCGGTTCGACGGGCCTGGTCGCCCGGGAGAACTGGACCACCTTGACACCCGTGTCGCCCGAGACGTGCGCACTGTTGAGGACCAGCGCGCGGGCCACACCGTCGGCCATCGAGACCGCCTTGCCCGGTTTCGTCGCCCGCGCGGTGATCGAGATCATCGGCGCGTCGGGGGAGGTCGCCGCCAGCACGTTCGCCCGCAGGGTCGCGGCGGACACCCCCGCCCACACCTGGGCGTCGCCGGTCACCGCGATGTCGGTGGCGACCCTTCCGTACGCCTGCGCGAAACCGACGGCGGCGGCCGGGTCGGACTTCTCGCCCGGCACCACGATGACGTAACTGGTGGCCGCGTACTGCGGGGTCTTCACCGCGCCGTAGCCGCCGCCCAGGGTGACGCCGACGAGGACCGACGCGGGCACCACCCACCTGCGGCGGGGGGTGCGCAGGGCGGTCAGGAGGGCCGAGCGTCGCCTGGGCGGCGCACTCGGGGCCGAGGGGCTGCTGGAGGGCATGGGGGTCTCACTTCGCGAGGGGAGAAGGGGTGCCGTGGACGGCCTGTTCGTAGAGGGACATCAACTGCCGGGCGCTGTGGGCGATGTCGTAGCGGCCCGCCGCGGCCGGCTGCGGCAGCCGGCCCAGCCGGGCGGCCCGGATGCCGTGCAGCGCCGAGACCAGTTCGGGGACGGACTCGCCGATCCGGCGGGCCCCCGGCGCCGCGTCGGGCGGCAGGTCGTCGATCGCCGGGCAGGCGACGTACAGCACCGGCAGGCCGGCGGCCAGCGCCTCGACGACCGCGAGGCCGAAGGACTCGTCGGGGGAGGTGGAGACGAAGGCGTCCATCGCCGCGAGCAGCGAGGGCAGATCGGGTCCCTCGCCGCCCGGCGGAGGCGGGTCCTCGCAGGCGCCCGCCAGGATCACCCGCCCGGCCGCCCCGCACGACCGGGCCACCTCCAGGAGCCGCCCGCGCTCCTCGCCCTCTCCGACGAGGAGCAGCCGCGCCTCGGGAAGCGACGCCACCGCCCGTACGAGACGGTCGAAGCGTTTCCCCGGCGCGAGCCGCCCCACCCCGCCGACGACGAACGCGTCCCCCGGCAGTCCGAGCCGCCTCCTCGTCAGCCGGCGGGCGTCCTCGTCGTGACCGAAACGGGCCCGCTCGATGCCGTTGGGGACGACGTGGATACGCGAGGGTGCCACGCCCCACCGCTCCAGGCGCCGGGCGACGCTGGGCGAAACGGCGACCGTCGAGGCGCCCAGGCGTTCGGTGGCCAGATAGAGGGCGCGGGTGCCGGCCGAGAGCGGGCGGCCCTCGATCTGCGTGTCGCCGAGGGAGTGCTCGGTGGCGACGACCGTACGGACCCCGCCCAGGCGGGCGGCGATCCTGCCGTACACGCAGGCCCGGTACAGATGCGTGTGGACGAGGTCGTACCGGCCGCGCCGGACGAGCCGCGTGAGCCGGGGCAGCGCGCCGAGATCCCGGTTGCCGGTCATGCCGAGGTCGGTGACGGGGACCCCGTCGGCCTCGATGCCGCGGGCGACCGCGCCCGGGTTGGTGAGCGTGACGACCTCGCTGCGGACCGGCAGATGGCGCAGCAGCAGCCGCAGTTGCTGCTCGGCGCCGCCGATGCCGAGGCCGGTGATGATGTGCAGGACCTTCATGAGACGCCCGCTCCCGCCGGCCGGACCCGCACGGGGACGGGTTCGGCTGGCCAGCTGCGACGCAGCGGGTGCAGGATCCGCTTCGCGGTGAGCCGCCAGGCGGTGTCCTGCTCGCCGATGTGGACGCGCGGCAGGGCGTGTGCGCAGGTCAGCTCGCCGGGGGCGATGGCGCAGGCGTATCCGTAGCCCGCGTCCCGTACGGCCTGGACCGCCCGGGCGTCGACGTCCCCGTACGGGTAGCAGAAACCGTCCACCGGAGCGCCGGTGATCTCCTCCAGGAGCTCGCGGCTGCGCCCGGTCTCCTCGGCGAGGGTGCGGTCGTCGACGGAGGGCAGCGAGACGTGCCGCAGGCCGTGCGAGCCGATCTCCATGCCGGCGTCGAGGACGCGCAGGATGCCTTCCTCGGTCAGCAGGGACTTGCGCGGCCCGTTGCCGTCCCAGGCGTTCTCGCCGCCGATCCGGCCCGGCAGCACATAGACGGTGGCGGTGAACCGGTGGCGGCGCAGCAGCGGCAGCGCCGAGTCGAGGAAGTCGGCGTAGCCGTCGTCGAAGGTGAGACCGACCAGACCCTTGGCGCGCCCGGCGGCGGTGGCGGCGAGCAGCTCGCGCACCGACACACCGCGCAGCCCCCGGTCGCTCAGCCAGTGGAGTTGCCGGGCGAAGCGGACGGGGGAGACCGTCACCCGGTACGGATCGACCGCCGCGTCAGCGATCGAGTGGTACATCACCACCCATGGGGGCGGCTTCTGCAGCAGACGACGAATCGTGGCGGTGCGGGGCGCCGTGGCAGCGGGCATGGGCGAGCCTTCGTGAAGCGGTGGGGGTCAGGGGTGGGATGTCCGGCGCCCGGGCGGCGCAGGCGAGGAAGAGCAGGAAGACCGACACGGCGACCAGACCCGCGACGGCGAGGGAGAACAGCGCGGGACGGATCAGGAGCGAGCACAGCCAGCCGGCGGCGGTCGCCCAGGCGGCGGCCGTCGCGAGCCGGAGCAGTCCCTCGCCGAGGGGGCGGACCCGGACCGGAATGGACTGGCGGTGGGCGCCGAGCAGCAGCATGACGGCGGTCAGCGTGATGCCGAGGGCGTTGGCCGCGGCGATTCCGACGGCTCCCCAGAGGGGGGCGGCGAGGACACCGGCGACGGCGGTCGCGGCGAGACCCGCGGCCATCGCGGCGGCCGGGTACCAGAGCGGCCGGGCGGCGGAGAAGTAGCAGCGGACCAGGGCGCCGACCGTCGTCTGACCGAGCAGACCGAGGGCGTAGACCCGCATCACGGCGGCCGTCGCCTCGGTGTCGGCCCGGTCGAAGGCGCCGCGCTGGAAGAGGAGTTCGACGATCTGCGGGGCGGCGGCGATCACGATCGAGGTGCCGGTGAGGACGACGACGGCGGCGAGCAGCAGATCCCGTTCGACGCGGCGCCGCGCGCCCTCGGCGTCGCCCGCGGCCATGGCGCGGGCGACGACGGGGAAGCTGACCGTGCACAGCATCAGGGAGAGGATCATCGGCATCTGCGCGATCTTCTGCGCGTAGTTCAGATGCGAGATGGCGCCGGCGGGCAGCGGCGAGGCGAGGAAGCGCTCGACGAGGATCTGGGACTGGCGCGAGAGAGCGAAGGCGATGACGGGGGCGATCAGGCCGAGGACCAGGAGCCGCCCGTCGCCCGCGAGCGCCGTGGCCGGCTCCTCCTTGGGCGTCGGCCGACGGCGCAACACCCGCACGAGGAAAGGCGCTTGGACCAGCACCATGAGCACGCCGCCGACCGCGACACCGGCCGCCGCCGACCGTACGCCGAGCGGCTCGCGCAGCACCACGATCGTGCCGATGATCCCGATGTTGTACGCGACGTAGATCGCGGCCGGCGGGAGGAAGGAGCCGTGGGCGCGCAGGGCCGCCGAGCAGTAGCCGGTGAGGGCGAACGTCAGCAGGCACGTCGCGGTGAGCCGGGTGCAGTCCACGGCGAGCTGCGGGTCGGGCAGGCCGGGCGCGAGCGCGGCGACGAGGAGCGGCGCGGCGAGGACCAGGAGCCCGGCGAGGGCGCTCATGGCGAGCGCGAGCCGGGGCAGCGTGGAGCGTACGAGGGTACGGACCGGGTCCCCGGGCCGGTCGCCGCTCCGGCGGGCCAGGGCCCGGCTGAAGGCGGGCACCAGGATCAGTGCCATCGCGTCCTCGATGAGGAGCGTCGAGGCGAACTCGGGCACCGTCCAGGCCACCAGAAACGCGTCGGTCTCGGCCCCGGCCCCGAAGAAGTGCGCCAGGATCTGGTCCCGGACGAGCCCGAACACCGCCCCGGCGGCGGTGAGTCCCGCCGTCACAGCGGCAGCCCGCACCAGAAACCGCCCGGACGGCGACCACGAACGGCCCCGCCCGCCGCCGCCGTCCGACGCCGGAGGCGGGGGCGGGTCGGTCAGGGACCAGGGGTCACGGGGCGGCGGGGGCCCCGCCGCGGGGGCGGGCCGGTCGGCGGAGCGGTCCGTGAAGCGCTCCGCGTGGTCCGGGCCCAGGTCCGGGCCCAGGCCCAGGTCCGGGCTCAGGCCCAGGTCCGGGCTCAGGCCCGGGTCCGGGTCCGGGTCCGGGCCCGGGGCCGGGTCAGGGTCTGCGGTCCAGGGGTCACGCACGCTTCGTCCCTGCCAGTGACCACCAGGCCGCGAGGCCCAGCACGACCGACATCAGCACCGTCGAAGGGCCGCCGATGTCCGCGTAGAAGAAGTCGATGAGCTGCCACGACAGCAGGCCGATCGCCACGAGCGCGCAGTCCGCGCCCCGGCCGCGCCGCCGCACCGCGGCGACCAGCAGCGCCGCCCAGCTGCCCGCCAGCGCGAGCAGCCCCACCAGGCCCTGCTCGCTCAGCACCAGCAGGTACATGTTGTGCGGTGACAGCAGCGGCTGGCGCTGGAAGGCGGCGCCCGCCCCCGCCGTGTCGCTGCCGGAGGACAGCGCGAGCGAGGCGTGCGAGTCGCGGTACTGCGGAAACCCCTTCAGGCCCACCCCCGTCAGCGGCTCCGCACGCCACATCCGCCCCGCCGCCGCCCACATCGTGTACCGGTCCGTCACCGACTGGTCCGGCGCGGCCGTCACCCGCGTGATGCTGCCGACCCGCTCCTCCACCATCGCCGAACCGACGCCGAACCCGCCCACCAGCACCACCGCGGCCGCCCCCACCGCCAGCACCACCCGCCCGGCCCGCCGCAGCCCCGAGAGCAGCAGCTGGATCGCACAGGCCAGCACCGTCGCGATCCACGCGCCCCGGCTGAACGAAAGGACCAGCGGCAGGAAGAGCAGCCCCGCGCAGACCAGCGCGACCGTGCGGACGCGCCCCCGCCCGCTGCCCAGCGCGATGCCCGTGACGACGACGAGCCCGTACGAGACGACCGTCGCCATCCCCATCACATCGGTCGGCCCGAACGTCCCCACCGCCCGGACGTCCTCGCCCATGTACGAGGCGCCCGTGCCGGTGAGGTACTGCCCGACGCCCACCGCGCCCTGCAGCAGACCGAGACCCACCAGCGCCCACGCGACCACCGCGAAGTCCCGCCGGTCGCGGATCATCAGCAGCACGGCCGCCGGAACGAGCACGAAGATCTGCAGGTAGCGCGCGACGCCCGGCAGGCTGGCGCCCGGGTCGTTCGAGGTGATCGCCGCCAGACAGATCCCGAGCACCGGCAGACCGAGCACGACGGCCGCCCCCCGGGACAGCGGCCGCGCCCCGCTCCGCACCACCCGGACGAGACAGATCACCACCAGCAGCCCCGAGGCCGCGTCCGCGAGCGTGCCCGTCCCGCCCGTGCCCCCCGCCCCGCCGCCGGCCGCCGGAACGAGCAGCAGCGCGACCACCGCGAGGACCGGGGACAGCGCCCCGGCCCGCCGCACCCAGTCCCGTACCTCCGGACCCCGGTACGCCGCGGCCGGCGTCACGGCCGTCGCCATCTCAGCTCCCCGCCGGCCGGACCAGGCCCGCCGCGGTCCGCAGCAGGATGCGGACGTCCTGCCAGAGCGACCAGTGGTCGATGTAGTGGTTGTCGAAGCGGCACCGGTCCTCGATGGAGGTGTCGCCGCGCAGCCCGTGCACCTGGGCCAGACCCGTCAGCCCGACCGGCATCCGGTGCCGCTCGGCGTAACCGGCGTGGATACGGCTGAACTGGGCGACGAAATACGGGCGTTCCGGCCGCGGACCGACCAGGCTCATGTCCCCGCGCAGCACGTTCCACAGCTGCGGCAGCTCGTCCAGCGAGGTGCGCCGCAGGAAGTTGCCGACAGCGCTCATCCGCCGGTCGTTGGCCACGCTCCACCGCGTCGCCGACTCGGCCTCGTCCGTCGGGCGCAGCGTCCGGAACTTCAGCAGCGTGAACAACCGCCCGTGCTGCCCCACCCGTTCCTGGTGGAAGAGCACACCGGGCCCGTCGGAGAGCCGGACCGCCAGCGCGCACAGCAGCAGCACGGGCATGGCCATGGCCAGCGCGGGAGCGGCCACGGCCACGTCGAGCAGGCGCTTCGCGGTCAGACCGCGCCGCTCACCGAGCGGGACGAGACGGCGGCAGCCGTACCCCCACAGGTGATCGCTCATCGGACCGTCGTGCGAATCGCCGCCCACCCGCCAGGTGGTGCAGCCGTAGTGCTGGAAGAGCGTCACCAGGCCGGGGTCGTCCGTCAGGAACACGGCGTCGCGCACGGTGTTCTGGATGACCGCCCGATGGATCTCCTCGGTGGTGGTGAGGACCGGAAGGCCCGTGTCACCGGCCGGCTGCGGCGCTCCGCCGGCCGGTCGCGGACCGACGATCCCGACCGGCCGGATGCCGTACTCCGGGTGCTGACCGACCGCCGCCGCGAACCGGCGCGCCGCGGCCGGGCCGCCGACGACCAGCGCGGACCGGGGATGCGCCCGGGCCGTCCGCCGCCCGCGGGCGTGGACCGCGCCGCGGAGCACGCACACGGCACCCAGATGCGTGGCGTACGCGGTCAGCAGCGCGGCCGGACCGATCGCCAGGGCCGGGGTGTACGCGGCGACGGTGGCGGCCGCGACGCACCAGGCGACCCCGGCGCGGGCAGCCAGCGCGGGCAGCTCGTCGAGTACGGCAGGGAAGGCGCCGGGCCGGTGGAGCCCCGCGTACCCGTTGAGCAGGAGCACGCAGCCGGCGACGAGCAGGAGCAGTCTGATCTCGCGGTGCGGCTCGGGCAGCAGCCCGGCGGCGAGCAGCACGGCCAGAGCGTCGGCCGCCACCAGCGGCACGGTGGCGAACCGCAGCGGCGCGGGCCGGCGCGGTGGCAGAGCCAGCCGGTCCGGCGCACCGCGCTGCGGTGCGAGGGAGACGAGCCCGGGGGCGTGACCCTGGACCGCCGAGGGCCAGGGGCCCGGTGAGGGAGGGATGCTGGTGCTTTCCGTAGTCACGGCGAAATCGGCTCTCTGTGCTCGGTGCACCGCACTCCGGCCAGCTCGCGGTACACGTCCGCCACGGCCGCGCCGGTGCGCCGCACATCGAAGTTGTCGAGTACGT
The DNA here is from genome assembly GCF_043078785.1 of Streptomyces sp. NPDC015346. Classification (NCBI taxonomy): domain Bacteria; kingdom Bacillati; phylum Actinomycetota; class Actinomycetes; order Kitasatosporales; family Streptomycetaceae; genus Streptomyces; species Streptomyces sp. NPDC015346. The sequence continues at coordinate 121,096 of NZ_JBIBTW010000004.1, read as the reverse complement.
GCTCGTGGGCCTGGCGGCCCAGGGACCGCCGCAGCTCGGGCCGGCCCAGAAGGCGGCCGACGGCTGCGGCGAGTGCGGCCGGGTCCTCCGAGGGGACCAGGCACTGGGATTCGTGGCCGGGCGGCAGGCTCTCGCGTGCCCCGTCCACATCGCTGACCACCACCGGCCGGCCGCTCGCCATGGCCTCCAGCGGCGCGAGCGCCATGCCCTCCCAACGGGACGGCAGGACGACCAGATCGGCCGCCCGGTACCAGGGGGCGGTGTCGTCGACGGCGCCGGTGAAGCGCACCGACGGGGGAGCGGCGACGCGCAGCCGGTCGCTGTCGGGGCCGTCGCCGACGAGCACCAGACGGGCCGTCGGCACCTGGGCGAGGACCGCGGGCCAGGCGGCCAGCAGGACGTCCTGCCCCTTCTGCCGGCAGAGCCGGCCCACGCAGACGACGACGGGCCCCTCGCCGGAGGCCGCCGGGTCCCCGGGGGCGTCCGCGAACCTGGCCACGTCCACACCGTTGTGGACGACCGACCAGGACGCCCGGACGCCCGCCTCCTCGCCGGTGCGGCGCTCGGCCTCGCTGACGCAGACGATCCGTCGCGTCCAGCGCGCCGCCATCCGTTCCCAGCGCCGGGCGAGCGCGGCGACCGTCCCGTCGACCGCCTCGAAGGACCAGGCGTGCGGCTGATACACCGTCGGGATCCGGCCCCGCAGGGCGAGCCGGGCGCACAGCCCGGCCTTGGCGCTGTGCGCGTGGACCAGATCCGGGCCGACGGTACGGATCACCCGGGCCAGGTCCAGAGTCTCCCGGACCAGCCGCGGGCCGGGGTCACGCCCCGCCCGCCACTCGTGAAGCGCGGCGCCCTCGGCGCGGACGGCGTCCGCGAGCGGGGTCCGGGGCGGGCAGGCGACGACGACCCGCATTCCGGCGTCGAGCTGGGCGCGCACCAGGTCGACGACGACCCGGGCGACCCCGCCGTCCCCGGGCTGGACCGCGTGCAGAACGGTGAACGAGGAGGATTCCGAGGGTGTTCGCGGAATTGGCGAAGTCGAGGAGCGCGAATTCCACATACAGGTTCTCCGCTTTGATGAGAGAAGCAAGGGAACACCCGTGAAGACGGGGGGAGAGGGAGGTGCCGACCGTGCGAAAAGGGTGTCCGCGCGGCTGGGCCGGAAGTAGCGTTCGGGAACTTTATAACCCCAACGCCGGGCGATAGTAAGCATTAGATGCTCACCAACGCTAACTTCCGTATCCGCGTGGCAGGTTCCTCGTTGAGCGTGTTGCGCCATTCCCGGCCCAGTCGCTCGAATGGCCCTCCTATGGCCCAAAGATCGGTTGAACGTCACCCGTTCGGGAGAGCAACCGATGAAAACGGTCGACGTTGTTGAAGGAGCCGGACGAAACCGTCCGCGCCGACCGTCTTGACTGACTGGTCCGCAAACAATCGAGGAGCGCATCTCCATGTCCCGTATCGCGAAGGCTGTTGTCCTGTCCGTGGGTGTCGCCGCGTCCGTCGCGGGTGCGACCGGTGTCGCCTTCGCCCACTCCGACTCCGGGGCCGCGGCCATGAACTCCGGTGGTCTCGTGGCGGGGAACGTCATCCAGATCCCGATCCACCTGCCGATCAACCTCTGCGGCAACACCGTCAACGTCATCGGCGCCCTGAACCCCACCTGGGGCAACACCTGCGTCAACGCCTGATCTCGCACAGCGGATCGCGGTCCCTCCGAGGCCGGCGCGCCCACCCTCCCGGGTTGGCGCGTCGGCCTTCTGCTCGTCCGGACGCACCCTCGTGCGCCGCCCGGTGCAACGGCGTACGCCCCTCTGAGGAGCAGGTCAGAGGGGCGGATTCACTCGAATGGAGGCATGGCTCTCCGTAGTCATCCCACTGCGGAGCGCCATACCCGCAGGCACGGTGGCCACCAAGGCGGCCGGTCCGTGCATCCGATCGGTCCATATGACCGCGCCCCTTCCTTCGGGTGCAGTGTCGAGAAATCCCTCCTCCCGGAGTTTCCGGGGAGCGCACCTCTCGTTACAGAAGCAGAACGACGTACGGGAATTTCAAAAGACCTGTACAGCAAGCGACTTGCTTGCAAAACGCCACAGAGGAAGGACTCACTCCATGAAGCCCACCAAGGTCGCCGCGGTCGTCGCCGGTTCTGTGATGGCCCTCGGTGCCGCCGCGCCCGCCATGGCCGTCCCGTCGGCCGCCCTCCCCACGAACCTGAACGGTGGTCTCGCGAAGATCGCCGGCGAGGGACTGAAGACCGACGCGCTGAGCAGCACGACCGACGGATCCGTCGTCAAGACCGTGGGGGACGCCACCAGCCAGCTCGACAAGGCCGGCAAGAACGCGCCGCTGCTCGGTGGCCTGCCGCTCAACTGACGGAAACCCGACACCGTCCCCGAAACGCGCGCCTCCTCCGCGCGGAGGGCCGTGTCCCACGGCCCCGACCCTTCTGTGTCACCCCTCGCTCCGCCCGACCCGACGGACGCTCCCACCGGCGCATGCCGCTACCCACAGTGATCGGCTGATCGAATGATTTTCTGATCGGCTGCCGTGTGGTCCCGGCTGCTGTGGCGTGCCGCTCCTTACGCTCTCGCCAACCACCCACGGAAGGTTGGCTCATGGAGAGACCGAGGACGGCATCGCCCGATGTCGCGCCGAGGCCCGCGGCGCATTCGCCCGGTGCCCCAGAGAGCCTTACCTTCCGTAACCAGTCCGTCAGCGACTGACGCACTGAGTGCGCGGACAGGCCGGTCGGAGCGAGGGGGGATCCTCGCCGGTCTCTCCCTTTCTCCAGAGGAAGAGCGGTATGCGATCCATCATCAGCCGGAAAACGCTCACGGCCGCGGCGGCGACGGGCATCCTGTCGCTGACCGGCGGCTTCGCCGTGGCGGCGAACACCGCCGCCGGTACGGGTGACGCCCCCGGGACCGGCGCGGGGCAGCACGTCCAGGTCCCCCTCTCCGGGACCGAGTGGGACGACCCCAACGGGTACGGGGACGGCGACGGCCCCGAGGGCGAGACCCCCAAGCCGCCCGGCCACCCGGACCACCCGGGGAACCCCGACCACCCCGGCGGCCCGGGCCACCCGACGAAGCCGCCGACGACGGGTCACCCCACCTATCCGCCGACGAAGCCGCCGACGACGGGTCACCCCACCTATCCGCCGACGAAGCCGCCGACGACGGGCCACCCGACCTACCCGCCGACGAAGCCGCCGACGAAGCCGCCGACCACGGGCCCGACGACCGGCCATCCCACCCCGCCGACCAAGCCCCCGACGTACACGCCGACGCACACCCCTACCCACACGCCGACGTACACGCCGACGCACACCCCTACCCACACGCCGACGTACACGCCGACGCACACCCCTACCCACACGCCGACGCACACCCCCACCCACACGCCGACGCACACCCCCACCCACACGCCGACGTACACGCCCACCCACACGCCGACGTACACGCCCACCCACACGCCGACGAAGCCGCCGACGTCTCCCCCCGGCAAGCCCGAGCTGCCCGACACCGGTGGCGATGCCGAACTCATGGGCGCGGCCGCCGTGAGCGCGGCCCTGATCATCGGTGGCACGGTCGTCTACCTCCGCGCCGGCCGTGTCGCGCGCGCCGGACGTTCCGGACGTCGACACTGACGCTCGGTACTGACGTCCCGTCAACGGAGGCCCCCGCCGTCACCGGTGGGGGTCTTCTCCGTTGCTGCACTCAGGGGAATTTCGCGACGTTATCTCCGGCGCGCTCGTTCACAGAGCACAGCAAGACCGCACCGTCGTCACGCGCTCCGAAGGGCATACGCAGTCATGAACCTGCGATCTCAAGCCGGCATGGGAATCCTCATGACCGCTCTCGCCTCCGCGGCCATGGCCGCCCCCGCGTCCGCCGCCGAGGCGCCGGTGGTCGTTCCACTCCAGGGCCTGGAGCCGGTGATCCCGATGGACGCCCCCACCGTGGCCTCCGGCGTCCCGCTGCCCGTCCCGGGCGGACCCACCGGCTTCCACAAGGGGCGTTCCGGCGTCCTGCCGGACGTCACCCTGCCGCAGGTACCGGTCTCCAGCACGGTCCCCCGGACCGTCCTCGACGCTCCCCTGCCCGAGGTCATCGAAGGGAGCGAGCCGGGCAAGGCCCTGCTCACCAGCCCGAGGACGCCCATGAAGGCGGCCACGCCCGGTGCCGAGGTCGGCAACCCGGTCGTGCTGCCGGGCGACAACCGGTTCGGGATGCCGGCCTTCACCGAGCCGAACGTGGGCGTCCTGGCCCCCGTGATGAACGGGACGCTGGACTCGCAGCTGGGTCTGGTGGCTCCGACGGTCTGACGGCGTTCTGTTGTACGACGAATGGCCCGGCGGGTGAAGACACGATTCTTCCCCGCCACCCGAGGGGTCGCTGGTCGTTACAACAGAGGCTTGTCGCATGGCCGTGGCCCGCAGATCCAGAGGTTCCCTCCGCCGTAGCCGACGGCGGGCGGGCCCCCGGTCTGCGGGCCTTCTCTTCTGTTTTTCATCCCGTGCGGCCTAAAGGCCGTGACCCATACGCCATTTCGGCGTTGAACGGGAACGTCGGCCGTGATTCTCGCGGTCGCCTTTCCACGTCCAAGGAGTACTTGATGTCTCGCATCGCGAAGGCTGCCGCTGTCCTCGCCGGCACGGGTGCCGTTGCCCTCAGCGGAGCAGGCCTGGCCGTCGCCGAATCGGGCGCGCAGGCCGCCGCTGTCGACTCGCCCGGCATCGTCGCCGGCAACGTCGTGCAGGTCCCGATCCACCTTCCGGTGAACGTCTGCGGCAACACCGTGACCGTCATCGGTCTGATCAACCCCTCGTTCGGCAACGCCTGCGCGAACGTCGACGGCCACGGCGACGGCGGCTACGGCGGCTGATCCCCCCCATCACCGAGCGGGCCCCCCGGCAGAGTTGCCGGGGGGCCGCTTGCGTCCGCGCGGCAGGGGCGCGGAGGGTCCGCTAGACGTACCGGTAGATCGCGCTGTGGTCGAGCATCTGGGCCGGGGTGACGTTCCAGGGCCCCATCTGCTCGTCGCGCGCCGCGATCCGGCCGTACTGCGAGTCGCCGAGCTGCGGGGGTTGCGCCGGCAGATAGCCGGCCCGTGGGTTGCGCTGCTGCCAGCGCGACCAGAGCAGGTCGACGAAGGAGTGGTGGAGCCAGAAGACCGGGTCGTTGACCGAGGCCCCGCCCAGCATCAGACCGCCGACCCAGCGGTGCACCCGGTTGTGGATGCGGAAGCGTTCGTTGCCCCGGCCCGGGGCCCAGCCCTCCAGACGGTTGCGGAACCCCGAGGTGCTCGTGGAGTTCCAGGGCGCCACGTCGTACACCGACTCCCGCATCACCTCGTCCAGCTGTGCCTTGGTCGGCAGCGTGATCGGGTCGCGGGGGCGGCCGAAGTCCCGGGTCAGGAAGCGGCCTTCGGTCATGCCGTGCTTCACGGTCCACCGTCCGCCCGCGTAGGCGAACGGGCCGGTCATCACCTGGAGATCTCCGTCGCGTCCGTTGCCGCCCATGAAGTCCTCGCTCCAGAGCGAGGCCGCCGGGGTGTTGTCGCGCGTCCAGTCCCAGTACGGCACGCTCACCGTCGGGTCGATCCGGCGCAGCGCCCGCTCGAACTCCAGCAGGAACTTGCGGTGCCACGGCAGGAAGCTCGGCGCCATGTGGGCCACCCGCATCCGGCCGTCGCCGTCGGAGACGTAGTAGTCGATGTGCGTGCGGACGAACTCGTCGTACTCCCCGCCGCGCTTGAGCTCCAGGACGGCGGAGACGAACTTCTTCCGCTCGGCGCTGGTCAGATCCCGCTGGTCCTTACGTGTGTAGACCACGCGGACTCCCTCCCGGGTGGGCGCCGTGGGCCGCCGCGAGGCGGGACAGTGGCGCGGACCCCAGCTCGTCCACGGCCGCGCGGGTGGCCGCCAGTGGCGTCGGATAGGTCTGGTAGTGATCGATGGGGGTGAGATAGCCGCCGTCCGCGCAGCGCATCAGATGCAGCGGCCTGCCGTCGACACGGACCTCCGGCACACCGGCCGGGGTGGTACGGGCCTGGATGCGGCGCCCCGCGTACATCTCGTCGAAGAGGTCGAAGGGGTCGCCCGGGAAATCTCCGGACGGGTCGTCCCCGGGGACGGGCCGCGCCGTGGGTGCGGTGGCGATACGGGCCAGCGCGCCGCCCGTGAAGGCGGCGACGGCCACGGTGAAGAGGGATCGCAGTGCGACGCGTCGCGGGACGATCATGAGTGATCTCCTGGTGGTCGACAAATGCCCTCTGGGCACAACGAGGACAACGCGGCTTCGTTGCGGGCGAAATGCCAGCCGAGTGAATATCGGCCGATCGAGTGAATTCGGCGCGGAACGGCGGGCATGCGACCACTACCATCCGGACCCATGACTTCTTCCCATGTCGTTTCCGAGGCGCGCAACGTCTCTCCGGATGTGGTTGCCCAGGCGCGCAGCGTCTCTCCGCTGGGGACCCTCGCGGCCGTTTTCTGGACCACCGGCCCGACCGATGACAAGCCCGCCGCTCCGTATCTGATGGTGTATTCGCTCGGCAACGGCAGCGACGGCCGCGAGGCCGGTGAAGAGGCGATGCGGGCCGCCGTGGAGGGCATGGGCCTGCCCGTCGGCGGACCGGTGGTCGACGCGTCGAAGGAGTCCGGGATCGATGCCCACCTCCTCGTCGAGGCTCAGCAGGCGGTTCTCACCCTGCCGTTCCTGAAGGTGCAGTGTTCGGTGCCGGCGGAGTGGGACGCGGCCGCCAGGGAACTCGGACACGCCTACCTGATCTGCTCCGTCCGCCCCTGGTCCGAGGTCCCGCCCGGCGGGGCGGTCTCGGAGGAGCAGCTGCGGTCCTTCTTCGCCGGCGAGGACGCCCTGGCGGTCGGGGGGCACGCGGTGCTGCCGGTCCGGCGGTTGCAGGGCTGAGCGGGCAGGGGGCGGCGGCGACATGGCGAGGGTGGATGTCCAGGGCGGAGTGCCGGGGCAGCGGCAGCTCGCGCAGGACGACGGGACGCACGGGCGGGCCGGGGCGGTCGGGGCGAGCCGGGCCCTGGCCTGGCTGCTCGTGGTCACCGGCGCGGCCGGCGTGCTGGCCGCCTGGGTCATCACGATCGACAAGTTCAAGCTCCTTGAGGATCCGGACTTCGAGCCGGGCTGCAGCCTGAACCCGATCGTGTCGTGCGGCAACATCATGAAGAGCGAGCAGGCGGCGGTGTTCGGTTTCCCGAACCCGATGCTCGGCCTCGTCACGTACGGGATGGTCGTCGCCATCGGCGCCGGTCTGCTGGCCGGCGCCCGCCACCGCCGCTGGTTCTGGCTCGGCCTGAACGCCGGGACGTTCTTCGGCGTCGGGTTCTGCGCCTGGCTGATGTACCAGTCGCTGTACGAGATCAACTCGCTCTGCCTGTGGTGCTGCCTCGCCTGGGTCGCCACCATCGTCATGTTCTGGTACGTGACGGCGCACAACGTCCGGTCGGGTGCGCTGCCCGCGCCGGCCGCCGTGAAGGGGTTCTTCGAGGACTTCGCCTTCGCGCCGCCCGTCCTGCACATCGGGGTCGTCGGGATGCTGATCCTGACCCGGTGGTGGGATTTCTGGACCAGCTGACGTGACCACCCTCTCCTGGCCGCGGGCCGCACCGACCGTGCTGCTCGCGGTCGTTCTCGCGTTCTGCCTGCCCTACGACCGGATCGCGCCGGGTTCCCGGCACACCGGGGAGCGGGCCGCCGTCCCGGCGCCGCCGCCGGCGGTCCCGGCCGGGTTCTTCACCGGCTCGGACGGGGCGGGCGTCGCGCGGATCGCCGCGGTGCAGGAGTGGCTCGGCGGCGCCTCGCTGACCGTGGGGCACACGTATCTGCCCGGTGACCGGTGGTCGAACATCGAGGGGCATCCGGCGCTCTTCGAGCCGTGGGCGCGGTGGAAGGCCGAGCGGCCCGGGCGGCTCTTCGTCCTGAACGTGCCGCTGCTCGACCGCAGCGAGGAAGGGCTGCCGGACGACGAGGTCCGGGCCGGGCTGCGGCGCGGCGCGGCGGGCTCCTACGACGAGCACTTCCGCACGCTGGGCGAGCGGCTGGTCGCCCACCGCCTGTCCGACGCGGTGCTGGTCCTGGGCTGGGAGATGAACGGCACCACCTACAGCCACCGCTGCGGACCGGACCCGGAGACCTGGAAGGCGTACTGGCGGCGGGTGGTGACCGTGCTGCGCGCGGTGCCGGGGCAGCGCTTCCGTTTCGACTTCACGGCCAGCCGGGGGCGGGACGCGGTGGAGTGGCCGCGCTGCTACCCGGGCGACTTCCATGTCGACATCATCGGGATGGACGCCTACGACCAGCCCGAGGGGCTGGGCTTCGAGGAGCAGGTGACGGAGGAGTTCGGGCTCGCGGACCATGTGCGGTTCGCGGCGGCGCGCGGCAAGCCCGTCTCGTATCCGGAGTGGGGGCTGTTCCGCAACGGCGACAACCCGGCGTACGTGCGGGGGATGCTCGACTGGTTCGCCCGGCATCGGCCGGTCTACCAGACGTTCACCGACTACTGCCCGCACGGTGTGTGGGCGTGCGCGGACAACCCGGAGTCGGGGCGGGTGATCAGGGCCGCGCTCGGGGCGACGGGCCGCCCTTGAGGGCTCCGGGCCTTCTCGCGCTCAGGCCCGGTAGGCCACCAGCGAGATACCGACGTAGTGGGCGATGAAGGCCGCCAGGGTCAGGGAGTGGAAGACCTCGTGGAAGCCGAACCAGCGCGGCGACGGGTTCGGGCGTTGCATGCCGTAGACGACGCCGCCGGCGCTGTAGAGCAGGCCGCCGACGACGACGAGGACGAGGACGGCGACGCCGCCGGCCCGCATGAAGTCGGGCAGGAAGAAGACGGCGGCCCAGCCCATCGCGATGTAACAGGGTGTGTACAGCCAGCGCGGGGCGCCGACCCAGAAGACCCGGAACGCTATGCCGGCGCCGGCCGCGATCCAGACCGCCCACATGAGCGGCCGCCCGGTGGAATCGGGGAGGAGCAGCAGCGTCAGCGGGGTATAGGTGCCCGCGATGATCAGAAAGATGTTGGCGTGGTCGAGGCGCCGCAGGACGGCTTCGCCGCGGGGGCCCCAGTTCCCCCGGTGGTACAGCGCGCTGATGCCGAAGAGCAGGCAGGCGGTGAGGACGTAGATGCCACAGGCGATGCGGGCCCGGGGCGAGTCCGCGAGGGCGACGAGGATCACGCCCGCGACGATCACGGCGGGAAACATCCCGGCGTGCAGCCATCCTCTGAGCCGAGGCTTCACGAACTGCTCTATCTCGGTCACCGACGGCATGCCTGAAGTCATGCCTCGCATGCTACCTACGCCCCCGTAGGTGCCGGAGAGGAGTGGCGATGCTCACGTGGGCGGCCCTCTGGACATATGGGCACTTGCATCGGATGATCAAATGAGTGCGGTCGGCACCGGATGAGCGCGAGCGTCTCCACACGAGAAGCATCCGGGTCGCAGCCCCCAAGGGGCCTACATCTAAAAACCCCTCATCAAGGAGCAATCGTGGCGCGCGACAACGCGGCTCCCACCACCGTCCCCACCAAGCACCAGGAACTCGTCTCCTGGGTGAACGAGATCGCAGCGATCACGCAGCCGGACAGCATCGTCTGGTGCGACGGATCCGAGGCCGAGTACGAGCGTCTCTGCGAGGAGCTCGTCGCCAAGGGCACGTTCAAGAAGCTGGACGAGATCAAGCGCCCGAACTCGTACTACGCCGCCTCCGACCCCTCCGACGTCGCGCGCGTCGAGGACCGGACCTTCATCTGCTCCGAGAAGGAGGAGGACGCGGGCCCGACCAACCACTGGAAGGCCCCCGCGGAGATGAAGAAGATCTTCGCCGGTGAGGACGGCATCTTCCGCGGCTCGATGAAGGGCCGCACGATGTACGTCGTGCCCTTCTGCATGGGCCCCGTCGGCTCGCCGCTCTCCGCCATCGGCGTCGAGATCACCGACTCCGCGTACGTCGCCGTCTCCATGCGCACCATGACCCGCATGGGACAGGCCGTCCTCGACCAGCTCGGAGAGGACGGCTTCTTCGTCAAGGCCGTCCACACGCTCGGCGCGCCGCTCGCCGAGGGCGAGGCCGACGTCCCGTGGCCCTGCAACACCACCAAGTACATCTCGCACTTCCCCGAGACCCGCGAGATCTGGTCGTACGGCTCCGGCTACGGCGGCAACGCCCTGCTCGGCAAGAAGTGCTACGCCCTGCGCATCGCGTCCGTCATGGCGCGCGACGAGGGCTGGCTCGCCGAGCACATGCTGATCCTCAAGCTCACCCCGCCGCAGGGCGAGTCGAAGTACGTCGCCGCCGCGTTCCCGTCCGCCTGTGGCAAGACCAACCTCGCCATGCTGGAGCCCACGATCTCCGGCTGGACCGTCGAGACCATCGGCGACGACATCGCCTGGATGCGCTTCGGCGAGGACGGCCGCCTCTACGCGATCAACCCCGAGGCCGGCTTCTTCGGCGTCGCGCCCGGCACCGGCGAGCACACCAACGCCAACGCCATGAAGACCCTGTGGGGCAACGCCGTCTTCACCAACGTCGCGCTGACCGACGACGGCGACGTCTGGTGGGAGGGCATGACCGAGGAGGCTCCCAAGCACCTCACGGACTGGAAGGGCAACGACTGGACCCCGGACTCCGAGACTCCGGCGGCCCACCCCAACGCCCGCTTCACCGTCCCCGCCTCGCAGTGCCCCATCATCGCGCCGGAGTGGGAGGACCCGAAGGGCGTGCCGATCTCGGCGATCCTCTTCGGCGGCCGCCGCGCCTCCGCCGTGCCGCTGGTGACGGAGTCCTTCGACTGGAACCACGGCGTCTTCCTCGGCGCGAACGTCGCCTCCGAGAAGACCGCCGCCGCCGAGGGCAAGGTCGGCGAGCTGCGCCGCGACCCGTTCGCCATGCTGCCGTTCTGCGGCTACAACATGGGCGACTACATGGCGCACTGGGTCAAGGTCGGCGCCGGAGCCGACCAGGCCAAGCTGCCGAAGATCTACTACGTGAACTGGTTCCGCAAGAACGACGCGGGCAAGTTCGTCTGGCCCGGCTTCGGCGAGAACAGCCGTGTCCTGAAGTGGATCGTGGAGCGCCTGGAGGGCAAGGCGGAGGGCGTCGAGACCCCGATCGGCATCCTGCCGACCGTCGAGTCCCTCGACACCGACGGCCTGGACCTGCCGGCCGAGGACCTGGAGTTCCTGCTCAAGGTCGACCGCGACGTCTGGCGCGAGGAGGCCGCCCTGGTCCCCGAGCACCTCAACACCTTCGGTGACCACACGCCGAAGGAGCTGTGGGACCAGTACCGCGCGCTGGTCGAGCGCCTGGGCTGATCCCGCCCCCGAAGACTCGTGGCGGGTCGCCCCGAACACCGCCCTGACCAGTGGGGTCACGAACGGCCCGCCACGACGCACACCGGCCCCCGAGCCCCCTCACGGCCTCGGGGGCCGGTGCCTTTTCCGTAAGAGGTCGGCGGCGGGACAGCGGTGGGTGGCGCCCGGTCCGCGGGCCTTCGCGGCGCGCGGACCGGGGCCGTCAGGGGGTGCCGACCAGCTCGGGAGAGGCCAGGGCCGCGGCGTGCGCGTCCATGCGCTCGGCGGCGAGGATCGCGGCGGCGGTGTCGGCACGGGAGGCGGCGACGACCAGGGCGCGGCCCGCGAGGGCGTGCGCGCGGCGGTGCAGGGACGGGGCGGGCGAGCCGCTCAGTCCGGCGTGGCGGGCCGGCGGCGCGCCACGCAGCCGTGCCACCTGCTCGGCGATGAGGTCGCCGGCGGCCGCGTCGCCCAGCTCGTCCGTGACGGCGAGCAGGGCGGAGAGGTGTCCGGCGAGCTGGATGTCCAGCTCCTCCTCGCGCGAGCGGTGCGGGTACGCGTCCGGAGCGTCGTCGGCCATCCGGTGGACCGACTTGGTGCGGATCGGTTCGTACATGGGGATGGCCTCCTGCAGTAGCTCTGCGGCCATCCTAGCTTAGATTTCGTCTAAAGTTGAGTGGCGTCAACGGGCCGGGAGGCCCCGCCGTCACGGCTGGCTGTAGCCGTCCAGGAACCGCCCGATCCGGGTCACCGCGTCCGCCAGGTCCTGGGCGTTCGGCAGCGTGACGATCCGGAAGTGGTCCGGCTCGTGCCAGTTGAAGCCCGTACCGTGCACCACCATGATCTTCTCGGCCCGCAGCAGGTCGAGGACCATCTGACGATCGTCCTTGATCTTGTAGACGTTCGGGTCGAGGCGCGGGAACAGATACAGGGCGCCCTTCGGCTTCACACAGGTCACCCCGGGGATCCGCGTCAGCAGCTCGTACGCCGTGTCCCGCTGTTCGAGCAGGCGGCCACCGGGCAGGACCAGATCCTCGATCGACTGCCGCCCCTGGAGCGCGGCCGCCACCGCGTGCTGCGCCGGCATGTTGGCGCACAGACGCATGTTCGCGAGGATCGTCAGCCCCTCGATGTACGAGGTGGCGTGGGCCTTCGGGCCGCAGACGGCCAGCCAGCCGGAGCGGAAGCCGGCCACCCGGTAGTTCTTGCTCATCCCGTTGAAGGTGAGGACGAGCAGATCGGGGGCGAGGGCGGCGGTCGGCGTGTGCGTGGTGCCGTCGTAGAGGATCTTGTCGTAGATCTCGTCCGAGCAGACGACCAGGTTGTGGCGCCGGGCGATCTCGGTGAGGGACCGGAGCATCTCGTCGTCGTAGACGGCGCCCGTCGGATTGTTCGGGTTGATGATCACGATCGCCTTGGTGCGGTCGGTGATCTTCCGCTCGATGTCGGCGAGGTCCGGCATCCAGTCCGCCTGCTCGTCGCAGCGGTAGTGCACGGCCGTGCCGCCCGCCAGCGAGACCGAGGCCGTCCACAGCGGATAGTCGGGCGCCGGGACGAGCACCTCGTCGCCGTCGTCGAGCAGCGCCTGCATCGACATCTGGATCAGCTCGGAGACGCCGTTGCCGAGGTAGATGTCCTCGACGGAGAGCGGAATGCCCTTGGTCTCGTAATGGCTCATCACCGCGCGGCGGGCCGACAGCAGCCCCTTCGCGTCGCCGTAGCCGTGCGCGTCGGCGAGGTTGCGCAGCACGTCCTCGAGGATCGCCGGCGGGCACTCGAAACCGAAGGCGGCCGGGTTGCCGGTGTTCAGCTTGAGGATGCGATGACCGGCAGCCTCAAGCCGCATCGCCTCTTCGAGCACCGGGCCTCGGATTTCGTAACAGACGTTGGCGAGCTTCGTGGACTGGATCACCTGCATGACGAGAGCTTACGGCGGGCCGCGACGGGACGCCTCGTGTTTTGGGACACGTCGGGCGCTACCCGGGCGGTACGGAGAGGGGCGGGCGTATGTCGCGAATGTGACCTGGCTCGCTCCAGGGGCGCCGCGATCCCTAGAATTCGCGGCCATGAGCCACCAGGACAACGGCGCCACCGGCGTCCCCGGCAACCCCGAGCGGCGGCGTCGGCACGCGTCGGCGCGCCGTGGGCCGGGCGTGCGGTGGAGTGTCGTCGGCGGGGGCGTCCTCGGCGTCGGACTCCTCGCGGCCGTGGTCGTCGCGGTCGTCGCGGTCGCCGGCGGAACGTTTCGGTCCGGGCAGGACGGCGGGTCGCGGTCCGGTGACGACCGGCGTCCGGGGATGCCCGCCCTGATCCAGGCGGACCCCTCGGAGAGCGGGGACTCCCAGGGGGCGGGCGGAGACGGGGCCGGGGACTCGGGCGGGGACTCGGGGGAGCCGCGGCCCGGCACGGCGACGGAATCCGCGGCCTCTTCCGGGACCGCGACTCCGAGCACCTCCGTTGCTCCGTCCGGGGACCACGGTGCCGGGGCCGGCTCGGGCGCCGGGACCGCCTCGCCCACCGCCGCGGCGGACGGCTCCGGCGACCGGCCGGGCAAGTCGGGGTCGGCCCCCGGCGCCTCGAAGCGCCCGAAGTAGGGGCGGCACCTCGTCTTTCGCACCGGTCACCGGGACCGGCCGCCGTCGCGCGGGTCAGGATAGGTTGACCCGTCATGTGGATTTTGAGTGCCTCCGGATGCCGGTGGCTGGGTGCGGCCGGATCGCTCGCCGTCGCCGTCGGCGGTCTCACGGCCGGAACGCTTCCGGTACGCGAGCCGTGGGGCCTCTGGGCCCCGCGCGGCCCGGCACTCACGGTCGCCGGCGCCGTCCTCGCGTACCTCGGGCTCACGCTGCTCGTGGCGGCCTGGTGGCGGTACGGGCGACTGCTCGCGGACGGCGTACGCGACCGGGTCCTCGTGACCCTCGCGTGCTGGACCGCGCCGCTGCTGCTCGCCCCGCCGCTCTACAGCGCCGACGTCTACAGCTACATCGCCCAGGGCGCGATGGTCCTCGAAGGCCATGACGTCTACGGGGCCGGCCCCTCCGTCCTCGGCCCCGACGACCTGGGCGCCGACGCCGCCGACAGCGTCGGCGGGCACTGGACCGACACCCCCGCGCCGTACGGTCCGGTCTTCCTCCTCCTCGCCCAGGCGGTGGTGAAGGCGACCGGCGGCGAGATCGTGTCGGCCGTGCTCGGGATGCGGCTGATCGCGCTCGGCGCGCTCGCGCTGATCGTGTGGGCGGTCAGGGGGCTGGGGGGTGACGGTGACCACAGCGGGGCGCTGTGGCTGGCGGCTCTGAACCCGCTCCTGCTGATCCACGTCGTCGGCGGCATGCACAACGACGGCCTGATGATCGGGCTGATGCTGAGCGGTGTGCTGCTCGCGGTGCGGGGGCGGTGGGTGCTCGGCTGCGTTCTCGTCGGGCTCGCGATGATGATCAAGTCGCCGGCGGCGGTGGCGCTGCTGTTCATCGGGGTGATGGTGGCCCGCCGGGACGGGGATGGGGACGGGGGCGGGGGCGTACGGGGCGTGGTGAAGGGGCTCGTCCTGCCCGGGCTCGTGGCGGGGGCCGTGGCGGTCGGCGCGACGCTCGTCGCCGGTACCGGGTTCGGCTGGCTCCGTACGCAGAGCGTCGCCGGGGCCATCCACACGGCGCTGTCGGTGACGAATGATGTGGGGCTCGGGCTGGGGTTGCTGTTCGGCGACGACCCGGAGCCGGTCAAGGGCGTGGTGCAGAAGCTGGGGCTGCTGGCGGCGGCGGTGCTCATCCTGGTGCTGGCGTGGCGGGCCTGGAAGGGGCGGATCGATCCGGTCCTGGGGCTTGGGCTCTCGCTGGTGGGGTTGGTGGCGCTCTCGCCGATGGTGCAGCCGTGGTACTTGCTGTGGGGGGCGGTGGTGGTGGGAGCTGTGGCCTGGAGGAGCGGGGCGGGGCTGGTGCTCGGGGTGGTGTCGGCGGCGCTCGTGTACGAGACGGCGCCGTCGGGGCGTACGCCGTGGTACGGGTTTGTGGTGGCGGGTGTGGTCCTGGTCCTGGGGCTTGTGTGGATGCGGCGGGGGGCGGCCGCGCCTCAGACGGTCGACGGCCCCGTGGTGACCGGGCCCCTGGAACGGACGCGCCCGTAAGGGCGCCGTCCCGTGTGCCCACCCGTCCCGCCCTGCGGGACGATTGCCAACGGGGGGTGGGGTGGGCGGGGGCGTGCCCACAACGGGGGTGGGGTGCGGTCAGCGGGGGCGGCGGAGGGTGCGGCCGGGGAGGGTGGGGGTGCGGGTGCCGTCTTCGATGACGAAGGTGCCGTTGATCAGGACGTGGGGGATGCCCGTCGGGAGCGTGCGGGGGGAGGCGTACGTCGAGCCCGCCGCGACCGTCGTCGGGTCGAAGAGGACCAGGTCCGCGCGGTAGCCCTCGCGGACCAGGCCCCGGTCCGGCAGGCGCAGGCGGGCCGCCGGGCGGGAGGTCAGGTGGGCCACGCACTCCTCCAGGGAGAGCACGCCCAGCTCACGCACGTACCGCCCCAGGTAGTGGGGGAACGTGCCGTACGCGCGCGGGTGCGGCTTGAGGCCCTGCAGGATGCCGTCCGAGCCGCCCGTGTGGACCCGGTGGCGCATGATCGCCCGGACGTTCTCCTCGTGGCCGACGTGCTGGAGGATCGTCGTGCCGAGACGGTCCTCCACGAGGAGCCGGCGGGCGGTGGCCCAGCCGTCGACGCGGCGGCCCACGAACCCCGCGAGCCCCGGGTCGCCCACCCCCGAGATCTCGATGGTCTCCCACTCGACCGGGACGCCGTGGCAGCCGTCCGAGCCGGTCTCCTCCAGGTGGTGGCGGATCCGCTCGGAGACCGCCTCGTCCTGGAGCCGGGCCAGGATCGCCTCCGGGCCGCCCTCGCTCGCCCAGCTCGGCAGCAGCGCGACCAGCGTCGTACAGCCGGGGGTGTACGGGTACGTGTCGAGGCTGATGTCCGCGCCCGCGTCGAGCGCCCGGTCGAGGAGGGCCAGGAGGTCCGGCGCCCTGCCCTTGTTCACGCCGAAGTTCATCGTCGCGTGGGCGAGGTGGAGGGCGCAGCCGGCGTCCCGGGCGAGGGCGACCATCTCCTCGTACGCCTGGAGCGCGCCGGCGCCGTACGAGCGGTGGTGCGGGCAGTAGTAGCCGCCGTACCGCGCCACCACCTCGCACAGCGCGGTGAGTTCGGCATCGGGGGCGTACATGCCGGGGGTGTAGGTGAGTCCGGAGGACATGCCGACCGCGCCCTGCTCCATGCCCTCGGCGACCAGCTGCCGCATGCGGTTCAGCTCGGCCTCGGTGGCGGGCCGGTCGTCCCAGCCGACGGCCAGCATGCGGACCGTGCCCTGGGGGATCAGGTACGCCGCGTTCACGGCGATGCCCCGGCCGCCGTGGGCCCGGTCGAGTCGGTCGAGGTACTCGCCGACCGTGCGCCAGTCGAAGTCGAAGTCGATGTCGGAGCCGTCGCCGTTCCAGCCGCTGATCGCCCGGCGGACCTCCGCGAGCGTGCGGTCGTCCACCGGCGCGTACGACAGCCCGTCCTGGCCCAGGACTTCGAGGGTCACTCCCTGCGCGGCCTTGGCGCTGTGGTCGGGGTCCCGCAGGAGCGCGAGGTCGCTGTGGGCGTGCATGTCGATGAAGCCGGGGGCCAGGACGAGCCCCTCGGCGTCCAGGACGCGCCGGGCGGTGGGGCGCCGGCAGCCGGCCGCCGCGCCCTCCTTGACGATCGCGGCGATCCGGCCGCCGTCGAGGGCGACGTCGGCGCGGTAGGAGTCCCCGCCGGAGCCGTCGACGACGTCCACGTCGCGGATGACGAGGTCCATGGTGGCCGGGCTCTCCTAGAAGAACGTACGGATGTAGTCGACGACCGTGCCGTCCGCCTCGACCAGCGGAATCAGCTGCCACTTGTCGAAGGACGTGCAGGGGTGGGAGAGGCCCATGCCGAGCCAGTCGCCGACCTCGATGTCCGCCTCGGGCCCGGTGCGGAGCCAGCCGTGCTGGTCGGACAGGCCGGTCACGGTGATGCCGGTGGCCGGGCGCTGCGCGCCGTCGCGGGCGGAGCGGACCACCTGCGCCTCGGGCAGGTCGAGGTCGTAGGCCGCGTCCCGCTTCCCCGCGTTGGTGAACGCCTGCTCGGGGGTCGGGCGGGAGACGACCTGCGCCCAGAGCCGGAAGGCGGGCTGGAGTGCGCCCTCCTCGGGGACCCGGTTGAAGGGGGTGAGGCGGCGGTAGTGGCCGTCGTCGTGCGAGACGTAGGCGCCCGAGCGCAGCAACTTCAGGACGGGCAGGGAGAGTTCGGGGATCTCGGCGAAGACCTCGGCGACCGTGTCGAACCAGGCGCTGCCGCCCGCGCTGATCACGATCTCGTCGATGTCGGGCGAGAAGCGGCCGGCCTTGTCGAGGTCGGCGGCGAGCGACACGAGCCGGTTCAGCCACTCCCGTACGCGCTCGGTGGTGGCCTGCGGGACCTCGCCCTCATAGCCGGCGACGCCGACCAGACGCAGGGTGGTGGTCGCGGCGACGGCGTCGGCGACGGCGGTGCAGTCGGCTTCCGTACGGGCTCCGGTACGGGCTCCCTCGCCGGCGCCGAGCTCCACGACGACGTCCACGGGGCGGGCCGCGCCGGCCTCGGTCAGGGCCGCGTCCATGAGTTCGACCCCGCGCACGGAGTCGACGTAGCAGATGAAGCGGAAGCCGGGGTCGGCGTCGAGCTCGGCCGCGAGCCAGTGGAGGGCGGGCGCGTCGACGAGTTCGTTCGCGAGGAAGATCCGGGCGATGCCGTGGGCGCGGTAGACCCGGGCCTGGTGCGGGACGGCGGCGGTGATGCCCCACGCGCCGTGCTCCAGCTGGCGGTCGAAGAGCTGGGGTGCCATGGAGGTCTTGCCGTGCGGGGCGAAGGCGAGGCCGTGGTGCTCGGCGTAGGCCTCCAGGACGCGGAGGTTGTGCTCGACGGACTCGGCGGAGAGGGCGAGGACGGGGGTGGTGAAGCCGCCCGTGAAGAGGTTCCGGCGCTGGGCGGCCAGCTCGCCGACGGTCAGGCCCTCGGCGTCCGGGGGCAGGCCCTTGAAGCGGTGGTCGACGCGCTCGTTCGCCAGTTCTGCCGGCATGGGGCCTCCTCTGTGGTGCACGTCTGTTGCGTTGCGGTATGTGCAACAGGCGTTGCGTGTATTGCTTGAAGCTGTCTAACATCCGGGCCAACGCCGGGTCAACGGACCCGATCGATCGCCCAGGAGCCCGAGAGTGCCAGGAAACCCGACCGTGGACGAGCCGTCCGTGGACGTCGTCTGCCTCGGGGAGTCCATGGTCACCTTTCTGCCCTCCCGGCCGGGCCGCCTCGCCGACGTCCCCTCCTTCGCCCGCACCATCGGTGGCGCCGAGTCCAATGTCGCCTGCGCGCTGGCGGCGGCCGGGCACCGTGCGAAGTGGGTCAGCCGGGTGGGGGAGGACGGCTTCGGCGACCACCTGGTGGAGGCGGTCGGGGCGTACGGGGTGGACGTCTCGGCGGTCGGGCGGGACGCCCTGCGGCCGACCGGGATCTACTTCCGTACCGCCACGGACCGGGCGACCGACGGGCACGAGGTCGTCTACCACCGGGCCGGGTCGGCGGCGTCGGCGATGTCGCCGGCGACGGTGGGGTACGAGGCCGTCCGCGGTGGCCGCTTCCTGCACCTGTCCGGGATCACGGCCGCCCTCTCGGACGACTGCCTCCGCCTGATGCGGGAACTGACCGCGCCCCGCGAGGGCCGCCCGACGGTGTCGTTCGACGTGAACTTCCGGCCGGGGCTGTGGCGCGATGCCGCGCACGGCGGTGGTGTGCTGCTGGAACTGGCGCGGGGCGCGGACCTCGTCTTCGTCGGTGCGGACGAGGCGGAAGCGGCGTGGGGGGTGGCGGGTCCCGAGGCGATCCGGGCCCTGCTGCCGGAGCCCACGACGCTGGTCGTGAAGCGGGGCGGCCGGGGTGCGGTGGTGTTCGAGCGGGAAACGTCAGGGGCCGGTGCCGGTGCGGGCGCCGACGCGGACGCCGTCGTCTTCGCCGCCGCGCCCCGTGTCGACGTCGTCGCCGCCGTCGGGGCCGGGGACGCCTTCGCCGCCGGGTTTCTCTCCGGGACGCTGCGCGGCCTGCCCGTACGGGAGCGGATCCGGCACGGGCACCTCATGGCCGCCGCCGCCCTCACCGTCGCCGGTGACCTGGGTGACCTGGGTGACCTGGGTGACCTGGGTGGCCTGGGCGACCTGGGCGACCTCGGGCACGGAGCCGCTTCGCGCGGCTCCTCATGGATCGCGCGCGCCGACCGGCTCGTCGCCCTCGACGACGAGGCCTGGGGGAGACTTCACCTCGGCCCCGGCTGGACGCGTACCGGGGCGGACCAGGAAGGACGTACGCCATGAGCCAGACCGTCGACCGCGCGCTGAGCATCCTGCCGCTGCTCGCGCAGGGCCCCGCCGACCTCGGGCAGGTCGCCGACCGGCTCGGGGTGCACAAGTCCACCGCCCTGCGCCTGCTGCGCACCCTGCACGAGCACGGCCTCGTCTACCGCCAGCAGGACCAGCGCTACCGCCTCGGCGCCCGCCTCTTCGCCCTCGCCCAGGAGGCCGTCGAGAGCCTCGACATCCGCGAGATCGCCCACCCCCACCTCGCCGCGCTCAACGAGCAGACCGGGCACACCGTGCACCTCGCGGTGTACGAGGAGGGCGAGGTCCTCTACATCGACAAGGTCGAGAGCCGCTACCCGGTCCGGATGTACTCGCGCATCGGCAGGCCCGTCGCGATCACCGTCGCCGCCGTCGCCAAGCTGCTCCTCGCCGACCTTCCCGAGCCCGAGCGGCGCGCCGTCGCCGCCAAGCTCGACTACCCCATGTACACGCCCCGTTCGACCCCGAACGCCGCCGCCTTCCTCGCGGAGCTGGCGACGGTACGCGAACAGGGCTGGGCCACCGACCTCGGTGGCCACGAGGAGTCCATCAACTGCGTCGGCGCCCCCGTCCGAGGCGCCGACGGCCGGGTCGTCGCCGCCATGTCGGTCTCGGCGCCCAACGTGGTCGTCACGGCCGAAGAACTCCTCACCCTGCTCCCGCTGGTGCGCCGTACCGCCGACGCCATCAGCCGTGACTACTCAGGCAAGGACCACCACGCATGACCGAGAAGATCGCCCTCACGCCCGCCACCCACACCGCGCCGCCCGCGAAGTTCTCGCACGGTGTCAGGAAGGGCAACATCCTCCAGGTCGCCGGCCAGGTCGGCTTCCTGCCCGCCGTGGCGGGCCAGGACCCCACCCCGGCCGGTCCGACCCTGCGCGAGCAGACCCTCCAGACCTTCGCCAACGTCAAGGCGATCCTGGAGGAGGGCGGCGCGAGCTGGGACGACGTGATGATGATGCGCGTGTACCTCACGGACGTCGACCACTTCGCCGAGATGAACGAGATCTACAACGCGTACTTCGAGGAGCAGGGCCTCAAGGCCCCGGCCGCGGCCCGTACGACGGTCTACGTCGGCCTCCCCAAGGGTCTCCTCATCGAGATCGACGCCCTCGCGGTCCTCGACTGAGCGTGCGCTTGAGCCTGGGCCCGAGCCTGGGCCTGAGCCCGAACCCGAGGGCTCACCCGCCGCAGCCGCCGCATCCTCCGCCGCCGCAGCCGCCCCCGGACGACGGCCGCTCGTGGGCCTTCCGGATCGCGCGGCGCAGGCCCTTGTCCCGTATCCCGTGTGTGCCGAACAGGGCCACGCCGACCGCCTCCGGATCGGCGTGGCCCTGTTCGTGCCCGCAGGCCGGGGCGTTCGCCCAGGAGGAGCCGTCCAGGTGGCGGTGGGTCTCCCGCAGCCGCGCCAGGGCCGCCGCGCCGGCCGGGGTGAGCCGGCCCTGCGGCGAGAACCGGTCGAAGGGCGCGAGGAAGAGGCCGGCCACCAGCAGCGCCAACGCGAGCAGCGAGGTGGCATTGAGCCAGGCCGCACCGCTCTCGCCGACGGCGGCGAACAGCCCGAGGGCGAGGGAGAACAGACAGACCGCGAGGTGCCACCGCCAGGCTCGGCGCCACGCCCGCAGCGGGGCGAGCGGCCGCGACAGACCCGCGTCCACCAGCTCCTGGTCCAGCACCTTCATACGACCGGACGTCACCAGCGCCTCGTGCAGCCGGTGCGTCTTCACCGCTCCCTGGGCCGTCTTCTCCCGTACGAGGAGGCGCAGGCGCTCGGAGCCGTAGGCCTCGCTCCCGCCCGCGCGGGCCTTCTTCCCGTCGAGGACGAGGAGACCGGCCTGGTGCATACCGACGAGCACCGTGTCCGCGACCCGTTCGGGGCCGCCGGCGAGCAGCGCCATGGCCAGGGGATCGGCCGGGCCGGGCGGGTCGGCCGTGTCCGCCGGTTCCGCCGGGTCCGCGGGGCCGACCGGCGCACGGCCCGCGGCACGCCTTCCCACCAGCCGGAACAGTGTCGCCCCGCCCGCCAGGAGCGGTACGAGCAAGGTCAGACCGCCGTCGTACACAGCACGTTCCTTCCCCCGTCGACCTCGTAGGTCCAGTAGATGTTCCGGTCGTCGCGGCTCTGCGAGCAGTAGCCGGCCGGATAGGACTTCTGGGCCTTGTAGTAACCGGTGATCTGGAGCACGGTGTTGAAGCCCTTGGGGACCTTGGTCGCGTCGCAGTTCCAGAGGTTCAGGGTCCGGGACGCGGTGATCGTGTCGCCGCTGCGTTTGGCCACGAAGCACTGGCCCTTGCGGAACTGCCGCTCCACGCAGAGCGTGGTGGCGAAGGTGTAGCGCGAGCCGGAGTGGTACCAGTAGCCGCGGCCGTTGCCGGAGGCGCAGTCCGCGAAGTCGACGCCCGCGGTCGCCGAGGTCACGCGCAGGTAGGCGTTGGCGGCGGAGCAGCTCACCGTCTGCGGGGTCCTCGTCGACCAGGATTCGTAGCCGTCGTCGAAGGCGGTGAGACAGTCGCCGCTCTCGACGGAGCGGAAGGCCAGGTCCACGGCGTCCGGCGTCGGAGTCGGCGCGGGGGTGTACCCGGTGTACCCGGAGGACCCGGAGTCGTACGACGAGGAGGAACCCCTGCCCGTCGAGCCGGAGTCCTCGGTGTTCGCCTGGTAGATGAAGAAGGCCACGACGGCGACCAGGATGATCCCGAACCATCCGCCGCCGCTCTTCCCCGACGGGGCCGGGGAGGGCGGCGCGGGTGTACGGGCTGGGGGCGTCGGAGGCGTACGGGAGGCGCGGGCGCGCCTGAGCCGCTCCTCGTGGGCGGCGAGCGCCGCGGCCATGGCGGCCTGCGCCTCCCGCGCCTGCCCGGCGCGGCGCGCCCGCTCCTCCGGGAGCACCCTCGTCGGTCCCGGTGGCGGGACCGCGCCCGTCCGCTGGTCGACGGTCGGCGCCTGGGAATCCCCCGCCCCGGCCCCCGTCCCCGCTCCTGTCTCCTGGAAGCGGCGCCCCTGACTCTCGTACGCCCCGATGAGCTCCGTCCAGCGCGGTGGCAGCCAGCGGTTGCCGCTGGGGGAGTTCGGCAGGCCGGCGAGCGAGGCGGTGAACTGCGCCAGGACATCGGCCGGTTTCGGCCGGCCGTCCGGCTCCGCCGCCAGGCACGGACGGATCAGCGGGATGAGTTCCTTCGGGAGCCCGTCGAGGTCCAGGTCGCCGCGCTGGACGCGGGAGAGCAGCCGCAGCGTGTCCCCGTCCACCCGATAGGGCGGCCGGCCCACGGCGAGGTGGAAGAGGGTCGCGCCGAGCGAGTAGACGTCGGCCGCGGTCGTCGACTCCTCGCCCCGCGCCTGCTCCGGCGAGGTGAACGCTATGGTCCCGAGGGTGAGCTGCGTCCGGGTGAAGTCGCTGGCGTGGGAGATGCCGAAGTCGATCAGGCGTGGCCCGTCCAGGGGCAGCAGGATGTTCTGCGGCTTCACGTCCCGGTGGACGATGCCCATCCGGTGCAGGGTGACCAGCGCCTCCGCCGTCCCGGCCGCCACCCACCGTACGGCCGAGGCCTGCAGCACGCCCTTCTCGCGGACCAGCTCCGCCAGCGAGGGCGCGGCGATGTACTCGATCGCCATCCACGGCCGGTCGGCGGTGGCGTCCGCGTCGAGCACCCGCGCCGTGTAGCCGCTGGTGACCCGCTGGGCGAGCGCGACCTCGCGCGCGAAGCGCCGGCGGTCCGTCTCCTCGACGACCCCCTCGGCGAGCAGAGTCTTCACGGCGACGAGCCGTCCGCCGCGCGTGCGGCCGAGATAGACCCGGCCCATGCCGCCCGAGCCGAGCCGGCCGAGCAGCCGGTAGCGACCCAGCTGTCGTGGATCGTCCCCGCGCAGTTCCTCTACGCGCGCCCCTGCCCCCGTCATGCCGTACCTCCCCCGTGGTACCGGTCCCCGTCCACAGTGACACGAGGGGGACGGCACGGCCACGGTTCTCCCTGTCCCGGACACGGCCGGGACAGGGAGTTCACGCGATCGATATCAACTCGTGCAGTACTGCGAGGCCTTGCCGATCGAGCGGTACATGCAGTCCGCGTTCTCCAGGAGCTGCAGGACGGCGTCCTTGTTGCGGCTCGTCTCGCGCTCGATCACCTCGTCGGGCGGGTAGAAGCCGCCGCCGGAGGACGAGGCCGGGTACATCTCGAAGGTGTAGCCGAAGATCTTCTGCGCGCCCCACAGATAGTCGTCGATCGACCCGTCCGTGATGTAGAGGTCGCTGGACTGCTCGGCGGTGTAGCCGTTGCTCGCGGCCATCTTCTGTCCGACGGCCGCGAAGGCGTCGCGGTCGTCCTGGGTCATGCCGGGCGCGGTGTTCGCGGTGGTGTAGCCGTACGGCCAGAGCACCAGCTCGCTGTACGTGTGGAAGTCGATGCCGGCCTTGATCTGCTGCTTGCCGCCCACCACGCGGGAGCGGACGAAGTCGGCGACGACCTTCACCTCGGGGGCGGACTCGGGGGCGGTGCCCCGGTAGGTCTCGGAGCTGGTGGAGCCGGAGGAGCCGCCGCAGCAGCCCCACTTGTAGTTCCAGTTGCGGTTCATGTCGGTGCCGACGTAGCTGGAGCCGGAGTTGGGCTGCCGGTTCTTGCGCCAGCTGCGGTAGGAGCCGGAGGCGATGTCGTACTCGCCGCCGTCGGGGTTGAGGTCCGGCACGATCCAGATCTCGCGGCTGTTCACCACGTTCGTGATCCGGGAGTCCGTCCCGTAGCCCGCGCCCAGCTCGCGGAGCAGGTAAAGCGCCATCTCGACGGTGAGGTGCTCGCGTGCGTGCTGGTGGTGGGTGAAGAGGACCTCGGGCTCGTTCTCGTCCGTGGCCACGTTGTCGCTGATCTTGATGGCGACGATGTCGCGGCCCTGGTACGTCTTGCCGATGACCCGCTTGTTCATGATGCCCGGGTACTGGGTGAGCCGCTGGTTGATCTCCGCGTTCATCTCGGCGTAGTTGTGGTAGCGCGAGTCGGCGGAGGGGAAGTCGAGCGGGGTGACGTCGAGGCCCTCGACGGTGCGGTCCGGGGGCCCGGGCAGAGCGGTGACCTTGTAGCCGAGGGCCTTGACCTTCCGCAGCTGGTCCGCGTTGGCGCTGATCACGACCGAGCGGGCGTCGACCTCGTCGATCGAGACCCCGGTGGCGGCGAGGGCGGTGCGGGCGGCCACCGTGGAGGGTCCGGCGACTTCGTACTGCCGGATCACCTCTTCGGCGGAGGCGGAGGTCGAGGTGGCGGGGGCGGTGGCGGCGGTCGGCGTCGGGTCGGCCCCGGCCGGGGTGGCGCTTGCGGCGAGTGGCGTCGCCACGGCGAGCGCGAGAAGGGCCGCGAGGGTGGCGGACCTTCTTCCGCGAATGCGAAGTCGCATGCTGTCTCCTGGGTGGGGAGTGTGGGGGTGTGCGACAGGACAGGTGCGGGTGTCCGGCCACATCGTCCGGCTATGGCATGCACCGGTCAAGGAGTCGTCTTCGGCCATACTGTGCGCGTGGGGACGCTGATCGGTAGGTACGAGGTCGAGCACAAGCTAGGCGAAGGCGGCATGGGCACCGTGTATTTGGCGCGCTCGCGCGGCGGGCGCGCGGTCGCGGTGAAGGTGGCACGGCCGGAACTCGCCTCGGATCCGGCCTTCCGCGCCCGTTTCAGGGCGGAGGTGGAGGCGGCCCGGAGGGTCGGCGGCTTCCACACCGCCCAGGTCGTGGACGCGGACCCGGAGGCCGAGGCGCCCTGGCTGGCGACCGCGTACATCCCCGGCCCCACCCTCGCCGGCCTGGTCGCGGCCGAAGGACCCCTGTCCGAACCGCGGCTGCGGGCACTCGGGGCCGCGCTCGCCGAGGCGCTGGAGGCCATCCACGCCTGCGGGCTCGTCCACCGCGACCTCAAGCCGGGCAACATCGTCATGGCGGCCGACGGCCCCCGGGTCCTCGACTTCGGGATCGCCCGCGCCCTGGAGTCGACCCGCCTGACGGCCACCGGGGCGGCCTTCGGCACCCCCGGCTACCTCGCCCCGGAGCAGGCCCTCGGCGAGGAGGTGACCGGCGCGGCCGACGTCTTCGCGCTCGGCGCCGTCCTCGTCGCGGCGGCCGGCGGGCGGCCCTTCGGAGACGGCACCCCAATGGGCCTGATGTACCGCACGGTCCACGAGACCCCGGACCTGGCCTCCGTACCGGCAGGGCTGCGCGGCCTGGTGGGGGCGTGCCTGGCGAAGGCCCCGGGGGAGCGCCCGACCCCTGGCGAGATCCTGGACACCCTGGCGGGCGCGCCGCCGCTGCGGGAGGGGGCGACGCCCACGCTCGTCGTACGGGACGCGGCGCCGGTGCCTGTGGGGGATGCCGGGCCGGCACCCGTACGGGACCAGGCACCGCCACCCGTACGGGACCAGGCACCGCCACCCGTACGAGACCAGGCGCCGCCACCCGTACGAGAGGTGCCGCCGGTGCCCGCCCTGCCCACCATGCCGGCGGAGCCGCCCCCGCCCGCGCCCGCGCTCGTCGCCGCCGACGGGGACTGCGGGGTGGTCGCCGACGCCGACGGGATCCGCTTCGAAGTCTTCGACGAGGAGGCCGAGTTCGCCTGGGCGGAGATCGGGTCCGTCGAGTACGAGTCCGCCCGCAGGGGCCGGCAGCTCCGTGTCGTCGTCACGCTGTACGACGGCTCGGCCTACGACTGCGAGGTCAACGGCCGCTCCGCCCTGGTGAAGGAGTGGATCGCCCAGCTCGAGCTCGTCCTCCGCCACTGCATGCCGCGCCAGCCACGCTAGCCGCGCCGGCCGCGCACGCGGGCGGCGCCGCCGGGGGGAAGACCGGCGGCGCCACCGTCTCCGTACCGTCTCCATACCGTCGCGTCGTTACGGCAGGTTGTGGACGTGCGGGCCGACGGCGTTGGACCAGGCGTTCCCGGCCGTCGCGTCCCAGTTGGTCGACCAGGTCATCGCGCCGCGCAGGTCCGGCCAGGTCCGGGCGGGCTTGAAGGTGCCGCAGCCGGTGCCACGGGTCAGGCAATCCAGCGCGTTCTTCACGATCGACGGGTCGACGTAGCCGCTGCCCGCGCCCCGGGTGGAGGCGGGCACGCCCAGACCGACCTGGGAGGCGTCGAGGCCGCCCTGGAGCTGGATGCAGGCGAGCGCGGTGAGGAAGTCCACCGAGCCCTGGCTGTAGACCTTGCCGTCACAGCCCAGCATCGAACCGCTGTTGTAGTACTGCATGTTGACCACCGTGAGGATGTCCTTCACGGCGAGCGCGGTCTTGAAGTACTCGGTGCCGGTGTTCTGCATGTCGATGGTCTGCGGGGCCATCGTCAACACCATCGAAGAGCCCGCCTTGGCGGAGAGCTGGCGCAGCGCCTTCGTCAGGTACGTCGAGTTGATGCCGTGCTCCAGGTCGATGTCGACCCCGTTGAAGCCGTACTCCTGCATCAGGGCGTACGCGCTGTTCGCGAAGGCGGTCGCGGAGGCGTCACTGTTGATGGTGACGTTCCCCTTCTCGCCGCCGACCGAGATGACGACCGACTTGCCTGCGGCCTTCTTGGCGGCGATGTCCGCCTTGAAGTCGGCGACGGAGGCGTAGCCGACGGCGGGGTCGAGGTTGAAGACGATCTGGCCGGGCGTGGCGGTGGAGTCGGCGAAGGAGACGGCGATGATGTCGTACTGCGCCTGTACGTCCCGCAGCTTCTGGACGGTCGCTCCGTTGTCGAAGTTCTGCCAGTAGCCGGTCAGCGCGTGCTTGGGCACGGCCGGCCCGGGCCCGGGGTTCGTCACCGTGCCGGTCCGCGCCGAGACGGTGGCGGACTTGGCCGACTCGCCCGCCGCGTTCGTCGCGGTGACCTGGAACTGGTACGTGGTGTCGGCGGCCAGGCCGGTCACGGTGGCGGAGGGGCCGCTCACCGAGAGGACCTTGGTGCCGCCCCGGTAGACGTTGTAGCCCGTGGCGCCCGAGACCGCGTTCCAGCTCAGGGCGACGGAGGACGAGGTGACGGTACCGGCGGCGAGACCGGCGGGGGCCGCCGGGACGACCGGGTCGGGGTCGGTGCCGCCGCCCCCGTCGGGGCCGAAGACGGAGACGTCGTCGACGTGGTAGGCGGCCTGTCCGTACCAGCCGTGGGTGTAGACGGTCACGGAGGTGGTGTTCGCGCCCGTGGTGAAGGTCGTCGTCAGCTGCTTCCACGAGGAGCTGTCCGGGGTCCAGGTGGAGACGTCCGTGGTCCCCGTGCCGCTCGCGCCGAGGTAGGCGTACCCGCCCTGGACCCAGGCGCTCAGCCTGTACGTCGAGTTCGGCTTCACGGTCACGAGCTGGGTGCACTTGGCGTGGTCCTGGCCGCCGGGGGTGGCCTTGAGGGCTCCGGCTCCGGTCCGTACCGGCGAGGAGACGGCCGTGCCGCTGCCGGCGGAACAGGTCCAGTGGGCGGTCCCGGACTCGAAGCCCGCGTTCTTGGCGACGTTGACGTCCGCGGCCTGCGCGGTGCCCGCGCCGCCGACGAGGACGAGTCCGGAGCCGACGGCGAGCGCGAGGGCGCCGCCGATCCATCTGCGGGAGCGTGTGGTGGTGCGGTCCACTTGCTGCCTCCGGTGGGGGAGTTGAGGGGGGTGTCGATCTGGTGGGGAGGAAGTCGGAACGGTGGCCACCGTTGGGGGAACAAGCTGGTCCAGACCAATCGGGTTGTCAAGTCCTCTGGCGGCAAAGGGGGTTGACGCATGGGTCCAGGGACCCATCACCGGACCTATCGCCGGACCCGGCACCGGGCCCAACATCAGGCCCATCGCGGACCCAAGGGGGCCCAAGGTGGACCCAAAGAAACCCCCTCCGCTTAACGGATTGTGTGTTCACCACCCCGTACCTCGTGGATAAAGTGCACTCACGCAGACGCAGTGACGCGGTGAACGCGGTGAGTGACGTGGACGGGGAGCCTGACGTGCCGACAGCGATCGCGGTCACCAGTGCTGACCTGGTGCTGCCGCCGACCGACCAACAGACGCCGAACGCCGTCGTCCTGCCCCCGCCCGGCACCCAGCCGCTCGCCTCCGCCGTCGCCGACCTCCAGCTCCTCCTCGACCGGTACGGCCACGTCATCGTGGTCTGCCCCACCTCCGTACCGACCGCGACCGAGCAGCGCCTGCACGCCGTACGGTCCCTCCTGGAGAGCGACCGGATCGCGCTGGTGAAGTCCGATCTGCCGCCCCTCGGCACCGCCGTGCTCGCCCGGCAGCTCCGCCAGCTGTCCATCTGCGACTTCAGCCCCGGAGTCGTCGCCTCCGCCGCCCGGCTGCTCGCCCACTACATCTACGCCGGGGCCGTCCTCGGCTCCGTGGCCAGGCTCGACCGCGTACCGGTCAGTCTGAAGTCACACCTCAAGGGCTGGATGCCGGGCGCCCAGTTCGCGGTGCTCGCCGGGCCCGTGCCGCAGCTCGTCAAGCTCGGACCGGGAGCCGAGCCGCCGGCCGGACCCGAGTTCGCCACCCAGCTCCTCCTCGCCAGGGGCCAGCTCCAGACCGACTGGCCGATCTCCACCCTCGCCCCCCGATGGCAGGTCCAGGGGGTGCAGGAGGCACCGCTGCCCGCCGACTCGCCGGGGTGGTGGGGCACCGGCCGCCTGGTGGAGTTCGCCGCCCACCTGCCCGACCTCGCGGTCCTGCACCACCTGGTCTCCTCCGTACGGCGCGAGACCTGCCACTGGTGCCGGATGGAACTCATCGGCGACCGCTGCGGCTTCTGCTCCGCCCCGCTCCCCACGTCCCCGCCCGGTCCCCGTCCGCCGAGTCACACGTATCCGATAGAGGTCGTACGGCAATGAACTCCCGCCAGCGTCGTGGCGTCATCCTCCTCCTGCTCTCCGTGCTGTGCGCGCTCGCCGCCTTCGCCGGCGTCCTCTCGGTGATCGGCGACGTGAACTCCAAGGTCGGGCCCGAGGTGACCGCGTACCGGGTGAAGAGCGACGTGAAGCCATACGAGCCGCTGAGCGACGGGCAGTTCGAGAAGGTGTCGATGCCCGAGCGCTGGCTCCCGGACACCGCCGTCACCGATCTCGCCCAGATCGAGGGGAAGATCGCCGTCACCCGCCTCCGCGCCGGATCCCTCCTCCAGGCCGACATGATCGTGAAACGGCCCGCGCTCCAGCCGGGACAGCAGGAGATCGCCATCATGATCGACGCCGCGACCGGAGTCGCCGGCAAGATCACCCCCGGCGCGACGGTCAACATCTACGCCACCTTCGCCGGCGAGAAGGGGGGCCCGCCCGCCCAGTCCAAGGTCATCGTCAGCAACGCCCGCGTCATCGACGTCGGCGAGCTGACCCCGATCAGCGCCGCCCGCTCCGCCGACCGGAACAGCCGCGCCACCGAGGCCGTCCCGATCACCTTCGCCCTCTCCACCCTCGACACCCAGCGCGTCGCCTACGCCGAGTCCTTCGCCGAGCACGTACGACTCGCCCTGGTCGCCCCCGGCGGCGAGCCCACGATCGCCCCCGGCGACCGCACCTACACGCTCGACAAGGACAAGTGAGGCCCGGTATGACCACCAGGATCCTGCCGGCCGTCGCGGACGCCGACGCGGCCCGGGCCGTCACCACGCTGCTCAGTCAGCTCCCCGACACCGAGCCCGCCACCCCCGTCCCCGACTCCACCCAGCTCGTCGACACCCTCGCCCGGCTCGCCGCGGACTCCCTCGACGAACTGCCCGAAGTCGTCCTGGTCCACGAACGGATCGGCCCCGTCCCCGCCCTCGAACTCATCCGCGAGGTCGCGCTCCGCTTCCCCGCCGTCGGGGTCGTCCTCATCACCGCCGACGCCAGCCCCGTCCTCTTCTCCGCCGCCATGGACTCCGGCGCGCGGGGTCTTGTCACCCTTCCCCTGGGGTACGAGGAACTGGCCAGCCGCGTTCAGGCCGCGGCGCAGTGGTCCGTGGGCGTCCGGCGCCACCTCGGCGCGGGCGCCGACGTCCTCACCGGCCCCGGCGGCACCGTCGTCACCGTCAGCGGCGCCAAGGGAGGCGTCGGCACCACGGTCACCGCCGTCCAGCTCGCCCTCGCCGCCCGCGCCTCGGGCCGTACCGTCGCCCTCGTCGACCTGGACCTCCAGGGCGGCGACATCGCCTCCTACCTCGACGTACAGTTCCGGCGCTCCGTCGCCGACCTCGCGGCCGTCGACGACATCTCGCCCCGCGTCCTCCAGGACGCCGTCTACACCCACGAGACGGGCATCGCCCTCCTCCTCGCGCCCGGCGAGGGCGAACGCGGCGAAGAGGTCGCCGACCGCTCCGCCCGCCAGATCGTCAGCGCGCTCCGCTCCCGCCACGACGTCGTGGTCGTCGACTGTGGCACGTACCTCCACGGCGCCAACGCGGCGGCCGTGGAGATGGCCGACGCGGCCGTCCTCGTCGTCACCCCCGACGTCGTCGCCGTGCGGGCCGCGAAGCGGGTCGTACGGATGTGGGACCGCCTCCAGGTCCGCAAGGCGGAGGAGACGATCTGCCTGGTCAATCGCTACACCCGCGCCACCGAGATCCAGCCCCCGCTCATCCAGAAGATCACCGGCACCCGGATGGCGGGCGTCGTCGTGCCCGCCCACTTCAAGGAGCTCCAGGGTGTGGTGGACGCGGGCCGCATGCACGAACTGGACGCCCGGTCGACGGTGAAGCAGGCGCTGTGGTCGTTCGCGGGGGAGCTGGGCCTGGTGGCGGCACCCGATGGGGGTTCCGCGCAGCCCGGCAAGCACCCCGGCAGGCAGCCCGGCAAGCAGTTGGCGCGGGTGGCGCGCGCCAACGACCGGGGCTCGCTGGGGCTGCGGCGCGGACGCGGGAAAGGACGCTGACCATGCGGGCGGCGGCGCCGGCGTCGTACCGGGACGACAGGGGTCAGGTCGCCATCGAGTTCCTCGGCATGGTGCCGCTCATCCTGCTCACGCTGGTGCTGCTGTGGCAGTGCGTCCTGGTCGGCTACACGTACACGCTCGCCGGGAACGCTGCGGACGAGGCGGCACGGGCGGGGGCGGTGGGCGACGACTGCCAGGAGGCGGGGATGCGGCACCTGGACGGGGCGTGGGCGGCGGGCGCGCAGGTGTCTTGCCCACCGTCCGGAGACATGGTCCAGGCGAAGGTGCGGCTGCAGGTGCCCGTGCTCTTCCCAGGGGCGATCAGCTTCCCCTTCACGGTGACCGGTGAGGCCGGCGCCGTACAGGAAGAGGGGGCGGGGCCGTGAACGTACGTCGCCGTGACGGAGGCCGGGACCGGGGACAGGTCGCCGTCGAGTACCTCGGGTTCCTGCCCATCCTGCTGCTCGTCGCGCTCGCGGGCATCCAGCTCGGACTCGCCGCGTACGCCGCCCAGCAGGCGGGGACGGGGGCGCGGGCGGCGGCCCGCGCCGCGACCCACGACACGGTCGAGATCGGCCCGGAAGCGGCGGGACGGTCGGCCATGAGCGGCTGGATCGCCGAGCGGAGCGAGGTCTCCGTCTCCGGCGGAGCGGCGGACGAGGCCACCGCCACCGTGGAAGTCACCATCCCGTCGGTCGTCCCCTTCTGGGACTTCGGCTCCGTGACGAAGACCGCGACGCTCCCCATGTCCGAGTCCGAGGAGGACGAATGAGCCTGCGGGCCCGTATCAGCGCCCCCGAGGAGAACGGCGGGGGAGGCAGGGAGGACGGCCATCTCGTCGCCTCCTTCCGCGCCAAGCTCCTGGAGGAGATCGACCTCACCGAGATGTCGGCCCTCGCCGCCGCCGAGCGGCGGGCCCGCCTCGAACGCGTCCTCGGGCACATCATCAGCCGCGAAGGCCCGGTCCTCTCCACCGTCGAACGCGCCCAGCTGATCCGCCGGGTCGTCGACGAGGCGCTCGGCCTCGGCGTCCTGGAACCCCTCCTCGAAGACGCCTCCATCACCGAGATCATGGTCAACGGACCGGACCAGATCTTCATCGAACGCGCCGGCCGCGTCGAACTGCTGCCGCTGCGCTTCGCCTCCCACGACCAGCTGATGCAGACCATCGAGCGGATCGTCTCCACCGTCAACCGGCGGGTCGACGAGTCCAATCCGATGGTCGACGCCCGCCTGCCCTCCGGCGAACGCGTCAACGTGATCATCCCGCCGCTCTCCCTGACCGGCGCGACCCTGACCATCCGCCGCTTCCCCCGCGCCTACACCCTCCAGGAGATGATCGGCCTCGGCTCGCTCGACGAGCAGATGCTGTTCCTGCTCGCCGGCCTCGTCCAGGCCAAGTTCAACGTGATCGTCTCCGGCGCGACCGGCACCGGCAAGACCACGCTCCTCAACGCCCTGTCCGGACTGATCCCCGAGGGCGAACGGGTCATCACCATCGAGGACTCGGCCGAACTCCAGCTCCAGCAGTCCCACGTCATCCGCCTGGAGAGCCGCCCCCCGAACATCGAGGGCCGCGGCCAGGTCACCATCCGCGACCTCGTCCGCAACTCCCTGCGCATGCGCCCCGACCGCATCATCGTCGGCGAGGTTCGGGGCGGCGAGACCCTCGACATGCTCCAGGCGATGTCCACCGGACACGACGGCTCGCTCGCCACCGTCCACGCCAACTCGGCCGAGGACGCGCTGATGCGGCTCCAGACCCTGGCGTCGATGTCCGAGGTGAAGGTCCCCTTCGAGGCGCTCAGGGACCAGATCAACAGCGCCGTCGACGTCCTCGTCCAGCTCACCCGGCACGCCGACGGCACCCGCAGGATCACCGAGATCGCCATCCTCGCGTCCAACGGCCGCGAACGCTTCACCCTCGCCACCGTCTGCCGCTTCCGCGCCCAGCCGCTCGCGGCCGACGGACGGGTGTACGGCGTGTACGAGTACCACCCGCTGCCGCGACGGGTCGCCGACCGGCTCTACATGGCGGGACAGCCGATCCCCCAGGCCTTCGGGGTGGCCGCGACCGACGAGCAGCTCGCCACCCGAGAAGCGAAGTAGGGGGACCCCCACATGAACGACCTCACCTGGCCGGTGGTCGGCGTCGCGCTGTTCGCCTGCGTCCTCGGCGTGGCCGGCGTCCACACGTACGCGAGCGGAGCCGCCCAGCGCGCCGCCCTGGTCGCCCGCCTCACCCAGACCGGCGAACCAGAGGCAACGGGCGGTCGCCGCAGACGCCGCTTCCGAGCCCTGGACCGCCGCCTCCGCCGTACCCGCTTCGGCAGAAAACTGGAGCTACGGATCTCCGCCACCGGCCTCGACCTGACCCCCGGCGAGTTCGTCGCCGCCATGGCCGTGACGGTGGCCGTCCTGTGGATCGCCGGCCAGGCCGCGCTCTCCCCGTTCTTCGGCCCGATCTGCGGCTTCCTCGGCGTGTGGGCGGCCCTCGGATTCCTCAGCTGGCAGCGACAGAAGCGCATCGAGAAGTTCATCAACCAGCTCCCCGAACTCTCCCGCATCCTCGCCAACGCCACCCAGGCCGGACTCGCCCTGCGGATGGCGCTCAGCATGGCCGCCGACGAACTCGAAGCGCCCGCGGGCGACGAACTCGAACGCGTCGCCCAGCAACTCGCCGTCGGCACCTCCATCGACGACGCCCTCGGCGAACTCGCCGAACGCCTCCCCTCCCGCGAACTCGTCGTCCTCGTCACCACCCTCGTCCTCGCCAACAAGGCGGGCGGCACGGTCGTCGCCTCGCTGCGCAACCTCACCGAGACCCTGGAGGAGCGCAAAGAGACCCGGCGGGAGGTCCGTACGCAGCTGTCGCAGGTCAGCATGACGGCGTACGCGGTCCCGGTCATCGGTATCGGGTCCCTCCTGCTCATCGACAACATGCAGCCGGGCGCGCTGGACCGGATGACCGGCTCGGGCCTCGGACAGTTCGCCGTCGTCGCCGCCTTCGCGCTGTACGTGGTCGGCTTCGTCGTCATCCGCCGCTTCTCGAAGATCGACGTCTGAGGAGCTGAAGTCGTCATGGAACTGCTGCTCGCACTCGCCGCCGCCCTCTCCGTCGCCGGCGTCTTCCACGGCATCCGCCTCTACCGCGCGGACGCCAAACTCCCCAGCGACCTCCAGCTCGCCCTGGAGGTCGGCTCCTCACGCACCGGAGCCGTCGACTCCGTCGTGGACCGGCTCGGCATGCGCTACTCGGCCGCCGTGCTGCGCGCCATGGGCCCCAAGCGGGTCAACGCCGTACGCCGCAGGATCGACCTCGCCGGCAACCCCGGCGGCCTGACCATCGACCGGTACGGAGCCCGGCGCGCGGTCTACGGCTTCCTGGGCGGCCTCGGCGGCCTGGTCATGCTCTCGAACGGAGACATCGTCGTCGCGTTGCTTCTCTTCGCCTTCGGCGCCTTCTGGACCGAGGTCGGCATCTGGTCGGCCATCCGCATCCGCAAGGACCAGATCGAACGCACCCTCCCGGACTTCCTCGACGTCCTCGCGGTCGTCGTCAGCGCGGGTCTGAGCTTCCGGCAGGCGCTCGACCGGGTCGCCGACAAGTACGAAGGCCCGTGGGCGGACGAGCTCAGGATCACCCTGCGGCAGATGGACATGGGCGTGAGCAGGAGGCAGGCCTTCGACGAACTGCGCAGGCGCAACGACTCCGAACAGGTGGCCCAGTTCGTCACGGCACTGCAGCAGGGCGAGGAACTCGGCGCCCCGATCGTCGACACCCTGATCCAGATCGCCAACGACATGCGCAGGACCGACGCCCAGAACGCCCGGCGGAAGGCGGCCAAGGCGGTCCCCAAGGCGACGATGGTGATCACGACGCTGATGGTCCCGGCGACGATGATCCTGCTGGGGGCGGGGCTGTTCCTGGGCACGGGGACGAACTTCGGCTCCATCACGGGAGAGTGAGGGCGATGGGGTGGGGCACCTCGGGTGGGGCTGTCGGCGTGGCCGACGGGGTTGTGGGCGCGGCCGGCAGGGCTGACATCACCACGGGTGGACTGAACTCGCCCGGGATCCAGGTCAACGCCCTCCAGGCGATGTGCCGCCAGGTCTTCGGCTTCCGCCTGGCCATGATCGCCCTGGCGAGCCCGGCGGCCCTGCTCGGCGCGGCCGACGGCCTCGCGACCTGGCTCGTCGGCGCGGCGGTGCTGGTCACGTTCATGGGCTCGTACGTCCTGTTCAGGGACTGGGAGCGGTTCGGCCCCCTGCTCCTCAGACACCCGGCGCTGCTGGCCGCCGACACCCTCTTCGGCTCGCTGCTGCTCGTCACGGCGGGCCCCCAGAGCACTCTCGGTTACGTGAGCGTCTGCACGCCGCTGCTCGCGGGCCTGGTCTACAGCTGGCGCGGGGCCGCCTTCTTCGCCTGCCTCCAGTCACTGATCCTGCTCGCCCTCCACGCCTCCGACCCGCACCACCTCGACCCGACCCTCGGCGAGGCGACGCTGCTCCCCGGCCTGTGCGTGATCACGGGCGCGCTCGGCGTGACGATCCGTAACCTGCTCCTCCGCTTCGGCGCCGCCACGCAGGCGCTCACCGACGCCCGCGCCCGCCTCGCCGCCGCCCAGGCGGTGGAGGAGGAACGTGCACGTCTCGCCCGCGACATGCACGACTCGGTGGCCAAGACCCTGCACGGCCTCGCCCTCGCGGCGGACGGCCTGGCGGCGACATCGGATCCGGCGGCCGTACGGGAGCGGGCCGACCTCGTCGCCCGCTCGGCCCGCCGGGCCGCCGCCGAGTCACGCGAACTGCTCGCGGACCTGCGTCGGCAGTCGTACGGAGGCGGCGGTACGAACGTGGACATCGCCTCGGAACTGACGGAGCGAGTCCGGGACTTCGGCCGCCGCTCGGGCATCGAGGCGGCCTACCGGCGCGTCGGGGAGACGGCGGTGCCGCCCGTCCCGTACGCCGTGGCACGGCAACTGCTCACCATCGCCTCCGAGGCGATGGAGAACGCGGGCCGGCACGCCCGCCCCACCCGGATCGACGTCTCGGCCGGCGTCGTCGCGGGCCTGCTCCGCATCAGCGTCCGCGACGACGGTCGGGGCCTGCCCCCGGGAACGACCCTGGACGGCCTGCGCCGGGCGGGCCACTTCGGCCTGGTCGGCATGGTCGAGCGGGCGGCGGGCGTGGGGGCGCGGCTCAGAATCGGAAGGGGCGGGGCGGTGACGGGTACGGAAGTACGCCTGGAACTCCCGGTCGGGAAGGCGCTCGGGAAGGCGGTCGGAGCATGACACTCACGGTGGTCGTCGCCGACGACAACCCGGTCGTACGGGCCGGACTGACGTCCCTCCTGGAGGGCCGCCCCGACATCAGCGTGGTCGCGGAGGCCCCGGACGGCGGCACGGCACTGGAGGCGACGCAACGCACCCGCCCGGACGTGGTCCTCCTCGACGTCCGCATGCCGATCTTCGACGGCCTCACGGCCCTTCCCCACCTGGCCCGCCTGGCCCCGGTGCTGATGCTGACGTACAGCGGCGAGAGCGAAGTGGTGCAGGAGGCGCTGCGGCTGGGGGCGGGCGGTTACCTGGTGCATGGTGAGTTCACGGCGGAGGAACTGGTGACGGCGGTCCACGACGTGAGAGCGGGCCGGGCCCGCTTCACGCCGACGGCGGCGAACGCGTTGGTGGGCGTGGTGCGTGCGACTGCACATGATGGTGGGGTCGTAAGAGCCGGTGAGTGGCAGCAATTTGGTCGAATGACTTCGCAGCTGCAACGAAATGTGGGACAGTTCGGTCTGAGTGGGAGGGAGGCGGAGGTGATGGACCTGATCGCGTCGGGCCTGAACAACCGACAGATCGCAGACACGTGCTTCATCAGCGAGAAGACGGTCAAGAACCACATCAACCGCATCTTCGCGAAACTCCACAGCACGACGAGAAGCGAGGCGATAGCAGCCTGGCTCGGCACCAGGACCCTGACATGACCGCCCATTGGGCCCCCGGACCCTGTTCGCCCCCCGGACGGGAGGCGTACCGTGCCGCGAGAGGGCAGGAACACGAAGGGGGTCAGGATGAGCGACACGCTGCTGAAGGCCGCGACCAAGGCCAAGGTGCACCTGGCGAACTGGACGCGGGAGCGCGAGCAGTCGAAGGACCGGGGGCAGACGGCGGTCGAGTACCTGGGGATCATCGTGGTGGTGGTGGCCATCGTGATCGCGATCACCGGCACGGACATCGGCCAGTCGATCAAGAATGCGATCTCCCAGAAGATCACCGAACTCACCGGAGGCGGCGGCGAGTAGCGCTGTGCGGTAGGCGGGCGGATCGGGGGCAGGCGTTTCCCATCTACATCACCGTCGTGGCAGGACTGCTCTTCCTCGCCTTCGTGTACTTCGCGGTCGGGCAGGCTGCGGCGACGCGAAACGGGGCCCAGACAGCAGCCGACGCGGCCGCGCTCGCAGCGGCACAGGACGCGAGGGATCAGCTGCGCGACGGCTGGCTCGACGTGATCACGGATCCCACGCAGTGGGGCGAGTTCA
The DNA here is from genome assembly GCF_043078785.1 of Streptomyces sp. NPDC015346. Lineage (NCBI taxonomy): Bacteria > Bacillati > Actinomycetota > Actinomycetes > Kitasatosporales > Streptomycetaceae > Streptomyces > Streptomyces sp. NPDC015346. Next base: position 83,003 of record NZ_JBIBTW010000004.1, on the reverse strand, counting down.
TCAACGGCGAGCGCTACCTCGTGGACAGCGCGTGTCGGCGAGCCGCCTCGTTCGCGGCCAAGAACGACGCGACACTCTCGGGCCGTGGCTGTACACGTGTGCCACTTGGCGAAGAGGGCTTCCATGTGGAAGTCCGGACACTCCAGCCGGTGGGCACGTCTCTCGTCCCCGTCACGGAGCGGCAGCATGCTCGTGCCACCGCCACGGCGGTGATAGAGCCACGCTGCACCTTCGAGGCTCCGGAGCCCACACCAGAGCCGCCGCCGGAGCCGCCGCCGGGCCCAGAGCCCACACCGGATCCCACACCGACCGATCCGGGGCCGATCCTCGGCCTGCGGTGTGCCGGTGAGTCCTGGGAGATCGACCCGGAGCGACCGCGACTGCCCAGTGCCGTAGACCTCTTCACTGTCCGACTTGCCGACTGACATCGCATGACGAGTAAAGGAAGCACGTTTCATGAGCGTTCGGTACGCAGGGAAGGCCCGTAGGGGGGCAGCCGCTGTCCTCCTTGCGGTCGGACTGACGCTCGTCGCGACCGGGTGCGGCGGCGAGGGCGACCAGAAGAACGACCGGCCCGCCTCAAGCCCCACGACCCCCAAGGCCAGCGACAGCAACAAGGAGACGCAGACGCAAGAGCCGGCGGAAGTGCTCGCCTCTCTCAAAGGCCAGAAGGGGTTGGAGCTCTCCATCAACGTGGCGGAGCGTGACGCCGGCGGATTTCTGACGATCAAAGGCAGGCTGACGAACACCGCGGGTTCCGCCACCATCATCCCCGCCCAGACGGCCGGCGACGAGACGGAGGTCGTGAAGCACGGCAACTCTCTGGGGGGTGCGACGCTCGTCGACTCCGTCGGGAAGAAGCGCTACTACGTGCTGCGGGACACCGATGGTCGGCCGCTGACCACCACAGGGATGCCCAGCCTAGGGGCCGGGAAGTCGATCGCCGTGTTCATGCAGTTCCCGGCCCCGCCCGTAAGCACGACTGAGGTCTCGTTCCAGCTGCCCACCTTCGAACCCGGCACCATCAAACTTTCCTGAGGTGCTGCCGCCATGACCACTCCCCCCCGCCTCCTCGTCCTCGCCACCACCACCCTCCTCCTTCTCTCCCTCCCCACCCTCCCCGCCCTCGCCGACGATCCCCCCGGCTCCACCTCCAGCGCCTCCCCACCCCCCGAGATCGACGCGAACTCCCCCGAACTCATGCTTCCCGACGGAGCCACCCTCGCGCCGGCCAAGGTCCTCGACATCAAGCAGGTCGTCGAGGAGCAAGGCGGCGAGCAGCGGCGGGAGGACACCAACGTCGACGTCACCTTCGCCCTGCAGGCCGAGGTCCTCTTCCCCAAGGACAGCGCCAAGCTCAGCAGCGCCGCCACCGCCCGTATCGCCGCCATCGCCGCCGAGATCAACAAGCAGAACTCCAGCAAAGTCCGCGTCTTCGGCTTCACCGACAACCTCGGTACCTACGAACACGGCCTGAAGCTCTCCAAGCAGCGCGCCGACGCCGTCCAACTGGAGCTGGCCAAGAACCTGAACCCCGGCACGAGCTTCGACATCCGCGGGTACAGCGAGGACTACCCCATCGCGGACAACCGCACCGAGGAAGGCCGTACGAAGAACCGCCGCGTCGAGATCTCCTTCCCCCGCACCACAGGCGGCTGACCCCGCACCCCGCCACCCCGCACCCCCGCCACCCCGCCACCCCGCACACCTCACCCCAAGTGCCCCAGCGCCCCCCGGATCGTCGCGATCATCCGCTCCGGCCGCTGGAAGACGTCCCGGGCCGTGAAGCGCAGCACCCGGTGGACGGCCGGGCAGTCCGTCAGCTCGTTGTAGCGGCGGACGTCCCGGTCATGGGCCTGGCGCGTGCCGTGGAAGGCGAAGCCCTCGACCTCGACCGCAAGGCCCGCCGCACGGAAGAGGAAGTCCGGGCGCAGGGCGCGGCCCGAGCGGGTGTGGAGGAGGGGCTGCGACTCCGGGTACAGGTCCGCGTCGTGCATGCGCAGCCGGGCCACCGTCTCGGCGGGCGAGCCCGAGGCGGCGTCGGCCAGGCGCAGCCACGCACGGGCGCGCGTGGCGCCCCGGCGAGGTGCGGCCAGTTCGGCCACCAGGTCCGCGTGGAGGACCAGAGCCTCTCGCCGTACGCCCCGGACGGTGCGGCGGGACAGGGCCGAGTCCGCCACCACGACGGCCTCCTCGCGGGTGCCGCAGTTCCGTATCAGGTCGCCGACAGTCCTGGCGGGCCCGGTCACCCGCAAGCCCCTGCGCATGACGCGGTCCCGATCGGCGAGGAAGGCTGTCGAGTGGACGCGCAGGCCGTCCCCGCGGCGGGAGGACGCGGGGTGCTCGGCCGTGAAGTCGAGGACCTCCAGCTCCCCGCCCCCGCCCCCCTCCCCACCCCACCCCCCGCCCCACCCTCCACCCCGACCCCCGCCCCCGCCCCAGCTCTCACCCCAGCCCTCGCCCATGCGCTCGATGCGGAGGACTGCTGCGGCTGTGGCGTGGCTGCAGATGAGTTCCGGGCGCAGGAGTTGGATCGCTGTCGCTCTGACCTTCCAGTCCACCTCCTTTCCCGGGGCCGCCCATGCGCCCCGGCAGATCGGCTGCCATCCCTCGGCGGGCAGCCGCCTGCGCAAGCGGCCGCGCGGCCAGCCCGCCGCGTACGCCCATCCCGTCAGAAGCACCCCGCCCCGGGCGATCCGCACCAAGTCCTCCATGCCCCAACGATCCACGGGTGCCGGACCGTTCGCACCCCCTGTGGACAACCCGGCGGACCTGCCTGTGGACAACCGCGTCCGGGGCGGCCGTGCCCCGCCGGGCGTGGTGATCGGCACACCATCGCCCCGGACATAATCGAGCACATGTTCCACGACCGGCCCCGTCCCTCACCGGCCCTCGCTCTCGCGCTCGGCGGCTACGCCGCCACCCGCGTCCTCGGTCTGGCGGTGCTCGCCCTCGTCGCCGCACTGACCGGCAAGGACGGGCTGCACCGGCTCTCCGGCCGCTGGGACTCCGTCTGGTACGTACGCGTCGCCGAGCACGGTTACGGCTACCAGGTCACGCTCCCCAACGGCAGCGTCCACTCCGACCTCGCCTTCTTCCCCCTCCTCCCCGCCCTCGAACGGGCCCTCTCCACCCTCCTGCCCGTCGACGCCGCGACGGCCGGGCTGCTCGTCTCCTGGACCGCCTCGCTCGCCGCCGCCTGTGGCATCTACGCATGCGGCGCCCATGTCTCCGGCCGCGCGGCCGGAGTCGCCCTCGCCGTCCTCTGGGGTGCGTACCCCACCGCGTTCGTGCAGTCGATGGCGTACACTGAGACGCTCTTCACCGCCCTCGCCGCCTGGTCGGTCCTGGCCGTGCTGCGCGAGCGCTGGATCCTGGCCGGGGCGCTCTGCGCGTGCGCCGGACTCACCCGGCCGACCGCCGCCGCGCTCATCGCCGCGATCGGGATCACGGCGCTTGTCACGGTCGTCCGCGACCGCCGTCTGCCCGCCCGCATGGCGGCCGGCGTGCTCCTCGCGCCGCTGGGCTGGCTCGCGTACGTCCTCTACGTCGGCGTCCGCCGGGGCAGCGCCACCGCCTACTTCGAGGTCCAGGCCGCCTGGGGCAACTCCATCGACGGCGGGGTCGCGCTCGCCCGCTTCATCTGGGGTCTGCCGCCGCTCGCCGCCCTCGGCCTGTGCGCGGTGCTCGGCCTGCTCGCCTGGCTGGTGGTGCTCTGCGTACGGCAGAAGCAGCCGGTGCCCCTCCTCGTGTACACGATCGCCGTCGTCGTCATCTCCCTCATCGGCGCCGCCTACTTCGGCTCCCGCCCGCGCCTGATGATGCCCGCCTTCGGACTGCTGCTCCCGGCGGCCGTGGCGCTGGTACGCCTCCGAATACGCGACCGCGTCCTGGTCCTGGCCGGACTCGCGCTCGCCTCCGCCGGCTACGGGGCGTTCACGCTGCTCGGCTCGGGACCGCCGTGACCCGTACCCCCGGCCGCAGTCCCCAGCCCGCCATCGCACCGCCCGCCGCCTCCAGCACGTGCCGGCCGCGCGGCCGGATCATGCCGAGCCGGCCGGGCTTCATGGTCACCACGTCGAGGACCGTGAAGTCGCGGTCCAGATAGGCCACATCGATGGTGAAGCGCATGCCGAAGGTGTGCACGCTGTTGGTCGGCGTGATCAGGAGCGCGCCCGTGATCCCGTCCCGGCCGAGCAGACCGCGCCGCCGCGCACGGTAGGAGGCCGCGATCTCCAGCTCGACCGCCCCCTCGGGGACGGCCAGCGTGCCGCTCCCGTCCCGCCATCTCCCCGCACCGCCCGCACTGCCCGCACTGCCCGCACTGCCCCTGCTCCGCATGGGGGAGACCGTAGCGGCAGGGGTGGGTAGGGTGCCGCGCGTGTACGCCACGCTGATCGCCGTCGCCGCCCTGTGGGGCGCCGCCACCGGCCTGCTCGTGCCGCGCGCCGCGTACCGGCTCTCCGTCGAGCCGGGCCGGCGGTGGCGGGACACCTGCCCGGCGGGGCACGCCCTCGCGGGACCCGCCGGCGGCTGGCTCGGCACCCCGGCCTGCCGCGCCTGCGCCACCGAAGCCACACCCCCCTCCGCCCCGCGCCCGATCACCGCCCCTCTCCGCATCACCGCCCCCCGCCGCATCACCGCCCCCCTCCTCACCCCTCTCCTCACCGCCCTCGTCTGCGCCGCCCTCGCCCTGGCCACCGGGCCCCGCCCCGAGCTGGTCGTCTGGCTGCTGTACGCGCCCTTCGGCGTGCTCCTGGCGACCGTCGACATCCGCGTGCACCGGCTGCCCGACCGGCTCACCCTCCCGCTCGCCGCCGCCACCCCGCTGCTCCTGGCCGGCGCCGAACTCCTGCCGTACGACGGCGGATCCTGGCTCCACGCGCTGCTCGGCGGACTCGCCCTCGGCGGCGGCTACTTCGCCCTGTTCCTGATCCACCCGAACGGCATGGGCTTCGGCGACGTGAAGCTCGCCCTCTCCCTCGGCGCCGCTCTCGGCTGGTACGGCTGGGGCGTCCTCTTCGCCGGTACGTTCGCGGGCTTTCTCCTCGGCGCGCTCTACGGGTTCGGCCTGGTCCTCGCCCGGCGCGGAAGCCGCACCTCCGCGATCCCGTTCGGCCCCTTCATGCTCGGCGGCGCCCTGCTCGGCCTGCTCCTCGGCGCGCTCTCCGCCACCCCCTGAGGTTCCCGCCCTAGCATCCCGTCACATGCGGACAATTGCTGACAGAACCATTCAGGTCGTTCCGGCGGTCCTCCGGCTGCCCCGGCGGGCGTCCGCCCTGCTGCCCTGGGCGTGGGCCGCCGCCCTGTGCCTCCTCTACGCGACCGTCGCCGTGCGCCGGCACGTCCTCCTCCGCACCACCGGATACGACCTGGGCATCTTCGAGCAGGCCGTCCGCGCCTACGCCGAACTGGGCGCCCCCGTCGTGCCCTTGCGCGGCCCCGACTTCAACCTTCTCGGCGACCACTTCCACCCCCTCCTCGCCGCCCTCGCACCCCTCTACCGGATCTGGCCCTCCCCCCTCTGCCTGCTGATCGCCCAGTCCGCGCTGCTCGCCCTCGCCGTCGTCCCCCTCGCCCGTTGGGCGCTGCGGGTGCTGGGCCGCCGGGCCGCCCATGTGGTCGCGGCCGGATACGGCCTGAGCTGGGGCATCGCCTCGGCCGCCGCCTTCGACTTCCACGAGGTGGCCCTCGCCGTACCGCTCCTCGCCCACTCCCTCGAAGCGCTCGGCCGCCGGCGCTGGGGCCACGCCGTCGCCTGGGCCGCCCCGCTGCTCCTGATCAAGGAGGACCTGGGGCTCACCCTCGCCGCCGTCGGGGTGTACATCGCGATCAAGGGCCCGCGCCGGCTCGGCATCACCACCGCCGCCGCCGGACTGACCGGCTCGCTGATCGAGATCAAGCTCCTGCTGCCCGCCTTCAACCCCGGCGGCGACTACGCCCACGGCGGCAACCTCTCCGACGGCTACGGCTCGCTGCTCTCCACCCTCGCCCACGCCCCGCTCGACGCCCTGCGCCCCGACATCAAGGCGATGACCCTGGTCCTGGTCTTCGCCCCGTCCGCGCTGCTCGCCCTGCGCTCCCCGCTCTCGCTGATCGCCGTCCCGACCCTCGCCTGGCGGATGCTCTCCGAGAACGGCTTCCACTGGGGCACGGCCTTCCACTACAGCGCCATCCTCATGCCGGTCGTCTTCGCCGGACTGATCGACGCCCTCGCCGTCTGGCGCCGCGCCGGCCACCCGCTCGCCGCCCGCCATGTCCGCGCCTCGCTGGCCACCGTGCTCGCGGTGACCGCGGTGATGATCCCGTCCTTCCCGCTGGCCCAGCTCGCCCAGCGGGCCACCTGGCGGACCACCCCGCACATCGAGGCGGCCCGCGAGCTGCTCGCGAAGATCCCGGACGGCACCACCGTCGCCGCCTCCAACCGGCTGGCCCCGCAGCTCACTTCGCGGTGCACGGTCGTCCTCTTCCCGACCTTCCCGGTCGACAGCGAGCTCTACCGGTACGACCGCACGGCCTTCCCGCCGCCCACCACGGAGTGGATCCTCCACGACGCCCGGGCGCCGGAGGCCTGGCCGTACAAGACCGGCCACTGGCCCTATCCGATCGAGCAGCAGGAGGCCGAGCTGAAGGCGGCGCGCGAGCGGCACGGCTACGCGCTCGTCGCCCACCGCGACGGCCTGACGCTCCTCCACCGACCGGCCCGGCCGACCCGGCCGGCCCGACCGGCCGTCATGGCCCCGGCGCGGGAATAGGCCGGAGGCCGTCCTCCTTGACCGAACAGTCGCGACGAATCGAGGAGTTGGCGATGGCCAAGGGGAAGACGGGGTACGACTGTGGGCTCGACGCGGCCGTCGACGTCGTCGGCGGCAAGTGGAAGCCGCTCATCCTGTGGGCGCTGCACGCCCACGGCACGACCCGCTTCGGGGAGCTCAGGCGGCAGATCACCGGCGTGAGCGAGAAGATGCTGATCCAGCAGCTGCGCGAGCTGGAGGCGGACGGCATCGTGCACCGCGAGGTCTACCGGGAGGTCCCGCCCCGGGTGGAGTACTCCCTGACCGGCCTCGGCCAGGAGCTGAACACGGCGCTGCTGCCGCTGGGGGAGTGGGGCGACCGCTTCATGGCGGAGACCCTCGCCCGCAAGGCCGAACGGGCGGCCTGACCTGGCGGCCCGACCGGACGGCTCGACCGGGCGGGCGGGGCGTCAACCGGGGGCCCGTCACCGAGGGTCCCCCTTGGGAGGTACGAAACCCGCCGCCACGCCGGGGCGCAAACCCGCCACAGGCCCCACGGCCCTTGTCGCAGCAGGGTTCCGGCGGTTTCCGGGCGATCCGCCGACGCAGGGTGGCACCCAACACGACTTACGAAGGGTTATGGTGGAAACCCCCCCTCGGGCCGGTCCGTATCCCCCCCACGGACCGGCCCGTTTTTCGTCTCCGCCTTCGTCTCTCCGGTGCGGCCGCTCGGCATTCGCCCGCCCCCGCCCGCCCTCGGCCGTGCGGGCCTCAGCCCCGGCCGGCCCAGATGTTGGTGCCCTCGGTGTCCACCGCGAAGGTGTCGATCTCCTTCAGCTCCTCCGCCGTCAGCGGCGGACCCGACAGCGCGGCCACGTTCTCCTCCAGCTGCCCGACGCTGGACGCGCCGATCAGCGCGGAGGTCATCCGCTCGTCGCGCAGCACCCACGACAGCGCCAGCTGGGCCAGCGACTGCCCGCGCCGCTCGGCGATGTCCGCGAGGCCGCGCAGTCGCCGCAGCACCTCCTCGGAGAGCAGCTTCGGGTCGAGGGACTTGCCCTGCGTGGCCCGCGACCCCTCCGGGATGCCCTTCAGATACTTGTTGGTGAGCAGTCCCTGGGCCAGCGGCACGAAGGAGATGCAGCCCATGCCGGCCGTCTCCAGCGTGTCGAGGAGGGCGTCGTCCTCGGTCCAGCGGTTGATCATCGAGTACGACGGCTGGTGGATGAGGGCGGGGACGCCCATGTCCTTGAGGATCCCGGCGGCCTCGGCGGTCTGCTCGCTGGTGTAGGACGACACACCGACGTACAGCGCCTTGCCCTGCTGGACGGCGGAGGCCAGGGCCCCCATCGTCTCCTCCAGCGGCGTGTGGGGGTCGAAGCGGTGCGAGTAGAAGATGTCGACGTAGTCGAGACCCATCCGCTTCAAAGAGGCGTCGAGCGACGACATCAGATACTTGCGGGAGCCCCACTCGCCGTACGGGCCGGGATGCATCAGATAGCCGGCCTTCGTCGAGATGATCAGCTCGTCCCGGTACGGCGCGAAGTCCTGGGCGAAGAGCTTGCCGAAGTTCAGCTCGGCCGATCCGGGCGGCGGCCCGTAGTTGTTCGCCAGGTCGAAGTGGGTCACGCCGAGGTCGAAGGCGCGGCGCAGGATCGCGCGCTGCGCGTCGAGCGCGCGGTCGTCGCCGAAGTTGTGCCACAGGCCGAGCGAGACGGCGGGGAGCTTGAGCCCGCTGCGGCCGGTGCGGCGGTACTCCATGTGGTCGTAGCGGTCCGCGGAGGCGCGGTACGGAGAGGCGTCAGTCACGTATCTCTGCTTATCACGGACCTGTGACGGTCCCGGGCTGGGAGGCGTCGGCCGGTGCGCAGTAATGTGGCCGCTTCGGGGATCGCCGCGGCATGGAGGGGTTAAGAACAGTGAACCTGCGCGACCTGGTGTACGGGCTCTACGCACGCCGGGTGGAAGGCCGCCTCGACCACGACCAGGTGCCCAAGCACATCGGTGTGATCCTCGACGGCAACCGGCGCTGGGCCAAGGCCTCCGGAGGCACCCCCGAGCAGGGGCACAAGGCCGGCGCGGACAAGATCCAGGAGCTGCTCGGCTGGTGTGCCGAGACCGACGTCGAGGTCGTCACGCTCTGGATGCTCTCCACCGACAACCTGAACCGGCCCGAGGAGCAGCTCGTGCCGCTGCTCGGCATCATCGAGAACGCCGTGCGCTCCCTGGCGGCCGACGGGCGCTGGCGGGTGCACCACGTGGGCACCCTGGACCTGCTGCCCGCGAGGACGCAGTCCGTCCTGAAGGAGGCCGAGCAGGGCACCCACGACAACACGGGCATACTCGTGAACGTCGCCGTCGGCTACGGCGGCCGTCAGGAGATCGCGGACGCGGTCCGCTCGCTGCTCCTGGAGCACGCGGACAAGGGGACGAGCTTCGAGGAGCTCGCGGAGCTCGTCGACGTCGAACACATCTCCGAGCACCTGTACACGCGTGGCCAGCCCGACCCCGATCTGGTGATCCGTACCAGCGGCGAACAGCGTCTGTCCGGGTTCATGCTGTGGCAGAGCGCCCACTCGGAGTACTACTTCTGCGAGGTCCACTGGCCGGCCTTCCGGAAGGTCGACTTCCTGCGGGCGCTGCGCGACTACGCGGCCCGGCACCGGCGTTACGGCACCTGACCTCCGCGACCCCCGGGACCTCGCGCCCCGCCACGGTGGCGGCCACCTGCCGTTCATGAACGCGTCGTCATATGCCCGCGCATGGTAACGGGTGTTCGAGGGCATATCCCTTCCAGAGTGAGCGGCACGGAGACCGCCACCCGGGAGGCCCGTTGCACCAGGACGACCGTGCAGGACATGTACGGACGAAGCGGAGGGCCGGCGCTCGGCCCGTGTTTCGCGGCCAGAGCCCGGTCCCATCCCGCAGCGACACCGATTCCGTCGCACCCCGACCTCACAGGGGTCTTCAGAGGGGGTCTGTCCTTCCGTGGTGACCAGCATGAAGCGCCGCTTGTCCGACAGGCGCACCTACGTTCTCGACACCAGCGTCCTGCTGGCCGACCCCAACGCCGTGTCCCGCTTCGACGAGCACGAGGTCGTGCTCCCGATCGTCGTGGTCACCGAGTTGGAGGCCAAGCGGCACCACCCCGAGCTCGGCTACTTCGCCCGGGCGGCCCTGCGCCTCCTGGACGACTTCCGGGTCCGGTACGGACGCCTGGACGCCCCGCTCCCCATCGGGGACCTGGGCGGGACGCTGCGTGTCGAACTCAACCATTCCGACCCCGGCGTGCTCCCGGCCGGCTACCGGTTGGGGGACAACGACTCACGGATCCTGGCTGTCGCTCGCAATCTCCAGGCCGAGGGGTACGACGTCACCGTCGTCTCCAAGGACCTGCCGCTGCGTATCAAGGCCTCCTCGGTCGGTCTCCTCGCCGAGGAGTACCGCGCCGAACTGGCCATCACGGACTCCGGCTGGACCGGAATGTCCGAACTGGCCCTCGGCGCGGATCAGGTGGACATCCTCTTCGACCAGGAGTCCCTGTACGTGCCGGAGGTCGCCGAGCTGCCCGTCCACACCGGCCTGGTCCTGCAGTCCGAGCGGGGCAAGGCGCTCGGCCGGATCACGGCGGAGGGGAACGTCCGGCTGGTGCGGGGCGACCGGGAGGCGTTCGGCATCCGCGGCCGCAGCGCCGAGCAGCGGATCGCCCTCGATCTGCTCCTCGACCCGGACGTCGGCATCATCTCGATGGGTGGCCGGGCCGGCACCGGCAAGTCGGCGCTGGCGCTCTGCGCGGGCCTGGAGGCGGTCCTGGAGCGCCGGCAGCACCAGAAGGTGATGGTGTTCCGTCCGCTGTACGCGGTCGGCGGCCAGGAGCTCGGCTATCTGCCGGGCAGCGAGGCCGAGAAGATGAGCCCCTGGGCGCAGGCGGTCTTCGACACGCTGTCGGCCGTGGCGAGCCGGGAGGTCATCGAGGAGGTGCTGGGCCGCGGCATGCTGGAGGTCCTGCCGCTCACCCACATCCGGGGCCGCTCCCTCCACGACGCGTTCGTCATCGTGGACGAGGCCCAGTCCCTGGAGCGGAACGTCCTGCTGACCGTTCTGTCCCGGATCGGCGCGAACTCCCGTGTCGTGCTGACCCATGACGTCGCCCAGCGCGACAACCTCCGGGTCGGCCGGTACGACGGCGTCGTCGCCGTGGTCGAGAAGCTGAAGGGCCATCCGCTCTTCGCCCATGTCACGCTCACCCGCTCCGAGCGCTCCCAGATCGCCGCGCTCGTGACCGAAATGCTGGAGGACGGCCAGATCTGACCCGTTACGGCAGTTGGCGCCGCCCGGCAAAGCGCAGGAGCTTAGCCGGGCGGCGTCGTGCTGTCCGCAGATTCGGCCAAAACCGCTGGGGCGGAAGGGGTGTGAGCTTTCACACGCAACGCGGAATTGCCTTGCGGCGTCGGCGTCCGGCAGAGTCTTGCTTCCGTCAGGCCCCGCATACGGCACACGTGCACCCTCAGGGGTGCGGCACCACACAACTCAACAACCGTTCGCCGTATGCCGCCCACAGCACCACGGGCCCGTGTCTTCAGTGACCCAGTACGTCGAAGACCAGCGCCAGGGGCACGATTTCGCCCGCTTGGTCACCTGCGTGGGCGATGCTGGAAGGAAACCGTGTGAGCCGGATCTCGGTCCGGGGATTCGCGGTGGCTTCGGCCACTGCGGTCACCACCGTCGGCGCCGTCGTGGGCGTCGCCTCGGGCAGCACCCAGCCCTCGGACGACAACTTCGAGGCCACCGCGGCCGACACCACGCTGCTCGCGGACATTCCCGCGGGCGAGCAGGCCCAGGTACAGGTCTCCTCGCTCTCGGAGCAGGCCGCCGTCCAGGCCGCCGCGGCCGACTCGGCCGCGAAGAAGTCCGCGGAGGAGGCGGCCCGCATCCAGGCCGCCAAGGACGCCGAGGCGAAGAAGAAGGCCGCCGACAAGGCGGAGCAGGAGCGCAAGGAGGCCGCCGAGCGCGCCAACCGCTCCTCGCTGCGCGACGCGTCGACCTTCTCCGCCCAGGGCTCGTACTCCATCGCCGAGGTCAAGGCCATCGCCCGCCAGATGATCCCCGCCTCGCAGTTCCAGTGCTTCAGCAACATCGTGGATCACGAGTCCGGCTGGAACTACCGCGCGACCAACCCCTCCTCGGGTGCCTACGGTCTCGTCCAGGCCCTCCCGGGCTCCAAGATGTCGTCGGCCGGCGCCGACTGGCAGACGAACCCGGCCACCCAGATCAAGTGGGGCCTGAACTACATGAACAGCCGGTACGACAGCCCCTGCGGCGCCTGGTCGTTCTGGCAGGCCAACCGCTGGTACTAGACCGGCAGCTCAACCTCGTGGAGCCCCTCACCGTCCTACGGTGAGGGGCTTCGTGCGTGTAGGTTCGGAAGGTCCACGGGCTCCCCCGGGGAGTGAGCGGGGGAAGAGGGAAGAACATGTCGAGACTGCCTGGATGGCTGAGCCGCCTCGGCGCCGGCGTGAGCCGCATGGGCGAACGCCTGGCCGAGCGCCGCGCGGAGGCGGAACGGGACGAGGACGAGCCGAACGGCGGGCCTCACGGCCCCGAGAGCGGCCCGGCCGGACGACCGGAGGCCGGGGAGCCCGGCCGCGCCCCCTCCGGAGACGACACGACGGGTGGGGACACCACCGGCGAGGACGCCGGCCGGTCCGGCCCCGACGCCGCAGGCCCGGCGCCGGGTTCGGCGGAAGGCCCGGCGGGAGGCACCGCCAAGGCGGGGGCCGGGGCCGGGGCCGGCGCCGGGCGGTGGCCGGGACGGCGCGCACCCGCCGCGCCCTCGCCCTCCGTTCCCGCGCCGCCCGACTACGCACCGGCCGTCCCGGCCCGGCCCGACCCCGCCGCCGCGATCCCCTGGGGCATGCGGGTCGCCGCCGAGGCCGGCTGGCGGCTGCTCGTGCTCGCCGGCACGGTCTGGGTCCTGATGAAGGTGATCAGCTCCGTGCAGCTGGTCGTCCTCGCCTTCGTCGCCGCGCTGCTCATCACCGCGGTGCTGCAGCCCACCGTGAAGCGGCTGCGCAGGATGGGACTGCCGCGCGGCGTCGCCACCGCCCTCACCGCCGTCACCGGCTTCGTGATCATGGGCCTGGTCGGCTGGTTCGTGGTCTGGCAGGTCATGGACAACATCGACAACCTCTCCGACCAGGTGCGCGACGGCATCGAGGAGCTCAAGCGCTGGCTGCTCGACTCCCCGTTCCACGTCACCGAGCAGCAGATCAACGACATCGCGAAGAACCTCAGCGACACCATCGGCTCCAACACCGAGCAGATCACCACGGCCGGCCTCCAGGGCGTGACCGTCGTCGTCGAGGCGCTCACCGGCATACTGCTCGCGATGTTCTCGACGCTCTTCCTGCTGTACGACGGGAAGAAGGTCTGGAACTGGACACTGAACCTGGTGCCCGCCCAGGCACGGCCCGGCGTCGCGGGCGCCGGCCCCCGGGCCTGGCGGACGCTGACCGCCTATGTGCGCGGAACGGTGATCGTCGCCCTGATCGACGCGGTCTTCATCGGCCTCGGGCTGTACTTCCTCGACGTCCCGATGGCCGTGCCGCTCGCCGTCTTCATCTTCCTCTTCGCCTTCATCCCGCTCGTCGGCGCCGTCATCTCCGGCGCCCTCGCGGTCGTGGTCGCGCTGGTCACCAACGGGGTGTTCACCGCCCTGATGGTGCTCGTCGTGGTCCTCGCCGTGCAGCAGCTCGAGGGCCATGTGCTGCAGCCGTTCATCCTGGGCCGCGCGGTACGAGTCCACCCGCTCGCCGTGGTCCTCGCGGTCGCCGCCGGCGGACTGACCGCGGGCATCGGCGGCGCGGTGGTGGCGGTTCCGCTGGTCGCGGTCATCAACACGGTGGTCGGCTACCTCCGCGCGTACAGCACCGAACAGGCCCTGCTCAGTACGCCGGAGCCACGCGGCGCGACCGCCTTCCGGGTGGCGCCGACCCCCGCACCCGGCTCGACCACACGGCAGGACGACGACGCGTGATATCCGAACCGGAGCTGGTGGGCGGGACGGTCTTCCCCGCGGGCGAGACCGTACGGATCGAGCCACCGCCGCCGCGCCCGCCTCGGCCGCGACGCCCGTGGCGGTGGGCGCTCGGCGGCGCGTTGGTGGCGTCGGCCGTGTGGGCCGGCGGACTCCAGGCGTACGAACGGTCCCAGGACGGCGGCCCGGACCTCGGCGGCTACCGCACGGTCGACAGCCTGTGCGACAAGGCCGAGTTGAAGGGCCTCACCACGGCGCTCGGGGAGAAGTCGACCGACGCCGACACCGCGACGGAGAAGCATCCCGCGCTGGACAAGGCGCGCTGCACGGCCACACTCGGGCCGCCCGAGATGACGTACAGCGCCATGATCATGTACGACCTGCACAAGGTGACCGACCCGGGGCCGGAGTTCGAGCCGGGCCTCGGGGACATGATGGAGGGCGCCGAGCCGGTCGAGGGGCTCGGGGAGCGGGCGTACGTCCACCGTGACGCCGACGACTCCAATGCCTGGATCACCGTCCTCGACGGCCAGGCCGAGCTGACCCTCTGGATCAGTCCGGAAATGGACTGGGACGCGGAGGAGAACGAGGCGGTCGAGGCCGACAAGAAGGCCGATCTGACCGGCATCGACACCGTGCTGGTCCAAGACATGAAAGCGCTGATGGCCGCGCTCAAGAAGTGAGAGAAGGGCCCCGGGGTTCACGACCCCGGGGCCCTTCTCGTCGTACGCGCGGTGCGTGCCGTTACTCGGCCAGCAGCGCTTCCGCGTCCAGCGTCACGCCGACCGCCTGGATCACCGAGGCGATCTTGACGGCCTCCTGGATCGTCTCGCGGTCCACACCGGCCTTACGGAGCACCTGCTCGTGCGAGTCCAGGCACTGGCCGCAGCCGTTGATCGCGGAGACGGCCAGCGACCACAGCTCGAAGTCGACCTTCTCGACCCCGGGGTTGCCGATGACGTTCATCCGCAGACCGGCGCGCATCGTGCCGTACTCCGGGTCCGACAGCAGGTGCCGGGTCCGGTAGAAGACGTTGTTCATCGCCATGATCGCGGCGGCGGACTTGGCCGCCGTGTACGCCTCGGGCTTGAGGTTGGCCTTGGCCTCCGGCTCCAGCTCGGCGAGGACCTTCGGCGAGCGCGAGGCGATCGCGCAGGCGAGGACCGTGCCCCAGAGCTGCTGCTGCGGCAGCTCGCTGTTGCCGATCACCGAACCGAGGTTCAGCTTCAGGTCCTTGGCGAAGTCCGGTATGGCGGACTTGAGTTCGTCGAGAGCCATCTGAGGTTCCCTGTCCTTACTCGCCCGAGAGGAGCGCGACCGGGTCGAGAGTGTTCTCGCCCTTGTTCCAGTTGCACGGGCACAGCTCGTCGGTCTGCAGGGCGTCCAGGACCCGCAGGACCTCCTTGGGGTTACGGCCGACGGAGCCGGCGGTCACCATGGTGAACTGGATCTCGTTGTTCGGGTCCACGATGAAGACGGCACGCTGGGCGAAACCGTCCTCGCCCTCGACGCCGCAGTCACGCATCAGCTCGTGCTTGGAGTCCGCGAGCATCGGGAAGGGCAGGTCACGCAGGTCGGCGTGGTCCTTGCGCCAGGCGTGGTGCACGAACTCCGAGTCGCCGGAGACGCCGAGGAGCTGGGCGTCGCGGTCCGCGAACTCGTCGTTCAGCTTGCCGAAGGCGGCGATCTCGGTGGGGCAGACGAAGGTGAAGTCCTTCGGCCAGAAGAACACCACACGCCACTTGCCCTCGTAGGACTTGTGGTCGATCTGCTCGAACTCCTTGCCGCTCTCCAGCGACACGCAGGCGGTCAGGTCGTAGGTGGGGAACTGGTCACCGACAGTGAGCACGCGCTCTCCTTGCACAGTGGAAGGGTCCCTTTTGGGGTCTTCCGTGAGGGGTTGGACGGCTCACAGCATGGCACGGGGTGCATTGATCAGTGAAATAGCTACACTCGGTCGGGTTGATCGAAGGTGGTTATCAGTGATTCCCGTACGGCGCGAGAAGCAGCCCAGTCTTTCCCAGCTCAGAGCCTTCGCGGCGGTCGCGGAGCACCTCCACTTCCGGGACGCGGCGGCGTCCATCGGGATGAGTCAGCCGGCGCTCTCGGGCGCGGTTTCGGCTCTCGAAGAGGCACTCGGTGTCCAGCTCCTCGAGCGTACGACGCGCAAGGTGCTGCTCTCGCCCGCCGGGGAGCGGCTCGCGGTAAGGACGAGGGCCGTCCTGGACGCCGTCGCGGAGCTGATGGAGGAGGCCGAGGCGGCGCAGGCGCCGTTCACCGGGGTGCTGCGGCTCGGCGTGATCCCGACCGTCGCCCCGTACCTGCTGCCCACCGTGCTGCGCCTGGTGCACCAGCGCTATCCGGAACTCGACCTCCAGGTCCACGAGGAGCAGACCTCCTCGCTCCTGGAGGGGCTCGCGGCCGGGCGGCTGGACCTGCTGCTGCTCGCCGTGCCGCTCGGCGTGCCGGGGGTCACCGAACTCCCCCTCTTCGACGAGGACTTCGTGCTCGTCACCCCGGAGGGCCATCCGCTGGCCGGTCGCGACGACATACCCCGCGAGGCGCTGAAGGAGCTCAAGCTGCTGCTCCTGGACGAGGGGCACTGCCTGCGTGACCAGGCCCTCGACATCTGCCGCGAGGCCGGCCGCACCGAGGGGGCGCCGGTCACCACCACCGCGGCGGGCCTCTCCACGCTGGTCCAGCTGGTGGCCGGCGGCCTCGGCGTGACCCTGCTCCCGCGCACCGCGGTCAAGGTCGAGACCGCCCGCGACACCGCCCTGTTCACGGGGCGTTTCACCGCGCCCGCGCCCTCCCGGCGGGTCGCCCTCGCCATGCGGACGGGCGCGGCCCGGCAGGCGGAGTTCGAGGAACTGGCGCAGGCCCTGCGCGGCGCGATGAAGCGCCTTCCGGTACGGATCGTGGGCCCCGCCTCCCCGAAATAAGGGGCGCCTACTCCGTCCTGAGCCCGTCCGCGCGCATCAGCCGCCACAGCAGCGGCAGGCTCACCAGCGTCACCCCCGCGATCAGGGCCGCGCCGACTCCGGTCACCGGCAGGAAGACCCACCAGTCCTCGACCTGTTTGCCGATCATCCTCAGGAGCACTACTCCCAGGCCGAGACCGCCGGCCACCGCGAGGGCCAGACCGAGGACGATCGGCACCGCCGTCTGCCACAGCACCGACCAGCCCAGAGTGGCGCGCCGGGTGCCGAAGGCGACCAGCGAGGACAACAGCCGCCTGCGCTCCCGCAGCTGCTCCAGGGTGGCGACCAGGAGCGATGACGCCACCAGGGCCATCGTCAGGGTGGCGCCGACCAGGATTCCGGTGCGGACGCTGCTGAACTGGGCGTCACGCTCGACGTTCTGCAGGGTGTCGACGCGGGTCAGCGGGTCGAGGGCCGCCACCGCGTTCCGTACGTGCTCGGCGGCGTCGGGCACCGTGGGGTCGAGCCGGATCATCGCCCCCGCCTCCGGGGAGTCGAGCCGGGAGGCGTCGATCGCCGACGGCGTGGCGAGCACCCCGAACGGGACCCGGCCCATGGGGTCGAGGCGCGCGTCCACCGTGCGCGCGGACGGCGGGATGCGCCAGGTCGGCGGGGGACCGGACGGGTGGGTGTCCGGATCGCGCAGGGCGACCGCCACGCCCGGCTTCGCGGTCTCGGCGACCCAGGCGTCGTCGGGCCCGCCGAGGCCGTGCGCGAGGGCGATGAAGACGTCCCCGTCCGCGCAGGACGGCAGGGCGGCGAACTCCTTCAGGGAGGCGCAGTCGCCGACGGCGATCGAGGTGCTGGGAGGGAAGTCCTCGCCCTTCCGCAGGGGGCCAAGGCGCCAGACGCTTGACTCGACCGTGCCGACCACCCCGGTGACCCCCGCCGTCTTCGAGAGCTTCTCGATCGTCCGCAGGGCCTCATCGCCGTTCGGGGCGTCGACCTTCGTCTCCAGCTGGGCCCGGGCGGTGTCCATGTTGGTGACCCGCATGAAGTCGTTCTGCATCGCCTGGAACAGCATCTGGAGCGCGATGGCCCCGGTCGCCGCCACCACGATGCCGCTGACCGTCCGGGCGGCCGTGCCGCTGCTCAACTGGAGCCTGCGGACGGCCAGCTGCCAGGACACCGGTCCGCCGCGCAGCCGCTTCACGAAGGCCTCCACGAGCCAGGGAAGCAGCGCGGTGAGCCCGGTCAGGACGAGGGCGGTGCCGCCGGCGACGGCGACGGTGTCGATCGCCGTCTCCTCGATCCGCACGTCGCCGACGGACGGTACGAGAAGCGCCGCACCGGCCAGGAGCAGGAGCAGCCGCCAGACCGGGCGGCGTGGCTTGGGCGTGGCGGACCTGACCACCCCGAGCGGTTCGATCGCCACCCCCCGCAGGGCGATGAGGCTCACCACGACAGCGGCGACGGGCACCGCCGCGACGATGAGCGCGGCGAGCCAGGGCAGCGGTGAGACGTCGGACGGGAAGGCGTTGACGTCCCAGATCATGACGGTGCCGGCGAACTGCCGGGCGAAGGCGAAGACACCCGCGCCGACGGCGAGCCCGAGGAGCGCGCCCGCGAGGGATTCCCCGGCCGAGATCCGCCGGGCCATGGCGATGTCGGCGCCGACGAGTCGGAGCGCCGCGAGCCGCCGGTCGCGCTGCTCGCCGCCGAAGCGGACGGCGGTGGCGATGAAGACGAGCACCGGCAGCAGCAGCACCACGCAGGCGATGACGACGAGGAGAAGCAGGAAAGCGTTCTTCTGCTCCGCCGGAACGGACCAGCCGTACGTCTTGCCCCGGCCGTCGTAGTTGTCGGTGGTGAGGGTGTCGCTGCCGGCGAGGTAGCGCAGTTCGGCCGGGCCGATCAGTCCGGCGTCGCCGATGGTGCCGACGACCTTGTACGGCAGCCGCTCGCGCAGCAGCGCCCCTTCGGGGGAGTCGAGCAGCGCGCCCAGCGCGGGGGAGGCCAGCATCTCGCCCGGACCCGGCAGCTTCGCGGCGCCCGGGGGCAGCGGGGCGCGCGGGCCCTCGGGCCGCAGCAGCATGCCCCTGACGGGGTCGCCGCGGTAGAGCGTCTCGGCGCGCACGTACAGAAAGGTGTCGG
Organism: Streptomyces sp. NPDC015346; assembly: GCF_043078785.1. Classification (NCBI taxonomy): domain Bacteria; kingdom Bacillati; phylum Actinomycetota; class Actinomycetes; order Kitasatosporales; family Streptomycetaceae; genus Streptomyces; species Streptomyces sp. NPDC015346. Next base: position 64,158 of record NZ_JBIBTW010000004.1, on the reverse strand, counting down.
GGCCGGGTGTGACCGTCTCGTAGCTCGCGTCGGGCTCCCTCGCCGACTCGCGCACCTCGCGGACGAACAGCATGTTCGGCAGGGAGGCGGCGGCGAGCAGCAGGGCGACGCCGAGGCCGACGCCGACGGCGGTCAGTGTGGTGCGCAGGAGGCCCTGCCGTCCGCCGGTGACCGCGAACCGGGCGCCGAGCGCCAGGTCGCGCGCCCAGGTACGGATCCTCATGCCGCCCACTCCGTGCTCCGGACCGAACCGTCCCGTACGACGACCTCGCGGTCGGAGTACGCGGCGACCCGGGCCTCGTGGGTGACGAGGACGACGGCGGCGCCGGTGTCCCGGGAGGCGTCGGTGAGCAGCTGCATCACGCGCTCGCCGTTGAGCGAGTCGAGGGCGCCGGTCGGCTCGTCGGCGAAGATCACCCGCGGGGCGGTGACGAGCGCGCGGGCGACCGCCACCCTCTGCCCCTGGCCGCCGGAGATCTCGCCGGGACGCTTGCCGCCGACGCCCTCGACCTCCAGGCGCGCCAGCCACTGACTCGCCCTGAGCTCGGCGTTCTTGCGCCGCTCGCCGTTCAGACGCAGCGGCAGGGCGACGTTCTCGACGCAGGTCAGCTCGGGGACGAGCTGTCCGAACTGGAAGACGAAGCCGAAGTCGCTGCGACGCAGGGCGCTGCGCGCCCCGTCGGAGAGGGCGGTCAGCTCGCGGCCGTCGTAGGTGATGGTGCCGGCGTCCGGCCGGACTATCCCGGCGAGACAGTGCAGCAGCGTGGACTTCCCCGAGCCCGAGGGGCCCATCACGGCGACGACCTCGCCGGCCCGGAGGGCGAAGTCGGCGCCCGCGAGCGCGGGGGTCGGTCCGTAGGCCTTGTCGACGCCGCTCGCCAGCAGCAGGGGGGTGGTGGTCATCGGCGGATCTCCTCGGCGAGCCGGTCGAGCCGGGCGGCGGCCAGTTCCAGCCAGCGCAGGTCCGCCTCCAGGTGGAAGAGCGCGTGGTCGCAGATCAGCTGGTCGGCGAGGTCGCCGTCCTTCTTGCGCCGGGTCAGCTCCCGCATCAGCCGCAGGTGCTCCGCCCGCTGCACGTCGAGGAGTTCGGCCGCCCCGCGTCCGGTCAGCAGGGCCAGGACGACCTTGGTGTAGAGGGTGGACTGGAGGTACGGCTCCGGCTTCTCGGGCTGCGACAGCCAGCGCTCGACGTCGGTGATGCCGGCCTCGGTGATGGCGTACCGCTTCCGCTCCGGGCCGCCGCCGGCCTCCACGCCGTCGACCTCGACGAGGCCGTTCCGCAGGAGCCGCGACATGGTCGAGTAGACCTGCCCGTAGTGCAGCGGCCGGTCGTGGCCGAATCTCTCGTCGAAGGCGCGCTTGAGGTCGTAGCCATGGCGCGGACCGGACTCCAGGAGCCCGAGAAGGGTGTGACCGATTGACATGCGCGTCACTCTACACCCGGTGTATACGCACGATGTATAGCTGTCCGGTTCGCGGTTCACTCCTCGTACGGACGGACTGTGACCGGTCTCGCACAACCATCACGCCCTGTGGAGCGTCGGTTCCATAGGAGCGGGTGCTGATTCTCACGTCCGGAAAAGCCGGATCGATCGCCCTTTGTCTACAAGGGCGGTGTTAGCTTGCTGAGCTGATTCGACGACGAGTGGAGCGACGGAAGACATGGGCCGAACGGAACGACGGGAGAAGAAGGGCGGGCGGATACGCCGACTCTTCACCTGGAAGAAACTCCTGGGCACGTTCTTCGTCGGCTGCCTGCTCGTCATGGGAGCCTTCTACGCGATCTACCTGATGGTCCCGGTGCCCACGGCCAACGCTCAGGCGACCATGCAGAGCAACGTCTACAAGTACGCGAACGGCAAGATCCTCGCCCGTACCGGCGAGATCAACCGGGAGATCGTCGGCCTGGAGAAGATCCCCAGGGACGTCCAGGACGCCTTCGTCGCCGCCGAGAACAAGACCTTCTACAAGGACAACGGCGTCGACATCAAGGGCACCGCCCGCGGCGCGCTGAACACCATCACCGGCAAGGGCAAGCAGGGTGGTTCGACCATCACCCAGCAGTACGTCAAGAACTACTACCTGGACCAGGACCAGACGGTCACCCGCAAGCTCAAGGAAATGGTGATCGCGCTCAAGGTCGACCAGCGTTCGTCGAAGAGCGAGATCCTCGCCGGCTACATCAACACCAGCTACTACGGCCGCAGCGCCTACGGCATACAGGCCGCCGCGCAGTCGTACTACGGCATCGACGCCTCCAAGCTGAACGTCGCCCAGGGCGCCTACCTCGCCTCCCTGCTCCAGGCCCCCAACCAGTACGACTGGGCCGTCGCCTCCCCGACCGGGCGCAAGCTCGTCGAGGAGCGCTGGAACTACACCCTCGACAACATGGTCGAGGAGGGCTGGCTCGACCCGGCCGAGCGCGCCGGGCTCACCTTCCCCGTCCCGCAGAAGCCCAAGGCCGCCCCCGGCATGGAAGGCCAGCGGGGCTACCTCGTCGAGGCCGCCAACCAGGAGCTGATGCGCCAGGGCCTGCGCGAGGAGGACATCAAGGCCGGCGGCTGGACGATCACCCTCAACATCGACGAGAAGAAGCAGAACGCCCTCGTCAAGGCCGTCGACCGGCAGCTGGAGGCCAAGCTCGACCGCAAGGGCGACAAGAAGGACGCGACCGTGCAGGCCGGCGCCACCTCGGTCGACCCCAGGACCGGCAAGGTCCTCGCGCTGTACGGCGGCATAGGCGCCACCGAACACTGGACGTCCAACGCCACCCGTCGCGACTACCAGCCCGCCTCGACCTTCAAGCCGATCGTCCTCGCCTCCGCCCTGGAGAACGGCGCGAAGACCCAGGACGGCCGCAGGATCGGCCTCGGCACGATCTACGACGGCACCAGCAAGCGACCCGTCGAGGGCAGCGACGTTCCGTTCAACCCGGAGAACGAGGACAACCGGAGCTACGGCCCCGTCACCGTCCAGAAGGCCACCAACAGCTCGATCAACTCCGTCTACGCGCAGATGATCGTGGACGTCGGCCCGGGCAACGTGAAGAAGACCGCCCTCGACCTCGGCATGAAGGACGGCGAGGACTTCGGCGAGACCCCCTCGATGTCGCTCGGTGTCATGGGCGCCTCCACCTGGGACATGGCCGGCGTCTACGCCACGCTCGACAACCACGGTGTGAAGGTCACCCCGACCATCGTGAAGTCCGCCGAGCACAAGGACCGCAAGGTCGAGCCGGTGAAGTCGATCGGCGAGCAGGTGATCAGCCGCGAGGCCGCCGACACCACCACCAAGGCCATGCAGGGCGTCGTCCGCAGCGGCTCCGGCTTCAGGGCCGCGGGCGACTACGACGCGGCCGGCAAGACCGGCACCTCGGAGAACAACCGGTCCGCCTGGTTCGTCGGTTACACGCCCGAGCTGGTCACCGCCGTCGGCCTGTTCGGCGAGGAGGTCAAGGGCGGCCAGACCACCCTCACCGACACCATCAACCCGGGGCGCGCCAACGGCGGCCGCACCCCGGCGCAGATCTGGGGCGCCTACACCACCAGCGCGCTCGGCGGCGGCTCGGACGCGCGGTTCGACCTGGAGACCGACGGCTCGGCCGTCACCGATCCGGACGCCCCGACCCCGACCGGGACGACGACCGAGTCCCCGGACCCGACACCGCCCGCCACCCCCACCGGGTCGTCGCCCGACCCGACGCCCCCGCCGACGCCGACGACCACCACGCCGCCGCAGCCGACGGGCACGATCACCATCCCGCCGCAGCCGACGGAGACCACCGATCCGACGGAGCCGACAGGCCCGCCGGTCGAACCGCCGGTCGTCGGCGAGGGCGAGCGGGACGAACAGTGACGACGGCGAAGGCCGGGCCCGGAAGGGCCCGGCCTTCGCCGTACCTGGCAGTCCTGGCCTTCCGGTCCGCCTCAGGTCCGTGTCGGCAGCTCGAACCAGACCACCTTGCCGCCGGAGAGCCGCGTCGCCCCCCACCGCCTGGCCAGCCGGTTCACCAGGAAGAGCCCCCGGCCGCCCTCGTCCGTGTCCCGCGCCCGCCGCTGCCGGGGCAGCTGCGGGGAGTCGTCGCCGACCTCGCAGCGCAGCACATCGGTCCGCAGCAGCCGCAGCGTCACCGGCCGCTCCGCGTACCGCACCGCGTTCGTGACGACCTCGCTGATCAACAGCTCGACCGAGTCCGACAGCTCCTCCAGGTCCCAGCGGGCCAGCGCCCGCCGGGCGAGGCGTCGCGCCCGGCCCGGGGCCGCGTCCTCCGGCTCCAGGAACCAGTACGCCACGTCGCTCGGCGCGATCCCGTCGAACCGGGCCGCGAGCAGCGCGATGTCGTCGTCCCGGTCGCCCGGCCCGAGCATGTCCAGGACGTCGTCGCAGAGCGCCTCCAGGGGAGGGGAGTGGTCCGGGCCGGTCAGCTGGGCCGTCGCCGCCAGGCGCTCCCGCAGCTGCTCGATCCCGGTCCACACGTCCCGCAGCCGGGACTCGACCAGACCGTCGGTGTAGAGCAGCAGCGTGGCCCCGGCCGGGGCGTCCAGCTCGACCGCCTCGAAGTCGACCCCGCCCACGCCGATCGGCGCCCCCGGTGGGACCCGAAGCACCTCCGCCCGGCCGCCGAGGTGGAGCAGTATCGGCGGCGGATGGCCGGCGTTGGCGATGGTGATCCGGTGCGAGACCGGGTCGTACACCGCGTACAGGCAGGTCGCCATCCGGTCCTGGCCGAGCCGCTGGGCCTGCTCGTCCAGGTGGTGCAGCACCTCCTGCGGCGGCAGGTCGAGACCGGCCAGGGTCTGCGCCGTGGTGCGCAGCTGGCCCATGATCGCGGCCGAGGTCATGGAGTGCCCCATCACGTCGCCGACGACCAGCGCGACCCGGCTGCCGGGCAGCGGGATCGCGTCGTACCAGTCGCCGCCGACCCGGGCCGTCTCGGCGGCCGGCAGATAACGGGACGCCAGACGGACGCCGGTCGGCTGCGGCAGCGAGTCCGGCAGCATCGTGCGCTGCAACTCGTCGGCGATGTACGCCTCCCGTCCGTACAGCACGGCCTTGTCGATGCCGAGCGCGGTGTGCGTCGCCAGCTGGGCGGCGACGAGCAGGTCGTTGGGCTCGAAGCCGGGCCGCTCCGGGCGGCGCAGGAAGACGGCGGCGCCGATCACCCGGCGCCGGCCGCGCAGCGGGGCGAGGATCGCCCGATGGCCGCCGGGGACCGGATGGTCCCCGCCGAGCAGCTCGGGCAGCGCGGCCCGGGCGGCGGCGGAGTCGCCGAAGACCGGCCGCACCCCGCGCAGCACCTCGGCGAGCGCTCCGCCGGAGCGGACCTCGCACAGCTCGGCCGCCGGGGTCGGGTCCGGGTCGGGGACGAGCACCAGCTCCTCGCCCTCCAGGTCCGTTAAACGCAGCCGGTCGGTGCGGCGCAGCCGCAGCACGAACGGCGCGACCGGCCGCTCGTCGCCCACCGGAAGCGGGTCGCGCAGATAGACCAGGATCGCGTCGGAGAAGGTCGGCACCGTGGCCCGGCACAGGCCGAGCACGATCTCGTCCAGGTCTATCCCGCGCGCGATCCGCCGGGTCGCCGCCCCCACGAACCGGAGCCGGTCCCCCTCGTGCCGCGCGGCGAGCCCGTCCGGCGCGGCGGCCTGTGCCGCCGCCCCACCGCCTGCCTGCGCCACGGCCACCGCCGCGACCGGCGGCCCACCCTGCGCCGGCAGCACGGCCCACTCGCGGCCGGAATCACCACCGGGCGTGGCGGCGGCGCGGCGCGTCTCGGCTCCCGCCTCGGGGGCGGCCGAGTGGGGAGCGTCGGCCCCCGCCCCTGCGGCGGCGTGTCCCTCGCGGCCCGCATCGTCACCGACGCCGGCCGACTGCCGGGCCTCGGCACCCGGGGCGACGGCGGCCGAGTGGCCGGGATCGGCACCGGGCGCGGCCGAGTCGCGGGCGTCGGCTCCCGCCCCTGCGGCGGCACGGGACCCGTCGGAGGTGGGTCTGGCCGGGGAGTCGTGGCCGTGGTCGGGGGTCGGGCCGCCGTGTGCGAGCGCGCGGGAGCGGCCGGCGGACGGGCCGGGCTGACCCGGCACCGGCACCGGCGCGCCCGCGCCGGCCGCCTCCTGGCGGGGCCGGGCGCGCTCCTGCGGCCGGGCAGCAGGAGGCTGGCGGCCTTCGTGGGAGGTGGGATGCTCCGTCACGCGTGGGATTCCGTCCGTCCGGGCCGGTGGTGCGATGCACTCGCTCTTCTCGCCGATGCCGCGCCTTCACCGGGGATAAACCCCGGGCGAGCGGTGGATCCGAATGCCTCGCGAGCAGCGGCTACGACAGGGGTCGGCACACCCGGGCACACGTCCGGCACTGCTCTCCCCCTCATGAATGACTTGCGGTCAGGTCCTGTGCTGCGCTCAGTGGTTGACGGCTCACTCAGTGGATCATCGTCTTGCGGAGGACGATCCTACGTTTGCACCCCGGGGGCGCATCAAGGGTCTCACGGTGCCGTGTGCGCCGGGGTGCGATCCCAGTCGGTCGGCAGCTCCGGCACGCTCCACCCCGGATCGGGCCGCCAGTCCTCCCACCCGTCCGAGAACGGCGCGCCCCACGCCCGGATCACCTCGACCGCCGCGCTCCCCGCGGCCCGTACCCGCGCGGCCTGCGCCGCGTCCATCAGCCCGGCCCGCTGCGCCTGCGCGAACTCGTCCTCGTCCCGCCACAGCCAGCTGCGGTCGGGATAGACGGAGATGTCGAGGAAGTGGTCCTCCGAGTCGATCCCGCCGGCCCACCGGGTCCGCGGCTCCTCGAGGTTCACGTACCAGCTGCGGAAGCGCCAGCCACGCTCCCAGAACAGCCAGACCGACCAGGGCTCCCCCGGCCGGGCCAGCTTCAGCACGCCCGTGCCGAACCAGCGCGAACGCGCCGTCGTGCGCGGGGCGGTGTAACGGGTGGCGAGCGGCTCCTCGTGCACGGGAGTCCCGTCGGCGAGCACCGGGCGGACGCACTCGGTGCCCGGCGCCATCCAGACGGCCAGCAGCTCGTCCGTGTCCTGGACGACGGTCACCGGCCGGCAGATGTGCACGTCGCCGGAGCCGTTGCCGCGGTAGCGCCAGAGGATGTGCTCCCCTGGCGCCCAGTGCTGAGGGCCGCCCGATCCTGTCATGCGCAGATCTTAGGGGCGCACCCCCGCGAACGCTGCGGCACAGGTCACGGATGAGTCATACGCAGCACGTCGAGGGCCTCGTCGAGCTGCTCCACCGTCAGGTCGCCGCGCTCGACGTAGCCGGACTCCAGTACCACCTCGCGGATCGTCTTCCGCTCGGCCAGGGACTTCTTGGCGACCTTGGCCGCCTCCTCGTAGCCGATGTACTTGTTCAGCGGTGTGACGACGGACGGTGAGGACTCGGCGTACTCCCTGGCCCGTTCGACGTTGGCGGTGATCCCGTCGACCGTGCGGTCCGCGAGGAGCCGGGAGGCGTTGGACAGCAGCCGTACGGACTCCAGCAGGTTCTTGGCGATCACCGGCAGCATCACGTTGAGCTCGAAGTTCCCCGCCGCGCCCGCCACCGCCACCGTGGTGTCGTTCCCGGTCACCTGCGCCGCCACCATCAGGACCGCCTCCGGGATGACCGGATTGACCTTCCCCGGCATGATCGAGGAGCCGGGCTGGAGGTCGGGGAGATTGATTTCGGCCAGACCGGTGCGCGGGCCGCTCGCCATCCAGCGCAGATCGTTGGAGATCTTCGTCAGCGAGACGGCGATGGTCCTGAGCTGGCCGGACGCCTCCACCAGGCCGTCACGCGCGCCCTGCGCCTCGAAGTGGTCGCGTGCCTCGGTGAGCGGCAGGCCGGTCGCTTCGGCGATCTCGTCGATGACCGCGGCGGAGAAGCCGGGCGGGGTGTTGATCCCGGTGCCCACCGCCGTACCGCCCAGGGGGAGTTCGGCGAGTCGGGGCAGCGAGGCGCGCAGCCGCTCGATGCCGTACCGGACCTGGGCCGCGTAGCCCCCGAACTCCTGACCCAGGGTCACGGGCGTGGCGTCCATCAGATGCGTACGGCCCGACTTCACCACGTCCGCGAATTCGGCCGATTTCCGCTCCAGCGAGGCCGCCAGATGGTCGAGGGCGGGGATCAGGTCGTGGAGGACGGCGGCGGTGGCGGCGATGTGGATGGAGGACGGGAAGACGTCGTTGGACGACTGCGAGGCGTTCACATGGTCGTTGGGGTGGACCTCCCGGCCGCCGGGGAGCCGCTCGGTGGCGAGGGTGGCGAGGACCTCGTTCATGTTCATGTTGGACGAGGTGCCGGAGCCGGTCTGGAAGACGTCGACCGGGAAGTGCTCGTCCCAGCGGCCGTCGGCGACCTCGGCGGCGGCGGCCACGACGGCGTCCGCGAGGTCCTGGTCGATGACGCCGAGGGAGGCGTTGACCTTGGCGGCTGCGGCCTTGATCCGGGCGAGGGCCTCGATGTGGCTGCGCTCCAGGCGCTGTCCGGACACGGGGAAGTTCAGCACCGCCCGCTGGGTCTGGGCGCGCCACTTGGCGTGGGCGGGGACCCGCACCTCTCCCATGGAGTCGTGCTCGATCCGGTAGCCGTGGTCGCCGTGGTCGCCGTGGTCGTCATTGGTGTCGCTCATGTCGCTCATGTCCCTCATCCTCGTCAACCTCCCGCAAAAGTTGAGCACTTGTCTTGTTCCGTGTATTCCCAAGGCGCGTACCGGCCAGTAAAAACCGTGGGTAACCCCACCTCCAGGAGGCGCAATGAGGCGCACCAGGCGCAGATTCCGCTGGACGATCGCGGCCACGGCCGCAGCCGCCGCGGCCTTGGGAACCATGACAGCCGCGGCACCCGCCGGTGCGGCTGACACCGCGACCGGCCCCCGTACGGCCGCATCCGTACCGCTCTCGCCCGAGCTGGAGGCCATCCGCGCCGCCGAGGCCACCAAGATCTACGGCGACCCGGCCGAGCGGCCGCTCGCCGAGCGAAAGACCGGCCTCATCTCGCTCGGCGACAGCGAGATCTCGGGCGAGGGCGTCGGCACCTACGAGCCGCCCACCAACGGTCCCACCAACTGGTGCCACCGCTCGCCCGAAGCCGCCATCCACCGCACCGGGATCCCCGCGGACCTCACGTTCAACGTGTCCTGTTCCGGCGCCTACAGCGGCAACATCAGGATCGGCGGCTCGAAGCAGTACGCCGATGAGCTCGTCCAGAGCGACAACCTCGCCATCAAGGCCCGCAACACCCGCATCAAGATGGTGCTGCTCGTCGCCGGAGCCAACGACGACCTGCAGTTCGGTCCCGTCATGACCGACTGCGTCACCCGTTACCTCACCCTCCAGGGCCCCTGCGAGCCGAAGTACGCCCCCGGCTGGCAGGCCCGCGTCGACGCGCTCGTCCCCAAGGTCGAGCAGACCGTGCGCGACCTGAAGACCGTGATGCGCGACGCCGGTTACGCCGACGGCGACTACAAGCTGGTCCTGATGGGCTACCCGAGCCCGATCGGCCCGGACTTCCACGACAACCCGAACTTCCCCGGCAAGCTCTCCTGCGGCGGACTCGGGTACGACTCCGACACCGTGTGGGGCCGTAACACCGCCGTCCCGGCCTTCGAACGCGGCATGCGCAAGGCCGCCGCCGGCACCGGCGCCGTGTACCTCGACAACTCGCGGCTCTTCCACGGCCACGAGGTCTGCATGGAGGACCCCTGGGCCCGCGGTCTCTACATCGACCTCTCCAAGCCCGGCACCCCGGACGAGAACTCCGTCCGGCAGTCCTTCCACCCCAACGCGCGCGGCCACGCCGCCTTCGCCTCCTGCCTCACCCAGATCTACGGCTCCGGCCTGCGGGAGGCCAGTTGCGCGGACGTCGACTCCTCCGGGAAGCCGACCCTCTTCCCGTACGCCTGGGACGACGTCTACAAGCCGCTGAAGAACGGCGCGACCGGCAACTGCGCGGACGTCGAGGCGTCCTCCTCGAAGAACGGCACCGGCGTGGTCGGCTGGGACTGCCACGGCGGGCGCAACCAGGGCTGGTGGTACGACTCCACGCGCCGGACCTTCCACACGGAGCTCACCCAGGACCGCTGCCTGGACGTCCCGGGCGCCCGCTACCAGGCGGGTACGGCGGTGATCGTCTGGAACTGCTCGGGCGCGGCGAACCAGCGGTTCGTCCGTGACGGGGCCACGATCCGGCCGGCGGCCGCGACGGGGCTCTGTCTGACGCAGGCGGCGGCGAAGGAGCCGCTGCGGCTCCAGAGCTGCGACGGCTCGGCGAACCAGCGGTTCGTCTAGCCGCACAGGCGTCGACCGTGGCCCCCGCCCGGTGCGGGGCGGGGGCCACGGTCGGCTCGGTTCGGCTGAGCTCTGTTCTGCTCGCCCCGGCTCAGAGCGCCTTGACGCTGTCGCGGGCCAGTTCGTACGCCGGGAGCATCTCCCGGTGCTCCTGCGTGTCGAGCCCGCCGAGGTGGACGATCACGGTCCCCTTCGGGGTGGAGACGGCGAACGCCCGCTCCTCCTTGGACTCCTCCATGATCTCGTTGTAGACCGTGTACGTCACCTCGGTGGCGGGGAGCGCCCCCGCCTTCGTGTCTTTGTAGACGACCTTCGAGGTGTCCTTCTCGGCCTTCACGAACCCTTCGAGCGCCGTACGGGCCGCGCCCTCACCCGCGCTCCAGACCCGCAGATAGCCGATGTTCCCGGCCGGCTTCGCGTCGATCTCGCAGACCATCGTCGCCGGGCCCTGCTTGCCGAGCGCGGCGAAGACCTCGTCGTCGGTGGCCCGGACGGCCTTCGGCTTCCACTGCGCGGCGAGGTCGAAGGAGACCGGCAGCACGCAGGCGGTCCCGGGTCCGCCGAGGGAGGCCTTCGGAGCCGCGGTCGGCCTCGGGGCGGAGTCCTCGGCCACCCGCAGCGGCTCCGGATCGGCGGCGCAGCCGACCAGCGGCACGGCCGCCGCGAGCGCGGCGAGGGCCGGCGCGAGGGTCCGTACCCGTATGTGATGTCTCATGCGCGTCAGCGTATCCAGGGCCACCTGGCTCCCCCTCCGGTGCGTCGCCCGAAGGGACCGGTCGTCGAGCGGGGCGCGGGCGGCCGTCGGACAATGAAGAAGCTCCGGAGGGGTTACCGAGGGGGGGAGTTCCACGCCATTCCCACGTCAGTCCCACGCCCAGGAGGCAGGACATGCCCCGCAGTCTCAGGAGAACCGGCGCGCTCGGCGCCTGTGTGGCCGCAGCCGTCGCTCTCAGCGGCCCCTTTCCCGCTTCGGCCGCCCCCGCGGCACCGGCGGCCCCCGCCGCTCCCGCCGCGGAGACCGTCTTCACCCTCTTCGCCAAAGAGGTTCCGTCCGGCGAGAGCGGTCAGACCGACCAGCCACCCGAGGTCGGGGACGACTTCAGCTTCGCCGGCGACCTCTACCGCGCCAAGGGCGGGGAGAAGGCCGGCCGCGACGGTGTGACCTGCACGGTCGTGCGCGCCGGGACGGCGGGCGGTGACCTGCTCTGCGTGGGCACCTTCGTCCTGACCGGCGAGCCCGCCGGACAGCTGACGGGCCAGGCGCTGATGGCGTTCACCCCGACGGGCCAGCAGCCGGCCGCGTTCGACATCGCCATCACCGGCGGGACGGGCGACTTCAAGGACGCGCGCGGCTTCATCCGCTCGACCCCCGACGGGGACCACGAGCGCCTGGAGTTCCGCATCACCAACTGAACGCGGGTCGGAGGGGCCCCGGACCGGGGCCCCTCCGATGTGCGCGCGGTGTCGTCGTGCGCGCGGAACGGGGTCAGCCGAGGGGGGTCAGCCGAGGCCGGGACCGCGGACCGGGATGTGGGTGAAGGTGGGCTCGGGGGCCGGGTTCTGGAAGAAGTCGTTGCCCTTGTCGTCCACGACGATGAACGCCGGGAAGTCCTCGACCTCGATCTTCCAGACCGCCTCCATGCCGAGCTCCTCGTACTCGACGACCTCGACCTTCTTGATGCAGTCCTGCGCCAGACGCGCCGCCGGGCCGCCGATGGAGCCCAGGTAGAAGCCGCCGTGGCTGCCGCAGGCGTCCGTGACCTGCTTGGAGCGGTTGCCCTTGGCCAGCATGACCTTGGAGCCGCCCGCGGCCTGGAACTGCTCGACGTACGAGTCCATGCGGCCGGCCGTCGTCGGACCGAAGGAACCGGAGGCGTACCCCTCGGGGGTCTTCGCCGGACCGGCGTAGTACACCGGGTGGTCCTTCAGGTACTGCGGCATCTCCTCGCCCGCGTCCAGCCGCTCCTTGATCTTGGCGTGCGCGATGTCCCGGGCCACGACCAGCGGACCGGTCAGCGAGAGACGCGTCTTGACCGGGTACTTCGTCAGCTCGGCGAGGATCTCGTCCATCGGCTGGTTCAGGTCGATCGTGACGACGTCGCCGTCCGTGGAGAGGTGCTCGTCCGTGGTCTCCGGCAGGAAGCGCGCCGGGTCGGTCTCCAGCTGCTCCAGGAAGACGCCCTCGGCGGTGATCTTCGCGACGGCCTGACGGTCCGCCGAGCAGGACACGGCGATGGCGACGGGCAGCGAGGCGCCGTGGCGGGGCAGGCGCACGACGCGGACGTCGTGGCAGAAGTACTTGCCGCCGAACTGCGCGCCGATGCCGATCTTCTGCGTCAGCTCGAAGACCTTCTCCTCCAGCTCCTTGTCCCGGAAGCCGTGGCCGAGCTCGGAGCCCTCGGCCGGCAGCTCGTCGAGGTAGTGCGCGGAGGCGTACTTCGCGGTCTTCAGCGCGAACTCGGCCGACGTGCCGCCGACGACGATCGCCAGGTGGTACGGCGGGCAGGCGGCCGTGCCGAGCGAGCGGATCTTCTCCTCCAGGAACTTCATCATGCTCGCCTCGTTGAGCACGGCCTTCGTCTCCTGGTAGAGGAAGGACTTGTTGGCCGAGCCGCCGCCCTTGGCCATGAAGAGGAACTTGTACGCGCCGCCGTCGGTCGCGTACAGCTCGATCTGCGCGGGCAGGTTCGAGCCGGTGTTCTTCTCCTCCCACATGGTCAGCGGGGCCATCTGCGAGTACCGCAGGTTCAGCTTGGTGTACGCGTCGTAGATGCCGTGCGACAGGGCCTTCTCGTCCTCACCTTCGGTGAGGACGTGCTGTCCGCGCTTGCCCATGACGATCGCGGTGCCGGTGTCCTGGCACATGGGCAGGACGCCCGCGGCGGCGATGTTCGCGTTCTTGAGCAGGTCGAGCGCGACGAACTTGTCGTTGCTCGACGCCTCGGGGTCGTCGATGATCCGGCGCAGCTGGGCCAGGTGCGCCGGGCGCAGGTAGTGCTGGATGTCGTGGATCGCCTCGGCGGCGAGCCGGCGCAGCGCCTCCGGCTCGACCTTGAGGAACGTACGGCCGTCGGCCTCGAAGGTGGAGACACCCTCTGCGGTCACCAGGCGGTAGGGCGTGGTGTCCTCTCCCAGGGGGAGCAGATCGGAGTACGCAAACTCTGGCATTTCGGCCATTCCTCACTCGGCAGACAGCGGCACGGCCTCCATTGGCAGCGCGTCCACCAGCGTAAGACGCCGCACCGGCGGGGTTCCTGTGAGGTAAGGCTCACTTGCGACCGGTTTCTGGACGATCGGGCGAGTGGTTTTCCGGGGAATCGCGCGGCCGGTCGGTTCGGTCGCGCCCCCTAGTCGCGATCTATCGCGTTTCGCTACGCTGAGGTCGTGGACCTCGAAAAGCAGCCCCAGAAGCCGGTCGCCCCCGCCGAGCCCGCTCCCGTCGCGCCCGCCGGGCCGGCCCCCGCGCCCGGCGCGCCGGGCGACTCCCTGCGGGCCTCGGACGCCGACCGGGACCGGATCGCGGACATCCTCAGGGACGCCCTGGCCGAGGGGCGGATCGACGCGGAGGAGCACTCGGAGCGGATCGACGCGGTCTACCGCGCCAAGACGGTGGGCGAGCTGGAGCCGATCGTCCGGGACCTCCCGGCCGGCACCCGGCCGCGCCAGGCGCCCGACCCGGCCTACGCGTACGGCCCCGAGGACACCTCCGGCCCGGCCGACAACCTGGTCGCCGTCTTCTCCAGCACCACCCGAAAGGGCCGCTGGCGCGTGAGCCGCAGGACCAACGCCTTCTCCCTCTTCGGCAACATCGAGATCGACCTCACCGAGGCCCTCTTCGCCCAGCGGCTCACCACCATCAACGCCACCTCGATCTTCGGCAACGTCGAGGTGCGGGTCCCGGAGAACATCAGCCTGCGCGGCAACGGCACGGGGATCTTCGGCAACTTCGAGGTCGTGGCGATGGAGGCCGCCGACCCGCAGGCTCCGCTGGTCGTGATCAACGGCTACTCCGTCTTCGGCAACGTCGAGGCCAGGCCCAAGCGCGGGAAGTGGATCACCGACCTCCAGAACCAGCTGCGCAAGCACCTCGGCCACTGACCGGTTCGACGGGGCGCGGGGGCGCTGTGAAACCCGTGTCGCGGGGGTGACCGGAATCCGCCGCTGAGGCTCCGCACTCCGGTAACTCGACGGCACGCAGTGCATAGGCGCGCGCACAGCGGGTAGGGCTGGTGCATCGTCTCTCGCTCGCGAAGCCGTCGTCAGGAGTAGACCGTGCTGCAACTGCCGCATCAGCCCCGCCAGGTCGCCGCCGTCCCTCCTCAGCGTGCCCCCGCACGGGACGACGAGGGCGGCCCCTGGCACTCGGAGGCGGTGTGCCGCCGGGACGAGGCCGGGCTGTTCTTCGCCCCCTCCAAGGAGCCGACCGCCGCCCGGCTCTCCCGTGAGGAAGCCGCGAAACGGGTCTGCGCCCGGTGCCCCGTGATGGTCGAGTGCCGGGAGCACGCGCTGCTCCAGCCGGAGCCGTACGGAGTGTGGGGCGGGCTCACCGCGGCCGAGCGCCGTGTCGTGCTCGCCCGCCGCCGGCGGCGCGAGGTGGAGCTCAAGAAGGCGTCGACCACGGACCGGATCGCCGCGGCGGGCTGAGCCCGCGGCCCGGACCGACGGCTACCCTCCACCCGTACGGGAAGGGGCGCCCCCACCGCACATGGGGGCGCCCCTCTTCGTGGACCGGTGCGGTCGTGGACCCGCTCCGTGCGGGCCCTTCGTGCGCCGGCTACTTCGCCCGGTCGAAGTCGATCTTGCTGTAGGCGCGCAGCTTCGAGAGCCGGTGCGTCGAGTCGATCTGGCGGATCGTGCCGGACTTCGAGCGCATCACCAGCGACGAGGTGGTCGCGGTCTCCGAGCGGTAGCGAACGCCGCGCAGCAGCTCGCCGTCCGTGATGCCGGTGGCGACGAAGAAGACGTTCTCCCCGCTGACCAGGTCGTTCGTGGACAGCACCCGGTCCAGATCGTGGCCCGCGTCGAGCGCCTTCTGGCGCTCCGCGTCGTCCTTCGGCCACAGCTTGCCCTGGATGACACCGCCCAGGCACTTGATGGCACAGGCCGAGATGATGCCCTCGGGCGTCCCGCCGATGCCGAGGAGCAGGTCGACGCCGGTCCCCTCGCGCACGGCCATGATCGAGCCGGCCACGTCGCCGTCCGAGATGAACTTGATCCGGGCGCCCGTCTCGCGGATCTCCTTGACGATCCCCTCGTGGCGGGGGCGGTCCAGGATGACGACCGTGACGTCCTCGGGCGACATGTTCTTGGCCTTGGCGACCCGGCGGATGTTGACCGAGACGGGGGCGTTGATGTCGACGAAGTCGGCGGCCTCGGGGCCGGTGACCAGCTTGTCCATGTAGAAGACCGCGGACGGGTCGAACATGGTGCCGCGGTCGGCGGCGGCCAGGACGGCGATCGCGTTCGGCATGCCCTTGGCGTTGAGCGTGGTGCCGTCGATCGGGTCCACGGCGATGTCCACCTCGGCGCCGGTGCCGTCGCCGATCCGCTCCCCGTTGTAGAGCATGGGGGCTTCGTCCTTCTCGCCCTCGCCGATGACGACGACGCCGTTCATCGAGACGGTGGAGACGAGGGTTCGCATGGCGTTGACCGCCGCGCCGTCCGCGCCGATCTTGTCCCCGCGGCCGACCCAGCGGCCGGCGGCCATGGCGGCGGCCTCGGTGACGCGCACCAGTTCCAGGGCGAGGTTGCGGTCGGGGGCCTCGGGGGAGACCTCGAGCTCGGACGGCAAGTGATGCTCGGTCATCGGAGCGCACCTTTCTGTACGGCGACGGCCGGAAGTGAAGAGGGTGCTGCGACTCTATCGGCACGTCGACAAATTGAGCAGAGGGGCCCACGTATGAGCACATCACCATGATGCGACCATGGTGTGCGTGGCAGGTATGCGAGGCAGGCAGACGGTACGCGGGATGTTCCAGTCCCTGGCGGCGATCATGGTCGCCGCGGGCGTGATGTATCTCTTCATCCCGCACGACGAGGACGCGGACCCGGTGAAGGTCAAGGACTACCGGATCGAGCTCCTGACGGCCCAGCGGGCGGCGCCGTACCCGGTGCTGGCCCCCGAGGGGCTCGGCGAGGGCTGGAAGGCGACGGTGGTCTCGTACAAGCGCGAGAACGCCAACGCCTGGCACCTGGGCTTCCTCTCCCCGGACACGCAGTACGTGGCGATCCACCAGTCGACGGCGGAGCCCAAGGAGTACGTCCCCGACGTCACGCAGCAGGCCGAGAACTCCGGGAAGACCCAGACGGTCGCGGGCCAGGTCTGGCAGCGCTGGGAGGGCCCGAAGTACGACGCCCTGGTGCGCACCGAGGGCGGGGCGACGACCGTGGTGACGGGGACGGCCTCGTTCGAGCGGCTGGCGGAGATGGCCGCCTCGCTGAAGGCGCGGAAGGCGACCTGACGCGACCTGATGCGACGCGCAGGGCAGTGCGGAGCGGATACGGGAAGGCCCCCGGCACCAGAGGTGCGCGGGGGTCTTGTCGCGTCGCGGCTCGGACGAGTCGCGGCTCAGACGGTGGTGACGACCTCGTCGTAGGCCAGGCGCGGGGAGCGGGGGAACCAGGCGTCCTCGCCGGGCTTGCCGATGTTGACGACCATGAGCGGGGTGTGGTCGTCGTCCAGGAACTCCTTCTGGAGGCCGGCGAAGTCGAGGCCGGTCATCGGACCGGCGGCGAGGCCGGCGGCGCGGACGCCGATGATGAAGTAGGCGGCCTGGAGGGCGGCGTTCACCAGGGCGGAGCCCTCGCGGACCGGACGCTCGGCGAAGAACATGTCCTTGGCCTGCGGGAAGTGCGGGAGCAGCGCCGGGAGCTCCTCGTGGAACTCGTTGTCGGCGGAGAGGATCGCCACCAGCGGGGCGGCGGCGGTCTTCGGCCGGTTGCCCTCGGCCATGTGCTTGACCAGGCGCTCGCGCGCCTCGGCGGAGCGGACCAGCGTGATCCGCAGCGGCGTCTGGTTGAAGGCGGTGGGGCCGAACTTCACCAGGTCGTAGATCGCCTGCACCTGCTCGTCGGTCACCGGCTCGTCGGTGAACGTGTTGGCGGTGCGGGCCTCACGGAAGAGGAGGTCCTGGGCGGCGGGGTCAAGGGCGAGGGACATGCTGTCGTACCTTCCGGACTGCACAAGGGGGTCAAGCGATGCCCTCACCGTACGGCGGCGATTGGTTAATTTTCAACTAAACTATGCGGATAGTGATCCGCTTCACAGGTCGCGAGAGGGTGCGCGCGCTACTCGCTCTCGTCCGCCGCCGACTCGGTCTCGGCCGTCGAGAGCGCGGCGTCGAGCCGGGCCCGGGCGCCTTCCAGCCAACGCCGGCACACCTTGGCCAGCTCCTCCCCGCGCTCCCAGAGCGCGAGCGACTCCTCCAGCGTCGTACCGCCCGTCTCCAGGCGTCGAACGACCTCGATCAGTTCGTCGCGTGCCTGCTCGTACCCGAGCGCCTCTTCCGTGGTGGCTGCCATGGAAACCACCCTATGCGCCGGGTCCGACAACGCGCCGCACCGTGAACTCGCCCGCCGCGACCCGGGCCCGCAGCTCCTCGTCGACCGCGACCTCGTCCGGAGAACGCACCACCGACCCGTCCGCCCGCTGCAGCACGGCGTACCCGCGCTCCATCGTCGCGGCAGGCGACAGCGCCCGCACCCGCGCCCGGGTGTGCGACAGCTCCGAGTCGGCCCGGTCGAGCAGGTGTCCCAGGGTCCGGCGGCTGCGCGCCAGGAGCGCGTCGATCTCCTCCTCGCGCAGCTCCACCATCCGCTGCGGATGCTCCATGACCGGGCGCGCGAGCGCGTGCGCGAGCCCCCGCTCCTCCCGGTCGATCAGCCCCCGCACGGTCCGCAGCGCCCGGTCCCGCAGGGCCTGCACCCGGTCCAGCTCCTCCCCGACGTCCGGTACGACCTTCTTGGCGGCGTCCGTCGGCGTGGAGGCCCGCAGGTCGGCGACCAGGTCCAGGAGGGGAGCGTCGGGTTCGTGGCCGATCGCGGAGACCACCGGCGTACGGCAGTCGGCGACCGCGCGGATCAGCTGCTCGTCCGAGAACGGCAGCAGGTCCTCCACGCTGCCGCCGCCCCGGGCCACGATGATCACGTCCACCCCGTCGTGCGCGTCCAGCTCCTTCACGGCCTGGACGACCTGCGGCACCGCCTTCACGCCCTGCACGGCGACGTTGCGCACCTCGAACCGGACGGCGGGCCAGCGGCGCCGCGCGTTCTCCAGGACGTCCCGCTCGGCGGCGGAGGCGCGGCCGACGACGAGGCCGACGAGCTGGGGCAGGAAGGGCAGCGGCTTCTTCCGGTCGAGCGCGAAGAGCCCTTCGGCGCCGAGGCTCCGCTTCAGCTGTTCCAGGCGGGCGAGCAGCTCGCCGATGCCGACCGGCTTGATCTCCACCGCGCGCAGGGACAACTGCCCGCGCGGGGCGTACCACTCGGGCTTGGCGTGCACGACGACCCGGGCGCCCTCGGAGACGATGTCGGCGACGGCGTCGAAGACCTGGCGGTAGCAGGTGACGCCGATGGAGATGTCGTACGAGGGGTCCCGCAGCGTCAGGAACACGACCCCGGCACCGGGCCGCCGCGACAACTGCGTGATCTGCCCCTCGACCCACACGGCCCCGAGCCGGTCGATCCACCCCCCGATCAGCCGGGAGACCTCACCGACGGGCAGCGGCGCTTCAGCGGACGTAGTCAGAGCCATGCGCCGAGCGTAGTGGCCCTCTCCGACAACGGAGGGCGCCCGACCCCGTCCACCAGGGCGCCCGACCCCGTCCACCAGGGCGCCCGGCCATGTCCGCCAGGGCGCCGGGCCCCCGCCAACTCCTGTCCCCGTCCCCAGCCCTACACCCGCCTGGTCGTGCCCTGCACCGCGAGGACCACCAGGCCCACGCCCAGCCACACCACGCCCACCACCTGTGCCGACGTCGCCGCCTCGACGATCACCGCCACCAGGATCGCCGCCCCCACCACCGGCAGCACCACATGGCGCAACCAGTGCGGCTGCCCCTCCATCCGCCGTACCGCGAACCACCCCACCACGCTCGCGTGCAGCATCACGAACGCCGTCAGCGCCCCGATGTCGACCACCGACACCAGGTGGTCGAGGCCGTCGTCCCGCTGCGCCGCCCATACCGCCGCCACCATCGTCAGCGCGGCCGCGAGCAGCAGCGCGAGCCGCGGAACACCCGAGTCCGTACGCGCCAGCAGACGCGGCAGCCGCCGCTCCCTGGCCATGGCGAAGAGCAGCCGGCCCGCGGCCGCCTGCCCCGCCAGCGCGGCGAAGGCCGCGCCGATCGCCTTCGACGCCGCCACCAGATCGTGCAGCCAGGTCCCCACCGACGCGTCCACCGCGTCGTAGAACGCCGAACCCTGCTTCGCGGGCTCGGCCGCGAGCTCCGCCGACGACAACGGCTCCAGGAGCGCCACCAGATACGTCTGGGCCACGAACAGCACCCCCGCGAGCGCCAGACAGAACAGCACCGCCCGCGCCACCTTCTGGGAACCCCCGGTGACCTCCTCCGCGAAGGAGGCGATCGCGTCGAAGCCGAGGTAGGAGAGCACGGCCACCGACACCGCGCCCACCACGGCCGCCGTCGAGAACGAGGCGTCACCGGTCAGCGGCGACCACCAGTCGCGCCGCGCCCCGTCGCGTACGAGAACGACCACCGCCGAGACCACGAAGACCAGCAGCACCGCGATCTCCATCGCGAGCACCGCGAAGCCGACCCGCGCAGCCGCCCGTACGCCCCACAGATTGAGCAGGGTGGTGATCACCACCGCGATCCCCGTCCACACCCACCGGTCCACCCCGGGGACCAGCGCCTCCATCGCGATGCCCGAGAAGAGGTACGCGACGGCCGGGATGAGCATGTAGTCGAGCATCGCCATCCAGCCGGCGATG
Organism: Streptomyces sp. NPDC015346; assembly: GCF_043078785.1. Taxonomy (NCBI): domain Bacteria; kingdom Bacillati; phylum Actinomycetota; class Actinomycetes; order Kitasatosporales; family Streptomycetaceae; genus Streptomyces; species Streptomyces sp. NPDC015346. The sequence continues at coordinate 43,933 of NZ_JBIBTW010000004.1, read as the reverse complement.
AACCCGGGCCCCTCGCCGAGCCCCTTGCGGGCGTAGGTGAAGACGGAGCCCGCCAGCGGGGCGACCCGCACCATCTGCGCGTAGCTGTACGCGGTGAACGCCATGGCGACCGTGGCGACGACGTACACCAGCGCCACCGCGCCGCCCGACTTCGCGTCGAGGGTGCCGAAGACGCCGACCGGGGCCATGGGGGCGATGAAGAGCAGCCCGTACACCACAAGGTCGCGGAAGCCGAGATTCCGTCGCAGTCCGGTGTGCTGCGCCACCTGTGCTTCGTCCGCCATGCGCACCAGTCTCGGCCACGCCGTCGATCATCCGGATGACCGACGCGGCCGTGGGCCGGGCCCGCCACGGGGCGGCCTTACGATGGGACGCATGACTGCTACGCCCGCGTCGACGCCCGCGACCCACCGTCCGAAGCGTGTCCTGCTCGCCGCTCCCCGTGGCTACTGCGCGGGCGTGGACCGTGCCGTGATCGCCGTGGAGAAGGCGCTGGAGCAGTACGGCGCGCCGATCTACGTCCGCCACGAGATCGTGCACAACAAGTACGTCGTCCAGACCCTGGAGCGGAAGGGCGCCATCTTCGTCGACCAGGCGACCGAGGTGCCGCCGGGCAACATCGTGATGTTCTCCGCGCACGGCGTGGCCCCCACCGTCCACGAGGAGGCCCGGCAGGGCCGTCTCGCGACCATCGACGCGACCTGCCCGCTGGTCACCAAGGTGCACAAGGAAGCCGTCCGGTACGCCGAGGCGGACTTCGACATCCTGCTGATCGGCCACGAGGGCCACGAAGAGGTCATCGGCACCTCCGGCGAGGCCCCCGACCACATCCAGCTCGTCGACGGCCCGGAGGACGTGGCCAAGGTCGAGGTCCGCGACCCCTCCAAGGTCGTCTGGCTCTCCCAGACGACGCTCTCGGTCGACGAGACCATGGAGACGGTGGACGCGCTGCAGGAGAAGTTCCCGCAGCTCATCTCGCCGCCGTCCAGCGACATCTGTTACGCCACCCAGAACCGCCAGCTGGCCATCAAGGAGCTCGCCGGCCAGGCCGAGCTGGTGATCGTCGTCGGCTCGAAGAACTCCTCGAACTCGATCCGCATGGTCGAGGTCGCCAAGCAGGCCGGCGTGCCGGCCGCGTACCTCGTCGACTTCGCGAGCGAGATCGACGAGGCCTGGCTGGAGGGCGTCACGACCGTCGGCCTCTCCTCGGGCGCCTCGGTCCCGGACGTCCTGGTCGAAGAGGTCCTCGCCTGGCTCGCCGAGCGCGGCTACGGAGACGTGGAGATCGTGAAGACCGCCGACGAGTCGCTGACGTTCTCGCTCCCCAAGGAGCTCCGCAACAAGGACCTGCGCGCGGAGGCGGCGGCTCTCCTGGAGGAGTGATCGCGAGTGATCGCGCCGGGGCGGCGTTTCCCCCTACCGTTGGGTCCATGAACGTCTTCGGAGTGGACATCGGCGGTTCGGGGATCAAGGGCGCTCCCGTGGATCTGGAGCGAGGCGATCTGACCGAGCCGCGCCACAAAGTACTGACCCCCCAGCCCGCCACACCTGACGATGTGGCGGGCTGCGTCGCGGAGGTGGTGGAGAACTTCGGCTGGTCGGGACCTGTCGGGGTGACCTTCCCCGGTGTGGTCACCGGCTCGACGATCCGTACGGCGGCCAACGTCGACAAGGCCTGGATCGGCGTCGACGCGGGCAAGCTGCTCGGCGACCGGCTCGGCGGCCTGCCGGTGACGGTCCTGAACGACGCGGACGCGGCCGGGGTCGCCGAGATGACCTTCGGCGCGGGCCGGGGCCGTAAGGGCACGGTGATCCTGCTGACGCTGGGTACGGGCATCGGCTCGGCGCTCTTCGTCGACGGCCGGCTGGTGCCCAACACGGAGCTGGGGCATCTGGAGCTGAGGGGGCACGACGCGGAGAAGCGGGCCTCGACGAAGGCGAAGGAGGACGAGGACCTCAGCTGGGAGCACTGGGCGACGCGGCGGGTGCAGAGGTACCTGGCCCATGTCGAGATGCTGTTCTCGCCGGAGCTGTTCATCATCGGCGGGGGAGTGAGCCGCAAGGCGGACAGGTTCCTGCCGCTGATCGAGGGGATCAGGGCGGAGATCGTCCCGGCGGAGCTGCAGAACAACGCGGGCATCGTGGGCGCTGCGATGGCGGCGGCGGGACGGTAGCAGGGGTCTCGCCGGTCGGGTCAGGGGTCTCGCTGGTCGGGTCAGGGGGCGGGGCGGCGGGCCGGGTGGCCGCGGAGGGCCGCCGCCGCGGCGGCGGCCCGCTGGCGGCGCCCCATGTCCCGCACCTTGCGGACGCTGGTGATCAGACCGGCGACGAGCGTGCCGCCGTAGAGCCAGCCGGCGTGGACGGCGAGGGCGGTGACGACCGCCATCGCCTGCCCGCCGAAGCCCCCCGTACCGCCCGAGATCGGCACCACGCCCACGGCGAAGGCGATCGGGACGCTGATCGGGGCGGTGACGAGGTCGGCGGTGCGGACCCAGAGCGCGGTCAGGGCGCTGACCGGCAGGAACAGCAGGCCGTAGACGATGGGCGACCCGTCGAGGAGCAGCCAGTCCAGGAAGCCGAGCATCAGCATGGCGGCGGAGGCGAACAGTCCCGCGCCGAGGCCGGTCAGCCGCGGGTTGGGCAGCCGCCGCAGGGCGAGGACGACGGGCGGCGCGGGCCGGCCGGCGGGCACGGCCCGCTCGACCCGGCCGCGACCGGGCCGCCCGGTGCGGGCGGCGACGCGATAGACGGAGGCGCCCTCGACGAGCGCGCCGGGCGGCGTGAGAGGGGTTTGCGGCCGCCGACGGCCTTGCGGCTGACTTGTCCTGTGCTGCTCCACCCCACCAACGTAGGTCGGGAAGGGGCCGGGCAGCGGCACAGGACACGCCCTTTGGGTGACGTTGCCGCCCGGTTCGGCCGAAGACCGCCGTCCGGCGCCCGTCGTCGGCCGGTTCACGCCGCCCGTAAACTGGGGAATCGGCCCACCATCCACACCGCCTCCACACCGCTAGGGAAGTCGCCAACGTGTCGCTCACGATCGGAATCGTCGGTCTGCCGAATGTCGGCAAGTCGACCCTGTTCAACGCCCTGACCAAGAACGACGTGCTGGCGGCCAACTACCCGTTCGCCACGATCGAGCCCAACGTCGGCGTCGTCGGTGTCCCCGACGCCCGCCTGACCAAGCTGGCCGAGATCTTCAACTCGCAGCGGATCCTCCCGGCGACGGTCGACTTCGTGGACATCGCGGGCATCGTCCGCGGCGCGAGCGAGGGCGAGGGCCTGGGCAACAAGTTCCTGGCGAACATCCGCGAGTCGGATGCGATCTGCCAGGTCATCCGCGCCTTCAAGGACGAGAACGTCGTCCACGTCGACGGCAAGGTCTCGCCGAAGGACGACATCGAGACGATCAACACCGAGCTGATCCTCGCCGACCTGCAGACGATCGAGAAGGTCCTGCCGCGCCTGGCGAAGGAGGCCCGGATCAAGAAGGACGTGGGCCCGAAGGTGGCGGCGGTCGAGGCGGCCAAGGAGATCCTGGAGCGGGGCGACACCCTCTTCTCGCAGGGCTACCTCCAGGGCTCCGAGAAGGCCGAGCTCCTGCACGACCTGCACCTGCTGACGACGAAGCCGTTCCTCTACGTCTTCAACGTGGACGAGGACGAGCTGACCGACGACTCCTTCAAGGACGAGCAGCGCGCGCTGGTCGCCCCGGCCGAGGCGATCTTCCTCAACGCCAAGCTGGAGCAGGACCTGGCGGAGCTCGACGAGGAGGACGCCATGGAGCTCCTCCAGTCCGTCGGCGCCGAGGAGCCGGGCCTGGCGACCCTCGCCCGCGTCGGCTTCGACACCCTGGGCCTGCAGACCTACCTCACGGCCGGCCCCAAGGAGTCCCGCGCCTGGACGATCAAGAAGGGCGCGACGGCCCCTGAGGCGGCCGGCGTGATCCACACCGACTTCCAGAAGGGCTTCATCAAGGCGGAGGTCATCTCCTTCGCCGACCTGGTGGAAACGGGCTCCGTCGCCGAGGCCCGCGCGGCGGGCAAGGCGCGCATGGAGGGCAAGGAGTACGTGATGCAGGACGGCGATGTGGTGGAGTTCCGCTTCAACGTCTAATACGTCCGGCGAAAGGCCGTCTGACCTGCGGCGGAGCGGGTTGGGCGGCCTTTGTGGTCCGCACAGAGTCCGCAGCGTGCTGACTTCGGTCAGCGCGCGGGGGAGCGGCTACGCCGCTTCGCCGACCTGCGGCCGGGCGTCGGCGGACTGGTCCGCGTACGCCTTGTCGACGGCGGCCCGGGTCCGCTCCTCGGAGTCGGGCCACAGGTGGGTGTAGATGTTCAGCGTCATGGCCGCGTTGGTGTGGCCGAGGCGCTCGGAGACCGTCTTCACGGACTCGCCGTGCTTGATCAGCAGGCTGGCGTAGTGGTGCCGGAGGGCGTGGGGTCCGGTGCCCTTCGCTATGCCGGCCTTCGCGCAGGCGGGCCGCCAGGACCCGTCCATGAAGTGCGTGTAGACCACGGGTCCGCCTTGCGGCGCCGTGAAGATCCAGCCCTCGGGCCCATCGGCGGGGAAGTCCCGCAGGTGGGCCTTCACCGCATCCACCGCCATGCGGGGGAGCGGGACCGTGCGGTGCGAACGAGCGGTCTTGGGCGGGCAGACGTACACGCCGTGCTTGGCGGTCTGCTGGATCTGCTGCTCAACCGAGACGGTCGCGTGCAGCAGGTCAACGTGCCGGAGCTGGAGGCCGAACAACTCGCCGGGACGGAGCCCGGTGGCCGCGCCGAGCAGCACGAGGCCCTTGTAGCGGGCGGGCATCTCCTCGGACAGTGTCCGCACCTGCTCGACGGCCAGCGGCACGATCTTCTTCCGGGGCACCGAGGGCAGCTTCGCCTCGGCGCAAGGGTTGTGAGGGATCATGCGGTCACGGACGGCCGCCCGGAAGACGGCGTTGACCGTGTTGAAGACCGTCCGTGAGGTGCTGGCGGCCAGCCCGTGCGTGGTGGTCAGGCTGGTGACCCAGCTCTGTACGTCGCCGGGCTTGATCGCGCCGAGTGCCCGCTTCTCCCAAGCCGGGTAGACGTAGCAGCGCAGGTGCTGGGCCACCGCCTTGGCCGTGGAAGGCCGGTGCGGCTGGATGGCCCGCCATTCCTCCGCGTAGTCCTTGAAGGGCTTCTTCGCCGACCGCGGGTCGACGTACTGACCGGTGACCAGGCTGGCCGTGACCTCGTCGATCCACCGTTGGGCGTCGATCTTGCGGTCGAAGTGGCGGGCGTGCTCCTTGCCGTCGAGGTCGCGGTAGCGAGCACGCCATTTGCCGTTGGGGCGCTTCTGGATGTTGGCCAAGTGGCCTCTCCTTCTTGTCGCTTGTCAGTAGTGGCCGCCGTCCTCGATGTCGCTGCTGAGCGTGCGAGCGTCGCGCTCGTCGCCCATGAGACGGAGGCACTGCTCGTGGATCGCCCGCGAGCTGTCGGGATGGGCCTTGATGTGGTCGGCGATGGCGACCACGGCGTGATGGAGGCGGTCGCGCGCGTCTCGGGCCTCGTAGAACGCCTCGACGGCCTCTTGGGCGAGCCGTCGACTGTCGATGTCGAGCCCCTCCAGGGGCGGTGACATCAGCTCTTCGAGAGGAAGCTCGAAGACGCGGGAGAAGGCGAGGGCCTCGTCGAGGTTGATGCGCCGGCGGGGGGTGCCGTTCTCGATGCGCCAGACCGCTGTCTGGTTCATCTTGATGCCGGCTCTGGTCACCCGCTCCGCCAGCTCGGTCGTGCTCCACCCTCTGACCTCGCGCTCTAGGGCGACGCGTGCGGCCACGTTCCCCTCGCTGTACAGCAGTGGCACTTCGCCACCCTCGGGCTTGTCGCCTGCCATCGAACCTCCATCATCACCATCGCTATCCCAATTGAAACATGAGCTTCCCGATTTGGGTAACCGCCGGTCCTGGGGTACAGCTTTATGCAGATCGAATCGCCGCCTAGCCGAATGGGAATGCATGCGATACCTGACCACCACCGAGGTCGCCGAGCGCTACCGCACGGCCGAGAGCACCGTCCGCTACTGGCGCCACATCCAGAAGGGGCCGCGCGGCATCAAGATCGGCAAGCGGGTGCTGTACCCCGAGGCGGAGCTGCTGCGCTACGAGCGCACGCTGATCGACGGCCAGGAGGAATGGGGCTTGGCCTCGTGAGCCACCGACAGGCCCAGACACAGCAACGGCCCCCGGCGCGCCAACGCCGAGGGCCGGAGATTCCCCTGCACGTCGCCCATCCCTGAACGAACGAACCGGTGAGAGGCGGGACCTTGCCCATCCCGTCCCTCACCTGAGAGGAACGTCTATGGAGGACCCTACGTCCCCCGCCGCCCCGAACGCATCCGAGGTTGTCTGGCCCACCCCCGCGGTCCCCGGCCAGGGCATTCCCTGGCGCAACGGGGACCGAACGGAGTCACGGTCCCCAGCTTCGACGGGTGTTCCGGTCGGGGACCGAAACTCCGCCAGCGTGGAACATGCGCAGGTCAGCGCCTTGAGGACCGGTCCCATCGAACCGGAAGCCGGGGACCGGACAGAGAGTTCCGGTCCGCCGGTCCCCGAACCCGGTCCCCGCATACCGGGCGAGCACGGCGCACCCCGAGCCGATGGTGAGAGCCACGGTCCCCGCGCATCTGCGGGGACCGTTGCCCCCGACGGCGGATCGGGGACCGGGGACCGCGCCGGTACGAGCGGCGAGACGGCCAAGGAAGGAGCCGCGCTGCTGGATGACCTACGTGTGGCGATCGGCCGGTACGTGGTGCTGCCGAGCGAGGAGGCACTGACCGCGGTCACCTTGTGGGTGGCGGCCTCCCACATCCAGCCCGCCCTCCAGCACGCACCGCGCCTGGCGGTGGTGGGGCCGACCAAGGGGTGCGGCAAGTCCCGTGTCCTGGACGTGCTCCACGAGACCGTGTCCCGGCCGATGATGACCGTGAACACCTCGCCGGCGGTGGTCTTCCGGATCATCGGCGAGGACCCGCCGACACTACTGGTGGACGAGGCCGACACCATCTTCGGCCCCAAGGCCGGCGACAAGGAGGACCTCCGGGGCCTGCTGAACGCCGGACACCAGCGCAACCGCCCCGCCTGGCGGATATCCGGCCCGGAGCACAAGCCCACCGCGTTCCCCACCTTCGCCATGGCCGCGCTGGCAGGCATCGGCGACCTGCCGGACACGATCATGGACCGCGCCGTCGTGCTCCGCATGCAGAAGCGCAAGCCCGGCGAGAAGGTCGCCCCCTTCCGCTCCCGGCACTCCGTCCCGGAACTGAACGCGCTGCGCGACCGACTGGCGGCATGGCTGACCCCACTGCGCGGGACAGCGCACCGACTGGTGCCACCGATGCCGGTCGAAGACCGGGCCGCCGACACCTGGGAGCCCCTGGTCATCGTCGCCGACCTGGCCGGCGGCCACTGGCCCGCCCAGGCCCGTGCCGCCTGCCTGGCAATGACCCGGAACGAAGTGGTCCAGGACGAGCAGACGACGCTGAAGACCCGGTTGCTCCGGGATATCCGACGCGTCTTCGAGCAGCAGGGCGACCGGGAGGCGCTGCGCAGCCACGACCTGCTCGCCGCCCTCCTCCAGGACGCCGAAGCACCGTGGGCCGAGTACGGAACGAAGGGCCTGAACGCCTACCACCTGGCCAACCTGCTGCGCGACTTCGGCATCAGCCCGGCCAACCACCGCTTCGAGAACGGCAGGCAGGCCAAGGCGTACGCCCGCAACCAGTTCCTCGACGCCTGGGCCCGCTACTGCCCCGACGCTGCCCAACCGGCCCCCGCAGCACTGGAGTCCGTGCCCGCACGCCGAGTCCCGGGCAAGCCGCCCGCCCCTCCGTCCGGGGCGCTGCCCATCGGTCCGCCTGGCGGACCTGCCGGCCCCAGGCCCACTCGCTGACACCAGCTCCGTATCAGTCCGTCGCATCCGTCCCCGCGCAGGTCAGCGCGGGGACGGAGTTCCTCTCCAATACGGATCACTCCGTACCTGCGACCGTCTCCGTACCTGTCTTGACCAGCTACGGGACGGATGCAACGGACGTGACGAAGCCCCACCGCACACGACCACCGGAGCACCACCATGCCCGACACGAGCACCGACACCTCCCCCACCCGCCGCTGCAAGGGATTCTTCGGCCTGGCCCGCCGATCAGCAGCAAGCTGGAGCGAACGAGCCTCTAACGAGGCTTCGTCCGAGCTTGCCCCCGCCCCAAGGGTGGCGGAGGAGGAAGCCGAGCGCCAGGGGGCGCCCGAGCCAGAGGAGGGTGTAGCCGACTCCGTCGCCCCTCCCACTCAGCCGCCGGCCGATGTCCAACCGCCCGTCGAGCAGCCCTCCTGGCGGGATCTCGATGCCCCGGTCCTGCCCACGCTGATGAACCGCAAGCGCACCGTGGAGAAGCGCGACCAGGAGAAGACCATCCGCTTCACGCGGACTGCGGTTGGTGTGATCAGCGCCGCCGCTCACCAGCGCGGTCAGAAGTTCGCCGGATTCGTCGGGGACGCCGCCTTGGCCGTTGCCCTCGGCAAGGCGGGGCTGGTCGGCAGCCCGGAGGACGACCCGGTCCGCCCGCTGATCGAGGCCGTCGAAGCACAGACGGTCGCGCTGAACCGCATCGGCGGCAACCTCAACCAGATCACCGCAGCCATCCACCGAGGAACGGTGCCCGAGCGCGCCGAGGCGGTGCTGGACCGCGTCGAGCAAGCCGCCGAGAGCAGCTACCGGCTGATCGACCAGCTCCTGGCGGAGGGCACCGCGCATGGTTCCTGACGTCTCGACCGGCTCCGACACCCGCGGACTGATCGTCTACCTCTTCGGCCCCGGCCGCCGCGACGAACACACCGACCCTCATATCGTCGCCGCCTGGGACATGGTCGGCGCCCCCGACCCCGGCCGCGACCCGGCAGCCACCTACACCCAGCTCGCCAAGCGCCTCGACACCCACGTCGACCTGCGCACCCGCGAACTGGGCGGCAAGAAACCACCTCAGCACGTCTGGCACTGCCCGGTCCGCACCGCACCCGGCGACCGCTACCTCACCGACGCCGAGTGGGCCGAGGTCGCCCGCCGCATCGTTCACGCCACAGGCATCGCCCCCGAAGGCGACGAGAAGGCATGCCGGTGGATCGCGGTACGCCATGCCGACGACCACATCCACCTCATGGCCACCACCGTCCGCGCCGACGGCCGCCGCCCCAGCACCCACCACGACGGACAGCGCGCCCAAGCCGAATGCCGCAAGATCGAGGCCAAGTTCGGCCTGCGCCGCCTGAAGTCCGGCGACCTCACCGCACCCCGCACCCCCACCGGCGCCGAACGCGCCAAGGCCGAGCGCCAGGGCCAGACCGTCACGGCACGCCACTGGCTGCGCGAGCAGGCGTACGCGGTCGCCGCCGCCGTACACAACGAAGCCGACTACTTCACCGTCCTGCAGTCCCTCGGCATCAAGGTCAAAACCCGCCTCGGCCCCGAGACCGGCGACGTCATCGGCTACAGCCTTGCCGCCCCCGGCGACACCAATGCGGCCGGCGAACCCGTCTGGTACGGCGGCTCCAAACTCGCCCCCGACCTCTCCATTAACCGCCTACGCGAACGCCTCCCCGACCAGGACATGGCCGACCACCCCCGATATGTGGCGGACCCCGCCGACCGATGGCGCCACACCACCACCGCCATCCACGCGGCGCACACCGTCCTCGACTCCGGTGACGATGCCGCCGCCCAGGGCCACCTGGCCGCCTTCGGCGACGCCCTGTACAACATCGCCAGCGCCACGACCGGCCCACACCGGGTGGAACTACGGGCGGCGGCGATGGCGTTCAATCGCGCCCGCCGCTCCGCCACCCGCGCCGACCACCAGGGCGCCACCGCCCTACGCAAGGCCGCCAAGGAACTCGCCTACGCCTCCAACGAGCCGGGCGGGCTCGCCATCGCCCTGCTCTTCGCCACCGTGCACCTGGCCCGCGCCGCCGCCAAGTGGCACGAGCAGCGCGGCCACGCACAGCAGTCCGCTGCGGCCGAAGAAGCCTTCCGCCACCTCCAGGCGGGCTACCAGCAGGCCGCCACACCCGTCCTGGCGGACTTGGCCCGCCGAGCACCGCGAGCCGCAACCGCCCGCCGCTTCGAACAGGATCTTCGTGCAGCTCTCCCCGACTACGCCGACCGGATCCTCGCCGACCTCACTTGGACTGCCCTGACCACAACCCTCGCCCAAGCCGAGACCGCCGGCCACAACCCCCGACGCCTCCTGGCCGAGGTGGGCACCCAGCGGGAACTCGACAGCGCGGAACGCCCCGCCGAGGTCCTCAACTGGCGCATCACCGCTCAGCGGAACAGGCGGACGCAAGCGGCTCGCAGCCGAAGCACCACCAGCGGCACCTCGGCCATGTCCGCCACGCCACACCCTCCGGCCACACCAGTGGCCACGAAGCCCGAAGAACGCAGTCGACACCGCTGACGCCACGGCCCGATGTCCCCGCCACACATCATGGCGGGGACATCCGGGCGATTAAACGGCCGGCTGCTTGCCAGCCACAAAGCTGCTCACGTTGATTCCCCACGCGCTCCGGTGGACAGGTGTGTCGCTCCGGTCGGCCTCGCACTCAGGTGAGGCCGACCGGCGAATCACGCTTCAGGAGCAGTTCCACTCCTCGCTGGGCAGCGCGTGCCACAGGTCGAGCCAGGCGTGGAGCAGGAAGAGGGGGCGGGTCAGGACGACGTCACCGGCCCGCTGGGAGCGGATCGCCAGGCAGAGGTCGGCGAAGACCGGATCACCAGCGACGCTGTACGCCAGGCTGCCGGGCCGTGTTGTGCGGTGGACCAGCCAGTCCTCCACCTGGGAAGGTGCGCAGCCGGTCAGCGGGGCCGCGTCCAATCTCACCTGGGGGCCGGTGAGAGCGTCTGCGGCGACGCACCCCAGGCGGTTGTCATGGAAGAGGGCCCTGATCCCGCTCTCAGTGAAGTCGGCGTAGTTGAGCTGCTGGTCTTCGCCGTGGTGGGAGTAGGACGAGACAGCCGGTCCTTCGCCGAGGACGCGGGTGATCTCCTCCAAGGTCATCCCGAAGTGCAGGGGGCCGACTCCCACGTACGGCGTGAACGTCCACTCGGCACGCTCCTCCTCCCGGGCGATCCGCCACGGGCCGCAGTACCCCGCCTCGCTCCCCGGGGCGACCACCGGCGGCTCGGGTGCAGATTCTTGCGAGGAGGCCGATCTGGGCGTGGTCCGGTCCTCACGCCGACGGCCGAGTCGTTCCGGAGCCGCGGTGTCCTCGGGCTGCTCTTCCAGCCAGCGGATCGCCTGCTCCTGCTCCTGCTCCTGGCCGCCGAACGGGTCCTCCGCCAACTCGCCTGCCCGGCCCAGGGCCGCGCGGCGCTCATCCTCCGCAGTGACGAGGCCGATGACATCCTTCCCCCAGGCAGCCAGCCGTTCCCGGGCGATCCACCGGTAGTACGAGTCCGCGCTCACGGCAAGGACCTCGCGAACGGCGGGCGCGTACCGGGGTACGGACGAGGCGAGGGCGGGGTCGGCCAGGAGCAGGGCGGTGGCCGCGAGCGCGGCCTCCCTCACCAGTGGATCGTCGTCGTCGCAGAAATCCGCGATGCGGTCGTGGAGTATCGGCCTTGCCGCACGAGCGGCAGCCAGATCCTGCGCCGCGCCGACGCCGTCCTCGACGTCCAGGCGGGCGATGTCGGCAAACGAAGCCAGCCAGTTCAGCAGTTCGGCGCGAAGCGACCGCCGACCGGCCCTGCGCTCCCACCGGCCTTCGGCGAGGGTGCGCGGATCGTCGAGAAGACGGGCGAGGACCAAGGCCGCCGGAGCGGTCGCCGGAAACACCTGCTCCCGATTGAGGAGCAGCCGATACAGATCCCCCACCGCCCGCACCCGACGGGCCGGGTCGGTGGCGAGCACAGCGCCGAGGATGTCCGGTGTGTCAGGCACACCGTGCTGGCCAGTACAGACGTGCGGCAGCCCCTCCCAGGCGGTGCCGGCGAGCTCTGCCTGTGCTCTGGGTGGCAGAGAGCCGGCGGGAGCATCAGGAAGGTCTGGGGGCATCTCGTTGATCACGGCCGCAGTGTTCCAGCCGACTCCGACATCAGCGCCGCCGATACATGCCACAAACCGCAGGCGGCTCACGCTCGAGCAATACTCTGATGCCCTCGCTGCTCGTGGCAGCGAGGCCATCAGTCGTCAGGCGGCGCGGGCTGTGGGTAACTGCGCGACCCACCTCGTGACCTCGGTCAGGTGCTCGGGCTGTAGACCGAGGTGCGGGTCGGGCTGAATGAGGAGGGTCGCCGTTCCCTTCGCAGTGCGCTCCACCGCCCATTCGTGGTCGAGGTCGGTGAAGTCGTCGTCGATCCAGACGGCGGGGGCGTCGCCCAGCCAGGCGTCGACGTGGTCACGCTTCCACAGGTAGCCGTTGGGGTGGCTGGTGGTGATCTGGGGACGCGGCAGGTCGATGTACGGCAAGGCCGGGAGGTCGAGAAGCGGCCCGATGAGGGTGGCGGCGTCCTGCCGCCAGCTGGTGCACCAGACGGGGATAACCAGGCCGGTGCGGATCACGTCCATGAGCAGGCGGCCGTGGTCGGGGTGGAGCCAGACGGTGACCGGGTTGTCGGCGCTGCGGCCGGCGGGGACGACGTCGTGGCGGGCGTGGGTGGCCGGGGTCGAACCGTCCGCGTTGGGGAAGGGGATGAGGACGCCGTCGATGTCGAGGAGCAGGTAGGGCGGGCGCATCGGTCCTCCATGGGCGGGGTGAACGTGGCTGTCAGAGTTTGCGGGCGCGGATCAGCAGGGTGGTGGGCCAGTGACCCATGCGGGGGTCGTGGAACTCCTGGGCGGAGGTGAGCCAGAACCCGGCCTGGTTGAGGTGCTTCTCCCACCGGTCGGTGCCGAACTCCCATCGGGCGATGGGGAGCCGGGTGCGGTCGGGGAGGGTGACGAAGTCGCGGCGGGGCCGGTCGTCGCCGGAAGGGCTGCGGCCACCGCGCTGCGGGTGCGGAACGGAGAAGGCGAGCACCCGGCCGGGCGTGAGGCGCTGGGCGATGGCCGGGAGCAGGAGCTCGGGGGCGACGAGGCCGACGGCGCCGAAGACGGAGTAGATAGCGTCGAACTGCTCGTACTCGTCGGAGGCGTGCAGGTAGTGCAGGGCGTGGCCGGCGACGAAGGTGAGGTTGTTCAGCCGTCCGTAGTGGGAGCGGGCGCGGCGGACCTGGAGGCCGACCAGGTCGACACCGGTGACGTGGGCACCGTGGCGGGTGGCGAGGTGGGCGGCGTTGTGACCGGGGCCGCAGCCGAGTTCCAGGAGTCGCTTGCCGCGCAGGTCGGGGCCGAGGATCTCGGCCCCGGGCCCTTGGCCGGGTCGGGTGGTCCACTCCATCCGGGCAGGCACGGCCAGAGGTTCGGCGAGTCCGGCGGCGGTGCGCTGCAGTGCGTGGGCGTGCCACGGGGATGCCTGGGCGAGCAAGTCAGATCTCCAGGAGGTGGAGGACGTCGGTGAGGTGGCGGCGGACGGCCTTGATGTAGGCGGGGTCGGTGGCCGGGTCGTTGATCCAGCGGATGGACTGCTCCATGAACCACTCGACGGCCCACATGCGGTGCCAACCCAGGGCCCAGTTCTCCGCGGTGAGTCCGCCTCGCGGGGCGAGGGCGTCGGGGGTGCCGCCGGCGGTGACGTACTGCTCCAGGAAGACGCGCAGGCGTACGGGATGCGGGGGCTCGATGGTGCCATGCCAGCTGGCGAGATCGAGCAGGCCGGGGCCGGTGAAGGCGCGGGCGAAGTCGAGCAGCCGCCAGCCGCGCTCGCCGATGTGGAGGCTGGTGGGGTGGAACTCGGAGTGCACCCAGCCGAACGGTTCCAGAGTCGCTCCGGCCGAGCGGGCTTCGGCGGCCTTGGCGATACGGTCGAGCGCGTCCTCGACGTCGTCGGTGTCCTGCCACCGGTCGGCCTTGCGCAGCCGTTCGAGGTGCTCCAGCGCCCTGGCCGGGAGCGTCTGCAGCCGGTCCTGGTCGAGGACGGGCAAGGGCGGAGCCGTACGGGTGCCGTGCAGGACCACCGCCGCGGCGACGCCGTCGAGGTCGTCGGCCTCGCGGACGGACGGCCCGAGGTCCTCCATGAGCATGCCGAGCCAGCCGTCCAGGACGGCGGAGGCGTGGACCTGGGGGACGGGGACGCCGAGCGTGTGGGCCAGGCGGAGGGCCTGGTCCTCGCTGTCGAACGGCTTCTTGGCGTACTTGAAGATGGCCGTGGTGCCGTCGGGGAAGGTGACGCGCTCGACGCCGGACATGGACCACACGCGCACCTCCTCCCGCGCGGCGGTGGTCTGGCTGGCCATGGTGAGCAGGTTGTCGAGGAGTTCGGCGCTGGGGTTCACGGTCACGTGGGGGCTCCAGTGGGGTGAGGCGTCAGGGGCGGGCGAGAGGTGCCGGCCCGCCCCAGAGCCTGATCGGGTGGGTTACGCGGCGGGGTTCACGCGGTGGGCGTAGACCCGCTCGATCCAGCCCGCCTTGAACGCGGCGAGGTCGTCACGGAAGGCGGCCATCGAGGCACCGTAGGGCGCGACGACGCCGCCGGTCTGGTCCGGCACGGACTGGCAGCCGTGCACGAGCCGTCCGCCCAGGGCGGCGTGGGCCTTGATGGACTCGATGCGACGGTGCTCGTTGAACCAGCCGCCGTGGTAGACCTCGTCGAGCATCCCGCCCATCTCGTCGTCCAGGTCGAAGACGACGGAGGTGGCGGCGGGGAAGAACCAGCACGGGCCGACGTTGGAGATGTGCCCGTCCAGCTCGACCTTGTTGAGCGCCATGAGCGTGGCGGCCTCGCGGAGCATCCGCAGATGGCCGGCGGTGATCTGCGGGAGTCCGAGGCCGGCGAGGTGCTCGTCGCGGAAGAGGTACGCGTACACCTCGTACGCGGTGGACAGCACCCGAGCCGCGTCCGAGGTGGACTCGGCGTGGGCCTTGATGAAGTCCAGCGAGAGCTGCTCGACCGCGCTCTCGGTCGTCTCGTCCGCACCGAGGAGCTGGGCCTTGACCAGCTCCCAGTCGGCGACGAGCCACGTGTTCGACTCGAAGCGGAAGAAGTACTCGGTCGGGTCGAGGGTGATGCGCCGGCCGTCGACCTGGATGCCGGGCAGGCGGCTCCAGCGCGGGTCGAACGCCTCGGGCAGCTCGACCGTGATGGCCGTGGTGTCGATGGTGGTCATTGTGTCTCCGTCTCTGATCGGCCGGGTCCGGGCATAGGAATGCCCGAGCCCGGCGTGGGCGTACGGAACTTCGGGGTGCCGCCCGGACCAAGGGGGAGCCTGGATCACGGTCGCGCCGTTCCGGGCGGCTGCTGATAAGTGAACCGGCGGTCACGCTCAGTGGGTACGGTGGAAGGCAGTTGAAGCGGTATACGCGGTTTACAGCTCCAGGACGGAGGCGTTCGTGGCGGCGCAGAGAGAACCCAACTCCCGTCTGCGCGAAGTCATCGCGGTGGTCGGCTGCACCTTCGAGGCCCTCGCCAGAGACGTGCGGCGCATCGCCGCCGAGAACGGCGAGATCCTCCAGACCAACAAGTCGGCCATCTCGCACTGGGCGAACGGCACCCGCGCCCCGTCGGGCCGGGTAGGTCAGTACCTGGCCGAGGCGCTGTCCCGCCGAGCGGGGCGCACCATCACCCAGACCGAGATCGGCCTCCGCGCTGGCGAGGCCGAACGGCAGGCCGAATCCGACCCCGTCCTCGCGGTCACCGACCTGGGCCGGGCCGACGTCGAGCGCCGCCGCTTCCTCGCCATCGCGGCCTTCACCACCGCCGGCGTCGCCATGCCGCTCGGATACGACCACGAAGCCACTGCCCGCACGCTCCGCGCCCGCACCGGCACGTCCATGGTCGGGGCGGAGGATGTGGACGTCGTACGGCAGATCACTGCGGCCTTCAGCGCGGCCGACGAGCGCCTCGGCGGCGGGCACGGCTTGACCACCGTCACCGCGTACCTCGCCGACACCGCAGCCCCCATGCTGCGCGGACGCTTCCCCAGCGAAGGCTTACGCCGGGCCGCCTTCGGCGCCGTCGCCGAACTCGCCTACCTCGCAGGGTGGAAGCACCACGACCTCGGCGAGGAAGGAGCCGCCCAGCGCTACTACCAGGTCGGCTACAAGCTCGCCTGTGAAGCCGACCCCCACGGCCACGCAGCCTGGATGATGCGCGCCCTCGCCCACCAGGCCCTGAGCCTCAAGCAGCCCCACCACTGCGTCGACCTCGTCGAAGGCGCCCTGAAGCGCGGCCTCGGCCACGTCGACGGCCAGACCGAGGCCCTTCTCCACATCACCCACGCCCGCGCCTACGCAGCCACGAACGAGAACCCGTCGGCCGCACGCGCCCTGCTCGCCGCCGAGGACGCCCTCCTACGGGACGACGGCCCTCAGCCCAGCTACTCCCGTGTGAGCGGCCCCGCCGCGGGCACCGTGGCCAGCCACACCGCCCGCACCCTGACTGACCTCGCCGACCACATCGGCACCGAACAGCAGCACCGAGACGCCCTCACCCGCTGGGACCCGGAGAAGTACAAGCGCGTCCACGCCCTCACCCACGCAGACCTCGGCGACAGCCTCGCCGCCCAGGCACGCGCCGACGAGGCCGTTGCCGCCTGGACCCAGGCCCTGGTCCTCATGGAGGGCATGACCTCCGACCGCACCCGCAAGGCGATCACCTCGATCCGCTCCACTCTCGCGGTCTACCAGAGGCGCAAAGTGCCCGGTGCCGCTGATCTCGCTCGCCGCGCCCGCGAGGCCCTCGCCTAACATGCCCAACAACCCGCCCGACGAAGGGAACACCGTGGCCCAGCAGACCGACGACCAGCCGAAGGCCCTCAAGCCGGCGCTCGAATCGATGACCCTGCTGGTCGCCGCGGTCATCGTCCACGACAAGGCCACCAACCGCGTAGTCCTCCTCCAGCGCAGCGAGAACGCCAAGTTCGCCCAGGGAATGTGGGACCTCCCCGTCGGCAAGAGCGAGCCCGGCGAGCCCATCACCGAAACCGCGGTCCGCGAGCTCTACGAGGAGACTGGCCTCACGGTGAAGCCCGAGTCCCTCAAGGTCGCCCACATCATCCACGGCGCTTGGGGCGTCGAGGCCCCCAACGGCTTCCTCACGGTCGTCTTCGCCGCCCACGAATGGACCGGCGAACCCGAGAACCGCGAACCCCGCAAGCACTCCCAGGTCCGCTGGGTCGACGCCAACGCCATCCCCGAGGCGTTCGTGGATACCACGGCCAGCGCCCTCCACCATTACCTGAATGACGGCTCGGAGGTCTCGCTGGACGGCTGGTCGGCAGCGTGAGCATCACGCTGCTCCACCTCATACCCAAGGACCCGCACTTTTCGCCTGCGCCCGCTGCGAGCGAGGCTGCGCAAGCCCGGCTACGACAACTGGTTCCTGAGGCGTTGGGCGGTTACGACGTCTGGCACATCCCCGGCACAGCCTTCATTGATCCCGGGGAGAACTGGTGTGGTGTCCGGTGCCCCGTATGCGGCTCCGACATCGAAGACTGGTGGGGCGACGCGATGGACACGGCAACGCTTCCAGACGGCTATTTCGACGCGCTTGCCGTGACGATGTCCTGTTGCTCTGCCCAGACGGACTTGAACGCCCTCGACTACGTCGAGGCTGCGGGTTTCGCCAGGTACAGCCTCGTCACCACAGACCCAGAATGCGAGCTGCCACTACCGCCAGCCACCGTCCAGGCGCTGGAGGACCTCCTGGGCACGGACCTGCGACAGGTCATCGCCCGGTACTGACGTCAAGCGCTGGCTTCGCTAGGCGGGGCCGCTCGGAAACAGAAGCTCGTACGGCAGGTGATCGTCGTCAGGTACGCACGGCACGTAGTCCGGGGCCGTGCGTGCGGCCACAGCCAGCAGGCGAGCGGCAGCCTCCTCCTCGGAGAGGGAGGCAAGCCCGAGGGCGTGCAGAAGGCGGTCGCGCTCGGCGTCGAAGTCTGGGTGGTCGGCCCGAAGGCCCGAGCCGAGCTCGCTGATCGCGAAGCCCTTCGCCAGGTCGCGCCAGAAGGGCAGGACCACGATGAGGGCGATGGCCTCGACGAGGTCGGCGCCGATCAGTGTCGCCTGGCCCTCCGAGTCGGCGTACAGGACGGGCCTCTCCTCGGCCCCGGCTTCCCCGCACAGGAAGTAGGTGCCGCCAGCGCCGCAGCCGGCTATCGGGTGCAGGGGAAGCCCGGCGGGAAGGGCAAGGTCCTCAATGGGGTCCCGGCGCTCGATGTCGAAATCGCCAGGCCAGGCGAGCGCGGCAGCAAGGGAAGGCTCCTGCTCGATCCGAAGGAGTAGATCGTCTGGTGCGGTCATGGGCGGAACGTAACAGCTCCCTCGGACGTCTGGTGCGGCTGGCCTGCTGATCGACGCTAAGCGGTACTGTCAGTAGGGCGTGGCACAGTTCGGCCATGAGCTACGACCTGGCGGTGTGGGAAGGCAGCAAGCCCGCTGACGATGTGATCGCGGGCGAGGTCCTCACCCAGCTGTACGACCGCTACATCGACACGGAGGAAGAGTTTCCACCGTCACCGCGTATCGCGGAGTACGTTGCTGGGCTCTTGGCGCGATGGGTGGATCTCACGGAGGACGAGGAGGACACCTCCCCTTGGTCGACGGGGCCGTTGATCGGCGAGGCGGCCGGGCCGTTCATCTACTTCCCAATGCGGTACAGCATGGCCGAGGAAGCGTCGGCCTACGCTGCGGACCTCGCGGCATCGATGGGGCTTGTCTGCTTCGATCCGCAGCTTCGGCTGCTGAGGCCGTGACTGCTTCCGCCCGTATGCGTGTGTAGCGCCCCGGGAAGGCAGCCAGTAACCCGCTCACTCGTGCTGGCGGGCGGGACAGCACGGTATGGAATTCTGCCGTCCTCAATACCGTGCTAGAGGTTGCGAAGCACAGTGCGCAAAGCGGCAGGAAGGCTGTCTCGTTGGAGTCCGCTCTTCTCGTGCTGGCGTGCTCGCCGGCCTGTCTCGTGGCGCACCTCGACGCCGTAGCGCCCACGTGCGTCCTGTACCGCGCAGACCGAGACTGCCTTCGCCGTGTTGGTGGCGCCCCCTTCAAAGCATTGGTCGTGACCGTCGTGGGGTGTGACGCGGCGCCAAGGTCTGTGAGGGCGTACACATTGAGCGAGTTGGTTTGCGAGAGCTTGCGCGCTGCTGGGACGAGCAACTGGATCGAGAGAGAGTCCTCGCTCGACGACGCTGCCGAGGCCCTGGGAGACATGCGGGGCGACATCGCGCAGTTTGTCGAACTGGCCGTGGAGAATTCGCTCCCTGCGGGCGCTTCGTCCCAGGGTTATCGGCCCGTTCGGGTACTGCCCGGACAGGAGGTAGAACATGGTGGCAGCCAGCGAGTAGACGTCTGAGGCCACCGAGCATTTGCCTGTACTCAGTACCTCCGGAGCTACGGTGGCGTATGTTCCGTTCGCGGCGGTATAGCCGTCGGCATCCATCCGCGCGGCAAAACCAAGATCTCCCAGCAGGACGTTGTTGCCGGTGTCGACGAACGCGTTGCCTGGTTTGACGTCGCGATGCAGTAGGCCGGCGGCGTGGACGCGCTCAAGTCCGTGCCCGAGCTGCTGGCCCCAGCGCACCGCCTTGGCGATGTCGATGCCGAACGGTACTGAAGCTGTTTCAAGATCGCCGTCCATGACGGGCATCGTGATGTAGCGGATGTCGGTCCCGCTGGCGATGTCGGCGTTGTAGACGGGGAGGAGGTACTGGCTCTGCAGCTCCTTGAGCGCCTGGGCTTCGTCCCACGTGGCTGGCTGACCTGACTGCGGTTCGAAGAGCTTGAGCGCCACCTCTGCGCGCAGATGCTCGTCCTCGACCCGATAGACCTGGCCACCAGCCCCGCCCCCGAGGTGTTCCAGCACCTTGTAGCGATCACTGATGCGGTTCCCGACCTGGTGGTTACCGACCTGGGCGATGACCGTTCCCGACATGCCTGTCACTCTATAGTGCTGTGCATGGAGGTACTTGGGATCAGTGTGGGCTTTCCAGCGGCAGGGCGAGGCCCTGTAGTTACCTGCGTTGTCCTGGGAGGATCGCAGGACGAGCCCCAGATTCAGGAGGCTTGTGAGCTTCGAACGGCGGCGTTGGAGGTCATCGACCAGGTTGAAGACCTGGGGCGCATGCTCAGTAGCAAGCTCTCGGCCTTGAATCCCAACGCCGTGGTGATCTGCGTTGCGGACGTTAGTCCCGCCGGGAACCGCAAGGCGGCACCCCGACATCGCCTCATGATCGAGGGTGCTCTCGGATACGTGTGTCGCGATCACAAGATCCAGCAGGTTGTGTACCGCAACGGCAAGGAAGTCGGCGAGGCGCTTGGCCTGAGCAAGGCGGAGGCACTGGCACGCGGTAAGACGCTGGACTCTAAGCGATCGGTGGCCGCTGCTGCGGCCCTTACGGGTTTGCCCGCTGCATCTACTACAGACCCGAATCTGTCGTAGACAAAGAGCGGGTCGGCGGTCGTTCTCCGAGGACGTCCAATACATCTACGCCGCAGTCTGCGGCCTGCGCTGCAACCGCGGTCAGTTGATGGAGGACGACTGCGTGGATACGCCGTGCTCCGCGGCTGCGGGCGTGGCGGGCGGCCTGCGCCACCGTAGTGCCGCTGGCAAGGTTGACGTCCACGATCAGTACGTTCTGTGAGGCTGCGGCTGCCTGCGAGGACAAGCTGACCAAGTCGCTGCATGACGACAGGAGCGCGCCGACCAAGCGCTCGGCAACGGGGCTGGCGGCAAGGACCGCTTGGGCGCCGCACTGGCGAGCGACAGCGATCACTTGCTCGGTGGCGTCGCGTAGTGCACCCGGATCGGTGAGGCGCTCGATGTTGCTGTGAGCCGTGTCCACGGCGTCCAACAGATCGCTCATCGGTACACCCCCATAGGATCGCTGGCTTTCGGTATGTGCAGTCTTGATGGGCAACGGCGGCGTGCCAATACCGACGCTGATTCCGTTACCAACGACACTGCCTTCGGCTGCTGCGCGCGGCAAGCCGAACGGCTACCCATCACCCGTCCTGAGGTGTAACACGTCTCCAGGGAGAGTGGTACCGATTGCCGATCAAGCACGTGAGCGCAGCAGCATCCAGAAGACATCCAAGGGCAGCTACTCCAGGGGGTGGCACTCGTAGAAGGGCTCGGGCGCCATGAAGCTCAGGCCGTTCTCGTCGAGCGCGTTGAAGACGGTGACCCGGCCGTGTGGGAAGACGAACCCGATGGCCACCATCCCTTGCGCCGCATCGTGGCGCCAACGCAGGTCGAACCCAGGCCAACGGACGGACCCGGTGATGGTCTCGCAGGACAGGAGAGGCTCCCCTGCCGCGGTGTGCGGTGAAGGGGAGCCTCGGCGAGCTGACCGTCTACCGGATCAGACCCCGTTCTCGTCGTCCTCGTTCCATGGGCGGGGTTCGGCGGGCCGGTGCGGGCTGTGCGACGGGTCCCAGAAGTGGGGAGGCGGAGTGTCGTCCTCGCTCGTCTCCCACCGATCCTGGTCCCGGTCACCGGCGTTCGCGCTGCCCTCCGCCGTCCTCGGTGTGAACGTGCTCGCACCGGGGGCCACGTCCGGGTCGGTGAACGGCGGGCCTTCGGGGGCCGGGGAGCGGGGCGGCCAGGGGCCGGTAGTGTTCCCCTCGCTCGAAGGCTCGTCCTCCGGGCCATCGCCGGGAGCCAGGCCAAAGGCCCGCCTGATCTCGGCGGCGGCCTCGTCCAGCCCCTCCGTTTTCAAGAACCTCATTACGCGGTGCGCGAGCACCGTGTACCCGTCCATGTCCGGCTTCAGGCCCGCCTCCGTCAGCAACAGGCGCAGTCGATCCGAGACCCCTACTTCCTCCTCGCGGTCGAAAACCCCTCCTCCGTGGTCGTCCCCGTCCCACAGCGGGCCCCCGACGGTCGCTTCGCTCCGTGCGCTCACGGGTGGGACGAGCAGGTGGCGGAAGAGCTCGGGCACTTCCTCGTCGTTGGCCGCCGCCGCGACCTGTGAGAGCGGGCCGATCATGTCGACCGCCTTCTCGATTTCGTTCTCGTGGCGGGCGAGCCACCACACCACCGCGCTGCCCGCGCTCTTGAGCACGTCGTCACCGAGGTAGCGCCGCTTGTTGCGCTCGTGCTGACGCTCGTACTCCCAGATCTCCTCGTCCTTGCGAAGGTCGTTCAGCTTCTGCAGGCGTTCGCGGTCGGCGGGGGCGAGGGTCAGCGTCACATCGGCCGCCATGGCCTTCACCCGTCCGCTCAGGTCGGGGAGCAGGATGCCCAGCTGCCCCTCCAAGAGGTACCGTGCGAAGCTTGCCCGGCCGGGTTCCTCGTGACGGACGACCTCCAGGGCCCGGCTGACGACCGAGGAAACGGCGAGGGCTGAGGAGGCACTGTCTGCCTGGCCGGCGTGGTCGGGGACCGGCCTCCACCACACGGTGGCGGAGAAGAGGAAGTCGTAGCCGTTCGTCGCGCTCGACAGCGCCGCGTCGACCACCCGTGCCTCCTGGTACGGCTGCTCCGTCGGCGCCGCGGGCGGCTCGGGCTCCCCGGGCTCGTACGGGTCGGCGGACGTGTGGCCACCGCTGAGGACCGTCATCACGAGCAGCAGGGAACCGGAGGCCGTGACCATGGACATAAAGCCCCACAACCATGCCGACCAGTCCAGAAAGTGTCCGAGCACAGCCGGTGCGAGGCCGCAGAGAGCGACGAACAGCAGGCTGGGAAAACGGTGTTTCATCGTTCCTCTTCCGTGATCCGTGGTTCGGCGCCCGCACGCTCCTTACTCTCCGGGCGGGCGTACTGCGCTTGGTCGATGTGCCGCCAGAAGAGGGCGGCGACGGCCGCCCGGGACGGGTGGCGCGCAGACCGTGCCCAGCCGCAGGCGATGACGTAGAGGCGGTGGAGGGCGGCCGTGCGGCCGTGCGTCGCCCTGACCATCACGTCCAGCGCCATCTCTTGCGTGCGGTCGTCCGCCACGGCGTCCAGCCAGCTGCTCACCAGCGGGTTCCAGAGTTCCGTCGGCGGTTGCGAGAACACCGTCTTCCAGCCCAGGAACAGGTCCGGCCAGCGGGGTGGGTCCGGCGCTCGGTCGCTCCTCAACAGCTCTGCGAGCAGGTGGAGATGGGAATGTGCCCCGGGTTGTTCCTGACGTGCCCGGTCCCGCAGGCGGTCGATCAGCAGTCGGTAGAGCCGACGGTCACGGCCGGCGAGGTCGAGAAGCGCTTCCCGGGCCCCGTGCGCTGCCCCCTCCTCCGTACGGCGAGGTGGTGGAGGCGCACCACTGCTTGATCTGGGTGCGTCGCGCCGAGGCTCTGGTGACAGGCGGTTGTCAAGACACGGGCCAGGCCGTCAGACAAGGAGCCGGACCTCGTGACGCACTCGTACATCCGCCTGCGGAACCACCCCCCGAACTCCTCGTGGCGGAGACCGAGTTCGAGAGCTGTCGCGGCTCGCGGATCGCTGGACGCCCTGGCCGCGTCGTTCGCCCAGCGCACCACGAGGCCGAAGAGGTCGTCGGGCCGCCGGACGGCCAGAGACCGCTCGCCGAAGCGGACGACGACGTCCACCTGGTCGTCGGTGGTCAGGCCGTCCAGCTCGGCGGCAGAGCCGATCCAGTCCCTGAGGCCGTTGCGTACCCCGGGGAAGTTCGCCCAGAAGTACGTCCGCACCGCGTCGGCGTAGGCCAGCCGCTCGAAGCGGAGCCGTCCGTCCGGGGCCCGTTCGATCCCGAGCGCTTTCAACCGCTCCCCGAAGTCCGTCTGCGCGAACTCGGAGGTCACCTCCTCCTTGTGCCCCACTTCCTTCAATAGGCGTTGCCATGCCTCGTAAACGGTGTCTGCGCGAGATCCTTCGAACACTGCCGCCGCGAGCAGCAAGGCCCGCTCGGGCGCGGTGCGGACCGCGACCATCTGCTGACCCACCTCACCGGCACGGTCGGTCACCGCGTGCATCGCCTGGTCGAGCCATCCCGCGAAGTCGGATCCGAACCGGCCACTGTCGCGAGCGGCCTTCACCAGCCTCGCGAGCCGCGCCAGTTCCCGCATGGGGGAGCGGTCACACAGGTGCTGGAGGCCGGCGCTCCTCAGATCCGCAGGGTGGAAGGCCATCCGGTCCATGCGGAGGTGCCGGGTGACGACAGCGACGCCCCGGGGGCGCTCCAGCTTCACCCTGTGCGGTTCGAAGTCCGGCGCATGGGCGTACTCCATGACCGACGGCAGGACGACGACCATGTGGGCCCCCGCCTCCTGGACCTTCGACCGGTGCACGGCCAGACGGCGCTGGGCCCTGGTGTACTCCTCTTCGTCGGTGATCCCGGAGAGGTCGAGAAGGAAACGGTCCCCCTCGCCGGGGGTGAGTGGCTTGTCGTTCCTGTTCTCGTCCTTGGCTGTGGCGGGAAGCTCCTCGACCCGAACCCTCTCCTCGTCGGTGTTCCTGTCATCCCCGAACCCGTGCAGCAGCATGATTGCCGCGGCACGGCGGCCGCTGCCGGGCGGTCCCTCCAGCAGCACCACCGATCCTGGTTTCTCCAAGTGGTCGGCGGCGATGCGGTAGCCCCTAGGGGGAACGAACCGGTCGGCCAGGCGCACCCGGTCCTCGAGGGCGATCCGGAGGGACTCGACCCCTTTGCGGGTCATCCAGTCCGTGGCAGCGCCGTAGAAGACGTACTGATGCCCCTCGCCGTTGTTCACCGGGCCGTGCGGATCGCTGACGGTGACGCGGTCCTGCTCGGTCATCGCCCGTCGTCCCAGCGTCGGCGCTCGCGCTCGAAGCGCTGGTGGACCGTACCGCTGTTGTCGCCGGCGGTGAACTGGACCCCGGTGTTGTCGCCCTCGAAGTGAGGCGCGTTGTACTGGTGGCCCCGGCCGGTGTTCACGGGCCCCTGCGGCTCGTTGACGAAGGTGCCGGACAGGTCTCCGTTGAGGTTTCCGATGCCGCCGCGCACGCGCTGTTCGACGTCACGCGTCCGCATCCTGATGTGCCCGGTGTCCCGGGCCGACTTCTCGTGTGACTTCGCCTCCGTCCGCTCCCTTGCCGCACGGCCGTCGCGGTCCACCCTGCTCAGCTCGGGCAGCAGCCGGGCGAGGGTGTCTCCGAGCGTCGTCAGGTCCGATTCGGCGTTGCGGTGGTCGAACCGCCTGTACTGGAAGTCCGCCAGCTCCAGCAGATCGTCCGGAAGGACGGTGCGGTCGATCCGCGTGGCCTTTCCGACGAGCACGGGGATCACCAGGATCCCGCGGTCGAGCGCGGTCTGGATCTCGCGACGGGTCCAGTCCTGTTCGGCTTCGAGCGCGGGGCGGCCGTCGGTCCCCCGTACCTCCGCCCAGCGCGGGCCGATCACGGCGAGGAGCGCCTCGCACTCCTCCACCGCCCTGACCAGTTCCGCCGGGAAACGGCGTCCGGGATCAATCGAGTTGCTGGCGAAGAAGATCCGCTCGTCGCCGAACCTCCGGGTGAGCTCCCGGGCGATCATGGTCGCGGCGGATTCCTCGTCGCCTGTGCGGTAGTTGACGAAGACGTCGGGCATGAAGGTTCCCTTCGTGAGAGAAAGACGAGTGAACGGGCACAGGGCTGTGGACCGGGGTTTCGGTTCACCCGAGCCATGGGGTCCCGACCGTGTGACGGCATGGCGCGTCCACGGGAGGGCATGCGAATGGAGGGGCACCGCCTGTGCGTCACTGGCTGCGGGCAGCCCGGAGAAGCCGGGGGGCGCGATGCGACGCGTCGGGCGGGAATCAGAGAGGCCCGCGGGGATCATGGGATCCGGAGGGCCGGAGGGGGCGGTAGTGGGGCGAGCCGGGCGGCTCGAGTCCGTGTCGGTCGTGGAGCGGCTGTCAGTCGTGCGCGGGAGCGAGTACGCGCGCCAGCGCGGGTTGTAGATCACGCACGGCGCGGCTGCTCCGAAACCGGGACAGTTCCCGTGAGAGGCGTCGGACGTCGCTGTTCACCGTCGCCGAGGGCACGGCCGGCATCACTCCCAGGAGCTCCCCGGCGATCGCGCACGCGTGCTCGACCTCCCCGGAGGCGGCATGTGCCAGGGACCTGCGGAAGCCGTACCGGGCGCGGGTACGCAGCGCGTGCGGCGGGAGGCGGCGGTACTCTCGGTCGAGTACCTCGGCAGCAGTCTTGGGGCGCCCGAGGTCGTGCAGACACCAGCCGGTCGACATCGCCGCCGGATCGCTCACGTGTGAGGTGCCGATCACGGGCTCGGCGCCGTTGAGGGCGTCATCGTCGGCGAGCAGTTCCCGCGCCCTATCGAGGCTGCGGAGGCAGTCGACTTCGTTGCCGACGAGCGCGTGCCCTTGGGCCTCTCGTTGGGCCGCGAGTCCCCTGATGCGCGGTGGGAGTTCGCTGCTCTGGGCGCGGCGGGCCAGGGCTACGGTGCCAGCGGCGTCCCCGCCGTACATTGTGACCAGGGCGCGCCGCACCAGTGCGTAGGAACCGAGGTACGGGTCACCCCCGGCGCGCGCCAATTCGACGGCCTCGCCCGTCCAGCCGAGTGCCGCGTCGCTGTCCCCGGCCTCCTGGGCCATCCAGCCGGTGAACTCCGCGAACCGTGAGGCGAGCAGGAACGCAGGGGCCCGGGAGGCGGACCGGGCGTCGGAGGCGAGCCCGGCGACCATGCGGGTCTGCGTCTCCAACAGGGGGAGCAAGATCTTGGGAGCGGTGGACTGGCCGAGCTTCCGCAGCTGGTCGAATTGCATGCGGTAGGAGCCCAGGAGGGGGTCGTCGGCGTAGGACAACGCCTGACCGCCGAGTTTCAGGCCGAGGTCGATCAGCACTCCCGTGCCCGCCGAGAGGACTGCCCGACGCCCGACTAGCCAGCGGCAGGGACCGGCGGGGGAGGCGGCGGAGCCCGAGTCCGAGTCCGCTTCGGGGCGGACGACCAGGCGCTGCAGTTCGCCGTCCGCGCCGAGAAAGGCGTCACACCGCCGGGCCAGTTCGGGGGACGCGGAACGCTCTCCGCGCTCGACCTTGCTGAGGTGCCCCTTGTCGTAGTTGAGCGCCACGGAGAACTCGGTAAGAGTTAGCCCCGCTTCCACTCGTAAACGGCGAAGTTCCGGGCCAAAACGTAAAGTCGTGCTCATCATCAACCTCCCCTTGAACAGTGACCGCGAGAGCCGTCCGCCCTCACGGGAGCCGTCATCAGACGACCACCGGTCGACGCGAAACCCGATGGTGAACACTTGCTGTAACGGTGTCGTTTCGCTTCGCGTCCGAAACTGAGTCTGGCACGACCCTCGTTTGGAGAATCGGGGTTCGACGGTGTTGCCCGTTGCCTCTTTCGTTCTTCGTTGTTCCCTGCCCGTTCCTCGGGGCGACCGGGATTGACCATGATCGGAACAAAGTGTTCGAGAGCGACAGGCCCATGGGCGGGGTCCCGTCCTTCGCGAAGTCACAGCGCTCGACTACGTAGCCGCAGCTGGTCTCCGCGGGTGCCGGAACGGCATCGGTCACTTATCCGGGTACAGGTCGGTACGGTCGATCCAGGTGGGGACGACGAAGGTGTTGTCGCCGACGGGGGCTTCGGAGGCTTCCAGCAGGGACCAGGTGCGGGACTTTTCGACCAGGTGCTCCCAGGGCGCACTCCAGTCGAGTTCCCAGTCCAGGCCGGGGTCGGAGACGCCGTACGTGCGGCCGGCGTCCACCTGCCAGAACTGGGACTAGAGGATCACCTGGGCGTGGTCGGCCAGGTCGTTGATGATCTCGGTGAAGCGGGCCGAGGGCCAGACGGAGCGTTGTCCGCAGCGGTGGCTCGTAGGTGAGCAGTAAGCGGTGGGGCGACGGGGGTGCGTGCGCCGAGTTCGGTCAGGGCCCAGCGGATGCCTTCCGGCTCGCTCCAGTCCGGTGGCGTCGCCCGTTCCAGGCAGGCGCGATAGGCGCTGCGCACGGGCTCGACCGCGTCGTCGATCTTCAGGCTGGCCAGGGCCATCGCCGCCCATTCCCGGACGGTGGAGTCGTCGCTGTGCAGGAGGGCGATCAGCGCGGGGCCGCAGCGGGGGTCCGCCACCTCTTCGAAGACCTCGATGGCGGTCAGGTGACCGAAGCCGCCGAGGGAGGACAGTCCGTCGATGATGGCGGGGATGGCGGCAGAGCCGATGCCGATCAGTTCCGCGCGGGCGTCGTACGACGGGCCGGACGAGTCGTCGAGCTGCTGGAAGAGTCTCTCGATGTGAGTGGTCATGGGTGATCGCGCCGCCAGAAGGTGGGCAGCCACCAGCAGAGCACCGAGCGGTCCTCGGGCCACGGGACGCGGTCCTCGGCTGACCAGTCCTCGAAGGAGTCGCGTGTCAGGTCGATGGGGCGCCAGGCGGGGTCGAGCGGCTCGTCCTCGGCCGGTGGGCGGACGTACCGGCGGCCGTGCTCGTCGCAGGCGCCGAAGTCCTGGTAGTTGCGCTGGGCCTCGATCAGGGAGACCTTGTTTGCCCCGCCGGCCATGGTCGGCCAGCGGAACTGGACCCGTCGTCCTCCCAGAAGCAGACGGGGCAGATCTCGTACGAGCCGGGCATCGCGTCCAGCACGCGGTGCCCGCAGCAGGGACAGGGGTAGGAGTCGCTCACCTGCGCAGTCTCCTTGCAGGCCGTGCCGGTGTGCCAGGGATTTCGCTGCCTCGGAGCCCCCGCCCAGTCCGCAGCCAGTCCGCAGGACACTCGTAAACGGCTGTCGGGAGCCAACGCGCGTCAACGGCGAAACCCCAGGTCAGGGGCACATGGGAGGCTCCGCCGCAGGTCAGGATCGGCCCGCAGGCATTCCGCTTCAACGTGTGAGCGGATGACATAACACCACGTCGCTGACGTGGCAAACATGCGGTTCAGAAGGGGCCAGGCTCGTGGGAGCCCGGCCCCTTCATCGATCCCGTGCTGGATCGGTGCTGGATTTTCTGACCCGCTGTCAGGAGTGCTCAGGTGTCGTAGACGGTCGAGCGATGCCCGACGTGTACGACCCACACCACCAACTCGCCGTTGTCGATCGTGTAGGTCACGCGGTGATCGCCTACCCGCAGGCGGCGCCGGTCGGGCTGGGAGACGAGGGCCGTGGTGTTGAACCCCAGAGGGTCGCTCTCCAGCTCGGTCAGCTTGGCAAGAATGCGGAGGGCCATGTCTCGCGGGCCCTTGCGGAGTTCGGCCTGCGCCTCGGGCCGGAAGATGGTGCGGTACTCACTCACTGCGCGCCAGCGTCTCCCTCATGATGTCTTCGATCGGGATGCCGGGTGCCGGGTTGGCCATGCGCTCGTCGATGATCCGGTTGATCTCGCGCTCTTCCCATTCCTGGTACTTGCGCAGGACCTCGATGGACACCACGGCGGCGACCTGCTTGCCGCGCCGGGTGATGACGGTAGGTACGTCGTCCCGGTCAGCCCGCTCCACGACCTCGGCCAGGTGCGCCCGGACATCGCGGATGGACTCTACGGGCAGTGGCTGTGTCATGCGCCCAAGGGTACCGTGTGTCTCATGTGTACACAATGGCTCATTGTCGTTCGGGCGTACTGGATGAGCCGTGACCGTGCTGGATCTGTGCTGGATCCGATCTCCAAGAGGCACGTTTCCGCAGGGGGCAGCGTTGGGGTGGACGTTCCGCTTCAACGCTATGCCGCCGGGACCGGGCTTGCCGGTTGCAGGGGGCGGGTCGGCGGTTTCTGCGCGCGGGGGAGGACGCTTTCGAGGAGGTCGGCGATGATGCGGACGCCGTTGCGGGTGAGCAGGGACTCGGCGTGGAATTGGATCGAGGCGAAGTGCGGGCCCCTCAGGGCGTGTACCTCGCCTGTTCGTGGGTCGCGGCTGACCCGGACGGGGCCGTGTGTGGCGTGGTCGAGGCGGTCGGTGTCGCTGTGGGCGGCGAAGGAGTTGTAGAAGCCGACGCTCTCGCGGACTCCGAAGAGGTCGATGGAGCGCTGCACTCCCTGGTTCGGCACCTCCCTGCGGGTGACGGCGAGGCCCAGTTCGAGGCTGAGGACCTGGTGGCTCAGGCAGACGGCCAGGAAGGGGCGCCGTTCCGCGAGGAGGGTGCGGGCCGCCGCTCTGAGGTGGTGCAGTTTGGGGCTGTCGGTGTCGGCCGGATCCCCGGGGCCGGGGCCGAGGATGACCAGGTCGTGGCCGTCGAAGCCGTACGGCTCGTCGAAGCGCCGGACCGTCACCGTCAGGCCCATGGAGCGGAGCTGGTGTTCCAGCATCGAGGTGAAGGTGTCCTCGGCGTCGACGATCAGCACCCGGCGGCCGGCCAGCGCCGGGCCCGGTCGCGCGGCCGCGGCGTCTTCGGCCCGCCAGAAGCCGGCGATGGTCTCGTTACGCTGTTCCAGCGCGGCGCGGACCCGGGGATGCGCGCCCAGCGCCGGGGACGGGCCGTCCTCCAGGGCGGCGCGCAGGCCGGCCACCTTCGCCCAGGTCTCGGCGACCTCGGACGCCGGGTCGGAGTGGCGGACCAGGGTGGCGCCGACGCCGATCTCCAGCCGGCCCTTCCGGTCGATGTCAGCGGTACGGATGAGAATGGCCGAGTCGAGGGTGCGCCGGCGCCGGCTGTCCCGGCCGATCAGCGCGATGACACCGCTGTAGTAACCCCGCCCCCGCGACTCGTACCTGTCGATGACCCGGCAGGCGTTCTCCAGCGGGCTGCCGGTGACGGTCGGGGCGAACAGTGTCTCGCGGAGGATCTCGCGCGGATCGCGGGAACTGCGGCCCTCGATGAAATAGCCGGTGTGCGCCAGGCGGGCCATCTCCTTGAGGTACGGGCCGACGACCTTGACGTCGGAGTCGCACACCCGCGTCATCATCTTCAGCTCTTCGTCGACGACCATGTACAGCTCGTCGGTCTCCTTGCGGTCGGCGAGGAAGTCCAGCACCTCCGGCAGGTTCGGTCCGGACGCCGGATAGCGGTACGTGCCGCTGATCGGGTTCATCGTGGCGACGCCGTCACACAGGCTGACGTGCCGCTCGGGGGACGCGCCGACGAACGTACGGTCGCCGGTGTGCACGATGAACGTCCAGTACGCCCCCGATTCGCGCTCCATCAGCCGGCGGAAGAAGGACAGCGCGGCGGCCAGGCCGTAGCCGGTGATCTCCGCGGTGAACGACCGCTTGATGACGAAGTTGGCGCCCTCGCCGCGGCCGATCTCGTCGCGCACCACGCTGCGCACCATGTCCGCGTACGTCGCGTCGTCGATGTCGAACCGCTCGTCCGTCAGCGCGATGGCGACCTCGGGGATGCGGTCCAGCG
This sequence comes from Streptomyces sp. NPDC015346, assembly GCF_043078785.1. Taxonomy (NCBI): domain Bacteria; kingdom Bacillati; phylum Actinomycetota; class Actinomycetes; order Kitasatosporales; family Streptomycetaceae; genus Streptomyces; species Streptomyces sp. NPDC015346. The sequence continues at coordinate 12,708 of NZ_JBIBTW010000004.1, read as the reverse complement.
CCTCGGCGACCGGCACCGTGTCCTGGCCGACGACCGTCATGGCGATCAGCGGGCAGCCGTCGTCCACGCAGGTGAAGCCGCGTTCGGCGAGCTGGCGGTACGGGATCAGCGCCAGGACGTCGTGCCGCGGCCGGCCGGAGTGCGCGGCGTGTTCGGCTTCCTCGGCTTCCTCGGCGTCCGAGGGGAGCGGGAGATCCGCGAGAGTGGCCGGGGTCGACACCTCGCCCACCAGGACTTCCAGCATCCCGAGGCCGGTCGTCTCCGGCCGGTGCAGCAGGGCGAAGGCGGGCGGTCGTGCGCCCAGCACCGAGTCGAGCGGGCCCGGGGCCATGGGAGTCTCCTTCTCTTGCCGTTTCTCTTTCCGGGCGTCGTTCACAGGGCGGTCACTTCGCGTTCGGCGGTCAGTTGGCCCAGGAGCCCTCGGGTCAGGCCGACCACCGCGCAGCGCTGCGCCGCGTACTCGATGGCCATCCGGTGGTGCTCCGGCGAGAAGTCGGCCACCCCGTCGGCCACCACGAACGTCTGGATGTCATGGGTGAACGCCTCGATGGCGGTCGCCAGGACGCCGACGTGCGCGTACACGCCGCAGAGGATCAGCTGGTCACGGCCCTCCGACCGCATCCGGCTCAGCAGGTCCGATCGGAAGAACGCGCTGTAACGCCACTTCGTGAAGAGCCAGTTGTGCGGTGCGGGGGCCAGCCGCCCGACGACGTGCCGGTCCGCCGGGTCGACCCGCATTCCCGGTCCCCAGAAGTCCTTGAGCAGGCCGCGTTGTTCGTCGGTCATTCCGCCGGGCTGCGTGGTGTAGCCGACCGGAACGCCCAGCTCCTCACAGCGTCCGCGCAGCGCCGCGATGTTGTCGACGAGCTCGTCGCGCAGCGACCTCGCGCCGGCGAGCGGGCGCAGGAAGTACTCCTGCATGTCGTGGACGAGCAGCACCGCACGGGCCGGGTCGGGGGCCCACCGCGCGGTGTTGGCGGGCAGGTCGTCCGGTGTGGGGAGGGGGTAGGGGGCGATGGCGGGGATCCCTGGCATGTGTACCTCTGTCTGGTTCGCAGGCGGCAGGCGGCAGGCGGCAGGCGGCAGGCGGCAGGTGGCGGGCGGCAGGTGGCGGGTGGTGGGCGGCAGCCGCCTAGGCGCCGAGGGTGGCTCCGCCGTCCACGGTGAGGGTGTGCATGGTGATGTGCGACGCCCGGTCGGAGAGCAGGAAGACGACGGCGTCGGCGACGTCCGACGGCGTGGCCACCTTCTCCAGCGGGATGCCCAGCCGGTAGGCGGCGAGCGAACCCTCGACCGTCTTGCGCGGGCCGCTCTCGTCGTGCCACATCGACCTGAGCATGGGGGTGTCGGTCGAACCGGGCGCCACGACGTTGCAGCGGATGCCGTACTTCGCGACCTCGACGCCCAGGCACTTGGTGAACATCGTCGCCGCCGCCTTGGACGCCGCGTAGGCGGCCATCTCCATCCGGGGCGTGCCGGCGGCGTTGGACGCCACGGTGACGACGGCGCCGCGGGAGCGGCCGGTCATCCTGCGTACCACCGCCTGGGACACGAGGAAGACGCCCGCCGTGTTGACGCCGAACGTCGTGCTCCAGTCCTCCTCGGTCAGTTCGTCCACGGCGCCCAGGCGCAGTACGCCGGCCGCGTTGACCAGGAAGTCCAGCGGGCCCAAGCGCTGCTCCACCGCGTCCACGACGGACTCGACCTCCGCGCCCGAGCTGACGTCGGCCACGAAGGGGACGACCCGCAGGCCGTCGGCGGCCTGCTTCTCCGTCGTCTCGCGCAACCGCTCGGGGTCCCGGTCCACGGCCGCGACCGTCACGCCCTGTCCGGCGAGCAGGCCGGCCACCGCGGCACCGATCCCGCCGGCCGCGCCGGTCACCAGTGCTGTCTTGCCTTCCATGAATTCCATGCGGCGGGTCTCCTCACCGTCGTCGACGCCTGGACTCTTCGCGGCCGTGGCCGGTGTCAGCCGAGCCAGGACGACACCACCGTCATCGCCTGCTCCGGGTTGAGCCGCGGGTCGCAGAAGCTGGTGTACTTCTCGGCGACGCCGCCGACGAAGGACTCGTTCGTCACGCATTCGGTGACGTGGTCGGGGGTGGTCTCCAGGTGCAGCCCGCCCGCGACACCCCCCGCCGTGCGGACGGCGGTCTGGAACTGCTGGACCTCCCGCACGATCGCTTCCACGAACCGGGTCTTGAGGCCGGCCGGGGTGGTGACCGTGTTGCCGTGCATGGGGTCGGTCAGCCAGATGACGGGATGCCCCGCGTCGCGTACCGCCGCCACCAGGGCGGGGAGCGCCTCGGCGACCACACCGGCGCCCATCCGGGCGATGAGGGTGAGCCGGCCGGGCTCCCGGCCGGGATCGATCCGTTCGCAGAGCGCGACCAGTTCACCGGGGGTCATGCGGGGGCCGACCTTGCAGGCCACCGGGTTGACGATGCCCGCGAGCAGGGCGACATGGGCGCCGTCGACCTGCCGGGTCCGTTCGCCGATCCACGGCCAGTGGGTGGAGGCGAGCAGCAGCCGGCCCGTCGCGTCCCGGCGGAGCATCGGGAGCTCGTAGTCGAGCAGCAGCGCCTCGTGGCTGGTCCAGACGTCGGGGTCCAGGCGCGCCGCCTCGGCGTCGATGTCCCGCGGGCCCGCGGCGGCGCCCGGCCAGCCGAGGTGCCGCATCGTCGCCGCGGCGGCCTGGTAGCCGTCCAGGATCCGCGTCGGATCCGGTCTTCGGACCGCCGCGTCGGGCTCGGGCCCGTTGACCATGTGCCCCCGGAAGACGGGCAGTTCGACGCCCCTCAGCGACTCGGTGGCGCTCGACCGGGGCTTGGCGTACTGGCCGGCGATGCGCCCGACCCGTACGACCGGCCGGTGCGTGACCATCTTCAGGGTCCCGGCCAGTACGTCGAGGAGTCCGGCCTTCCTGGCGACATAGCCGGGTGTGCACTCCGCCGGGTCCTCGGCGCAGTCGCCGGCCAGCACCAGGTGCGCGGTTCCCTCGGCCACCCGGGCCAGCGCCGCCCTGAGCCGGTGCACGTCGTCGGCGCGGACCAGCGGTGTCCGGTCCGCGAGCTCCGCGCGGACCGTCGCGAGGCGCGGGTCGTCGTCCCAGTCGGGCTGCTGAAGCGCCGTACGGGATCGGATGTCCAGCAGATCGTTGTCCACTGCCCTGTTCACTACCCCCTCCTCAGGAAGCCTGGTCGGCCCGGTCCGGCCGCGTACGGGCGGCGGCGGACAGGACGGCGACGGTGTGTGCGGCCGAGGCGAGGGTGACGTGGCGGTGCCACCCGCTGTACGAGCGGCCGACGTAGTCCCGGATGCCGACCTGCGAACTGACCTCGTCGAAGGACCGCTCGACCCGCTGCGAGAGGCTGCTCAACTGCGGTACGGACATTGCCCGATCCCTGGGCAGGTCGGTCAGCCACAGCTCGGGCGGGCGGCGCCGGTCCGTGTCCCCGACGCCGACAAGGAGCAGCCGGCCGCCGGTACGCGACCCGGGGACGCCCACCTGTACGGCGGTGACGAGGCTGGTGCGGAGCATCGGCCGCGGGTCGTGCTCCCGCCACTGGACGGGGCGCCGCATGTTGCGCGCCGCGCGCATGATGTCGGCCGCGGGCAGCAGGTGCGCGCCGTGGCCGGTGAGGCCGGGGTCCGTGACGGTGAGCGGCAGCTCGCCGGTGATCTTGACGAGGGAGGGGATCCCCTCGGCGCTCAGGCCGTTGATGGTGTCGAGCGGGTCGGCCTCGCCGATGTCGACCACCACCGGCCGGGACGGCAGCCCCCAGCCGGCCAGCATCTCCCGGCAGGCGTTGAGCACACAGTCGCTGAGCGTCTCGGGTTCGATCTCACAGGGGATCGACGCCTGGTTGCGGCGGAGCCCGTCCTTGATCCAGGTCTGCGGGAGGTGCAGCTGCCAGTTGAGCGGTGCGCTCACCTGGTCGGAGACCGCCCACACCCCGATCGCCCGCTGGGCGTTGAGGGCCTGGCCCTCGTCGGGGGAGAAGTACCGGCTGACGCCCACCGAGTGCTGCCCGACCTTGGGGATGGTCATCGGGCGGGCCACCCACGCCAGCGGGGGAGCGTGCCGGATCACGTACTGCGACATCGCCTGACGCACCGGCATCCAGTCCCAGGTGGAGCTGCAGATGAAGTGGTGCAGGCTCTGGCCGGTGCCGCTGCCGCCGATCAGCGCCGCCATGTTCCGTATCGACTTGCGGCCCCTGGTCGACAGCAGCCCCTGGATGTACTCCACACCCCTGCGGCGCTGGTCGCTGCGGCGCAGCGACCGGAACAGCGGGTCGCAGAGGTCGTTCAGCACCGCTTCGGGGTCACTCGAGGCCGTCGGCGGATTCCATTCGGGCCGGCGGGCGGGGGCCTTGACCCGGGCCGCGGGCGGACGCGCTGTCCTCAGTGTCGGCAAGTCAGCTGTCAACGGCTGGCTGACAGTGCTCATGTGACTCCTCCGGTCAAGTGCCCAGCGATCTTGTGCTGCCGTTCCACATTAGGAATTTCGCCTTGCCCAGTTGAATGACAATCCGATGGCAAGGTTCAGCGGTTGGGCATGAGGGTGCGCATGACTACTTCGTGCCCAAGGGCCTTTTCACGTTGACCGGGAGGTGACTCGAAGACGACAGTCGAGAGGACGGTGATCAAGGCGAAGCCGGCCCGTGGCATCGCCCCCGGGTGGGCGTCGAACCTATGCTTGGGAAGCGGAGCGAAATGGGGCTCAATAAGAAGGTGCTCCTTGCGGAGCCTCGCAGTTTTTGCGCGGGAGTCCGCCGGGCCATATCCATCATCGAGTTGGCGCTGGAGAAATACGGCGCCCCCATATATGTGCGCAAGGAGATCGTGCACAACCACTATGTGGTGCGGCTCCTGGAGCAGCGCGGCGCGATATTCGTGGACTCGGAGGAGGACGTACCCGAGTCCGCGATCTGTGTGTTCTCCGCCCACGGTGTCTCCCCGCAGGTCCGGCAGAACGCGCAACTGCGCAGCCTCGACGTGATCGACGCGACCTGCCCGCTGGTGTCCAAGGTGCACCAGGCGGCCAAGCGCTACGCCCGGGAGGACCGGACGCTGATCCTGGTCGGCCACGAGGGGCACGAGGAGGTCGAGGGCACCTACGGGCACGCGCCGGACCAGACCGTGATCGTCGAGACGGTCGAGGACGCCGAGCGGCTCGATCTGCCGTCCGACGCCCCGGTGGCGTACCTGACCCAGACGACGCTCTCGGTGGACGAGACGAAGGACATCCTCGCGGTCCTCGAGCGGCGGTTCAGCGACCTGCGCGGCCCCGGCACCGACGACATCTGCTACGCGAGCCAGAACCGGCAGGACGCCGTCAAGGCGGTCGTCCCGCGCAGCGATCTGGTGCTGGTGGTCGGCTCGCGCAATTCGAGCAACTCGATTCGGATGGTCGAGGTCGCGGAGCGTCTCGGGACGCCGTCCTACCTCGTGCCCGATGTCGGCGAATTCGACGAGAAGTGGCTCGAAGGGGTGGAGACGATCGGGGTGAGCGCGGGGGCCAGCGCGCCCGAGATTCTCGTCGAACAGCTCCTGGAGAAGTTGGCGGAGTTCGGTTACGACGACATCGAACTCGAACAGGTGGCACAGGAAAGCATCGTTTTCCATCCCCCGGTTCGGCTCGCCGATCCGGCAACGGCCGGCTGACAGAAGTCACGTGGCAAGGCCAAGCACCAAGGCCACGTAGCAAGGCCGAGCACCAAGGCCAAAACCAAGGCCAAGGACCAAGGCCAAGGACCAAGGACCACGAGAAGCGAGGGAAGGTCGAGATGGTGATTTCCACGGTCTCCACTGCACGGCGGACCCGGTCCGAAGTGATCGAGCGGGTCGAGCGGCGGCTCAGCGAGTTCCTGGACGCCGAACGCGAGCGCTGGCTCCGAGTGAACCGCCGGGGCGCCGTCCCGGTCGAAGCGGTGACCAGCCTGGTCGCCGCCGGCGGTAAACGGCTGCGGCCCGCCTTCTGCGCGGCCGGCTTCCTGGCCGCCGGCGGCGATCCGGCCGACCCGCTGCTTGTGGACGCCGCGGCCGGGGTCGAGCTGATCCACACCGGGGCGCTCATCCACGACGACGTGCTGGACGCGTCCGAACTGCGGCGCGGCACCCCGGCCGTGCACACCCTGCACGCGGCGGGCCACGCCGAGCAGGACTGGCTCGGCGAGCCGCGCCGGTACGGCGAGGGGGTGGCGATCATCTCCGGCGTACTGGCCAACGTGTACGCCGACCGCCTCACCCGCGACCTGCCGCCGGCGGCGCGGGACATCTGGAGCGAGATGCTCACGGAGATCCAGATCGGTCAGTACCTGGATGTCTCCGTGGCCGCCGAGGGGGTGGTCGACCCCGATCTGTCCCGCTGGATCGCCATCTGCAAGTCGGGCCGCTACAGCATCCACCGCCCGCTGCTGCTCGGCGCCGCGATCGCCGGCAGGCAGGACCTCGCCCCGGTCTTCGAGGAGTTCGGCGAGGCGCTGGGCGAGGCGTTCCAGCTGCGCGACGACCTCATCGGGACGTTCGGCGACAGTACGGCCGCAGGCAAGCCGGTCGGACTGGACCTGGAGCAGCACAAGATGACGCTGCTGCTCGCCGACGCGGCGGAGCGCGACGAGAGCGTCGCCAAGCTGATCTCGGCGCGGGAGTGGGACACCGCCGAGATCCTCGACCGGCTCGGCGAGGGCAAGGAGCGGATCGAGAAGCACATCTCCCTTCTCGTCGAGCGCGCCTGCGGTGCGATCGACCGGGCGGGACTGGACGAGGAGTGGCGCCGGGAGCTGACCGAGATGGCCGCCGAAGTCGCCTACCGGAACCGCTGAGGGAGACCGAGCGAATGTCACTGTTGGAGACCGTCCGAGGCCCCGACCGGCTGCGCGAACTGACCACCGCCGAACTGGAGGTGCTGGCCGGTGAGATCCGCGCGTTCCTGATCGACCGGGTGTCCGGCAGCGGCGGTCACCTCGGCCCCAACCTCGGCGTGGTGGAGCTGACGATCGCGCTGCACAGCGTGTTCCACTCGCCCGAGGACCGGCTGCTGTGGGACACCGGGCACCAGTCGTACGTCCACAAGATCCTGACCGGCCGCGCCGACGGCTTCGACCGGCTGCGCAAGGCGGGCGGGCTGTCCGGCTACCCGAATCCCGCGGAGTCCGAGCACGACCTGGTGGAGAACTCGCACGCGTCCACCGCGCTGTCGTACGCCGACGGGCTGGCCCGCGCCGACGCCCACCTGGGCACCACGGACCGGGCGGTGGTCGCGGTCATCGGCGACGGCGCCATGACCGGCGGCATGGCCTGGGAGGCGCTGAACAACATCGCCGGCGGGCCTGACCGGCCGCTGGTCATCGTGCTCAACGACAACGGGCGCTCCTACGCGCCCACCGTGGGCGGCTTCGCCGAGCACCTCGGCGACCTGCGGAAGGGCAAGCCGGGACCCGGCCTGTTCGGGGAGCTCGGGCTTGCCTACCTCGGCCCGGTCGACGGGCACGACGTGGCCGCCCTGCAGGAGGCCCTGCGCGAGGCCCGCGACCTGAACGGTCCGGTGGTCGTCCATGTGGTGACCGAGAAGGGCCGCGGTTTCGTCCACACCGAGAACAACGCGCTGGACCTCGGGCATGCGATCAAGCCCATGGACCCGGTCACCGGCCTGCCACTCGGCCAGTCGTCCGGTCCTTCGTTCACCTCGGTGTTCGGCCGGGAGATCGTCAGGATCGCCGAGGAGCGGCCCGATGTCGTCGCCGTCACCGCGGCCATGCTGGAACCGACCGGGCTCCTGCCGATGCAGCGGCGCTTTCCCGACCGGGTCATCGATGTCGGCATCGCGGAGCAGCACGCCGTCACGATGGCCGCCGGGCTCTCCCTCGGCGGGGTGCACCCCGTCGTGGCGATCTACGCGACCTTCGTCAACCGGGCCTTCGACCAGCTGCTGATGGACGTGGCCCTGCACCGCCGCGCGGTCACCTTCGTACTGGACCGCTCGGGGGTCACCGGCGACGACGGGCCGAGCCACAACGGCATGTGGGACATGTCGGTGCTGCAGGTGGTGCCGGGGCTGCGGATCGCCGCGCCCCGGGACGGCACCCGGCTGGCCGAACTCCTGGAGGAGGCCGTCGGCTGGGAGGAGGGCCCGACGCTCGTCCGGTTCCCCAAGGGGCCGACGGGCGAGGACCTGCCGACCAAGGCGACCTTCGCGGGCATCGACGTCCTGCACAGGGCCGGGCCGCTGGACGTCCTCATCGTCTCGGTCGGGGCGCTCGCGGGGATGGCCCTGCGGGTCGCCGAGGTGGTCTGGGCGCAGGGCGTCGGGGCGACCGTGGTGGATCCGCGCTGGGTGACGCCGGTCAATCCGACGCTGGCCGACATGGCCCGCCGGCACCGCCTGGTGATCACGGTCGAGGACAACAGCCGCACCTGCGGGGTGGGTTCGACCATCGCGCAGTTCCTCCGCGACTCCGGGGTGCGGACACCGCTGCGGGAGTTCGGCATCCCGCGCCGGTTCCTGGACCACGGCAGCCGTGCCGATGTGCTGTCGGGGTGCGGGCTGACCGCGCAGGACATCGCGCGGACGGTGGTGGAGGAGATCAGCGGTCCGGAGGCGCACCCGAGGCGGGAGGAGCCGATGGACGGTCTGGACGACGAGGTGGCGCGGTTGCTGGAGCAGGCGAGTCGAGGGGAGACACGGTGACGACCGTAGGACTGGGCATACCGAAGATCAGGAACGACGAGGGGCCGCCCCCGGTCGCCGAGCGGCGGAAGTCGCGGCAGATCATGGTGGGTTCGGTGCCGGTGGGCGGCGGCGCCCCGGTGTCGGTGCAGTCGATGACGACGACGGTGACGGCGGACGTCAACGCCACGCTCCAGCAGATCGCCGAGCTGACGGCCTCCGGCTGCCAGATCGTGCGGGTGGCCTGCCCGACGCAGGACGACGCCGACGCGCTCGCGGTCATCGCGAAGAAGTCGCAGATCCCGGTGATCGCGGACATCCACTTCCAACCGAAGTACGTGTTCGCGGCGATCGACGCCGGCTGCGCCGCGGTCCGGGTGAACCCGGGCAACATCAAGAAGTTCGACGACCAGGTCGGCGCGATCGCGAAGGAGGCGTCGAACGCGGGGATCCCGATCCGTATCGGTGTCAACGCCGGCTCGCTCGACGCCCGCCTGCTGAAGAAGTACGGAAGGGTCACCCCGGAGGCGCTGGTCGAGTCGGCGCTGTGGGAGTGCTCGCTGTTCGAGGAGCACGGGTTCCAGGACATCAAGATCTCGGTCAAGCACAACGACCCCGTGGTGATGATCGCGGCGTACCGGCAGCTGGCGGCCCGGTGCGACTACCCGCTGCACCTCGGTGTGACCGAGGCCGGGCCGCAGTTCCAGGGCACGATCAAGTCGGCGGTGGCCTTCGGCGCGCTGCTCGCGGAGGGCATCGGAGACACCATCCGGGTGTCGCTGTCCGCTCCGCCGGTCGAGGAGATCAAGGTCGGCAACCAGATCCTGGAATCCCTGAACCTGCGGGAGCGCGGCCTGGACATCGTCTCCTGCCCGTCCTGCGGGCGGGCCCAGGTGGATGTGCACACGCTGGCGGAGAAGGTGGCGGCGGCGCTGGAGGGCTTCCCCGTGCCGCTGCGGGTGGCCGTGATGGGGTGTGTCGTCAACGGCCCCGGCGAGGCCCGCGAGGCCGACCTCGGCGTTGCTTCCGGCAACGGGAAGGGCCAGATCTTCGTGAAGGGTGAGGTCATCAAGACCGTTCCCGAGTCGAAGATCGTGGAGACCCTCGTGGAGGAGGCGATGCGCATCGCCGAGGAGCGGGAGGTTCCCGTCGACGGTGCTCCGGGCGCCGTGGTGCTGACCCCGGACTCCGCGGGCTGAGACGCCCGCGTCGCGGGGAGTGTGTGGTGCGATGGCCCGTCCGTTCATACGGTCGGGCCATCTCCGCGTCCAGGTGACATTGTGCGGGGTTGTTTTCAGCCAGATTCTGTTTTGTCAGCGGCTTTCCTGAGAGGCTCATTTACAGGGGAGCGGACTGACGCCCGCACCGCGAAAATGGCGGATGCGACCCTCTCGGCGGTCGAGGTACCGTGGGGCCGGTACCGAGAGGGGGAGTACAAGATCAACACGAACGGGGGCCATGTCTGGGCGAGTTGTAGTCGTGTTGTCCGAATGATCCAGATATCGCTTTCGGTAAATGTGCGGTGGGGCATGTCTCGCTCAACAGCCATCGGGAGGGATCGTTCATGCAATCAATACGACAGGACAACCCTGGACTTGTGGGCCGTAGATCCGAATTCATCGAACTCCGTAATCGACTCGTCAGTCCGGAGACCAGATTCGTCACGGTCACCGGCTCCGTCGGTGTCGGAAAGAGCCGGCTGGCCGCGGCCGTGTTCGAAGAACTCGCCGGCGAGTTCACGCACGGCGGGTTCCTTGTCGACCTGAGCGCCGTCCACTCCGAGCGGGAGCTGGGGGACACGCTCGCCGCTCTCTTCGAGCTCGGTGGCACCGACGGCCCCGAGCCGACGGTCGAACGTCTGGCCGATCACTTGCGTGACCGGCATTTCCTGCTGGTGCTGGACGGCTGCGACCAACTGCGCGGTGTACTGGGGCCTTTCATCGGCCACCTCGTGAAGGAATGCGCCGGCCTCTCCGCACTGGTCACCGGGCAGGAACGGCTCGGCGTGTACGGCGAGGACCTGCTCCGGCTCGATCCGCTGCCCGTCCCGATGCCGGGGGGCCACACGGATCTGGCGGCGCTGGAGGAGGTCCCGTCGGTCCGGCTGTTCGTTCAGCGCACCCGCATGGTCAGGCCGAACTTCGTACTGACCGAGGCGAACCAGGAAGCGGTCTCCAGGCTGTGCGTCCGCACGGACGGACTGCCCATGGCCATCGAATTCGCCGCGGCACGAATGAAACTTCTGTCGCCGCACAAGCTGCTGGCCGAACTGGAAGAGGGCCTGGACAGCCTGTCCGGCGCCGACTTCGACACGCTCTCCCAGAATCGCGGAATGCGTGACGCGATCGAGCGGAGTCTGAGCGTTCTCGGCGAGGGCGAACGCGCCTTCCTCGCGCGCCTCGCGCTGTTCCACGGGGAATTCGACTTCGCGGCGGCCGACGGTGTCTCGACCACCGACTCCGCCGAAACGCAGCGACTCCTGGAAATCCTTTTGGACAAAAGCCTGCTGAGCACCAGCGAATGCCCGGACGGCGACATGCTCATCGCCATGCTCGGCCTGACCCGGCAGTACCTGCGGGAAGAACTGGGTGAAGACAGGAAAGAATACGAGAACGCCTACGCGGCCCATGCCGCCTTCTATCTCACCTTGGCGGAGCGAGCCGAACTCGAGCTGCTCGGAGCGGACCAGGGCCGGTGGCTCGAGAGGATCGACCACTGGCTGCCCGGCATCACCGGCGTCCTCCGCTTCCTGAGGGAAGCGGGGGACGGAGCCGGAGTCGTCCGTATCGTCTCCGCGCTGCGTCTGTACTGGCAGGCGCGCGGCATGGTCCGCGACGGAATCCGATGGCTGAGCGAGAGCGTCGACAGCGAGGGGCTGACGCTCGACGTCGCGGCCAAGGGAGAGCGTGCACTGGGTGAACTCCTGCTGTGCACCGGCGAATGGTCGTCGGCCGACAGCATGCTGGCGCGGGCCCGGAGCAAGTACGAGGAACTGGGCGATTCCGCGGGCATCGCCGGCTGCATGCGGCGCGCCGGCCTGGTGGCCTTCCACCGCGGCGACCTGGTGGAGGCCGAGCGTCAGCTGGAGGAGTGCGTCGCCGTCTCCTGGATCGACTGCGCCGCCGAACACGCGGAGGCGCTGCGCAATCTCGCCGAGTGCCGCCGGGTCTCCGGCGACGCGCATGGCGCCGGACGGGCCGCCGAGGACGCTCTGGAGATATTCCGGCGCAGCGGGGACACCCGCAACATCGCCCTGAGTACGTACGTGTGGGCCGACGCCACCCTCGACCTGGGCGACCAGACGGGTGCCATCGAGCTCTACCAGTCCGCCCTGGGGATGGTGAACGAGCTCGACCACGTGCTCGCGAGCGTCATCGGCCTGGAGAGGTTCGCGATCCTGCTGACCCGCTGCTGCGGCCGGTCGACCGAAGCCTGGCGACGGGCCGCGCACGCCCTGGGCGCCGCCGCCGCACTCCGGGCGGCCACCCGGTGCGTCGCTCCGGCCGCCACCAAGATGGAGGTCGACAGCGTGATGGCCGAGACGCGGGTGCGACTCGGCGACGAGGGGGCCGAGACGCTGGCCGGCGCCGGCGCGCGACTGCCGGCGAACGAGGCCGTCGCGGCGATCCTGGCGCCGATGGAGTGCACGAAGTACGCGTCCGACTGGGACGGGACCGACCATCCGCTGACCCGCCGGGAGTACGAGGTCGCCGAGCTGGTGGCCGGTGGCCTGACCAACCGGGAGATAGCCCGCCGGCTCGGCATCGCGGAGTGGACGGCCGTGAACCACCTCCGCAAGATCATGCGCAAGCTGGCCTGCTCCTCACGTGTCCAGGTCGCCAGCTGGGTGACCAAGAGGGCGGCCGACAACACCGTGACGGCCTCCGCCAACTAGGCCGGGGGACGTGGACCGAAAGAGTGGGGCGCCCCCCCCGGGGGGGGGGGGCCCCCCCGGGTCACGGCGACCAGCCCCCCGGCCCGAGCCGCACGGGAGCCCCGGGAAGGCCACCCAGCACACCCCCCTGGCGCGGACG
>NZ_JBIBTW010000003.1:681344-914902 GCF_043078785.1 Streptomyces sp. NPDC015346 | reverse complement strand
GACCTGCTGCAGTGCTGGACCGGCACCTGCACCACCTGCGGCCGACGCCTGCCCCGCAACAGAATCAGGCTGAGAACCTAACGAAGCACTACTAGCCGCCGAGGAACGGAGGCGGCGGTCAGCCGGCCTTGGCAGGCTGCTCAGCTCGTGCTCGGGTACTGGCGAGGCGGTAGGAGGCTGACTACGGGACTACTGGCCCTTGCGCTACCGATGCGAGGGCCAGGCTGCTACCGCGGCCACCATGGTTTCCCTGCTGGCGCTTTCAGTCGAGCGGGCTTCAGAAGCCCTTGCCCGGCTTCCAGCCCGACCATGAACCACTGGTGGCTCGGGTGTTGTGCCACCAGTTGTTGTCGCTACCTACGCAGGCCACGGTGATGGACCAGCCGCTCGAGCGAGCGGGCAGGCCGTAGTCCGGATTGCACCAGCCCCCCATGTCGCGCCAGCTACTGGTCGACGAAGCTGTCGACCAACGGCTCCACACGCTGTGGTCAGTTCCGATGACGAAGACTTGAGGGTGGCCATCCGGCTTGTTCCAATAGACCAGGTCAATGCCTGTACCTTTGCAGAACCAGTTTCCGCCCCAGTTCCTGAAGTGACACAACCCGTCGGAAGTCTGGTATACCGCGCCGGGTGTCGACGACGCCTGGATGCTTACGTCTTCGCTCTTCGGGGCGGCCTGTGTAGCGGTGGAAGTAGCCGCCACCGCCATCAGCGCCCCAGCAGCTAGAACGCCTAAGCGTCGACCTAAACTGCGCACGGTTTGAACCCTTCTGTTGTCGTTTCTCGAAACGCACACGAAGGCTGGGCACGCAAGAACCCAACCGTCGCCACAGAACACGTGAATCGTAGAGGGCAGGTCGTCCAATGAGTGTCGCGCTTTTCAGTCAATCCCCGCGCATCTCTGTTGCCGCACTTCTCACCCCTGCGATCAGGGGTCGGTGGCAGTGGTGGAGAGCGGTGGCGATGTTGCTGTGGCCGTCCAGGCGGTGGAATCCGATGGCGAGGTTGCGCAGACTCACCATGGTGCGGAGCAGGTGGCCGGTGTGGATGCCGATCTGTCATCCCCACCTGCAAGCGCAAGGGGCCAGAGCCCGTCCGTCGCCAGCATCTACCGGGCGCTCGCCGCGCGCGCCAAGCGCGAGGCGTACCCCGAGGCTGTCGAGGCGGCGCACGCCGACTTCGCCGCTCTGCGCGCCGAGGACCTGGGCTGACGCGGCCCCGACGCCAGAGCGCGGAATCGGGGGTCGCGAACTGCACCGGTCCGACGTGGGGCGTCCGTACCGGTGCACGCGTCACCGACCTCAACGCCTCCCACCCCGAGAAGGACACCCTCCGGGTCGACGCCCAGCGCCTGCCGCCGGCCGGGAGCATGGTTGTCATGGAGCCGCTGCCGACCCCTGCCCCGGCGACCTGGTCCCGGACGCGACCGGCGCGGACGCCTTCACCGCCGCCTACCGGCAGGCCAAGCAGCAGCAAGCGGTGTTCGTCGCCGTCGAGTGCCAGGGCCCGCGCTGGACGGCGAAGGCCGACGCGCTTACCGCCGGCCGGACCACGCCGTCGACGACGAGGTGTACGACGCCATCCGCGGCGCGGTCATCCGCCTCATCCGCTCCCGCGAGATCCGTCCCGACTCCTCCGCCAGGCCTGTCTGCTTCGTCCTGCACGATATCGACAGCGAGCAGCGGGCCCGTGACCTGGCAGCCGCGCTGCACGCCGCTCTGCACGGAGACCTCGAACCCCTCACCCACGCGGTAAGGGCCCGCTGACCGGCTGGGGAGGCGGTGTTCAGGCCGGTGTGACGTTCTCGGCCTGCGGCCCCTTCTCCCCCGGCGTGACGTCAAAGCGGACCTTCTGCCCCTCGCTAAGCTCGCGGTACCCGGTGGCGGCGATGGCGGAGTAGTGGACGAACACGTCGGGCCCGCCGCCGTCCTGCTCGATGAAGCCGAAACCCTTTTCCGCGTTGAACCACTTCACCGTGCCGGTGGTCATGTCGAATCTCCTCATCCAAGGGCGGCGCAGCACCGTGCCGCACGGCCGCAGGCTCAATCATCGCGGGCCGCCCGGGCGGAGAGAGGGAGAAACGCGGCGCTTTACCGTAGCCGGGCTACACAGGCGCCGCTTGTGCCTCTGAGACTCGTTCTCGGAGGGTGTTGCTCTGTGGCGGGTTTTTTGATCCCTACGTCGAGACTGTTGAGCCGGTGACCGGCGGCTACCCGACCGATCTCCGCCTGCCGCTGATCACTGCTGCGGAGGCCTGGGATGCGGTCGGCTTCATGAGCCTGCTGGAGACCCTCGACCCCGACGCCCCAGGACAGGGCAGCCGGGCAGCTCGCTGCCGACCTGGCCGACGGCTTCCCTCGAACTAAGGGTTGTCCGGCCGCTCATGGTGGGCCGGGCACATACAGGAGGTCTTCAGAGTCGGTTACGGCCACTCGAACCTGCGGGGATCTCCGGTCGGGCACAGCCACCACACCTTCGATGCGGGATCGGGGTTACAGGTGACGGTCTCCCATGCATCCCCGATCCCTACCAGGAAGAAGAGCAGGCTGATGACGAGCGCTACGCACGCCAGACCGATGCTCCATCCGGCCAGGCTGCGGAGCGTTCCAACTACGGGGGCAGGACCGGAAAGGCGCTCGTCCGCTCGTCCATGCTGGGTGAACAGTTCCGTCAACGCAGGCCGAACATAGCTTTCGAAAAGTGCTTCCGGTCCCTTTCCGATTCCTCCTGCTTTCTCGGTCAGGTGGTCCAACGCCTCCGTGCCGGCCTGTGATGCCTTGCTGATGAGGAGGCCGGAGAACCGGATCGTGTAGATCGCCAAAGCTCCAGAGGTGAGAAGAAGGGCCAGCAGGAAGGGAAGGACAACTTCTCCGGTTTGCTCGCCTGCTGCGGCGGCACCGGTGAGACCTGCCGCGGCACCTGCGGCGGCGGCGGTTGCCCAGGCCGGCCAGGTCCCGCTGATAGCTGATCCAGCAAAGGCCAGTATCTGATCGGATGCCCATTGACGCGCGGCCTGCAGGCTTTTTCCGACAGTGTCTCGCTTCTGGAGGTCCGTGACCAGTTCTTCCAGTTCGCCTTTCAACCGCCCACCGTCGGGTACGCGGGAACCGATCCACCATTCGGCATCTGCCGCCGATGTCGCAACCACAGCCAAGAGAATCTTCCTCGAGCCCTTGCGGGGGAGGTGAGCGTCCCCTTCATCCAACGCCTTCCTATAGGCGTTGGTGAGGGCTCTCACGTGTTCAGCTCCGACCGGCACACCACGATAATTACCCGAACCACCCCAGCAATGAGCGCAACACGCGCGGACCACGGCTGCCTGCCCTATCGGACTCCCTAGGTCTGAGGAACCTCACTCAAGGATGCAGAGGTCGGATTCGGGACGGCACATTTCGCACGCTCGTGCCCCGCCGACCGTGAGGGCGTGGCGGATTCATCGCGGCTGATCGGCTTGGTGGGGGCCGACCATGCGGCAGTCGCCGGCGTGGAAGCTGTCCACCAACGGGGCGGCCGCCGACGCGTAGATACGACAGGACCCAGCCCGGGCACTCGGTTCTGGCTCACCGCTCGAACTGGCCTTCAGGAGAGTTGGGTGATTTCGAGTTACAACCACAGCGACTCCCCGCAGCCCCTCGTGGCCAACGTGTACTGCTCAGACTGACGCCACGTGAGGTGAGCTACGGCCGTTAGCCGGCAGGACCACTTCCGTCCAGAACTCCAGGTGAAGTCGCGATCGAGGTCCTGCACACCTCTCCTTGAGGCCCGGGATCGCCCTGTCCAAGGAGTCAGAGGAGATGCAGTTAACACACCAACCCCTGGCCGAGGAGAGATAGCGCTGTAACCGCCCTTGATCACCAGGCCCTCCACGCCTTGGACCTCGGTCCAGGACTCCAGCCACTCCTGAGCGACGGTGACGTCGGTTGTCGACGTCGAAGGCGATGAAGTGGGCGGGCAGCGTGTCGGCGAGCTGCTCCACTGTGCGGCCGCCGACGGAAGCGCGACGTCGCAGTGCCTCGAAGGACAGCCGCCCCTGCGACCAGACGACGACCTCGCCGTCCAGGACCAGGCCGCGCGGCAGCTGCGCCGCCGCACTGACGAGGTTGGGAAATAAGCCTGGATCAGGCTGCCGCGTCGCGACTGCAGGAGCACCGGCGCGCCCTGTCCGGCCGGGGTGAACAGCAGGCACCTGGAGCCGTCGACCTTGGCCTCGAACGCGAACCCGCCGGGCAGAACGCCGGGGCCGGGAAGGGTCTTCCACCCCTGGGCGAGCATCGGCTCCACCGGGGGACGTAGCACTAGGTCCTCGATCCCGACAGGGAGCCGTACCGCTCGGGGGTGGGCACGGCTCCCCGACTGTGGGTCGCAGCCCGCCCGGTCCCGTCAGCGGACGCAGCTGCTCCTCCCTGTCTACGGCCCGAACCCGATCCGCGCGACCGGGCACCCGGCAAGCCGGTGACCCAGCTCCCTCGTACGGATACTTCTCCACCGGCCGGCGAACCGGTCGGCCGGCGGGACCGGCGGTGGCGATATGGAGATCGATGAGCAGCACATCGCCGTCCCGGCCTGGTCGTCCTGGACATCACCGCTGCGGACGAGGACACCGTCGTTCCTCAGATATGGGTCGGTTGCCGACACCACGATCACCGGCCGACCGGGGACGAAGCCAGCCATCAGAAACCATGCGCTTACGGGATACCGACGACGGTCTCACACCTTACGGCGATGTCGCTGCCTGCTTCGCCGTCGCAGAGATCGGTATTCCGTCCTCCGTCGAGTCGGTCGTTCGACGGACCTGCCCGGAGTGTGTCGTTCCCGGACCCGCCGTAGAGGAGGTCCTTGCCGCCTACGGTCCCCACCGTCCTGTCGGTGTCGAAGTTGACGTTGTCGCCGAAGAGCGTGTTGTCCCCGCCCCGGCCCCGGATCACGTCGTCGCCGGCCTCCGTCACATTGTCAGAGGCACTGTCACCGATGAGGAGCTCGCCCGCTGTTCCACCGATGATCCGGTCGTCGCCCGCACCGGTTGCCGTCTCGCCCGGTCCGGAGGCGTGGTCTCCGATGGCGAAGACGCCGCCGTCCGCGCCGAAGTCCAAGAGGTCATCGCCGCCGGTCCCGCTCGCGTCGAGGGCGGCGTTGCTGTCGCCGACCATCGAGTCGAGCCCTGGGCCTCCATGGATGGAGTCATCGCCGGCACCGGTGGCGTTGCCGGTGAACGCGATGCTGTCTCCCGTCACGCGGTCGTCGCCGGGCCCACAGTCGATCCGGTCGCGGCCACCCCCGGAGGCGTTGCCGTCGAGGGCGGCGCTGTCGCCACTGGCAATGTCGTCGCCCGGCCCCAGAATCAACAGGTCATCTCCTCCGCCGACCACGTCCCCGCTTTCGCTGAAGCGGTCCCCACGGACTTGGTCATCACCGGCACCGGCGGCCAGCTTGTCGTTGCCACGGCCCCCGATGACCAAGTCGTCTCCCCCACGTGTGCAGATGCGGTCATTGCCGCCTCCGCCGTCGACGGTGTCCGCGCCCGAGGAGCCGACGATGACGTCGTCTCCCGGTGTCCCGTTGATCGATCCCGAACCGGTGATGGTCGCCGGGCGGCCGAAGCAGGTTGCCTTGGCCTGTTCCGCACTGGCCGCAGGGAGCCCCAGCGCGAGCAGAGCTGCTGTGGCGAGACCGGTCGTGAGAAGCCCGCGGTAGGCCGGACGGGGAAGTCTGCCCACCCGCGGCGGGTGAGGGAGGCGGTGCATGGTCATGCGGAATCTCCGGTTGTCTTGGTGCCGGCGTCCAGTCGGTGCTGTGAAGGCGGCCGGGTGGAACACCTTGGCGTTTCCCGAGGCTGTCCGGAGATACTCACTTATTGTGTATTTACGACCACAAGGAGGCAAACCTGTACGCGTGGGTGACTTCGGGCCCGCGGGTCTCGTCGGCGACAGTGCGGAACGCGATCCGACGCCATGACACCCGGCCCGCGGAAGATCCCCCGACCGCGTCGTTCGCGTGCGATAGTGCTGAGCTCGTGCGCGACGACGCGGAGCTCGCACGGAAGGCTGCCGGAGCGCTGGAGGTGCCGCCGGCCCTCACGTGATGGCGGGGTTGCATCGTCGTTGAACGGTACGCCCCCGAGCCCAGCTCCAGGGCTGTCATGGTTACTCCTGGGGCTCGTGACGTACGACGGCGCTCACCCGTTTCGTTTCCCTCTGGGATGAGTGCCGCTCGGTCGTGTGGATGTAGCGTTGGCCGGTGCCGTAGCCCCGCTGCCGTGCCGTCATGGCTGGGCCGTCCCCAGCTTGGCGTCCTCGCGGGCAGACCCGGCCTGTCGCGGATCGATCAAAGTTGGCTTGTGCCTCCAGCCTGTGCGCTAAGGGGGCCGTCTCGCTTACGCGTTCCGTGCCGTTTCTCTTCATCCCACACCTGATCTGCCGTGATACGAAGCCAACAGTCGTGCCTGGTTGTCTCCGGCCGGATATGCCGGAAGGGCGGTGGCCTGTTCCGGGCCACCGCCCTTCCGCGGCAGACAGTGTCGGTCAGCAGTCGATGGCTGGGCGGGCCCCTCCGCCAAAGCTTCCTCCTGGTGCTGCAGCACGTAGCCCACTCCCGTGCACCGGACCAACGGGATGTCGTACCGGGGAAGCGCTAGCTGCGCGACGCTGTCACACTTCGCCGCGCCAGGAACCGGTCTCCGTGCCCCGGGATTCGATGTACTCCTTGAACCGCTTGAGGTCGCCGGCGACTTGACGCTTGACGAAGCCGAGCCCGTCACCGATGCTTTCGGCGAATCCGTGCGGGTCAAAGTCCATCTGAAGCATCACCTTCGTCCGGGTGTCGTGCAGGCGGTGGAAGGTGACCACGCCGGCCTGGCGCGCCTCCCCACCGACGGTGGTCCAGGCGACTCGCTCGTCGGGGATCTGCTCAGTGATCTCCGCGTCGAACTCGCGCTCCGTGCCGGCAACCTTGGTCTTCCAGCGCGTCAGAGTGTCGTTGACCTGCGTGATCTTCTCGACGCCTTCCATGAAGTGCGGGAATGTCTCGAACTGCGTCCACTGGTTGTATGCCGTGCGGACGGGGACGTCGACCTCAATGGACTCTTCGACCTGCGACATGAAACGACCTCTCTTCCTAGGGCCACACCAGTGGGGACTCCACGGCGCGGTTCACGAGTGCCCGTACAGATCCCGCTGCCCCCAGATCCGTGAACCATGACTCCCAAGAATGAGCGCTAACCAGTTCGAGGGTTTCCGCCCCATAGCCACCGCCTTCGCTCGACGCTGCCTGGGGCTGCAGCTCGTCCCCGATCAAGCACATTCTTCATGCGCTGCCCGGTCCAGAGCCCGCAGATTCCGGCCGGAGCGCGACGTCGTCGTGGTCATCGGGATACCGCAGTGCTTGCACCAGGTAGGGACAGGTGGCGGCGCGTTCATACCGTCCGATATTGATGGGCATCGCCATGGGGCGCTCTAAGACGTCATCTCATTTGGTGAGTCTGTGCGACGATTCGTCGGCCAGTGGGAAGCCATGAGCGGGGGCGAAGGCGATGGAGTACGTCAGCCGACTGGGTAGTACGGGAGCCACCGTGCGGTGTGGGAGTTCGAGGTCGTGGGGGTGCCCGGGCCGTTTCCGGCTCTGCGGGATTGATTGGGAGGCAGAAAGCGTGCCTTCGGCGACACCCTCGCCTTCTTGTGGGGGCGGCGCGGAAGGCAGTGGGCAGTGCCCTCGCCGCGCGGTCAGAGACTGGGTCACGGTAGCGGCGTATGCGACGCGTCTACTCCACCTCAGGCCGGTTAGAGCAAGACGTCAGCTCCAAGAGGCAGGCGGGTGCGGCGTAGATCGACTCCAGGCGGGCGGAGCACCACGGTAGGGACCCGTGATCCCGGAAGGCGGCTGAGGCCCACAACTTCCCCTCCGCCGTCTGCCTTCATAAGGCTCCTCGAGCTTTTCTCTCGGATGTATCTGGGTAGTCGCCGGACGACAGGGTGCGCGGCAGGGCAGGCAAGGAGTGACAGTGATCACCGAGCAGCAGCTTGCGGACGTGGGCGGATGCACGGTCGAAACCGTACAAGGGCAGCCAGTGGGCTTGCTGGATTACTTCCTCGTGGACGACACCACAGGGAGGCCGGACTGGGTGCGAATCACCGACCAGGTCGCGGGACCGGGAGGGGCGTTCGTCCCACTGCGCCAAGCCGAATTGGGGGACGGCCATCTGACCGTGCCCTACCCCGAGTCCCTCATCAAGAGCGCACCTTGCGCTGGTGTGGACCCTAACGGCGTGTTGTCCGTGGCCGAGGAGCAGCGGTTGTTCGACCACTATGGAATCAGGGACGTCCGCCAGGAGACGCACGCCGAAGGCGGCGCCGGGTGGGCGAAGATGGATCGAGCGCAGGCGATCCGCGAAGGCACGGATGGCCACGAAAGCAGCCGCTCTCGCCTGCGGCTTGGACGGCCGGCGTAACCTCGCGGGCAATTGATGCGTTCAGGGGCTGGCCTCAGCCAGCCCCTGAATCCCGTGAATGAGGCGCCTGCCCAGGATGCCCTGAAACACCAACCGGTCAGGTGCCGCTTCCGTCCCGGATGCCGGATCCGAAGCTCAATCCTGGGCAGCAGCAGCCCACAACTCGTCTTCGACTTCTCACGGCTTCGGCCGAGCCACCCCGCGCCCCGATCAACGCTCCCGAAGCGATCCAACCACCTTGAAGATCATTTCGTTAGGGGCTCAAAGGCCACATGTCTCTCAGCTGGGCTCGCAGCCCTGAGGGTCAGTAGCGACGCCATCAATCCTGCTGCCCCATGCCCAGTCGGGGTCCCGGTCGCCGGGCCAGATGCGTCGGTGATAGCAGTGGCCGCCGGAGTGATCGATCGCATAGACGACCACGTCCGAGTTGGACTCGAAAGACCGAGCCCTGTCATGCAGGAAACCCGGTACATCCGCATAACCCGACGGGCGGTAGCACCATGATGCGCCTCGGTACCCGGGCTCTGTGTAGAGACAGACCTCGCCGACCGCAGCCTGCGCCGTCGGCGCTGCAACCAGCGGCACAGACAGGGCCAGAGCGGCAGCGAACACTGCCGCGCTGATGGAATGACGCATGAGCGAACTCCTAGGGGTCGAATTCAGCCAGACCATGATCCCAACAAGTGCCGCTAAAAGCGCCAAAAGTCACCCTTAGAACGCACATCGCGGCAGTCTCTGCCTCCGGACCTCCGCCCTGTTCGTGCCATCCCTCGCAAGTCGATTCGCGATCCGACCCCAGTCGCAACCCTCCCCAGCCATGCGGCCCTACAGGCGACACCCGGCGTACTGCCGTTCCCAGGAAACTCCGCGCTCTTTCACGGGAAGTGCGCAACTTGGACCTCTTGCTACAGCGGGTTAGTGACTTCCGCCGGTTTGCCTGCCATGGACTCAGGCCAGGCCACCAGGTGCCGTGTGCCGCCCTGGTCGGCTGCTGTTCCGCGAACTTCCCTCCCCCGGTGATCCCCGAACAGCAGAATCGAGGCGTCGACATAGCCGCAGGACAGGAGGGCGAGGACTCATGGGATGCAGGAGGTTTTTGGGTGCGGGCACAGAGCACCGTCTCCGGCAGCCGGACGGTGCCGGACGGACACGATCGTGCAGGTCAACTGGGAACGCCAGTCGTCCCAGTATGTAAAGGCTCGTCGTCAAAGGCGGCGACGAGGTTCACCACCACCTGGTCCTCCCCTACGGATCGGGCGCCGAGCCGCTCTCCGAGAAGGACGGCACCGCAGTGGCCGACGGACTGCTGTCCGCCATGGCCGAGACCTCAGCCCTCCCGGGCAGTCACCTCGTGGTCCTTCAAGGCACGGGACTGCAGTGGTGCCGCACAGCGTGCATGAAGGCTGTGGCCCGTGCGGGGCCTCTCCCCTGATGATCACGTGTTCGGGTCCAAGCGCGTGTTTCGCGGGCAGCCGAGTCATGCGTGTGCACCTCGACGAGGACGGAGACTGGCAGGCGTTCTCGGGTGCCGAACGACGCTGGTTCGGACGCCCCCGGCTGCTTCACGCGGCTCACCTGCTGGAGCGCGATCCGTCGTTGGCCAGCGTCCCGGCTCTGCAACTGGGCCACGTCGCGACCCGGGATGAGGATTCCGGCACGACGTGGCAGGTCTTCCAGGGGTGACAATCAGGAACGGAGCCTAAGCCGGACCGCAGCGACGGTGACGGTGCCGTGGAAGACGTAGGGCCCTCTTGTCGTAGCGCGTGGCGACAGCCCGCGAGTGCTTGAGCCGGTTGATCGTCCGCTCGACCTCGTTGCGGCGTTTATAGATCTCGCTGTCGAAGCCGGTGGGCCGGCCGCCCTTGCTGCCGCGCCGTCTGCGGTTGCCCGCTGATCCCTCGGCTCGGGAATGGTGTGCTTGATCTGACGTCTTCGCAGGTAGCGTTGCGGCGTGAGCTGTATGCCTTGTCACCGCCGAGGTGGTCCGGTCGGATGCGTGGCCGTCCGCCCTGCGGGCGGGGAGCGCGGACACGTTCGAGGACCTCGAGCAGCTGCGGTGCGTCGCCCCACTGGCCCGGCGTGACCAGGAACGCCAGCGGACGGCAGCCGCGTTCGCCGGCGAGATGAAGTTGCGGGTCAGACCGCCCCGCGACCGTCCAAACCCTTCGTCAGGGCGGTGGTGCCGGGGCGTCGACCCCGCCCCATGCTGGGAACAACGAGTCACCGATCCGACAGTCACATGATCCGCCGGACAGTGCCCAAAGGCGGGCAAGACCACCGTGACCACACGGTCGTGCTGCGCGTTGTCCGGCTGCACACATCCCCGTGATCCCCCGGGCCACGGCTGGTCGCTGTCATGGCTGCCGGAGTTCCGGCGTGCCCGAGCCGGCGGGAGCCGGGGCGCGGCAGCCGGGGCGCGGCAGCCGGGGCAGGTGCCGACATCGAGACGTGCCAACAGTGCGCGTGCCTGGCCGACGATGAGCTGCTCGGTCTTGCCTGCGGGCTTCACGAAGCAGTCGTCGGTGTGGAGGGTGGCCGGGCGCCAGCCGGTGGGGCTGCGCCGGCGCCCCAGCTACCACCCACCCGGCCCTACCTTGCCGGACTCCACCTGCGTGCCTCGGTGATCTGGCTCAAGAACCTCACCTGAGACCTCTATTGATCACGACTCATACGCGCCCTCACTGCCTCGTTCTGAGTGCCAAGAGCCCTGCTCTCGCACTGTAGATGCCACCAGAGAGGGTGGAATCACTCAGATGAGTGGTTGCACATAGTCTTGAAAAGCCGGTAAAGGAAAACGGGATTCGGCACATCTCCAGTCAGACGAAGCCGCGTCGGCCCATGCGCCTGGAGCAGGGCCTGGCGAATGTTCTCGGGCGTGACCGGGCCGCTGCCTTCCTCGCACCACCCATGCGGGCAGTCCACACATCGCCCTTCGGTGCCCCACCGGAGCGTGCCACGGTCGAAGAACTGGCCGACTCGCAGATCGTCGTGCCTCCGCAGGCACTGCACCGGCCCGTGACCTGTACTCCTTGCCTGATCACAGGGTCTCCTTCGCGTCATGGGCCAATGCTGGGGGCGTCCCCCGGCAACGCTCAACGGGTTTACCGAAGTTGAGCCAGATCCCCGTTTCACTGTGACGAACCTGGCGTGGGCCTGCGCCGACACTGGTCAGACACTGGCCCGCGCGCCGCAGTGGCCGCCCGCCGACGTCCCCTCCTGTCCGCCGCACCGCCGCCGATCGCGCCCTGACCCGCCTGGTGAGTGGGGGCCTTTGGTTCTGTTCCAGACTCAAGGATGCTCACCACGGCATCATGCCTGGCGCCTCACGACCATGATCGACCGGCCGGGTCCCGTCCACTCACTTCCGAGCGATCCCTCACCACTGGGAGGTGCTGTGCCCACCCTCCCGGGCCGTCGAGTTCCCACTGCACCCATAATGCGCGGGTGAGCGACTCTCCCTCTGCGGGCCCCCTTCCTCTGGTTGCCGACGCGATACCGCCAGGCGCGGCCGCGTGGCGCTCCGGGGATGCCGAACGCTGGCGCGAGGCTGCGCCGCGGCCCTGGGCCGACCCGCTGTGGGCCTTCCTCCCCCTGCTGGCCACGGCGGTCTGGGCGCTCGCGGACGCCCCGCACCCGGTGTGTTCCACGGCCACACCCTGTGCGTCGGACTGGTCGGGTCTAGCGGGGGCGGTGGTCCAGGTGCTGACGTTGGTCTGGCTCTGGCGGCGGCCCGGCCTCGCGCTGCTCACCCTGACCGCGTCGATCGTGTCCCTGTTCGTGGACGGCACCCTCATGGAGCCGTCCGTGCCGAACACGGCCCTGCTGCTCGCCGTCTTCTACACCACGGCCACCCTGATCCACCGGGTGAACGCCGTGCGGCAGCAGCGCTCGCTGGCCCTGGCCGCGGCGGGCGCGGTTGCTTCGGCGCGCGCGCCGCTGACCGCGGCTCCCCGGAACCGGCTCTTCTCCGTTCTGGCGGCTGCGCTGCTGCTCGCGGTGTCAGTCTTCGCCGTGTGGCAGGGGCTGCGGGTCGCCTTCGACCACGACGAGCGGGCCGCACGGGCGGAGACGACCAGCGCCGTCGTCGTGAAGGCCAGCGAGGACGACCTCACCTTGAAGGTGCGTTTCGTGGACGACAGCACCCACACCTTCGACGTGCTGTTCCCCAAGCAGTACGAGGCCAGCGCACGTGTGGACGTGCTGGTGGACGACGGCTGGGTGCGGCTGGCGACCGAGCCGTACGACACGTTCGGTTGGGAACTCCTCGTCCTGCTCACCGCGGTGCCCGGCCTGGCCTTCCTCGCCAGCCGCGCGGCGGCCCCCCGTTCCGGTCCTCAGCCGGTTCTGAGGGTCCTGGTCCGCGGGGACCGCGATGAGCACCGGACCTGGGTGTACGCGGCGGACGACCGGGCGGGCGCAAGGCCGGTGCTGTACGTCGACGCAGTGCACGAGGACGAAGAGGAGGCGGACGAGGAGCGGGACGAGTACCCGGGTTCGCTGCGCGAAGCGGTGCTGTTCGGCACCCCGCACACGGGCGGTGCGAGGCTCACCCTAGTTGCCGCCCGCGCCGGGGGCGGACCGCTCACGGCGTGCGCCATCGCCACGATCCACCCCGCACCGGCGTGGGGGGCGCTTCCCGCCACCAAGGGGTCGCCACTGGTCCAGTCGGCCGACCAGACCTCACGCGTGATGGCGATCGCCGTCCTCGCGTTCCAGGCCGCCGCCATCTGGGGCATGTTCTCCGAAAGTCTCTCCTGGCAGTGGGCGGTCGCGGCCCTCCTCCTCGTCGGGCTCATCAGTTCGGCCGCCACCGCCCTGAGCTGGCGTATCACCGCCGACAGCGCCGGCCTATGGCTGAGGGGTCCCTGGCGCGTCCGGCACCTTCCCTGGGACGAGATCACCGCCGTCGACGCCGACCACGGCAACATCTGGATCCGTACCACAAACGACAACGACGCCTGCCTGTCCCCCGTCGGCTGGCCGTGGCTCGAACGCCGCCTCGGCCGCCCACCCACCGCCGCCCGCACCGCCGCCACGCTCCACCCCCTCCTCCACCACCCGAACCTGCGCCCCACCAGCCCGTCCTCCTCCGCCCAACACGGCATGCCCCTGGGTCCCGTGCTCACCGGCGCCTCCCTGCTCTGGGCGGCAGCAGTCCACTTCACACTCTGACGGGGCGAACGCCCTGATCCTCCGTCGACGGCGAACGCGGTGGCCCCAACAGCCGCCTGAATCAGTGAGCAGCCGGGAACGACGGCGGGGCCGGGCAGGGTGATCCTGTCCGGCCCCGCTGTCGTCTCGTCAGCCAAGTCGAGCGTCTCCTGTGCGAAGTCGGCCGGGGCCGGACGGGGCAGGGGCGGCGGCGGTGCGCCGTCCTGGCGCGCGGCCTCCCAGCGCCCGATCAGCTCGTCCTTCCATCCCTTGGGCGGCGGCCACGGCACGCCCCAGGCGGCGAGCTGGTCACGCTTCCAACCGCCGGCGGGCGTGCGGGTGGCTTCGATCTCTTCGGGCGAGGACAGGTTGGGCATCTTGCGGCCGCCCACGAGGAACAGGGCCGAGGCGGGGTGGGACAGGCTTTTGGCCAGTTGCTCGCTGTCCGCCGCAACGGTACGGAGTTCTGCGGCAGTCGTGGCCGCTTCGGCCTTCGGGTCGCTGCCCTGCTCCATCGTGGTCTTGTCGCCTGCGGCCAGCATCTCCAGGACGTCGGCAGTCTGCTCGAACGCCTGCGGGAGCCGGTCGACCAACGACTTCAGCGCCTGGGTGGCCTCCGGCAGAGCGGGCGCCGACAGGTCCTTCGCGCCGCCCAGCACCACGCGGTTGAACTCTTCGATCAGGTCTCGGGCCTGCCGCACCAAGACCTCGGCGGCCTTCCCGCTGCACACGCGGCCGCTCAGTCCGTGGCCGTGGATTTCCAAGCAGCGATGCCACCCTTCTTCCCAGTGCCACCAGCCCTCCGTCGCACCGTGTTCCAGGAGCTTTCGGATCCGCGGCAGGTCCGCCCCTGGCGGGATATCCAGTGCGACCATCCGGAATCTCTCGATACCTTCGCCTGTCGTGCCGAGCTTGTGGAAGATCTCCAGGACGCTCTGCCGGGCTGCGGCTGATCCGCCGTCCTTGAGCACGATCAGCCGGATCGTGCAGTTCTCCGAAGCTGGGACTGTCTCTCCAGCCCAGCGGATGCCCTCATCGTCGATCTCAACCCGGATGATGTCGTCGCTGGCGACGCCACGGACGAAGCACGGGGTGTTGTCCAGCCGCACAGTGCCGTCGCCGAGGTCCACGGCCCACAGGCTCTCGACGCTGCCGGCGGCCAGCCGTCTTCGTCAATGTCCATCCGGAAGTGGACCTTCACATGGTCGTCACTGATGTTCGTCACGGCGCCATCATCCCCGCCACCATCCACATGATCGGACGTGGGAGTGTGGACGGAAGACGTCACCGGATCCGGACGGTAGCGCAGGTGAACGTCGTGTCCTGGAGCAGCGCCAGATGACGGCGATGTCAGCCAGCTCCTCAGCATCCCTTGGACTGCGCAGGTGCTGTCAGTGGCCTCTGTCAGGATGCCCCGGTCAATATCGTGATGGAGAGAGCATGGGCACTTGGGACGTCGGCCCCTTCGACAACGACACCGCAGCGGACTTCTGCGGCGAACTTGATGAGGCAGCCGCAGGCGAGCGCACGGGCCTGATTCGTAGCATTCTCACCCGTGCGATCGACACCGCGGGCTATCTGGAAGCACCCGAGTCTGAACAAGCCGTGGCTGGGGCTGGCCTCGTTGCCGCGCAATGCCCTGGGGGTGAGCCGGCCGATCCGGTCTATGGGCCGGAAGAGTCCCTTCCCGACCTCACCGGTCTACGGAACTCGCCCTACACGCCCTCGACCGGGTCACGACCGAGCCGTCCGAGCTGATGGACCTATGGGCGGAATCGGACGGCGGACCCTGGCGTGCGAACGTTCGCCGCCTGCAGAACGTGCTCCTGCCCAAGCCGCCCGGAGACCAGCTCAGCCTGCTCTGACCCACCGCAACCGCTACTCGAACCGGAAGGCCATCATGAGCTGGGACGTACTTCTCCTCCACCTGCCCGACGATGTCACCTCGATGGAGGAGATCCCCGCCGACTACACCTCGCCCCCGCTCGGCCGGCGCAACGACGTGCTCGCGGCTGTCACCCAGGCCGTTCCCGATGTTGACCTCTCGGACCCGGCGTGGGGTGAACTTTCCGGCCCCGCGTGGTCCATCGAACTCAACATCGGCTCAGACGATCCGGTGGACTCCGTCATGCTCCACATCCGGGGCTCCGGTGACGATGTGCTGATGCCAGTCCTCCGTCTTGCCAAGGCTCTGCGGTGCAAGGCGCTCGACTGTGCCGAAGGGGATTTGATCACTCCAGGGGCAGACGTCGGGCTGGCACGCTTTCCAGCAGTTTCGCGATCGAGGGGTGGGACCCTCTCAGTGATACCTCCCGGTCACACCGCCAGCATCCGCCCCGTCCACCCTGAAACCCGATTGGGCCTTGAAAGCATGCTTCCGCCCGGTCGGATGGTCACGTCTGATGAGGGCGACGGAGATGTACAGCCCTTGTGGCTCAGTGATGGTCCTGCCACGGCCGAGCTGTGGACGCGGATGCAAGCCGAACACACACGCTCCGGCCTGTGGCCGCTGCTGCTCGACTCGCTGGATCCGAATGACGGCGAATTCCGCCCGTGGGGATCCGGGGAAGTCTTCCCCGAGCAAATGTCCTCCCCGACAAGCCACGCCGCTGCGGGCCTCCTCGCACAGTGGTGGGCGACCTACACAGCCGTCGACGAAGACGACGACATGCTCGACACCGACAGGCGCCTCGCCGTTACGGCGCCCTTCGGACAGACCTGGCCCGGCCTCGCGTCCCGGCGGGAGACGACAACGAACCCCGATCAACTGGCCGCCGAGTACGCGCAGGCGTTCCTCGCCAACCGCCCCCAGACACGTCTCGGGCTGGTCACCGCAGCATCCGGTGCCGAGGCGCTGACGGCCGCGGGCTGGTCCGAGCCCTGCAACTACGACAACGACACCGCGAAGTTCTCCGCAGTGGTCCGAGGTTGGGAGCACCGGTTCGGTGCTCGTGTCGTAGCGGTCGGCTTCTCCACGCTGCACCTCAGCGTCGCCTCGCCTC
Organism: Streptomyces sp. NPDC015346; assembly: GCF_043078785.1. Lineage (NCBI taxonomy): Bacteria > Bacillati > Actinomycetota > Actinomycetes > Kitasatosporales > Streptomycetaceae > Streptomyces > Streptomyces sp. NPDC015346. The sequence goes on along the minus strand of NZ_JBIBTW010000003.1, from coordinate 898,309 downwards.
CAGTGGACGAGCACGAGGCTCTCCTGGTCGCGGCCGAGCACTTCGCCTTCTGCCCGGACAACATCTGGCAGGGCAACAGGCCGTACACACTGGCCGCATACGCCGAGCGGATCAGCGATGCCCACCACTGGGAGTTCTGGTGGGACTGATCCGCTCCCCAGAAGACGTTCGACAAGGAAGTGGCTTTCAGGTGTGCTGGGCTGTCAGGCGACGGGCGGTCTGTGCCACCCGTGACTGCACCCGCCGGAGCAGAAGCGCTCGCGGCGCCGCGCATCGGCAATCGAGAGCACCGCGATCAGCAGCCTGAACGCCTTGCGGCGTTCGTCGAGGAGTGTGAGGCAGGCGATCTTCCCCAGTTGTTCGTCGATCCGGCCTCGTGAGATCAGCACTGCGGGCGTATGCGTCGGGCGCAGCTCGGAACGGCGGATGCTCTCCGGCGCGTCCTCGGTGACTGCGCGCGCCTGGACGCAGTGGTGGCGCAGGAACAGCAGCGCCTCAGACTGCTCTTCCTGGCCGAGGCCGTCGAACCATTCGATGCCCTCTGATATCGGGCGGATCCCCTGCGCGAGCTCGTTGAGCAGGACGTCGCGTTCGTTCATGACTGCCTCCCGTCGGACAGACGCCGCTCCGCAGCGGTGATCAGGATTCCGAGCAGCACCGCCAAATCGGCCGCGCCTTCGGCGTCGTCGGCCCAGCGGGTGGCCTGCAATGGGTGAACCTGGTCGAGGAGGACGCCTTCGCGTGCCAGGACGAAGGCCAACGCCAGCATGGCCGCGCGGGCGTTGCCGTCCTCGAACGGATGGAAGAAGAGGATGTCGAGGTAGGTCCGGGCGGCGCGTGAGGCGAGGGGTAGATCAGGTTGAGCGCTCTCGGACAGGCAGCGCTCGAATCGTGCCCGCGACTCGGGTGCCAGGCCGTAGCGCTCCTGTCCGGCTTTCGCGAAGGCCGGCATCGTGCGGAAACCGACGAAGTCGCGGCCCAGCACGGTCCGCTGCCACTTCGCCATGAGGGCGAAGGTCAGCGGCCTGCCCTGCTCCGCGTCGGCGAAAGCCAAGTCGAGGGCGGTCAGTACTCGCGCGTTTCCCTTGCTGTCACGTCCGCCTCGCGTTGCCAAGAAGAAATTCCGGAAGCCGTCGCGGGCCGGCGCCTCCGAGACGAGGCGTGTGCCGCGCCAGGACGGCCAGGAGATTTCCGGCCGGATGAGCAGCCAGTCGGCAAGGCTGTCCTTCGGCTGGCCGAGTGCGGGAGTCATCTGATTTCGCCCACGCCTCTGGCGAACCGCGAGCTCAACGCGTCGACCACCGGAACGTCAGGTGCGATCCAAGTGCCGAACCGACCGCCGACCGCGCCCTCGACAATCTTCTGTGCCTGGCCCTCGTCGATGCCGTTGTAGGCGAGGAACCATCGGAGGACTTGCATACAGTGCCCGTACCAGCCGCTCTCGGCCTGGGTGCGGTCAGCCACCACGGTGACCAGGCGTGTGCACGCCCGCCCCCAGTACCAGTGGTCCGCCGAAGACATCGCGGTGTTCTCCGGCGGGGCCAGGGCCGCGAACCGCTCCGCCAGGTCCTCCAGCCAGCCACGCCATTCCTGAAGGGCCTCGACAACCAGTGGGGCAGTCGCCCCCGGGGTTGTCACGGAGTCGGATGAACAGCACCACACCTCGACGACGCCTCCGTCGACGTCACCCTCACCGACCGACCAGTTCCATCCGCAGACCCAGCGGCCGTACCGGCCCGCCAGGAACTCGGTGACCGGCTCCAATGAACGCCAGCGGTCCTCGCGAGCGACTTCAGCGCTGGGCAGCAAGGGCACGACCAGGCCCGCCAACTCCTCCGCCGCAACGGCGTCCATCTCGAACGAATGTCGAGCCGGATCCACATCTGCCCACGTCAGGGCATGCGCCCACAGTTCACTCACTGTCCCACTCTGCCTTGCGCAGCCACCCTGACTCCACTCCATATCGGCCCTGCGTTCCCGATGCTGTCGCCATGGTCTAGCTGCGGCTGACGCTCGATCCCGTCGGCCGTCATTGTCGGCAGTCATGTGGTCGTCGGAGCGTTGTCGGTCGGCTCGGGGACGTAGCCGCAAAGCTGCGGTGCGCATTCGGCCTCGTGGTCTCGGCCCCATTGGGAGGTGTCTCGCTCGATGGAGCGGACACGGTGAACGAGCCGCAGCTGGGCTTTGCGGGGCAGAGTCGAGGGCAACGCTGTGAAGGTCTCCGGGCGTACGGCGACCAGGCCGCTGACCTGCTCTCCGTTGCACATCTGCAGCAGCGTGGTGCACTGCCACCAGCCGATCTTGCCGCCGCGACCGTCTGAGTTGCCAGGCCAGTAGTAGTGGGCCGGGTCGGGGAGCAGATAGTGGACGGCGCCGGAGGCCAGGTGAGCCCGGAGCCATGCCACGCTTCCACCCAGGCCGAGCCGGAGCCGTCGGGCCTCGTCGTGCAGGGCGCAGACCGCTTCGGTGTCGAGGGCCTTGAGAACGTTCGCTTCTGCGGGTAGCGGCTGCCGCCCGGCGGGGGCCTTGACCGGCCAGCGTCTGAGCAGAAGGCCCACCCGTTGCCGCGGTGTCATCGGCGACGGGGCCCTGCGGGATTGTGGCAGAGGCGGGGGTGGCGTCCAGCTTCGCCCTGCCTGTTCGATGTGACGCAGCATCCATGCACGAGCGTCCGGGCCGGCGGTGTTCCACACCCAACTCATCGGCCGTTCGGTCATCGCCTGATCGAAGCTCCCGATGGGCTCGCCCTGGCGGGAGGGCCTCCTGGCACGTGGCCGTGCGACACCCGGAAGGTTGTGGCTCAAGTTGGCCAGGAACCTGATGCGGTCCAGAACCTCGTCATGGGAGGTGTCCTGCTCCCCGCGCTGTGGCATCCCGGCCAGATGCCGTATCTCGGTAAACGCCATGGCCGCCAGGAGCACGGCTATGTCCCGGTCGAGCTCGGCCTCCTGCCTCCTCATGCCGATCCACCCTCAATGCCGCCCTCAGAGCGGGTTGTCCGGGCCTGGGTATGCGACAAGGAAATGCGACGGCGCGCGATGTCGACCTCAATGATCTTCACGGTGAGGGCGTCGCCGACCTCGACGACGTCTCCGGAGGATTCATCCAGTTCGCTGGTGTGCAGGAGCCCCTGGAAGCCGTCCTCTCGGTCTTCGATGCGGACGAAGACGCCGAACGGCACGATCTTGGTGACCGGCCCGATGACCACTTGGCCGATCCGCTGCGCTACCTGTGGCCACGGGTCTTCCTGCACCGCTCGGAGCGACAGAGGCACCCGTTCCCGGACGATGTCGACGTCGAGAACCTCGGCTGTGACCTCCTGGCCGACGCTGACGACGTCGGACGGGTGGTCGAACGGGCGCCAGGACAGCTCCGGGATGTTGATCATCGCGGTGAAGCCGCCGATGTCCACGAAGGTGACGCCGCAGCTGGCGATGGTCGTCACCGTGCCGGTGACGACCTGGCCGCGCCGCAGGGTCTTCAGGAGCGCCCAGTCCCGGTCGCTGGGCGTCGGCTCGGTCTGCCAGCGAGCGCGCAGAACGCCGTCGCTGTCGGGCAGCACAGCGGTGAACAGCGGGAGATCTTCACCGGCATACATGGATACGACGCCGGCAGCACGCGCGCTGGCGAGCTGGGAGGTCACTGCCTCGAACTGGGTCTCGTCCATGACCGTGCTCGTGATCTGCCCGTCCTCGTCCTCCCACACGATCTCCGCGAGGCCTTCGGCGGGCAGAGCGGCCACGGCCTTGTCGACCTCGGTGAGCAGGTCTGGCCAGATTGCCAGTTGTGCGCGTGGGGCCAGCTGGGAGCGCACAGTCTCGACGTTGTCGCGGGTCAGGCGGTGCCACCGGGAGGCGTTGACGGCGGAGACCTCCTCCATGAACACCGCGCGGTGGGCACTGACGGTCCAGTGCAGGCGGGCCCAGAAGTCGGCGTCGGCCGGCCGCTGCACGTACGCGGGGTCGTCGGGCGCGAAGTCGTACGGCGAGGCGTCCAGGCGTTCCGGGAACAGGCCGAGCGCGCGGGTGCGGGCCAGTGCGGTTTCGCAGGGCAGGTTGCTGCCGATGTAGAGGTACTGGTCCCAGCCGACGTGCACGGCGAACGCTCCCTCCGCCTCCAATCGGCACCAGGCCCCGTTGTCGCGGAGCATAGCCCGGACGAGTTCCATGCCGGCGGCCATCGGTACCAGGGCACCGTCGTGGAACCCGGTGAGGCCAGCTGGGAAGAGGTCGGCCAGGCCGTAGCCGTCGACCGGCGGCTCCAAGCCGAAGTGGACGAAACCGCCGATCTGCGGCTCGCGGATGACCAACTGGTCGACACCGGTCTCTTCGGCAAAGGCGGCAATGGCCTGCAGATATGCGGTTTCGACCGGTCCGTGGTCACTGGTCGCAGGCTCGACGCCGACGTAGTGGCCGTGCTGATCGCGGTCGGCGGGGTCGTAGGTGACCTGGTAGACATAGGGCAGCACGTCATTGCCCGCCTGAGGTCGACGGTGCGGATGCGTTCTGGTGGCGTTCAAGGACGCGGTAGACGGTGGCGCGGCTGACGGAGAAGAGCTCGGCAAGGTCGGCGATGGTGTGCTCGCCGGACTGGTGCTGCTGGACCATGTGGCTCTGCTGGCGGGCGCTGAGCTTGGGCTGCTTCTCCTTGAGCTTGCCCTTGGCCCGCGCCACCGCCATGCCTTCGCGGGTGCGCATGCGCAGGAGGTCGACCTCGAATTCGGCGAAGGTGGCCAGGATATTGAAGAACATCTTGCCCATCGGGTCGGCGGGGTCGTAGAGGGTGCCGCTGAGCGAGAGCTTGACGCCGCGGGCGGTGAGGGAGTCGCCGATGTCGCGGGCGCCGGGTACCGAGCGTGCGAGGCGATCAAGCTTGGGGACGACGAGGGTGTCTCCGGCGCGCACGGCCGCGAGGGCCCGGGCCGGTCGCGGTTGGTTCCGGTCAGTCCGTGGTCCAGGTAGATCCGGTCCTCGGGGACGCCCCGGCCAAGCATGATCTCGCGCTGGGCAGTGAGGTCCCGCTTGTCCAGACTGCATCTCGCGTAGCCGACGCGTTCACTCATGCCTGGAGCGTACGTAAGCCCCCGCTCAGCATACAGATCACCGGACACCCTAAATGAGACGCCGTCAGCGCAGATCGATCTCTCGCGTCTGTCAAGATCATCACTGTTCGTTGGGGGTTCCCCTTGCGGACACAGGAGGAGGCCGCTGTCAGTACCCTGACGCGGTGATGACCAACACCCTCTTGTCTAGAGCGATGAGCGGCACTATCAACCCGCCCCTGCTCCCGCTGCCGGATCGTGTCGCAGAACTTCTGTCGGAGCTAGGAAGCCCACCGCGACTGGCAGCTCACCTGCGCGCCGTCCATGACGTCGCGCACCAGCTGGTCAACTGGGTGGAACAGCACTACCCCGCCGTGATCTTCGACCGCGAGGCGGTGCTCTTCGGGGCGGCCACGCACGACATAGGAAAGACGGTGCACCTCGCCGAGCTCTCCGGGCCCGGATCGGTACACGAGGAGGCTGGGCAGGTTCTTCTGCTCGGCCACGGCATCAGCCCGGAGCTGGCGCGCTTCGCCGCGACTCACGCGTCATGGGTGGACGCGCGGGTCGGCCTGGACGACCTGCTGGTCAGCCTCGCCGACAAGATCTGGAAGAACAAGCGCGTCCCGGATCTGGAAGATCTCGTCGTGGCACGCCTGGCCCAAGCGACTGGCCGGGCGGCATGGGAGGAGTTCCTCGCGCTCGACGGGGTTCTCGCTCGCATCGGCGACACTGCCGACGAGCGCCTGGCGTTCCAGGCATCTTTCCCGATCTACAACTGAGGACCTGGGGCTGCTCGGTGGCTTCAACTGAGTAACCGCCGCGGGGCCCGGACAGTGCCGGGTCAGACGTCGAGTCGGTCAAGGATCTGCGTGAACTCGTCGGACTCGATCAGACCCGTGAGTACCTGGGTCATGGTGCTGATGCCGATCGCGGACGATGAGACCGTCCGAGGACCAGAAGTAGCGGCCACCCAGGGCTTCCCCGCTTTCGGCCCATCTCGCCATGATGACCTCGACTTGTTCGAGGGCGGTGATGGTCGCGCTCCAACGGGATCCGTCGTTGAGGTCCACGAAGACGTCGACGTGGTCCACCGACTCCAGATCCTCGCCTGCGTTCGACAGGAAGGCTGCTTCGAAGTGCTCCATGCGAACCCGGCACCAGGGCCCGTCCCAGCGGCCCGGCTGCGTTCTGTGGCTCATTGGGCGAGTGTTCCTGGCTGAACCGTCCAGCTCAACCGGGTTCTTCTGGCCTCCCTCCAGCCGGGCTGTAGTTCACCGGCCAGGGCCGTACGGCGGGATGGTCCAGCGCAGTACCGCTGCGCATGCGCGGGCTTCGAGGCTGGCGGGGTAGACCTGTCCGTAGGCCCGCTCTCCGCGGTGGCGCATGGAGTGGTCCCTAGAGTCCCAACTGAGACCCAGCACTGAACATCCTTCGAATTCGACGGCGCCCGCGAGCAGTGGGTGACTCCATCCGGCCCGGTTTAATCGGTGGAAGTCGGTGTGGGCGTCGACCGCGACCATCAGGCCGCTGCCAGGCCCTTCGCGGGTCCAGGTCTGGGGCCGTTCGGCGACGGCTTCGGCCTCGACCAGGGGAGGGTCGAGCCATCCGCGCGGGCCGTGTCCGCTGGGGTGCTGAGGGATGCGGTCACCTCCGAACTGCGCATGGACGGTGTCTGCGTACTCGCCCCAGTAGGTGACGCCCGCCGCCAGGCCATCAGTGGACGAGCCGTCCAGCGCCTGAGCGTCGCCGAGAACCATCCCGCACCGGTCGACCGGCAGGTCGCCGAGCTGCACGGGGGCCGCCGCCATCGGGGCCGGACCAGGGCGGGCCGAGGTCGAACCAGGACGGCGACCGTCAGCCCCCCGTCGAACGGTGAGGCCGATGTCTGGGCGCGCACCCGCAGGGGCCGGTCTGCGGCGGCTGCGACGGCGAGCGGCCGGCCCCGGAGCTGTTCGGTGTCGACCTGGCCCGGGTCGCGCTGCTCCAGCCGCGTGAGGCCGCCAAGGCCCGCGGCGAGGACGGCACCCGGAAGGCAAAGCGCTGCACCCGCACTTCGGACTGTCCGGCGCGACGGGCCGGGAGCCGACCGGGTTCGCCGCCGTGCTCCAGGGCTTGATGGCCGACCGGGCCTGGGACGTCCCGGCCGCTCGCGGCAGCGTCCTGGACCAGTGGCCGGCCATCGCGACCACCGTTTCCCCGAACTGCACGCGCACGTCGCCTCCGTCGCCTTCCACGCGGAGAGGGGGCAGCTGGTCCTGCGCCCGGCAGCATCCTCGTCGTCACGTACGTCGAAGTCGACTGAGCGGACGAGCGCGCTGGCCAGCTGGTGGTCTGCCGGGCGCCGGCGCCGCTGCTCGTCAGCGGCGGGCGAAGGTCAGGTTCCAGCAGCGCTCCAGTCCCAGCCCTTCGAGTTCACGGCTGTGGAGCTTCCAGCCCAAGACCTCAACGCGGTTGATCGCACCGTTGACTTCGGAGTCTTTGACGGCCTTGAACGGACTGGGGTGGAACCGATACGTGAAGGTCGTGTCCCCTCGTTCGTGTGCGCTTCGGGCGCCGTCGTCGATGCTCTGTATCCCGTTCTTCGCAAGCCACTTCTTCAACATGCGCGCAGCGTAGGCCGCCTGCCCGGAGCGCGCGGACGGTTTCGCGCCCTTGTGACGGGTCCGGGCTGATAGGGGCGGAACATAGATCGGCCTGCGCCAGACCGTCGAGCACCCGCCTCAACGTCTCCGGATCAGGCTCGTCGACCGTCCCGCCCAATGACGTCATGCATGAAGTAGCTCATTGACCAATGACCTCATGCGGCGATCCACGGGACACTGCCTAGTCCAAAACTCCATCGTGTCCTTCGGCGAGCGCTGAAACCTGCACTCACCTCGGCGGACGTTCGTGGGCGGCCGTCCTTAAGGTTGCGTGCTGCCTGCGCCACTGCGTCCCGTCACTCCGGCCGGTCACCCGGAAGTTCCCCGGGACGGTCGGCGGTACGGCGTCGCCACCGAGAACCGGCGGGGTGGGCCGGGGGGCTGACCCTTCAGCATCTGGCCGCCGTCGCCCGTCAGGCGCAGGTAGTAGTCGGACAAGCAGGCAGTACCGTATGGCCTTGTTGGTCGTGGACGGTAACTGGCCCCAGTTCTGGGCTCAGTGCCACCAGCCATTGATCGGAGCGCCATCCCCTGCGCAGGCGAACCATCCCTGGTACCCCAAGGTCACCTTGCCGACCACGTCGCCGGACGGACTCGCGGCGACGGCAGGGCGGGCCAGCGTGTTCCGCCCCAGCCCCACGACACCGACGACCCCTGCCGCAGCAGCCGCTTGGCTCAATTACCCAGACCCATGACAGCGGCAAGGCCAGACTACTCTGCCCTGTGCAAACTCCGCAGCTGCCGGGAAGGGAAGGCGTGATCTTTTGCCGTAAAGGTCACAACGAATCCATCACGGTCTGTCAGCGCCAGTTGGTAAATGACTGACCGATGTTATTGCGTCCATGTCCTCCATCGCATCTGCGGAGGGTCGCATTGCCCGGACTCGACAGCTTCTTCAATGGAGTAGTTTCCGAAGTACACGCATTCTGCGTATACCAGCTGCATGGCGTACCAGCAGATCGCGATCAGCGTTACGAGCGCCAGCGCCGAGGCCAGGTGTCTCCATGTAGGGGGTCCGGATGTGGGGCGAATCATGATGATGATCATAGGGGGCGGGGTGTGAAGCGCCTGCCTCCTTACCCCGGCGCCAGCCCCCTCCTCCCTGTACCGCCCTTGAAGGGTGCCCGTCGGCTTGCCCCGCGTTCGCCCGGATCCCCTATTCGGCTGCCGAGCATGTGGAGCGAGCTACGCTCGCTCGACGTCGGCGCTTGTTGGTCAAGGAGCCTGCTGGTGACGTTCTACGCGTTGGCGTGCGACCTGTAGCGTGTGCCGCTCGGTGGAGGCGCCGTCTGCCTGCCGCGGCAAGGAGCCGTAGCGATCAGTAGCGATCTGGTCGATACGGGCGCTGTAGCGGCTTGCTGCTGCTTTGAGTGCCTCTAGCGGCGGTAGGAGGTCTTCTGCCGCGCGCAGGGAGCGCAGTACGTCTCGGGTCAGTTGCATGAGCCGGGCCAGCTCGTCGTTGACCGTGATGCTGCCCAGTTCCGCGTGGCCCTTTCGGGCAGCGGCGCGGCGGGCTTGTTCCTCCATGGCCAGGATCACTGCCTGGCGTCGGCGCTCGAGGGTGCGGAAGGTGTGGCTTCCAGGGTCGGCCGCTACCGTTTCCGCGGCCTGGACAGCCTTGGCCAGCTTCGGCGAGAAGCGGGTGGCGGCCAGCGCGGCAGCCTCCTGTTCCTTACTTGCGGCTTCTCGGCGCTGCTGCTGCAGTCCGGGCCATGAAGGGAACTCCTCCCTGCCGGCGAGCTGGGATTTGGTCCGCGGGCTCGCCTTCTCGGCCTTGGTCAGGCGGCTGTCCCACTGACCGCGCAGGGTGAAGCTGTAGGCGCTGCACCCGACAGTCCCCCATCCGCCGTACCCGTGCGACCAGCGGCCGTTGAAGCGGGTGATCGCCTCTCCGCAGTTACGGCACAGCTCGGATTCCTGACTCGCCAAAATCCACCCCCATGGTGTGTCTACCGGCCGACGCTGACTTCGTATGAAGGCCAGCGCTTCATCCTTGCATCGCGTACTGACATGGCGCATGGGTGGGCCGGCAACCCGGCTTCGTAGGGCTGTCCGGTAAAGGTGGCGAGCGGTGTGGGGCGCTCGGCCAGCGCCTGCGTCCGCCCAGCTCCTCAGGGTGACTCTCTCTGTCTGGAGCCGTCTGTGCCGTCTGTGCTGAGGGGCGGATTGCGTGCCGGTCGGCCGTCCTCCGCAAGCCGGTTCGGCCATGAGGCCAGGTTCACCCGCTGTGATTTGCTTGGCGTCGGCGCGTCACTCAGGCCACGGCGCCGTGCGGTGCTACGGTCTGGTGGCCGGTCTGCGAAGGACTGAACCGTGTGACAGAGCTGTCCCGGACGCTCAACGTCACCAATAGAGGGTGTGGGGCACCCACTTCGCGCTTGGATGCCATCCGTTAACACGCACTGCGTGGTGATCCAGTCGGCCGGGCGACAACGAAGGACTCACCGTGCCCGCCTCACTTCGCCGCCGGACCGCCCGTCTCCGTGCGTCCTACACCCGGGAGACTGCCTCACTCGCCGCCCTCGGAATCATCCGCCGCGACAGCGATAAGCTTCCGCCGCGCAGCGGTCTGGGGCTCGACACCTGCTCGGCGCCGCAGCGGCGGCTGCGTGCGCTACTGGCCCTGGGCATGTTCAACAGCGGTCCCACCAGCTGGTGGCCGCGCCACATCACGCTGGCCGACGTGACCCGCTACACCTTCGTCGTCTCCCCCCGGCACGACGATCTGGTGATCACCGCCCGAGCGCCCTACAACGTGGCCTGCTGGCTGGTCGGCCGTGACAGGCTCCCGCAGATCGGACTGCCGGGGCTGCGTGTGGACAGCTCCTACGACGACGGCTGGCGTCTGCGTCACCTGCCTACCGGCGCCACTGTGACCGTGACCGGTGACCGCCACGGCCGCCTGCAAGGTCCCCTGGACCGCGAGAGCAACTACGCCCGCCTGTGGACCACCGACGTTCCGGTCAGCGACGAGGAGCACGCCGTACTGAACGTCCTCCCCCGCCTGAGCGCCGACATGGAGACCCTTCTCGCCGCTCTGTCCGTAAGGCTGTGCGCCCACGCCCCGGACGGTAGCTGGGACATCGGCATGTGGTTCAACGACCTCACCGAGCGGCCCAGCCGCGGGCACGCCCACCACCGCAGGCTGTCCGTCGAAGGCGACCGGTGCACCCTTCACTGGGACTCCGAGCCGTACCCGGAAGACCTTCGTGCCGCCCTCACCGGTCCCGTCATCGGGCTTGCCGGCACCCACGTCCAACCGGACGGCGAGGGATGGAGTCTGCAGTACGGACGCGCCCGTCTCCTTGCGCATCCCGTGGCATTCAGGCGCCCTGAGGGAACGGATCCGGCGTAGGGAGGGAGCCGGCGGGCAAGGGTGGCTCTTCGCTTTTGGCTGCTCCTGCGGGAACCGCCCACGGTTCCCGCAGCCGCTCCACCGGACTGCGTAGCGGATTCTGGAGCTTTCCCCTTCGTGATCCTTTCCGCAGTCTTCTTCTCCCGGGCAGCCGTCCGGAGAGGACCTCGACGGAGGTCTTGCGCGCTCGCTCTCCATCAGGGGAGAAGACACCGTGAAGACCGGCGGCAGCACCTCGGTGTCGGTGACCGTCGCTATGCTCGCGTCATCGCTAAGGGGAGGTCCCAATGTCGTACGGGCTGCTGACGCCGGACGTACCGCTCGGTCCGTTCGAAGGCTCTGTCGTCACTCTGTGGTCGACGCAGGCGAGGGATGCGAAGCTGCACTCCAAGTCCTCCTGTCCCTATGTGCGTTCCGCTCGTGTCGCCGAGCGGCTGGTGCAGTTGGACGCTTCGGCTCTCGGCCAGCTGTGCACCCAGTGCGCGTCGTACGGATCCTGGGCACGCCCCGGGACGGGGCTGGCCGTCTTCGTGAGCGCGGTCACAGGCATGGGGCTGTTGTATGAACTGGACCGCTGCTGCGATGCCGACGAAGACAGCTTCGATGACGTGGAGCTGGACGAAGCTGCCTCGCTGCTCTTGCCGGCCTCTGCGAACAGCAAGGAGAACGCGCAGACCGACGTCGAGGAAGATGAGGACGATCGCTGGGAGGAGGTACAGGAAGCCCGGCAGGTACGTGAATCCGTCGTGGCCGAGTACTTCGACGCAATGGTCAGCCTGCACCGCGTCCACCGCGTCTTGGCTCTGTTTCCCTGGATGAGGTCCTGGGCTGAGCCGCGAGTACAGCGGAAGCTGGACCGCCTTCAGGTCTTGCGCACTCAGGCCGGCCGGCTGATCGCCCCTGATGCGCTGGCGTTGGCGGCAGCGGTGTCGGGCATGAAGGAACCGGACCTCCCTGTCGATGATCCCGCTTTCGCCGTGCTGGGTGCACGCAGCGAGGTGACGGACTCATTGAAGTCCCTGTGGCGGCAGTGGCACAGCGCGGTGGAGGACAGCTGGGATCATCCGTGTGAGCAGGACTATCTCGCCTATCGGCTGACCCGCGGGATGAGCAGTCGGCGGAAGGGGCGGGATCAGGCGCTGGAGCGGGCCCAGGCGCTGCTGGAGGCTTGGGCGGAGGAAGCTGCCGGGTCGGTCACGGCCGGCTGTGGAGAGCGGGTGCTGTCCGTAGGTCTTGGCGGCGGTCTGGTGGCATCCGGCCGGAGCACGTCTGCGCTCGACCGGCTCAGTCAGTGGGAACGGGGTGTGCTCGCCTCGTACACCGCCTCGGTGGACTGGGCGGGGGCTGAGCCGGTCATCTCGCTGCGGGTGCCGGAACCGATCGCGGCCCGCCTGCTGTCGCAGGCTTCCCCACTCGTGTACAAATCCCGGGCCGAGGAGAAGCCTCCAGCCGGAGACAAGGCGTCGGCTCTGGAAGCGGGCCCTGGTCTTGGGCCCGGGGTGTTCGACGACACCCCGGTGCATGACCGCCAACTGGTGCGGCAGGAGCACCTGCGGGCCTTGCGCGACACAGCGGGCGGCGCGGAGCAGCTGTACGCAGTCCTGGGCGTGAACGCCGGTGTGGAAGTCGTGACGCTGGGCGCTCTAGAACAGCGCTGTGCGGCCGGCTGGCAGGGTGTGATCCTCGCCGCCGCCAGTGACCTTCCCGACGCCCTGATCGATTCCGCCTTGCAGCCGTACGCCGGAGACCCGGCCGAGAACGACGACGTGTGGGTCCGTCCTGTGTACGACCCGGAGGAGGATGCGTTCGGCCGGAGTCTGAGCGCAGCGGAGGGCGAACGAGTCGTGGTGCGGCTGTGCAGGGAGAGGTGGGATACCCGTCAGGCTCTGAAATCTCTGGCCCTGGCGCGTTCGTTGCCGGATCTGCGGGACCTCGAGGCCGTCGCGGAAGACGAGCAGGGCTATCTGCTCAGGCCGTTCGCTGCGGCTGTGTGGAACGGACTGCTGGCGATGGAACAGCTGGACCTGGAACCCTTCGCATCGGAGGGAGACGAGTACTGGGCCGACGGCTCTGGCCTTCCTCTGGGAGTGCTCGCCTCCGTGCAGGCGTACACCACGGATGCGTTCGGTCGCTTCCATGGCCGGGCCCACTCCCCCGGCTGCGCGCACCGGCGCCCCTACGCCGGGGTTGATCGCCAGGACGAGAAGGTGACCATCGAGGAGCTGCTGCGCGCCAAGGCCTTTGATCCGTGCAGCAAGTGCGGCGGGTACGCGGTGCGCCGCCTCAGTGACGCCCAGGTCGCCTACTACCGGGCAGCACACCGACTGCACCACCTCATCCAGATCTCGGCTTCTGGCTCCGGCACGATCGACGCGGAGAGGTACTTGAGTCGGCTCGACGAACTCAGCAGCCTGGACGCTGAAACTGAGCGGGGGTGGTTCCCCCGCCCGGGACAGGCCCGACAGTGGCGGCAGGTCACCAACCGCCTACGCGACAAGCTGCGGGCCCGTGCCTGCCGGTGAGGCAGGCACCGTCGCAGCACCGAATTGCCCGGTGATTGCCGGGTGATGTCGAGGCGACCCGGCCACTGGGCCGGGCACCGGACACGGTCGGCCGGGAGTGCGGACGCCGGGCCGCCGGCCCTGACCTGGTTGTTCCTCATGAGGGGAGTCAGTACGCGCGCCTGCCCGGCTGGCCAGGGAAGTGACCGGTCTGCCGCGGCACATACGGCAACACGGCAACAGTCGCCTGTGAAGGTGCTATTGCAGTCCTCAGCACTGCCTGGACCGACTACCCCTCCCGCGGATGGTGGGGCGGCCGGAGGAGGTCAGGCGCCGGTTTCGGTCAGCCAGAAAGGGTCCCAGCAGTACCGGGGCGGGCGGGTGATGCTGTTCATGCGCAGGCCGCGAGGCCCTTCGATACCGGCGTCCGGCAGGTCGATGAACCAGTCGAGCACGGTGTCGGGAAGACGGTCGGGATCCTGGAGGTCGGCCAGGAAGACATCGGGGCCTTCCGGGTCGTAAGGGGCAGGCAAGGTCAGGCCTGCGGCGATGGCTTCGTCGAGGATGTGACGGCAGATGCTGTGCCAGCGACCCTGCCCCCACCACGAGTCGGTGTAGCCGGTGGATCCACCGATGGTCATCAGGATCAGCGTGGTCTGTGGGCCGAGCCGTTCATGGTCGAGTCGGCGCCAGCGGTCGAGTTCCGTGCAGACGGTGGCGGCCACTTCCGTCCATCCCTCCCCGAACAGAGAGCGGATGGGGGTGGCATCGGGAAGGGCCCAATCCGGGTCCATCAGCGCGTCTTTGATACCGTCCCAGTCGATGCCTTCGACGGGGCAGATGTGCTGCTGGGTCAGACGGGTGACGGCGATGTTGACGCGCGCCATCAGCACGTCCGTCTCCACATGGTGGTCTTCCACCGCGGTGTTGTTGCGCCAGCACCAGGCGGCCACGCCCCGTGCGGCCGCGTCCGGGACGATGTCGGGTGCTACATCCTGCCCGGTCATTCCGACCACCCAGTCCAGGTAGCTGCTCAGCCACTGGTCCTCGGTGATCTCACGCAGCACTTCGGTCAGCGGCAGCCGGCGGAACTCGGCGGCCGGCTGGAAGATGCGGCGGATTCTACGCAGAGCGAAGTCTTGCTTAGCTTCCGCGGGGGCCGATTCGGCGACATATACGTGCGCGGCGTCCAGCAGCCCGGCCTGGCCGGCCGCGGCTTCGACAGCGGCAGCAGCCTCCCGGCCGGGCCTGGGTACCGGGATCTCCAGACTGGCTTCCAGCAAGGAGTAGGAGTAAGGCCACTCCCCTGTGACGTCCTCGAAGGGCCCCAGCACCACCTTGTCCTTGTGCGGGTGGTAGCTGACGTCCACACAGCCGTCACCGCGCAACAGTGTCTCGAAGAGCAGTGCGCCGTGGGGGCGGCCGAAGTCTGTGTCCCATTGTTCCGGCAGTTCAAATCCTGCCCATTCCAGCGGAGCAAGCATCTCGTACAGCCGCGTCGCGTACTTGCTCCACTCCTGCGAAGAAGGCACGTCCGTCTCGGAACGCCCTGCGCTCCTCGTCCCCGCCGGACCAGGACTGGCCACCGAGGCGGACGGCGCGCCCGCCATGCCGGGTTTGGTGCGCAGTTGCTCTGCTCGTTTGGCGATCATGCTTCGTTCCGTGGCCCGGCACCGAGCACACAGGTAGCGGTAGTCGTCACCGTAACGCCCTGAAAAACGGGTCAGCGAACGCGTCTTGCCGCAGGCACGGCAAGGGCCGCGCCCGTTCTTGGGCCACCACAAATACCAGCGGCCTTCGTAGTCGCTGCTCTTGGGCACCACTCCCCTGCCGACGAGCACCTCGGCCAGCCGGCGCAGACTGCTCTCACCGAACGGGAAAGGCACCTGCTCGAACAGCAGGTCATGAGCAGCCAGCAGCACCTCGCCGGAAAGCATCTGTCCTTCATCGGTACGGCGCAGCACTCCAAGGGCCGCAGCCAAGTGCGGCACACCATTGCCTTGAGCGTCTGCGGGCCGGCCGCTGCGTGAAGCACGGGCTATCGCTGCGTCGATGTCGGCAAGAGAAGGAGTTGGAATCGTCACACACGGAGCCTAGCCCCGGCCTGTGACACCGGGCCTCGGCACGCATGCGGGAGGGGGCCTTGCCAAAGGCCCTCGCAGGTAGACGAGTTCGCGGGGAACGCCAGGGGCTGCCGTAGACCCATGAGGGCCGGCCAGGAGGGGATGGGGTGTGCGGGCTCCGAGGATGTGCCCGGCATCGGGCCGCAGGCGGCTGGAGGCAGGAACTAGCGCATGTGGGCCGAGGGAACGGGTGCCGTGATGAGTACCGGTCGTGCTTCGTGCGATGCAGTAAGTCCGGCGTGGAGTCAGTCAGCTCGAGCGGGGCCGGGGAGAGGGATCGTATCGCCGAGTGCGACCCAGCGGTGCTCGACTCCTCTACCGCTGTCGATGGCGAGACACCTGCACAGCAGCGGGCCGCACGGAGTTTCCGTGCGGCCCGCTGTGACGGGTCAAGGCGTGTCGCCGGACCGTCCTAGCTCTCAGCGGCGAGGAGGAGACGCGTCTCCCACACAGAGGCTCGCTCCTTCGCGAACGACTCGCTCGAGGCGTAGTACGTGCCGGTGTCGGTTGTCACCTCCAGGACATGGTCGTTGCGGCGGAGGAACGTGCGCCTGGGCTTGATCACGGCATCACCCGACAGGATCTTGGTGATGACCTGTCGGAGATCCGACGCGGCGACCTGCTCGAACTGCCATCCCTCGAGGATGAGGCGGGCGGACGCGTCGACGCGTTCGTAGTGCATGACGTCAAGTTGCACTTCCTCGCCGTCCAGCCGCATGACGCATTCGGTCATCCAGCCGCCGCCGTCGAGTTCGCGCTCCTCGATCTCCGGATCTGTGTCACCGAGGCTGCGCATCGCTGCGGAGACCTCGGCGGCGATGTTCAGTTTCTCCGGTTTCACCCGTGCCACCTCACAACCACCTGCCCATGAACAGGTCGATCTTACGGCCCTTGCCGAACTTCACCCTGAAGACGGTCCTGGCGACGGGGAAGGGCAACTTCCTCTTCCCCTTGTATCCCCAGTCCTTCTTGAAGCCGCGCGCGCTCCAGCCCACGCCCCAGTTCTTGCGGTTGAGCCAGCCCTGGCGTCCGCGGGCGTAGTCGCCGAAGAGCCTGCTCTTCTCGCCGAACCAGCGGTTGTGGTTCCACGAGACGCCCTTCGCCTTCCACTGCTTCCAGGGCTTCAGGTACTTCTTGGCGTACCGGGCCTTCTTGTAGGCACGGTAGCCCGTCCGCACCGCGCGGTACGCCTTGCCGCAGTACCGCCAGCAGGCGACTCCCACCCGGATGGCTCCGATGACCAGGGGCACCCAGCGGCCACTGACGTCGGGGCGGTTGACCGGGTCGGCGAAGGAGAACTCATAGGCGTTCGCCGAGCCGCCCCGGACCGGGTCGATCGAGAGGAAACGTCCGGTCGCGGGGTTGTAGAGGCGGGCGCCCATCAGAACGAGGCCGGTGATCGTCTCGGCGGAGCGCTGCTTGCCGCCGAGCCAGTTGTAGCGGACCGCCGCCTGACCGGCGCGCGGATTGCCGTACTCGTCGTTGTCCAGAGCCACGGGGGCCTCGCCGGCTGCCAGGGGCAGCTGCAGGGCGATGTCTCCGTGGATGTTGGTCAGCTGGAGGACGACGTCGCCGCTCGCGCCGGTGGTGGCCGCGAGGTCACCGGAGACGGAGTCGACGTTCCGGGTCAGCTCGCCCGTGGTGGTGTTCTCCACGATCCAGCGGGGGTTGTCCCCCTCGCCGTCGTAGTGGTTGACCTTGGAGGCGGTCTGGGTCCACGTGGTTCCGCCGCCGCTCTCGGTCTTCCAGCCCCTCAGTCGCAGCGCCGCGTCGAGCGTCCAGGTCTGGCGCTGGGTGGCGGTGGTCTGCTGGTGGACGAGGTCGTTCGAGTAGTAGCTGATGGTGCTGCCCGGCAGCGCGGTGGTCCGGCCGAAGGCGTCGTAGGTGTAGCCGGCGTCGACAAGACGGTCGGCGCTGTCGTAGGCGTGGGACGTGGTGGTTCCGCCGGACGTCGGGCATGCCAGTCCGGGGGTGCCGACGGCGCTCGTGAGCGACTTACGGTTGGCGCTGCTGTCGAAGACGTAGCTGCGCCGTGTGCACACCGTGTCCGACGTGTCCTCCACGGAGGTCATCCGGCCGGTCTTGTCGTAGCCGTAGCTCTGTGAGGACCAGCCGGCGTGCGTGGTGACCTGTCCGTGCACGGACTCGGTGACGGCGTCGGTGTAGACCGTCGTCGCATCGCTGTCACGGGTGTAGGTGCGGGCCACCGGGACACCGGTGGTGTCCTCGGTGATGGAGAGGGTATAGCCGCCGGGCAGTTTCTCGGTGGCCACGGAGCCGTCGGCGTCATAGGTGGCCTGGAAGACACCGGCGACGGAATCCGTCGTCCGGGTCGCCAGTCCGCGTGGCTCGGCAGTGTGGTCGTAGGTGTAGGTCGTGGTGGATGGGGTGTTGTCGGTGACCTTCACCGGCCGGTCGAGCAGATCGTACTCAGTGGTGGTGGTTCCGCCGTCGGCATCGGTGTAGGAGATCTGCCGACCGAGCTTGTCGTGAGCGATGGTGATGGTGCCCCCGGTCGGCGAGACGGTCTTGACCTCTCGTCCAGTCGCCGGGTCGTACTCGGTGGTGGTCTCCGGCACCAGGGGTCCCGGTCCACCGGTTGTGCTGACCTTGGACTCACGCCCTGCGGCATCGTAGGTGGTCGTGGCGGTGAGGGTGCTGCCGTTCGCGGTCTTGATGACCTTGGCCTCGTTGCCCCACCAGTCGTACTCGGTCGTGGTCGTCGGCAACTCGACGGGGTTGGAACCGCCGCCCGTGATCGCTCCGGCCGGACCGGTGGAACACACCTGGTCGGCCCACTCGGGGCGCCCCTGACAGGGTCCGGTGCCGGTGGCGGACCAGTACGTGGTCACGTGGGTGGTCGCCGAGGTCTCGGTACCGCCCGGCATGACGACCTTGGTCTCCCGGCCCTGACTGTCGTACTGCTTGGTTGTCGTCAGTGCCAGGCCGGCGGGATCCGCGATCGTCTTGACAGGCAGGCCCTTGGCCCAGTCGTAGACCGTGTCGCTGGTCCGCGTCTCGGCGTGGACGGACGGGTGTTCACGCACCTGCGCGCCGAGCACGACACGCGTGATCTGGTCCTTGACCTTGGCCGTGCCGTCGGTGGGACGGCCGGAGTCGTACTGGTTCACCGTCCAGGAGCGGGCCGTGACCGAGCTGCCCGCGGGGACCAGGACAGTGGTGCCGGACTTCAGGTCCTCCGTCAGGTCGATCCTCCGGAGAGGTCCGAACTCCTCGACCTCGCGGGTGCCGGACGGGCTGAAGACCGACCGGGTCGACAGCAGATCGGCGCGCTCGGCGGAGGTGAGCTGGGCGATGCCCAGTTCCGCCTGCATAGCACGGTCTTCCGCGGTCAGTCCGAGCGCGAGCGACCTGTTGGCGGCGGTCAGTTCGCGGATGTTGTTGCCGAAGGCGTCGTACTCGGTGGTCACGATGTGTCCGCCGGGAGCGGCCTCATTGACCTCACGGCCGGACACGCCGAGGTACTTGATCTGGGCGCGCCGGTAGTCCGCGGCGCCCAGCGCGGCTCCGGAGTGCGCGGCCGGTATGGCGTCGGCGGGAAAGACAGCGGTCGCGTCCGTCGGGATGTCGGTCTGGCCCCAGGTCTTCACGTCGGCGGCCCCGAGCTGGTACGGAGCCGCCGTACCGGTCAGGGGCACGTCGTAGACGACGCTGGTGACGGCTTCGCCTTCGACCGTGTCGGTGGTGCCCTGCTTCAGGGCGGGTCGGGACGCCTTCAGCAGCATGCCTTCGCCGGCGGCCGAGCTGGATCCGGCCTTGCCGTAGACGAACGTCCAGGGCAGCTCCCCTGGCGGGGTGTAGCCGGTGACGCGGCCCGCGCTGTCGTACGTGTATGTGGTCTTCAGCGCGGGAGAGATCAGCGGGTTCCACACCTCGCGCAGTCGACCACTGTCGTCGTAGCGGTACGTCTGGACTGTCTTGGAGGTCGCCGCGGCGGCTCCCGGTTCCGTTGCCCACAGGCGGATGTCCTTGACCTGACCGGTGAAGTCACCGAGGGCCGTGGTGGTCGCCGTTGTGGAGGTGGCGTAGACGAGTTCCAGCACGCGGCAGCCCTTGGTGGAAGGCGTGGCGGTGCAGGTGGCGGCCGTTACCGCCGAGGTGGGTGCGATGATCCGCTTGGGGCGGGCCAGCTTCTTGCCATCGACGGTGACTGTCTCGGAGACCACCGTGGTTGCGGAGTTTGTCAGTCCGTCCAGCAGCGTGCTGGAGACCTGCCAGGTCGGCGCCGCGGGATCGGGCTTGGTGAACTCCGTGACGGTGCCCTCGGCATCGCTGAGCGTGAACGAGCTCGTGACGCTGCCCTGGAGGGCGAAGTCCTCGGCCCCCGGCTCAGGGATCCACGCGGTCTTTGCCGCGTTCGCGGTAAAGCTCATCGCCTCACCGTCGACGGTCACGACATCGACGGCTGTGTCGGAGACCCGGCGTACGTGACTGTAGTCGGAGTCCGTCATCTCGGCGGCCGTGCCCGAAACCCACTCCTTGCCGAAGATCGGCGCCTGACCCTCCTGCTTGGCGCCCTTGTCCGGGGTTCGGGAGGAGGCGGTGCGTGACACCGCGATGTCGAACGCCGATGCGTCCGAGCCGGACAGGGTGAAGTCACCGGTCAGCAGATTGAGCGAGCCCGGGCCGACCTCTTCGTCGGCCGCGCCGGTGGCGTTGCGGTCAACGACGACGCTCAGCGGCGCCGTGCTTCCGGTGGCGGAGTTGGGACCAGTGAAGTCGGCCTTGATCTGCACCGTCCCGTCGGGATCGACCGTGCTGCTGGCATTCCAGACCAGGGCGGCGTTCTTGCCGTTGACCAGGGGCACCGGCCACGTGGAGAGCACGGTTCCACCAGCGGTGACATCACTGGCCGGGATTTTCACCCACGGATCGGCCTCCGAACGGCGCCAGGAAAACGACACGGCGTCATACTTGCCCGCTTCGGCCTCGGCTGCCAGCGGCAGGCGGCGAGCGGTACGCTCGCCCTCGGACGGCTGGACGAATCCGCCGGGGCCTGCGTGGAAGGTGTACTCGATGGGCTCGGACTTGTTGTCGGCCTTGTCGACCTGCCGCACCTGGAGGGTGTGCGTGCCGTCCTTGGGCGGGGTGACGCTGATGGCCTTGGCGGCGGTGGCGCCGCCGGTGGCGACCTTGGTCCAGGTCACGCCGTCCAGCGACCACTCGAGCCAGTTGTGGTCGGTGCCGTTCGGCGTGACGGTGAAGGTGCCGGCCTGGCCCGCGCCCTTGACCCACGCGTTCGCCGGGTAGTCCGTCGAGGTGATGTTCGTCGGTGCGGACGGGTTGGTGGTGTCGACCGTGAAGGTCTTCCACGCCGACCAGCCCAGGTTGTAGTGCGTGCCGTCGTACGGGCTGCTGCGGAACTGGTACGTCTTGCCGCTGGTCAGCACGCCGGCCGGCACGGTCACCGGGGCGGGCTGGCCGGAGGGCACGAACCCGGAGCGCAGCACGGCGCCGACCTGGGTGTTGGTGGCGGTGTCGTAGATCTGGTACGCGCCTTGGACCTTGTCACCGTTGGGGTCGACGAAGGTGTCTCGCAGCGTCGGGGTCACGGTGTTGACGACGTAGGCGCCGTTGTACGAGAAGTACGGCGGGCCCGCCTCCTGCTTGGTGCCCGTGCGGGGCCGGTAGTTGTACGTGACGACCAGCTTGGGCGGGTTGGAGGCGGCGTTGGCGGAGTTGACCCGCTTCCACTGCCCCGTGACGGTCTCGTCGGAGGCGCGCAGGCCCATGTGGGACCTGGCCGCCTTGGCCGACGCCCACTCCTGCACCAGCGTCGTGACGTTGGCGTTGATCCAGCCGTCCGGCTGTGTGCTGCAGGAGGCGTTGCCCCTGGTCTCCGAGGAGGTGGCCTTCTCCGCGATCCACGACGGCTGAGCCGTCCACCGTGACGACGTGGTCGCCGCGCCGGTGGACCACACCTCCCACGGCTGGTTGGGGCAGGAGGTGCCGGTGTAGTTGCCGGAGTGGAAGTTCCACAGGCTGAGCTTGGCGTCCATGACCAGCGCGTCGGCGATCGGTGCGGTGTTCCAGGAGATGAAGGACCGCGCGATGCGGGGGGTGCCGTCGGCGTTCTTCGTGCCCGGGTTGCCCAGGTCCAGCTCGACGTCCGTGGACCAGTCGCGGGTCTCCCCCTGCTGCACATAAGTGTCGAACACGTTCGACAGCGCCGACGTCGACGGATCCACGGTCACCGGGTACTTCGTCGCCGGATCGGCCAGGAACTTCGCATCCGGCGTCACGACCAGATCGACGGTCGAGCCCTTCTGCACCACCTTCATCGCCACGGGCACCCGACGGGTGTGCTCGCCGGAAACCGGGTCTACGGTCGCATCCCACATCACCGGCGCGGGCATCACGGCCCGCTTGTTGTTCTTCTTGTCGGTGAACACCACGCTTCCGTCGGCCTGCTGCGATGCCTTCAAGCCCTTGGCACGCAAAGGCAGCGTGTAGGTGTAGTCCTGCTCCGTCGGCTTCTGCTTGATCTCGACGAACTGCTCGA
This sequence comes from Streptomyces sp. NPDC015346, assembly GCF_043078785.1. Taxonomy (NCBI): domain Bacteria; kingdom Bacillati; phylum Actinomycetota; class Actinomycetes; order Kitasatosporales; family Streptomycetaceae; genus Streptomyces; species Streptomyces sp. NPDC015346. Next base: position 876,121 of record NZ_JBIBTW010000003.1, on the reverse strand, counting down.
AGCCCGTACGGGTCGCCTCGACCACGACATCGGCACCCGGCACGGCGTTCACGTACTCCGCGCGCGTACCCTCCAGCTTCGGGACGGGCAGCCCGCCCTTCCACTGCAGGGTGATCTGCTGGTCACCTTCGCCGAGCGTCACCAGGTCGACGGCCTTCGCCTGCCGCGCCTTCGCCAGAGAAGGCGCAGGCGTGCCTGTCCCGCCTGCCAGCTTCAATCCTTCTGGGTGGGCCTTCGGCTCAACAAAACCGCCGACGGAGTTCACCAGGCCCAAGTCGACATCTCGCCACTCGCCGGTGGACTCGTCTTCAAAGCGCACCGGGCCGGCTGTGAGTTCGGTCGTGAGGGAGCCGTCCTTGTTCACCCACGTCGTGGATGTCTCGGTGCGCTCCGACAGGGCCTCGACCCTCTTGCCGGACAACCGCGCGGCCACACGCGCGGAGGCGATGTCCGCTGCTTGCGTGACCGTCGGCTTCTCTACCGTCGTGGGGCGCGCGGGTTCCGCTGCCACCGCCGACGCGCTGCTCAACAACCCCACCGTCAAGGCAAGGGCGAGACTTCCCGCTATGTAGCGCAGGCTTTCCCCGGTCCAGGGACGCCCGCGCTCCTCGGGCGCAGGTATGTGAACCGTCATCATTCCTCAGTCAATTGTGTCTAGTTGCATCAGAGTTGCGACGCGACTGTGAATTTACCGAGGAGGGGAACGGTAAAAAGACACCCAAGGGCAGTCAAAACCGAAAACCATGCACTAGCTCTTGCAGTGATGTACGACACAGAGGTCCGCTTGCCCCGGCTCCACTGCCTCGGCCCCACTGGCCGAACACCAGACGGCGCGAGAGCCGTACCGGGGACGGAGAGCTGACGCGGCAGCCTGCCGTACTGAAACGTCGCTGGGCCGGCCACAGGGGCCGAACTGCCCGAGCTCGGTCTTCAGCGCGGTGCCGGTCTGGATCTCGTCCTCTGTCCAGCCGGTGATGTCGAGCAGCAGGCCGTCGCGGCGGCGGAGGCCGCCAACGGGCCGGGGATGGTCGTGTTCCTGGCCGTAGATCCGGCCGCGCGCCCGGTTTCGGGTTCGCCGGGCTACTGGGCTGGGTGACGGCCGAGCTGCCCAGTTCTGAATGCGCGCAATCGGCAACGCCTGGGGAGGGCGCCATCGTCGGCGGATTGCCTGGAGTCGGCGTGCCGGCGCGCTGCCCCTGGTCCTGCACGAACTCAGACAGGCCGCCGCCGTAAATGCTCCGGTCCCCTCGTGCAGGAGCTCCCCGGGGCCGGAAGCCCGCCCGCGGGGCGTGCAGCGAGAAGGCGGCCCCGTCGTGCTGGGTGACCTGCAGCGGGTCCCGGCCGCCACGATGCCGCGGGACATACGAGCCGGTCGAGCCCACTTCCCCCCTCAGGAGCGGGATCTTCTCCGGCGGGTGCAACCAGATCCGCCACCCCCGCCGAGTGTGCATCTCCAGGTGGACCGTGTCCCGGCCGTCGGCGGGGACCGGGACGACCGCCCGCGTGAGCGAGGAGCCGTGCGTGAGGATCTGCTGGGGAAGCGCGCCGACGCCGCGCGGGCTGGTCAGCTCGACCCATGAGTCGGCCGCCCGCTCCAGGTGGACCACCAGCAGCCGCCAGGGCACCGGCGGCGAAACCGTAACCGCACTCCTCGCCCGCTAGCACCAAGACGCCGGCGCAGCCGGTCAGCGGAGCGCGCGGCTGTGGCGGCCGGATCGCCGCAGGTGCATCCCGAGATAAACGAGGGCGGCGGCGAACACCACGATGCCGATGACCAGCAGGTAGAACAGCCCTTCGGCAACGGCGCCGATGATGCCCAGCACGATCGCCGTGATGACGAGGATCAGGAACAGCGTCATGGGTCAGACACCTCCTCGGTGAGCCGGTCAGCGGCGGGCGAGTTGCCGCTCACCGTTCGCGCCGGGCTGGTAGGACAGGCCGTAGTGCGCGAAGACCGCGGCTTCGTCCTCGGCGGGCAGGACGTCGTCCGTGCCGATCGCCGGGGACTTCTTCACCAGCGACTTGTCGTAATTGACCTTGACGTAGCCCGGGCCCACGATCGCGTCGGCCAGCGGGACGAAGACCAGGCGGCGGCGGGCGGGCAGCCCGACCTGGACCGTGGCCATGGCCGGCTCGTCGCTGCTGGTGTCCACGTAGACGGCCTCCAGCACGCCGATCTTGTGACCACCGACGTCGACGACGTCATGGGTCCGCCACTCGCGGATATCCGCACTGTGAATCATCACGGTTCCCTTCACACGGCGGTCACACGGCGGTGTACTCCGACCGGTGCACTTCTCAGCCTGCCCTCCTCACGCCTGCCCACACCAGCGGTGCGCGATCGGCGGGAATGAGCAACGCACAGCCGGGGCGGGCATCCGCGTTGCCGGATCCTGGTCGCTCTTGTGCCGGTTCGAGGAGGCCGTGACGCCGCCGAGGGTGACGTCGCCGCTGAGGTCGTTGGCGCACGTACGGCGCCGCTTAGTGGTCCAGCCGTAGCCACCCGGAGTCGTGGACCTCGGCCCGGCGGGCCGCCGGTTTGCCGCCGACACCAACGAGAAGCGAGGCCGTTCGCTTTCAAGATCACTCCACCCGCCCCCGGGGCAGGTCTGCGGCCCCGGGCGGCTCGGGGCGCTCAGGCGTACTTGCCCAGCTCGCTGGCTTCCAGTGCGGCCTTCTCGTTGACGCCGATGACGTAGCCGTCGATGTCACGGAAGTAGAACATGCGCTGACCGGTGTGGTCGCCACTGATGTCCTTGACGATCTCGGTGTGCTGGGCGATGCCGTCTCGGACTCCCTCAAGGTCGTCCACGCCCATGTAGAACATGCCGGCGAAGCCGACAGGAGTGTCCTTCAGGGCAGGCAGGAACGTCTTCAGGTCACTGTTGGCGTAGATCATTCCGAGGAACTCGCCCTTGTAAAGAAGCATGTGGATGTCGTCGCCGGGCTGGGCGGTACTGGAGTCCACATCGAAGCCCAGTGTCTTGTAGAAGGCGATGCTCGCGGCAGTGTCCTTGACGCTGAAACAGGGAGCGAAGGGCATGAGTCTTCCTCTTTCTCTCTTCGTGGAGGGCCGGAGTTCGGCACCGACGCAGGCAGACGGCTGCCCCTACGGGGTACGGGGGCTTCCTCCGGGGTGACGCAGGGACGGGAGAAGGAACCCCGCCCATCGAAGCAGTACATTTGTACTGTACGTCGCTGATGCCCATGGCGCACTACGGGCATACCTTCCCTGGTCATGTCCGGGGCACAGCTCACGAGAGGAGGGCGAGACCTCGGGCTGGCGCGGGTGAGCAGGCCCGAGAGTGCGGGCTTGTACAGTACGTACGTACTACACGGTTGACTGGATGGAGAGAAGGAGCCTCATGGCCGTGGAGAAGGCTGTTCGCCGTCGGGATCCACAGCGGCGGATCGAGGAGATCGCCGCGGCCACCGAGAGGATCATCGCGCAGCGGGGCATCGAGGGCCTGACCCACCGCGCGGTCGCTGAAGAAGCCGACGTGCCCCTGGGTGCGACGACCTACCACTTCGCCACGAAGGACGACCTCATCACCGCCGCGCTGAGCCGGGCTGTCGACCGCTACGGCGTCTACCTGGACGACTGGGTCGCCCAGCGGCCCGTCCTGAGCTGCGAGCACCTGGTCATCCTGCTCACCGACGTCCTGCTGGGATGCTTCGGACCTCAGCGCGACCAGCAGGTCACCGAGTTCGAGCTCTACCTCGCCGCCCTGCGTCGCCCTGCCCTGCGCCCCATCGCGGACCAGTACAGCGAGCACACCGTGCGAGCCCTGGCCCACTACACCGACCCGGTCACCGCCGCCGCGGCCGCCGCCGCCATGAACGGACTCACCCTGCGCGGCCTCGCCGGCACGACAGCCCCCGACCGCACCGACGTCGAAGCCGTCCTGCGCCGCGTCCTGACCCCCAACCCCGCACTCCCGTAGACACCCCGCACTCCCGTAGACCACGAGAGGGGTTCCGTCACCACGGGGCCGGCTCTGGGCGACCTCCCGTATGCGCAAGCGCCCAAGCACAGCGGGAGCGGTTCGGCGCCCCAAGCAGCCGGCACCCGCAGGCCGCCCCCGACCGGGGCCAGCCCAGGAAGCCGGTCAATACGGCAGCGCCACTCCTCGGCAGCGGACCACCACGAGGCTGAAAGGGATGACATCGGCAGCGAACCTCCGCGACCGGGCCTGGGCCACAGCCCCAGCACGGCGATCGGCGGTGCGGGCCCCAGCTACGTGGTGTGCGGGTCACCATGAGACGAAGGCCCAGGTCGCTAACGCGGGCCTTGTCTCGGCTGAGACCGGCACAGTGGCCGCCTGCTATCGGTCAGGAGGCCGGAGGCGGGGCTCCCGGGTCTTTGTGGTCGCGGCCGTCCCGCGTTTCCCCTGGCGGGGCCTCGTCCCGCGCCGGGCCGATGCGGATCTCGAAGTCGCCCGCGTACTTCTCGTGGCCCGCGATCACGGCGTCCTCCACCGCCTCTTCGGCGAGTTCGTGGCGGACGATCAGCGGGTCTTGGCGGAGGTCCCGCAAGAGGGCCCAGCACATGCCGATCATCACCAGGACGAACGGGGCCGCGACGAGGATCGTCAGGTGCTGCAGGCCCGCGAGGGCGTCGCCCTTGCCCTCGCCGACGAGCAGCATCACGGCCGCCACGCCACCGGTCACCACGCCCCAGAAGACGACGATGAACCGGGCAGGTTCGAAAGTGCCCTTCTGGGAGAGGGTGCCCATCACGATCGACGCCGCGTCGGCGCCGGAGACGAAGAAGATGCCGACCAGAATCATCACGAGCAGGCTCATCACACCGGCGATCGGGAATTCCTGGAGCACGCCGAAAAGCTGCGCCTCGGGCGTGGTCGCCTCGCCGAGGCTTCCCTGCTCCTTCAGGCGCATGGCCGTACCGCCGAAGACGGCGAACCAGACCAGGCTTACGGTGCTGGGCACCAGGATGACGCCGCCGACGAACTGACGGATCGTGCGTCCCCGGCTGATGCGGGCGATGAACATGCCGACGAACGGCGTCCAGGAGATCCACCAGGCCCAATAGAAGACCGTCCAGCTGCTCAGCCAGTCGGCGACGTCACCGCCGCCGGTGGACGCCTCGGTGCGGCCGATCAGCTGCGGCAGCTCGCCGAAGTACGCGGCGAGGGAGGTGGGGATCAGGTCCAGGACCAGGATGGTGGGCCCGACGATGAACACGAAGACCGCGAGGATCACGGCCAGCACCATGTTGGTGTTGGAGAGCCACTGGATGCCCTTCTCCACGCCGGAGACGGCGGAGAAGACGAAGCAGACCGTCAGCACGCCGATGATGGCGACGAGCAGCCCCGTCCCGGCCCTGCCCAGCCAGCCCACCTCGTGCATGCCGCTGCCGATCTGGAGCGCGCCTAGTCCCAGGGACGTGGCCGAGCCGAACAGCGTGGCGAAGATCGCCAGGATGTCGATCACCCGGCCGGGTCCGCCCTCGGCGCGTTTCCTCCCGATGAGCGGGACGAAGACGGCGCTGATCGTCTGCCGCCTGCGGCGCCGGAAGGTGCTGTACGCGATGGCCAGGCCGACCACCGCGTAGATGGCCCACGGGTGCAGCGTCCAGTGGAAGAGCGTGGTGGCGAGCGCCGTCTGCATGGCGTCCGCCGAGTCGGCGGGGTCGGTGCCCGGCGGCGCAGTGGTGTAGTGCGCGAGAGGTTCGCTGACGCCGTAGAACATCAAGCCGATGCCCATGCCGGCGCTGAACATCATGGCGACCCAGGAGACGGTGCTGAACTCCGGCTTCTCGTGCTCCTGGCCCAGCTCGATCCGTCCGTACCGGCTGACGGCGAGCCAGAGCGCGAAGACGACGAATCCGGAGGCGGCCAGGACGAACGCCCAGCCGCCGTTGTGCATCAGGGCGTTCAGCAGGGTGTCGGAGACGCTCTCCAGGGCGCCGGTGGCTGTGGCGCCCCAGATCACGAAGCCCGAGGTCAGCACGGCCGTCACCCCGAAGACCACCCGGTCGGTGACGGGCGCCTGGTCCTCGTGCGGGTGGCGGCCGGGCAGGGCCGCCTTCACCGGCAGCCGCAACCTCTGGCCCCGTTTGCGTTGCTCCTGAGACACCGGCGACACCCTTCGCGATCACGGCCCGAATTGGCTCCTGCTATCCCGTACCACAGCGCACACACCTGTCCCGGCATCAACAGGCGCCGTGCGCACCCTTCTGTGCGGTGATAGGCCGCACGGGTGTCGAAGAGGAGCGGCACGAAAGCTCACTGAGGGCGGCACGAAAGCTCGCCGCGACTGCCACCGCCGCAGGAAGGCCCCTGTCGCGGCCGGCCCGGGCGGCCTCTTCGTGCGGCGCCGGGTCGTCCTTGACGCCCGCGTACTGGGCCGGGCTCAGGCGTAACCCGCAGGGCGGGCCCCCCGAGGCGCGCCTACAGGCCGAACTCGATGTGGTCCACGGAGGTGTACTCGACCACCAGGCCTTGGGCCCGGCGGCCACGGCCCTGGAAGTAGACCTCGGCCAGCGCGTCGGCGGTGATCTGCCACAGCTCGCGTCATCGGCGCCCTGGTCGCGGGCGCCGAAGAGACGGGCGGTGTACTCGGGCGGCAGGGCGACGGTGAGATGGCGCAGCCATGCGTCGTCGGTGGTGCCTGGGGCGGCGGCGTACCCATACCGGCCGCGGGTGTCGACGTGAACCCGAGTCGCTCTGTGGGATCTGAGCACCAATCACATGCAGCCGGCCCGGATGAGGCGCGGGAGGAGGCGGCAGCCCAGGAAATCGCCGCACAGACGCCCTCCCGGGTCTAGACAAGCTCTCCCTCCTCCCAGGCCCCCGCCCGAGACCGCACCCCAAGGAACGATGTCGGCGAACCCTGATGTCCCATAGCCCGGAGCTGGAGTGCCGGCGCCACGCGCCATTGTTGGCTCGTCCCTCTGGGGCACCGAGGGAACCTGCTCGTCAGCGCAGATGACGAGAGTCATCGGCATAGCCCGTCCCGCTCAGGCTGGTCGTTTCCCCGGCGGGTAGTGCTGGCGGCTCAGTGACCGGTGTCGCGCAGGTAGAGAGCGGCGAGTCGTGGGAAACGGCGCCGCATCTCGTCAGGGTCGTCGAAGTCGAAGTCTTCACCCATGTCATCGGCGTCCTGTTCGTGCCGACCGCAGGAGGTCTTGTATGCGTCCCAGGCCTCGTAGAAGGCGTGGTCGTCACCGGTAAGGCGCTCGAACGCATCACTGGCCGCGTAGTTGGCATCCTCGTCGAAGACGGCCTCGTCATGCCCCGCACGAGCTGCGTCGATCACGACGGGATGTCCGGCAAGGCTGTCCGGACAGGCTGCTGCCTTCTCGTACCAGTCACGGCCCAGAGCTATCAGGCCAGCCCGGAAGTCCATGAAGCTGTCGTCCGAGCATCCGCCACCGATCAAGTAGGCAGCGGCCCAAACGTCCCATCGATAGACGGCCCCATGTACCTCATCGAAGCGTTCCTGGTAACTGAGGATGTCGCCCTTGGTGCGGGTAGCCAACCCATCAACCAGGGCCTCGGCGAAAACCTTGTCCGCCGTAACGGCCGAGCGTGCGGTTTCGATGACGCCCCAGAACTCGTGAATGTCCATGGCGGGGACTCTGTCACCCGGGTACGACACCCACCTGTGAGCTGCCGGATGGCAAGCCGGGCATCCGAGCCACCGCAACTTCCTCTGAGGTGCCTCAGGCCGGTGCCGGCCGTTGATGTAGCCCGTCCCGGTGCTGCCGGGCTGTCCCGCGCGGGCTGGTCCGCTCTTGAGCACCGGGCTTGGACGCGCGCTGCCCCCCGGTCGCAGGCCCGCCTGAGGCCGCGCCGTCGAACCACAAGCCCCCCGGCCCGTACTTTCCACGACCGCCCCGCGCCCCTGCAGTACGAGGAGCGACCCTGGCCAGCCCCCTTCCTGAAGGACGGCAGCCGGACGTGGCTTCAGCGGGCGGCGCACAAGCGGGACCGCGCCGCCCTCAAGCTGGCGCTGCGCACCAGCAGCGAGCCGCCCCGCCCCCAGCGCCGCCGCGTCGATCGCGACGCGCGCTGATTCGGCCCGACGAACGGTCCCGCCCACGGCGGGGCCGTTTCGCGTCTGTGGACGGCGCAGCCGCGGGCGGACAGCGGACACAAGGGCCTCGCCGACGGGGGCGGTGAGGCTCCAACCAGTGCGGCAGGAGCGCGCCGCCGCTGTGTCCGTTTGCCGCGCCGAACGCGACAGCAGCTACGCCCCCAAGACGGCACCATGCCGTGCCGCGCACGCGAACGCTGGAGGCGAGGCTGGCCGACCACGAGGCGGGAGGAAGCAGCGGATGCCGGAGGCTGAGGAGAGGAGGGGCGAAGCGGGAGCGATGGCAGAGGGAGCAGGTCGGTGGCCACCGCGCTGGGGGCACGGCGCAGTACAGCGGTGGGTGACGAAGAAGTCCGGAGCACGTCGTCCGCCGGTTCCGCTGCAGGTCCGGACGATCGAGGAGGCGGTCCTGGGTCGGTGGCAGCCCCGGATACGGGCCCGTCGGCGTGCCCAGGCGGAGACGAATGGCTTGCTTGTTGGCGATGGGGCCGCCGCACCCACGGCCCTGCACATCGGCTTCAGCGGCCTCGAGTTCGCCTACTTCTCGATCGGATGAGTGCGAGGCCCCGGGGTCGACCCCGGGGCCTTGGGCGGTCAGGAGCGGGAGGCTCGCGAGACCTCGCACTTGGTGTACTCGGAGCCGTCGCCGGTCCCGGGGTACGGAGTGGTCAACTCGGCCTTGACGGACGCGCCCGACGCGACCGCGATGGCGGTCTTGATGGCGGTCGCCGGGACGACACTGCCGCCGGCGGCGCCGGTGAACTTCATGGTGACGTTGTAGTCGTAGTCCATCGCGCCGTCGTTCTTGACGGTGACCCGGGCGACGAGGTTCTTGGTCGCCGGGTCGTACGTGCACTCGTCGATGGTCACGTCACGGGCGGCCTTGTCGGCGCTGCTGGAGCCGCCGGGCAGGGAGCCGCCGGACGTGCCGCCGGAGGTGCTGTCGTTGTCGCTGCCGTGGTTGTTGCTGCTGGAGCTGCTGCTGTTGTTGTCGCAACCGCCGCCCGAGCCGCGGGCACCGGTCAGGGCGACGACAGCGATGCCGAAGACAGCGATCGCGCGGACATGACGCATCTTCATGTTTCAATCCCCGTTGTAAGTGGTACTAAAGAACGACTCTTTGACGAGCGCACGACACCCTAGCAGCGGTCGGAGTGTCGCCGGTTCCAGCGGGACCGGTCGAAGGCGCCCGGCGCGGGGCCCGCGCCGACCAGCCCCTTGCCGCACGATCTGAGGCGGACGAGCCGAAGCGCTCGAGCGCGACGCGTTCGGTCAGCTCCTTGGCGAGGATGGACGGTGGGCGGTCCAGCTCGATCTGAGCACTACGGTGAAAGACGAAGACCTCCGGTGTGGTGGAGGCTGCATGCCAACTGGGTGCTGCAGTCGTTCGGATACGACAACGTCCACCAGCACGTCTATTTCCTGCAGACGAACCCGGGAACGACGAACGGTGACTTGTGGGTCACCAAGGCCGATACGGCGGGCAACCAGCTGGGGTCCATGGCCTGCACGGGTTTGGTCACGGGGTCTCGACGGCGGTGAAGCCGTACGGCGGACAGGTCTACCTGTGGACCGAGTGGAAGACCAGTGCCAGCGGATTCGGTACCAGGATCGGACGGTTCCCGTTCGTCAACGGGGGCGTGCTGAAGCAGAACGACCCCTCGGTCCAGGACCTCACGCCGACACGGTGATCAATCCGCAGCCGGTGATCGACCCGTTCACCGGCTACTGGTGCGCTACAACGTCGGAACCGACCAGCGTCGCATCGTCGCTTTCTCGATGACTGATGCCCGCGCCGGGCGGCTCACCAGCGGATACCGGCTGGTCGAGAGGGCCCTGCCGGCCCGCGGCGACTGGGGCAAGGCCAACCCGTTCCAGGGCTTCGCCGCCTATGGCCGGTACGCGTACCTGCTGGAAGGCTCCGAGGGGAAACCCTCGTCCATCACCACGATCGACCTGAACGATGTCGGCAACTCCACGGTGGTGGGCCGGTTCGCGACCACGGCCGGGAGTCTCTGCCTGGCCGGGAGCCGCAGGGCATGGCGATCTGGCAGTCATCGGGCGGGGCCGCGGCAGAGAAGACGCCCGCGAAGAAGATGGCCACCGAGAAGAGCACGACGAAGAAGACGGTGTTCCGGCGGAAGGCCGCCTGACCGGTGTGCGGCGGGAGTCATTCGCCCTCGCGCGGATGCTGCTCCGGGTTCAGCTTCCGATGCTCTGATCTGCTGAGTTCCCGCTGACAGTCGCCGCCGGGGCATTGGAGAGGCCGTCACCAAAGAGCCCCTCATTGCTGCCCGAGGCCGCGCTGTGAGGGGTGGAGGATTCCTCGCTGTTGTCGGCGGCCCCGGCGATGCCCAAGCCGTTGAGGAGGCCGCCACCGACCGGAGTGTCAGCCACTGCGGGCGAGGCTCCGGACAGGGCGAGAGCGGCCCCGGCGAGGGCAACAGCGGCGAACGTGCGCTTGGTGTTCTTCATGCCAGGCAAACGATCTCCACCGCTCAGAGTCACGAGCCCCGCTGGCATGGGTGTCGTGTCCAGGGCGTACAGGTCCTGGTGGGCGCCGGCGGGTCTCCTGGTCTCGACGGTCGCCGCCCTCACGAGCAGCGGACCGCCCCACAGCCACCAGGTCGTTCCCGCGGCCTCCTTCATGCTCTCCAGCTGTGTGTCAGACCAGCTGTCGCAGCCACGACTCCAGAGCCGCGTAGTCGCTGTCAGCGAGGCCGCGGCGGGGATCGACACGATGGAGCAGGGCTTGCCCCTGATGACGGGCAGCGACCCACGCCCGATCGGTGTTCGTGATCTCGTCGTCGACCCACGCGAACGGGCGCCCCGCAGCCCATTCGACAAGGGCACGCGTCTTCCAGTGCAGTCCGTTCCGTTCGTCCTGGTCATCGATATCGGACGGCTCCGGCCAGACCACCACCGCCAACTGCGGCAGACCAATGCGGGGCGCGATGTACTCGTTCGCGTCCGCCATCCACGTCGTCGCCCAGACCACCTCGCACGGCAGCGCCGCCAGCCGGGGCCCGTGCTCGGGATCAATCCTGGTGAGGAGCGGATTCGTGTCCGCACCGGGCAGGTCAGGGCCCGTCGCATAAACCGGATACGGAGACACCGCGCCGAACGGGATGAGTGGCCCATCGACATCGAGAAACAGCAGGGGACGCTGCACGTAACCAGTCACGGAAGGACGATAGCGGCGGCTCCCATCAGTCCCCCCTTGATACTCAAGCCCGAGAACCGACCGTCACACCCGCTTGCTTCTACTTCCCGTGAACATCCACGGGCCCCGAGATCCGCAACTAAACGAAGCCGCCCAGGGGCGGATGCGGCAGAACAGCACGCGCAATAGGTCGGGGACGACCACCGCTGGTGAGGGCAGCCTCTACGTTTGACCCCTCACCGGGCCGGTGAAGGGCTGAACCCCCGCGCCGCCGACACCGCCCTCGCCACCCGAGCTCTCTACGTACGGCACGCCGCTGACACGGGTGTCTCCCTGCGCGCACTCCTGCGAGCTGAGCCTGAAGGGGAACGGTGCACTCCCCTGTACCGCCGCCGCTGTGGTTGACGGTGCCGCTGTAACCGGCGGCCGTGTGATGTCCCTCCAGTGGTCGATGGTAGGAGCGCGAACCTCCGCCGGAGCATGTATGCGGGACGGAACAGGTGCGGGCTGAGCGTGACGACGGCGTTGTCGTGGGTTGGGTTGGCGCCTTGGCCGCGCCGCCTCGCCGTGGCGGGCCGCAGTCGCGGATCACTTGATGACGATGTCGTAACTGAGAACCTCCTGGGTCTCCTCATGGACGAGATAGACGGTGACCCTCCCGGCACCCCCCGCCACGTCAGCGGGAACGGAGAACGAGATCTTGGCCGACTGGCCGCACACCGGGCTGCTGCTTCGGCTGGACAGCCAGACGCCGCCGGCAGTGAAGGTGTCTACGAGGGTCCTGCGGCAGGAGGTCAGGCTGACGGACTTCTGCTCCCCCTCGATGGCCACCGACCGGTTGTACCAGGTCACCTTGCCCCTTGTGTAGGTCTGGCCGAAGCTGGCGTCGAACGTGTAGAGGGACGCTTCGGCAGCGGCGGCCGAAGTCGCCGGCAGGGCGAAGAGCAGCCCGGCGGTGAGGCTTACGGTGCCGAGCGCGGCAGTGACCTTCGTGCGCATATCGTCTTCCCCGGATGTCGTCGAATGACCGCAGTCGCGTGTTCCGCCCGGCGCGGACGGACGCACGCGGTTCAGTCTCGCGGGCCGAACCGGCCCGGTCTACAGGGCGTCATCGAGGGCGAGTTCGGTGGTTCATGGGAGCGGTGTGGGCGGAGTGAGACCGGGTCCGTCGGCGAGGCCGGGCCGTTGGTCGTGGACGCACAGATCGCGCACCTGGACCACGGTCCTGGGCCCCTGAACTACTGGAGGCCGCCGTGCCCCGCCGCGTCGACGTCCCAGCCGATCCTGACCGCGGGAACCGCCAGGACGGCGGCAGCCCTCACGCCGGGGCCGACACGCGAAAGGCGGCGAGCCGCAGGGCGGGGCCCAATTGCCCCCCGGGGCGTGGCCGATGGCCCGTATCGCTTCCAGCGCGTCGGCGGCGACCCGCCTCTGGGTGCGGCCGCGCGTGGCGGCCAGCTGCTGATCGCAGCGGCCGATGTCGGTGCCCATGGTGGTGAGTGCCCTCTGCTCGAAGCAGGGCCATGAAGAGGGCGGATCCAGAACACGGCCCACCCAGCGATCCCTTGTCGCTCCTCCGGCCACCACCGCCAGGGGCAGCTGCCGGTGAGCCGTTGGTCGACGGCATCGAGCGGCATGATGCCGTCCTCGACTGCGTAGCCGTTCCCGTCGAACTTCTGCTGTGGACGTAGCCCTCCGGCTGCCCGCCGCGACCCTCCAAGCCGGGCCGTCCGGTGTCGTGGCTCGGAGGCCGGGAGGGGCTACGGGGAACCCCACCAGCGTCCCGCGGCCCAGGCCAGCACGTACCCCGTGCTGTTCAGCGCGCAATGCAGTGCCATGGGCGGAATCAGGCTCCGCGATCGGCGGCGCAGTTCGCAGAGCAGGACCCCGGCAAGGGCTGTTCCGACGACAGCCGCCCCCACCGACAGGGCCACTCCGGCGGGACCGGTGCCGAAGAGGGCCTCGGCCGCCGCGTTGGCGCGAGTCAACCCGCGTGACGGCAGGACGTGCCAGAGGCCGAAGAGGAAGGAGGAGAGGGTCGTCGCCCAGAGGTGGCCCCACCGTCGTTCCACCATGGCCCACAGCACACCACGGAAGGCGATCTCCTCCAGCAGCACCGTGCCCAGCGGCACGCGGACCAGGACGCGGTACACCAGCTCGCCGGCGGTCAGACCCGCGGCGCGCTGGTCCTGGAAGGCATCCCGGGTGAACGGCACGGCGAGCCCCGCCAGATACACCGTGACGACGGCCGCCGCCAGGATCAGACCCCATCGCAGTCCACGGCGGACCGAGTCCCGGCCGAGCCCCAGATCGTCCGCCGTGAGTCCCGAGACCCGCGCGATCAGCAGGAGCATGGCCGCCGTGATGACGCAGAGCGGCACGTAGAGGCCGGGGGCCAACCAATTGATGATCACGTTTACGGCGGCGAGCACCGAGACGAGCGAGAGCAGGATCCCCATGGTTCCCAGAATCGCCGACAGCTCCCGGCGAAGACCTCGTAACGCGCCCCACTCCCCTACCGAGAAGCCTTCCGCTTTCCGAACGTAACCGTTCAGTCTGAATGGAGAAGGAACCCTGTTCGACTGATCAAGCCCACCGATCGGTATGCGGAAGTCAAAGCAGACCAGCTCAACGGCGGCCCCGGACACCTGCGCGCCGGTGCCACGGCCCTCGGCGACAGGGCCGACAAGTACGCTCTGGAGCGCGTCGGCGAGGTCGGTCGGCCGCCGGGCCCCGGCGGCTCAAAAAAAGGAGGGCGCCGGAATGCTGGGAGTGGAGAACCTGCTGACCTATGCCGTCGGGGCGCTGCTGATCATTCTGCTTCCTGGGCCGAGTTCGTTGTTCACGCTGTCGGTCGCCGCACGGCTCGGGGTCAGGGCCGGCTGTCGTGCCGCGGCAGGGGTGTTCCTGGGCGAGACCCTGCTCGTGGTGGCGACGGCTGCCGGCCTCGCTTCGCTGCTGCAGACCAACGAGCTGTTGTTCGCCATGGTGAAGTACGCCGGGGCCAGCTACCTCACCTGGATCGCGGTCGGCATGATCCGAGCGGCCTGGGCGATGTGGCGACGCCGCAATGAGAGGACCGTGACGAATGCGTCGGCCGCCTCTGATCCGTCGACGGGCGGAAAGTTGTTCCGGCGCTCGTTGGTGGTCACGCTCCTGAACCCAAAAGCGATCTTGTTCTTCATCTCGTTCTTCGTCCAGTTCGTCGACCCCCGTTACGCGTATCCGGGGCTGTCTTTCGCGCTGCTCGCACTCGTCTACCAAGTCATCAGCATCGCGTACGTAACCGCGTTGATCCTCGGCGGTACGTACCTCGCCACGCAGTTCCGCCGGCGCCGGAAGCTGTCAGCGGGCCTCACGACGGGAGCAGGGGCGTTGTTCCTCGGTTTCGCGGCCAAGCTGGCCACAACGAGCAACTGAGCGTGACGCGGCGCCCCTCAGGCCCTGGCCGTTGTGTTCGACGGCTGGGGTGCAGCGGGGCAAGCGAGGCCGGTTTCCTGGTAGCTGTCGGCGTCGCCTGTCGATCTCCGGAGTGACGTCCTGCGCGGTCTTCCTCAAGGTTCCGCGACACGCTTCAGGCGCGGAACGACAGCTGCCCGCGCTCGTCGGTGTGGATGGCCGGGTCGGACCCCGCTCGGGCTCGCTGACCACCTGCGCCGCCGGAGCTGGTGGAGGTCGGCCGTGCGGGCATCCGGGCGAACACCACCACGTGGACCGACCCGAGATTCCGGCGCAGCCGTCCCACGAAATCGGGGCCTGCTCCACCGTGCTCAGCAGCGCCCCACCGCCCGGCGCGTCGCGAGCGACGGTGCTTGGCGTCCGGACATCGGCGCGCCGCCTCCCAAAAGGGGCAATTCAGCCATAGCGTCTGGTTCGGCAATATCACGCACGAGCGACTCGTGCCGAGTCCGACGAAAGTGGAGATGTCATGCGTAACCTTCGCAAGGCCACTGTTGTAGCTGCCATTCTCGGGAGCGTCAGCATGTTCGGGGCGGGCGTGGCCTCCGCCGACAACGCGTCTTCCTACGGAAGCGGTATCGCAGCAGACCCGGCGCTCTGCCACCAGGAGGCCCACCATGGGACGGTGAACAACGGCCTCATCAACGTCGCCGATCTGGGGCTGGGGCTCCTCCTCGGCAGCGGCGAGGGGTCGTCGGGCGGCCAGAGCCAGCAGATCTGCGCCAACGGTCCCGTCCTGCCGGCGAACGGAGCCGAGGCCAGCGCGAACGAGAACGAGTTCGCGTTCGACGTCCTGTGAATGTCGCTTCTCAACCGTCCCGCCGGCCGTGATCGGGCGCCAGAAGGCGGGCTGGTGACAGGTCGGTAGTGCGAACCACTGCCATTCCGGCCAAGGGTCACGACAAGGGTCACAACAGTGACCTTCGGCCCTTGCTCCGGAATCTCACCTGCATCAGCAGCGAGGAGTTCGGGGAACGGTCACTGTGACCGTTCCCCGAACCTTTTGCCGTTTACGGCCTGGTGCGCAATCGCCTCGTGCTGAGCCGACCCTGCGATCTACGCTCGCGGCCATGACGTCACACGATGCGCCTGCTGCCTCCCGGATCGCTCCCAGTAGTGGTGGCCGGTGATCCGGGAAGAGACCGCTGACGATTACCGACATGTCGGGGCATCGGTACGCAGTTCATCGCCCACGCCCTCGATGCGGCCGACAGCCAGGGTGTGCCGTTAGTGTTCCTGGAGGGTTCGCCGCACTACTACGGCACGCGCGGCTTCGAGGGTGCTGGCGCGGTGGGTTTCCGTTCGCCGTCGCTGCGTATCCCTGAAGCCGCGTTTTAGGTCGCCCGGTTGTCCGCTCACGAGCCGTGGATGACGGGCACCTTCGTATACTCGGGGGCGTTTTGGGCCTTTGACTGCGTGGGCCTGCGCGACCCCGAGGACTGAAGGGGCTTTCCCAACTCGCACCGATCCTCAGGACTGTCACAGTGGCGATGTCCAGCGCGTCGTCGGCTGTGTGCGATCAGCGAGGCGTCGGGCCGTAAGGCATCGGGCCGTAACGTGAACAGGGCCGTAGGGTTCATTGGACGTGTCGTTCCAATGTGCCGTACGGCCTTGTCTCTTTCTGCCTTCACGGGCCTGTCGTCGGTCGGTCGCGGGGATCGCGGGCGGTGTCCGGTTGACGTCTCAAAGGGGCACCTCGACCGTGCCGCACTGTACGCAGTGATCCGGCGTGTACTGCGTCGCCGGCCGGCCGTCACTCGACCGTCCCCCACCACGCCCCGCCCCCCTCCATGTCCGCCGACGGGGTGTCGGCCCGGTCCTCGGCGAGGGTGAGGCGGGAGACGATGCGGTAACGGTCGCCGCGGTAGAGGGAGCGGACGTACTCGACCGGCCTGCCGGCCGTGTCCGAAGTGGTCCGGTCGAAGAGCAGCGCGGGTGACAGGACCGGCACTTCCAGGAGGGCGGCCTCTTCCTCGTTCAGTACGGTCGGCTCGATCGACTGGACCGCGTGGGCCGGTCGGATACCGCGTCGCCGGCGCAGGTTGGCGTAGAAGCCGCCTTCCATGTCGGCCGCGGTGAGTCCGGGAACGAGGTCGGCCGGGACGTGGAGGTGTTCCAGGGCGATCGGGGCGCCGTCGACGTGTCGGAGACGGGTCACGTGGACCAGCTCGGACGCCGGGGAGATCGCGAGTCGGCGGCCGATCCGGGCGCCGGCGTGCACGATACGCAGGTCGAGCACCGTGCTCGTCCAACTGCCCCGGCTCCGGGGGGCTTCGGCGGCATGATGCTCGGCGACCAGCTCCTGTGTGATCTTGTCGGGCGCGACGAACATGCCGCGACCGTGCTCCCGTACCAGCAGGCCTGTGGCGACGAGTTCGTCGACCGCGGCGCGCAGCGTCGGACGGGAGACGCCGAGGGTGGCACAGAGGGTGCGTTCGGAGGGGATGGCGTCACCCGGACGACGGCTGTCGATCACGGTCAGCAGATGCTCGCGGACGCGCTCCCGCTTGAGCTCCATCCTGTCCCCTCCCCGGTGCGCCGTCGGCTGGGGTCAGTATGCATCTCCCTCGGTCGAGGACGTCACGAGGCCGTCGCGGGTGAAGTCGAGGCGGGAGACGATGCGGTAACGGTCACCGCGGTAGACGGAGTGGACGTATTCGACGGGACGGCCCGCGGTGTCGAGGGTGAGGCGTTCGATCAGCAGGGCGGGCGAGAGGACGGGGACGTCCAGGAGTGCGGCCTCGTCCTCGCTGACGACGGTGGGTTCGATCGACTGGGTGGCCTCTTGGACGTGGACCTGGTGGTGCTCCCGCAGGTGGTCGTAGAGGTCGCCCGCCTCGAGCTCCTCCGGGGTGAGGGCGGCGCCGACCAGGTCGGCCGGGATGTGCAGGTGCTCGATGGCCATGGGCGAGCCGTCGACGAGACGGAGGCGTGCGACGTAGAGGAGTTCGGCCGCGGGTGAGAGGCGAAGCCGGCGGCCGATGCGGGCGCCGGCCCGGATCCTGGCTGTCTCCAGGACGGTGCTGGACCAACTGCCCGATGCGCGGGGCACGGTGAAAGGGACGTCGTCCGGCGCGAGTCGCTGGATGATCTTGTCGGGTGCGACGAACATCCCGCGGCCATGCTCCCGTACCAGCGCCCCCGTGGCGACGAGCTCGTCGACGGCGGCGCGCAGCGTCGGGCGGGAGACCCCGAGCGTGGCGCAGAGGGTGCGCTCGGACGGGATCGGGTCGCCCGGGCCGCCTCCTTCGATGAGGCCCAGCAGGTGTTCTCGTACCCGCTCCCGCTTCAGCATGCCGCTGGAGGAGCCGTCCTTCATGCCACTCTCCCTGACTGGTCAACTGGTAAGTGCGATGCTACCCGCATCAGTTGACCTGTCACTGGGTGAACGACTCATGTTTTTCCGGGGATTGACGGCCGAGGCGCGCCGTGCCACCTTCTGGTCACACACCTGACCACTTGACCAATTGGTCAACCATTCATCGAGGTGCCCGTGAGAACTCGTCCCTTCGTCGCCCCCGTCGCACTCGCGGCGGCCGTCGCTCTCACCGCCACGGCCTGTAGCGGCTCGGGCGACCCCGCAGCCTCCGGCGGACCGGAGAAGCTCACCGTATGGATCATGAAGGACAGCGTCACCGACGCCTTCCTCACCCGCTTCCGCACCGGCTTCGAGGCGGAGCACGAGGACATCGACCTCGACATCCAGATCCAGGAGTGGGACGGCATCGGCGAGAAGGTCACGGCCGCTCTCGCCAGCAAGGACGCCCCGGACGTCATCGAGGTCGGGAACACCCAGGTCGCGCAGTACGCGGCGAGCGGGGGCGTTCGGGACCTCACCGACAGAACCGCCGAGCTGAACGGCGCCGACTGGCTTCCCGGGCTCGCGGAGCCCGGGAAGGTCGACGGCAAGCAGTACGGCATCCCCTGGTACGCGGCCAACCGCGTCGTGATCTACCACAAGGACCATTTCTCCCGCGCCGGCGTCACGGCGCCGCCGAGGACACAGGCGGAGTGGCTCGCCGTCACGGCGAAACTGAACCGGGGCAAGACGCAGGGCATCTACCTTCCCGGCCAGAACTGGTACGCCCTGTCCGGCTTCATCTGGGAGGAGGGCGGGGATCTCGCCGTCAAGGACGGCACGGCCTGGAAGGGGACGCTCGACACGCCCCAGGCCCTCGCCGGCATGGACTTCTACCGGCGGCTGCAGGCCCTCGGCAAGGGGCCCAAGGACTCCGACGAGGCCAAGCCCCCGCAGGCCGAGGTCTTCGCCAAGGGCGACGTCGCCCAGATCATCGCCGTACCCGGCGGCGCGAGAATCGTCGAGGAGCTCAACCCGGCCCTGAAGGGCAAGCTCGGCTTCTTCCCGATCCCGGGCAAGACGGCGAAGAAGCCCGGCGCGGTCTTCACCGGCGGCTCCGACCTCATCGTGCCGGCGGCCTCGTCCCACCCCGAGGCCGCCTACGAGGTCGTCAAGGCGCTGGCGGGTGACAAGTGGCAGACGGACATGGCCAGAACCATGGCCTACGTCCCCAACCGGACGTCCCTCGCGGGCGTCATCCAGAACGACGAGGGCACCGCCGCCATGGCGGCGGGCGCCGCGCAGGGCCGGGCCACCCCCAACTCCCCGCAGTGGGCGGCCGTCGAGGCCACCAACCCGATCAAGCAGTACATGACAGCCGTGCTCACCGGCACCGATCCCGCGCGGGCGGCCGCGAACGCCTCCCGGAGCATCACCAAGACCCTCGGCTCGTGAGACGGGACGCGCGACATGAGACGGGACGTGAGACGGGACGCACGACATGAGACGGGCGCACGACGTGAGACGGGCGCACGACGTGAGACGGGCGCACGACTCATGACGCGACCGGACCGGCCGGCCTTCTGGCCCTACCTCCTGGTGGCCCCCACCGTCCTCGGCGGAATGATCCTCCTCGGCTACCCCTTCGTCCGCAATCTGCTGATCTCGTTCCAGCAGTACGGCATCGGCGAACTCATCCGCGGCGACGCCGGCTTCGTGGGCTTCCGCAACTACCGGACCGTCCTGACCGACCCCGTGTTCTGGGAGGTCGTCCGGCGCACCTTCTGGTGGACCGTGGTCAATGTCGTACTGATCACGGTGATCGGCACGCTGGTGGCGCTGATGATGCAGCGACTCGGCCGACGCATGCGGATCGTGGTGACGAGCGGGCTCGTCCTCGCGTGGGCCAGCCCGGTGATCGCCACCACGACCGTCTTCCAGTGGCTCTTCGCCTCCCGGCTGGGAGTGGTCAACTGGGTGCTCGTACAGCTCGGGTTCGAGTCCTTCGAAGGCTACTCCTGGCTCGCCGACGGCCCGGCCGCGTTCACCGTCCTGGTCCTGCTCGTGGTCTGGCAGTCGGTTCCCTTCGCCGCCATCACGCTCCACTCCGCGCTGCTGACCGTCCCCACCGAGCTGTACGAGTCGGCCCGGCTGGACGGGGCAGGCGGCTGGCGGATCTTCCGCTCGGTCACGCTGCCGATTCTGCGGCCGCTCTTCGGACTCGTCCTCTGCCTGGAGGTCATCTGGGTCTTCCGCTGCTTCGCCCAGATCTGGGCGGTCACCAAGGGCGGGCCCAGGGAGGCGACGACCACCCTGCCCGTCTACGCCTACCGGGTCGCACAGTCCCTGCACCGGTACGACCTCGGAGCGGCCGTCTCCACTCTCACCGTCCTCATCCTCGTCGCCGCGCTGATCGCCTACTTCCGCCAGATGCTCCGACAGGAGGCCGACCGGTGAAACCGCGCGCCCTGCGCCGACTCCCGCTGAACACCGCCGCGGCACTCGTCTTCCTCCTCGCCGTCTTCCCGGTGTACTGGATGGTCCTCACCGCCTTCCGGCCCACCCGCGACATCCAGTCCGAGACGCCCCAGTTCCTGCCCGTCTCCGTCACTCTGGAGCACTTCCGCGACGCCGTCGCGGCCGACGGTTTCTGGATCTTCTGGCGCAACAGTCTCCTGGTCACCGTCGGCTGCGTCCTGCTCGCGCTGGTGGTGGCGCTCGCCGCCGCGTTCGCCGTCGCCCGCATGCGATGGCGGGGCCGGCGCGGCTTCGTCCTCATGGTCTTCATCGCCCAAGTCGCGCCCTGGGAGGCGCTGTTGATCCCGATGTACGTCATCGTCCGGGACGCCGACCTCCTCGACCGGCTGGCGACCCTCAGCCTCATCTACTTCATGGTCACCCTGCCCTTCACCATCGTCACCCTCCGCTCCTTCCTGGCCGCCGTCCCGGCCGAGCTGGAAGAGGCCGCGCAGGTCGACGGCTGTACGCGTGCCGCCGCCTTCCGCCGGGTGACCCTGCCTCTCCTCGCCCCCGGTCTGCTGGCCACCTCGCTCTTCGGTTTCATCACCGCCTGGAACGAGTTCGCCTTCGCCAACATGCTGATCATCAAGAACCAGGACGACCGCACCCTGCCCGTATGGCTCTCGTCCTTCTCCAACGTCTTCGGCACCGACTGGGGCGCCACCATGGCCGCCTCCACCCTCTTCGCCCTGCCCGTCCTCGTCCTCTTCCTGGTCCTGCAGGGCCGGGTCGCCGCCGGAATGACCGGCGGAGCCGTGAAGGGATAACGCACCGCGATGCCCCAGCCCCGACTCGTTCCCGAGCCCACCCAACTCTCCCTCCTGTCCGGCAGGTTCACCTTCGACGACACGACCGCGCTCAAGGTCACGCCCGGCGCCGAGGCCGCGGCCGGACTGCTGCGCGCCCTGCTCGGCCCGGCCACCGGTCTGCCGCTCCCCGCGCGTCCGGACGGCTCCGTCGTCCTGGCCCTCGACCGCGCCCTCACCGGCCTCGGCGAGGAGGGCTACGGTCTCACCATCGGCGCGGAAGGGGTGCTGCTGCGAGCGGCCCGCACTCAGGGCCTCCTCGCCGGAATCCAGACGCTCCGTCAGCTCCTGCCCGTCGAGGTCCTCCGAGCGGAACCCGCCGGCGCGATCGAGTGGTCGGTCCACTGCGCGCAGATCACCGACACACCCCGCTTCCCCTGGCGCGGCTCCATGCTCGACGTCGCGCGCCACTTCCGCCCCGTGTCCTTCCTGCGGCGCTACGTCGACCTCCTCGCCCTCCACAAACTCAACGTCCTCCACCTCCACCTCACCGACGACCAGGGCTGGCGCATGCCGGTCGCCGCACTCCCCCGGCTCACCGAGGTCGGCGGGCTGCCGCACGGCGGCGCCTACACCCGTGCCGAACTCGCCGGTCTGGTCGCCTACGCGGCGGAGCGCGGTGTCACCGTCGTGCCCGAGATCGAGATGCCCGGCCATGTCCGCGCCGCCCTCGCCGCCTATCCCGAGCTCGGCAATCAGCCGGGCCGCACGTACGACGTCTGGGACCGATGGGGCGTGTGCGACACCGTCCTCGGTGTCCACGACGAAGCCCTCGACTTCTGCCGTACCGTCCTGGACGAGGTGACGGACGTCTTCCCCTCCCCGTACATCCACGTCGGCGGCGAGGAGTGCCCCACCACCGAGTGGCACGCCTCCCCCGACGCGCGTCGCCGGGCCGCCGATGAGGGACTGGCCGGTCCCCACGCCCTGCACGGCTGGTTCATGGAACGGATCGGTCGCCACCTTCTCGACGCCGGCCGCCGGCCGGTCGGCTGGACCGAGAGCGGCGCCGACCTCCCGCCGTACTTCACCGTCATGCCGTGGCGCGACGCCGACCACGGCCGCACGGCCGCCCGCCGCGGACACCAGGTCGTCATGACACCCCACCGCACCACCTACCTCGACTACCCGCAGTCCGCGGGGCCCGGGGAGCCGCCCGGCCAGGGAGGGGGGATCGTCGACCTGCGCGCCGTCCACGCCACCGACCTGGCGCCGACGGAGTGGAGTACGGAGGAGTCGTCCAAGGTCCTCGGCGCGCAGGCCCAGTTGTGGACCGAGTACGTCCCCACCGCCGCGCACGCCGAGTACCTCGCCTTCCCCCGGCTCTGCGCCCTCGCGGAGGTCGTCTGGACCGGCCGTCACGACTGGGCCGGCTTCCAGGAACGCCTCCGCCACCACAGGACCCGGCTCGACGCCCTGGGGGTGCCGCGCCGTCTTGCCGCGACCACCGTGCCCCTCCTCACGCCCGCCTCCGCCGCCTCCGCCTCCGCCTCCGCCTGGCCCACGTTCCCGTGACGCGCGCGTGGCCGGCCAGGAACTCCCCGTACCAGCCCTCACTCCCGTACCACCCCGATCAAGGAGAGGAATCCCCATGAGCGACCCGATCAGGAACAGGAACAAGAACAGGAACAAGAACAGGAACAGGAACCTGCGGATCCGTACCGCGCTCGCCGTCGCCGCGGTGACCGGGCTCGGAGCCACCGCGCTCAGCGCGCTCACCGCGCTTCCCGCGGCGGCGGCCGGTGAGGCCGTCACCGTCCAGTACCGGCAGAGCGCCACCGGCAGCGACCAGGTCGAGCCGTGGCTCAAGGTGGTCAACACCGGAACGTCGAGCGTCCCGTTGAACCAGGTCAAGGTGCGCTACTACTTCAAGGCCGATGCGGGAGCGTCGTACACCTACGCCTGCTCGTGGGCCGTGAAGGGCTGCGCGAATCTCACCGGCACCTTCGGCACCCTGGCCAGTCCCACCCCGACCGCCGACCGCTATCTCGAGATCGGCTTCACCGCCGGCGCGGGCTCCCTCGCGCCCGGCGCGGACACGGGTGACATGCAGCTTCGCTTCCACCGCTCCAACTGGCAGCCGCTCAACCAGAACGACGACTACTCCTTCGGTCCGAGCCAGACGACGTACGCCAACTGGTCCAAGGTCACGGCGACGGTGAGCGGCGTGACGGTCTGGGGTACCGCTCCCGCTGGCAACCAACCGACGCCGACTCCGACGCCGACCGACCCGACCACCCCGCCGACCACAGGGGCCGCGCTCTTCGACGACTTCAACTACACCGGCCACACCGACCCCGCGATCTCCAGCCATGGCTGGAGCGTGCGCTCCAACTCCGGCGGGCCCGGGGTGCCCGGCGCCACCTGGGCTCCCGAGAACGTCACCTTCGCGAAGGAGGGCACGAACTCGATCATGAACCTGCGGACCTCGACCGCCGGCACGGGCGAGTCCACCCGGCACACCGAGATCCTCACGCGCGCGACGAAGTTCAAGAACGGCACCTACGCGGCGCGCGTGCGGTTCTCGGACGCGCCGCTGTCCGGCCCGGACGGCGACCGCATCGTCCAGACGTTCTTCACCATCAACGACCTCAAGGCACCGATGGCCGACGACTACGCCGAGTACGACTTCGA
This sequence comes from Streptomyces sp. NPDC015346, assembly GCF_043078785.1. Taxonomy (NCBI): domain Bacteria; kingdom Bacillati; phylum Actinomycetota; class Actinomycetes; order Kitasatosporales; family Streptomycetaceae; genus Streptomyces; species Streptomyces sp. NPDC015346. Next base: position 852,180 of record NZ_JBIBTW010000003.1, on the reverse strand, counting down.
GTACCTTCCCAACGGAGGCTGGGGTGAGCCCGGCAACATCCTCTACGCCACGTCGTGGGAGACCTACCGGCCCGACCCGTGGGAGGCCGTCAACCAGCACTCCGAGGTCCGGGCGAGCTACGCCGGCTGGCACGACCTGGTGCTGACCATCGACGACAACGCGATCGTCTACTACGTCGACGGCCAGGAGTTCGGCCGTCACGACGCGCGCTACCTCCCCGAACGCCCCATGTCCATCAACTTCAACCAGTGGCTGATCGACCTCGCCGGCCAGCCCTCGACGACGCCGCGCGCGTACGACCAGAAGGTCGACTACGTCCTGCACGTCAAGGACCAGGTCCTCACCCCGGCGCAGGTGGCAGCCAAGGTGGGGGCGTACCGGTCAGCGGGCACGGCCTTCGAGGACTCCGTACCGGCCGCGCAGTAGGCGAGCGCATCCCGATGGTGAAGATCCGACCCCGGGGCACGACGAGCGTCGCCGCCCGGGGCCGGATCTTCACGGGGGCGCCGTTGCGGGCGACGGGATGCCCCGCCGTCGAGAACGCCGACAACCCGTGGGCTGGCCTTCGCGTGAGTCACACCGGGCACAGGCGTAGGGCTCGCCCTGGCGCGCAGCGCCGGACTCCACCGACACGGAAGGGCCGGGCGGCACTCGGCCGCCCGGCCCTTCTGGTCCCTACCGGTCACTCATCCTTCGGTGAAGTACAGGGACCCCTTCCAGCGAAGGTTCATGACGTCGTACTCGAACGTCACATCGACAACCCGCTGCTCCTGCCTCCCGGAGATCGCCGCGGCCGCCCCGCGCAGAACGGAAACGGGGCTCTGGTCGTCCTCGTCTCCGTGGATCACGACGCGAAGGGTTCTCTCCGTCCCGGCGCTCATGCGCCACTCCGGTGCACCGGATCCGCGAACACGGTGACGTAGGTGGTCGAGCTCGGATCCTCCGAGTCCTGCCCGCTCCGTGCAGTGGCCGGTGGGGGCGGTCAGGTCGGGTCGGACCTGTTTTACGGGGTCGCCGTTCGCCCGGCGTCGGAGCACCGTGTGAGCACGTCGCCGGTGAGCCGGCAGGCGGTCGTCGTGTCACCAGCAGTCCTCCGTCGGCCCGTCGGAGGGGGGACTGCGTCGCTCCCCGACCCCGGGACCGTGGGCTTGCTCCTCGGCCGAGTCACCCGGCTGCGGTCAAGATTCGGCGAACTCGTCGGTTTCAACCCGTCAGAACCCCGACGGAGAACGTGTGACGCAGATGTCGTCGTAGCCGAACGCCACCTGCCGTTACCTGGCCGAGTTGGGGCCCTGGTTCACTGGTGGCGACTGTTAGCGTTCAGGCGCATGGACGACAGCGTTTACGTGGGTAATGCGGGCAAGGATGCGGCACTGGATCGCGGATGGCTGCTCGGGCATTTCAAGGAGCACGGTGATCCTCGCCGGAGTGACGCCGTAGAGATCAAGTGGGGCGTACACCCACGTGGCGACGAGCGAGCGCAGTGGGTGCGGGGCGAGGAACGTACGGCTCTCCTGGTTCTCATCAGCGGTCGCTTCCGTCTCGAGTTCCCTGGCCGTAGCGTTCTGCTGGAGCAGCAAGGCGATTACGTCGTCTGGGGCCGCGGAGTAGACCACTCTTGGGTCGCGGAGGAAGAGTCGGTGGTGCTGACCGTGCGATGGCCTTCCGTCCCTGGATACGCGGTACCGCACGAACGAGCGTAGGTAGAGCGGGACTGTGCCCGGTTGAGGGAAGCTCTCGACTGGACTCGTCCCGGGTAGCCCGCAGGCTTCCGGTTCCAACCACGGGTCGGAGACTGCGAGTCAGCCTTCTGGCCATGAGGGTGATGAGTGCCCAGTTGAAGTGGGTTAGGAGTGCTGGGGCCAGCCGCTCGTAGTCGCGTGCTGGGTGATCTGCGGTTGGTGAGGCACACGCGCCAAGATGTTCCGGGCGGCATCGCGGTCCTGATGTCGGCGGGCGTCACCGTGATCATCCTGGGCAGGCCGAGCATGTCGACCGCGATATGTCGTTTGCGGCCGTTGATGCTTATCACGGGGTCGCAACCGCGGCTGTTCCTGTCGACGGTGGACGTGGCCTTGACCGACTGGGAGCCGACGATCAGAGTCACCGGGTGGGGGCAGCGGCCTTTTGCCGGTACCGACCGACGCCGGAGCTGGTCACGGAAGGACACCACTGGGCTGCAAGAGCCGAAGCGCGCGGAGCCGCGTGCCGGATACGGCTCAGTGTCGCCGCTCCGTAGCGAGAACAGTGGGCTGGTCGCGGGTGGGGTCGGCGGGGATGCCAACGGCGGCGCAGGCGACAGTGCGGTGGGATCGCGGCAGCGGGCCAGGGTGTGCACGAGGGCGGCGGCGCGGGCGTAGGGGCCGCCGCGCAGGGGCTGCTCGAGAAGCTCTGCGCGGGTTACTGCGGCGAGCGGAACGCCAAGATCATCGGGTGCGGGATCATGCACGCCGGCACGTTCGGCGACTTCCAGGACCCGTGACAGGCCGACGTACATGGCCATGCTCACGTAGCGGCGCCCCGGTTCTGCGTCGCCGGGGGCTTCCTGTGTGTCGAGCTCGTCTTCCAAGGCAGCGGGGAAGTCGCCGTGGGTGTCGATGAGGCGCTGGGCAGCGGCCACGCGAGCCGTGCGGGCACGGGTGGTGCTTTCGGCGATGCGGCGTTCGACGTACCTGTTGAAATCCATGCCGCGGGCGGCGGCGTTCTTGCCGGCGGCCAGAACGTCGGGTGCCAGCCGAAGCTGGGCCCTCTTCCTGTCGCTGCTCATACTCCTCAGGCCGGCAGGGTTGCGGCAGTCGATCGAGGGTCCTGTGCCTTCCCAAGTACCCGCGGAAACGGGTTATGAGGCTTGCGACCTCACCGCCTTCGGCCGGGCTCCAGCGGACGCTCTGTTCTACGCCGACGTCTTCAGTTTCTGCTCTCTGTGGTATGCATCCCAGTCGGTCGGCGGGTACGTCGCCTGCGGGGCGGCGAGGGCCTCGTCGATCTTGGGGCCGATGTCACCGTCGAAGAAGCCGTTGAGTTCGCGGACCATGTGGAGCGCACGCACCGTGTCCTCACCGAGCGGGCGCGCCATACGGTCGGCCCCCGAGGGCACACAGAACGGCTGGCGGTGCGCCTGCTCCGCGGTCGGCCGGCCCCATAAGGCCGAGGGAGGCGTATCCGACGCAGAGCGCGATGGACTCGATCCTTTCGCGCACGCCATTGACCAGATCAGAGATCCCGTGCAGCGTCTGCGCGGGGCTGCCGGCGCTCTGGGCTGCGCCGGTTGCCTGTCCTCGGTACTGCTGCTCCAAGCGCTTCTGCTCGTTTTCGAGCAGAGTGAGAGCTTCGTTCAGCACGCTGCCGACGCGGCCCAGTTCGTCGAAGTCATAGCTCATCTGTGCTTCCTCCCATCGACTGCTCCGACCCTACGGGCGGCCGTTACCCATGGGAGGCGCTTCTCCGCAACAGCTCGGAACCCGCTGGCGGGAGCTCACGCGGAAGAGGGAGCGGCGCGTGTGCTAGGTGACGGGCGGCGGGCGCCAGGGCGGAGGCGGCGCGGGCATGCCAGACGTGGACTACCTCGTATGGCCCGGCGAGGGAAACGTCCGGCGGGACTCCTCCTGCGCCGTCGCCCATTCCTGCTCAAAGGTCGGCACCCACTGCCGCAGATGCGTGACCTACGGTTCCTGCAGTCGGGAACCACATCGGGGCTCGGCGCCGTTGGCCCTGCATGAGCTCCGTGCGGAAAACCCCCGAGGTCCTGCGTTACACCGCCTTCTCCGAGGATCCGGAGGGAGGCAATCCTGCCGGAATCGTTCTCGACGCCACGGGCCTCGGCGACGAGGAGATGCTGGCGATCGCCGCCGAAGTCGGCTACAGCGAGAGCGCGTTCCTGACGGCGTCGTCCGAGGGGGCCGGGGCCGGCGCGTCGGATGCGGGGCGCGCGTACACCATCCGCTACTTCAGTCCCAAGGCTGAGGTGCCCTTCTGCGGTCACGCCACCGTCGCGACGGCCGTGGCCCTCGGAGAGCGGATCGGCCCCGGTGACCTGGTGTTCTCCACGCGGGCCGGGACCGTGCCCGTCACCGTGACGCGCGAGGGTGGGACGCTGCGGGCCACGCTCACGAGCGTCGAGCCGCACATCGAGGAGGTCTCGGCCGAGGATGTGGCGGAGGCGCTCACCGCGTTGGATTGGCCGGCCGGCGACCTGGATCCCGCCCTGCCTCCCCGCATCGCCTTTGCGGGCGCCCGCCATCTGGTCCTGGCCGCCGCGACCCGGGAGCGCCTGGCCCACCTGGCGTACGACTTCGCCCGTCTGGAAGCCCTGATGCACCGGCTCGACCTGACGACGGTGCAGTTGGTGTGGCGGGCTTCTGCGGATGTCTTCCACGTACGCGATCCGTTCCCGGTGGGCGGTGTGGTGGAGGACCCGGCGACGGGGGCTGCGGCCGCGGCCTTCGGTGCGTACGCCCGTGAGCTCGGAGTCGTGCCCGAGGCATCGGTTCTCACCCTCCACCAGGGGGAGGACATGGGTCGCCCCGGCGTCCTGACGGTGGAGCTGCGGGCGGACGACCGGCGGATCAGGGTTGGCGGGGCGGGGACCCGCATCCCGGCCTGATCCGGACGAAAGGCTCTGACCGGTTAAGTCGGCCGACTACCGGCCTCAGAGTGCAAGCGCTTCGTCCCCAGCGGCTACGAGCCGGGGACGAGGCGTTGTCACGGGTGGCTACCCGATCCGGATGATGTCGAGTGCGGACAGGTTCTGGGTGAGGCGGTGGCTGGTGGGCGGTGCGGGTGTCGATTGACTCGCCGGCGACGGCCGGCGCGGCCTCGAAGTGCGGACGGTTCCTGCGATCAGATGGGATTCAGCGGAGTGATGCCCGTTCCGTTCCCGCGTACAGCTAGGGCTCGAGTGACAGAACTGCGTGACCGTGCTCGGTCCATGCCCCAACAAGCCGGGCATGGCGCCATCGCCGCGTGCTGAATCTGAGCCGAGGGTGCCATCGTTGACCCAGTCACCGTTTTTGTTCGTTGATCGTGTGAGACCGGCCCCGTACGAACCACCTGGGCCGGGTCGCATGTAGCCTGCCGATCAGTTCGACATGCTGGCGAACATGCCGGGCTCGTACGAACCCCCCGGGTTGTGCACGATCACGTTCATCCGGGTCGCCGCGTTGATCAGGGCGACCAGGCAGACCAGCGCCCCGACCTGGTCGTCGTCGTAGTGCTTGCGTACCTCGGCCCAGGTCTCGTCGGACACGCCGTGGTCGCCGAGCCGGGTGCCTTCTTCGGCGAGCGCCAGCGCGGCCCGCTCGGCCTCGGTGAACACGGTGGTGTGGCGCCAGGCGGCGACCAGGCCCAGCCGGAGCGCTGTTTCACCGGCGGCCGCGGCCTCCTTGGTGTGGATGTCCACACAGAAACCGCAGCCGTTGATCTGGCCGACCCGCAGCTCCACCAACTTCCTCAGGGCCTCGGCAGCGTCGACTGCTCCAGGGGCAGCGAGGCGTTGTAGAACCGCTTGGCGACCTTCGCGGCGGTCGGGCTGTCGAACAGGTTGAAACGGGGTTCCATGATTTCGTCCTCACTCGTGGAGTTGCGTGCCGCGCGGATCGTTCGCGGCGTCCTGACGAACACGAGATGCCGGCTGCCCGATCTCTGTGACACCGCGGTGATGTGACGTAGGCCACCGGTCGTGGGTGTCACAGATCGGCTGGGGCCGGCGTCTTGTGCGTGACACGGTCGAGAGCGAACAGCGGGAGCCGGCAATGAACGAGCAGACAGGGAACGCAGTCGAGTCACCCGCTCCTGAAGGCCATGTGGACCCTGCTACCGAGGCGTTCGTCGCCCATCGCAATCTGCTGTTCACCGTCGCCTACGAGATGCTCGGCTCCGCGGCCGACGCAGAGGACGTCCTCCAGGAGACGTGGCTGCGCTGGGCGGGCGTCGACCTCCACACCGTGCGGGATCAGCGTGCCTACCTGGTCCGGGTGACCACTCGACAGGCGCTGAGCCGACTGCGGGCGCTCCGGCGGCGCAGGGAGTCCTACGTCGGCCCCTGGTTGCCCGAACCGCTGCTGACCGCGCCCGACGTGGCCGAGGATGTCGAGCTGGCCGACAGCATCTCGATGGCGATGCTGCTGGTGCTGGAGACGCTCACCCCGACCGAGCGAGCGGTGTTCGTGCTGCGCGAAGTATTCGGTCTCGAATACGACGAGATCGCGGAGGCCGTTGGCAAGAGTCCAGTCGCGGTACGCCAGATCGCGCACCGGGCCCGGGCCCACGTCGCTGCGCGCCGACCGCGCGAGGTCGTCTCCCCTGCCGAGACCCGCGGCGCGCTCGAGGCGTTCCAACGGGCGATCGAGACGGGCGATCTGCAGCGCCTGCTCGACATGATCGCGCCGGATGTCGTCCTGCTGACTGACGGCGGCGGAGTCGTGCAGGCCGCGCCGGCGCCAGTGGTGGGCGCCGACAGGGTGGCCCATGTGCTGGGCAGGATCGGCGCCGCGGTGCTGCTGCGGCCGGCACAGGTAAATGGCTACCCGGCGCTCACTCTGCGACTGGGCGGCAAGGTCGATACCGTCCTGGCGGTGCGCATCGACGACGGCCTCATCACGGGACTCTACGCCGTGCGCAATCCCGAGAAGCTGTCACGCATCGACCGCGAGACCACGGTGACCCGCTGAGTCGTCGGCCGCTCTGCCACGTGAATCGAGACCGGCCGCACACCGCCGTCCTCAGCGCTTCCGGCAGGTCACTCAGGCCCCTTTCTCGGCAGACATACGGTCAGAAGACAACTGGCTGAACGAAGCTCGACGGGTGAGACGCCTGAGGCGTAGCGAAGTACGGCAGCAGGGGGGATGTTGTGGGCCTCGTTTCCGAACGCCGGGCCTGGCCGTGAGCGGCTACCGCGACCACCCAGCCCAGGATCAGGTCGGCGGCTACTGCCCTCGTCTTGTCGGCGAGTTCGCTCCCCTAGTGCTGTGACGCTTAGGTTCACCGGGTCGGTGGCCTGTTGGGTGATATGCAGTGACATGGTGGCGGTGATTCGGCTATAGGATCTTGAGCCCGGGACTGGATGCCGGAGGTCAGGGATGGAAGAGCCGCGGATGCGCCTCGGCACCAATGATGTGTGGCTGGACCTGACCCGGACCGGTGGCGACACCTGGCGGGTCAGTGCCGACTGGTGCTCTTTGCTGACAGCCGGCTTCACCGCGGACCTCCGCGATGCTGAGGTCGCAGACTTCGCGGGGCAGATGCTCTCGCGTCTGAACGAGACGTCAAATGCGGGGTTCTCCGCCGTGGTGACCCCTGGCCGCAACAATCCCCTGTCGCTGAAGGCCGAGCCCGTCGGAGACGGTTTCGCCTTCTTCGTGCGGCTGACTCCCAACGGGGACGACACCGCGTGTCACCTTCAGATGGAACTCGATCCGATCCCCGCCCCGGACCTGCGCGAGATGTTCGACGTGCTCCGCGCGGCGCTGGTGCCGTGACATTCTGGGTCACTGCTTGGTGAGGCAGCCGTGTGGAGTGGGTGCCCACCCCAGCGGATGCCTTTCTCGCTGCGGATGCGTGCGCGTTCGCGTCGTCGGGCGGCCAGGACGTCGGGATGGCGGGCGTTCTTGTTGCGCCACCGCAGGTAGGCGTGCAGGGCCCGAGCCTGGACGGTGTGGTTCGGATGGTTGGAGTCGGCCAGGGTGAACTGCCGTAGCGGCCCGAAGTGGGCCTCGATGGGGTTGGCCCAGGACGCGTAGGTGGGTGTGAAGCACAGCTCGACTTTGTTGCGCGTCGCCCACCTGCGGATTCTCCAGTTCAGGTGGGCGGAGAGGCCTTCGAGGATCACGTAGATAGGGGCGCCGTCCTGACGGCGGCCCGGATCGGTCGCAAGGCCGCCCAGGTGTGGTCGATGCCGTTGCGACGCCGGTCGATTGCCCACAACCGGTCGTCACCGACGGAGTAGCAGCCGTGGAAGTAAGTGATGCCGTGGGTTCGGCGGTAGGTGGCAGGCAACCTGTCGGGGCTGCCCTGTTTCTGCCAGCAGGAGCCGGAGCCGCCCGCCGACGGAGTTACACAGTGGAGCGCCATTCCCCTTCGAGGCTGCTGAAGATCATCGAGTCTCGCCAGCCGTCATGGAGCAGCGCCGTGTGGCGCAGGCGCCCCTCATACGTCATGCCGATCTTGGACAGCACTCGGGAAGAGCCGAGATTCCTCGGGTCGCAGGTGGCATAGATCCGATGGAGGCCCAGCTCACCGAAGCCGTGCGCGAGCAGCTGCCGAGCGATTTCCGTGCCGATGCCCTGCCCCCATACCCGGGGATGCACGATGTACGAGATCTCTCCCTGTCGCTGCTCATGGCTGCGGACATGCAGCTCACCCATGCCCACCGCATCCCGCCCGACGCGGGCGACATAAGGGAACCGGCGCTGTGGGGTAGCCGACCAGGCCTTGACCGCGGAGTCTACGAAGTCCTGCGTCTGGACCTCTCTGTTCGGCCCCCAGGACTGGTAGCGGCACACCTCCGGAAGGCACGCCCACGAGTGAACGGCCGGCCAGTCCTCTGCAATGATCTTGTCCAAGGTCACCGAGTGCATGCTCATGCAACGATCATGAACGGATCTCCGCACGAAGAGTGCCAGTTCTCGTGAACATCGCGACGCGCCCCCTGGCCGCGTGCGCCTCCCCACCCGACAGCATGTGGAAGCAGGGAACGACAGGGTGCGGGTGTCACCCCTCCGCGAGTCCGGGTGTGTCGCCGGACCCGTCCCAGCGGTTCCTCTCGCCGGGACGCGGGGCGTACCGGGCCCGACCACCGGTGCCCAACTGCCCGGACTCGGTCATCAGCGCGACGCCGGTCCGATCTCCTCAGCTGTCCGGCCGGTGATGTCGAGCAGCAGCCCGTCCAGTTGCCGGTACGGGTGGCGAACGGCCCCGCCGGGCGGGTGCCCGGCGGGGCCGTTCGCCGTGCTCATGAGCGGGTCAGTCGGTGAACTCCGGCTTGAGCCAGAGGCCGCTGAGGCCGCCGTCGGCGTCCACGATCACGGTTCCCTCCGCGAACGCGAGGGCCTCGTGGGTCGGGACGCCGGGCCACCAGTAGCCAGCCGGTACGGCCGTCGAGTGTGATCCCGTTATTTCTGGCGTCCACGCGGACGGCCATGCCGGGGAGAGCGTCGAGCCCGGTGACGGTCACGGCGCCCGCCTGGCGGGGTGGGGGCGTCACGGTGCCCGGCCGCCAGCCCTCGCGGGGCGCGTATCCCGAGGCGAAAAGGACCTTCCCCGTGGGCAGGTGGACGGTGAGGTTCACCGGGCCCGCCGAGATTTTCGGTACGGTTCCGGCCGCTCCGCACCTGCGCGAGCGGGTCGCTCTCCTCGGAGAAGAGCCCGGCGTGGGCGGCTGCTGCCGGTCGAGGTGAAAGATCACTGGCTCACCAACCCCTGAACTGGAAGTGCAGGATTTTCCGGCATCGGACGGACCCTCGTGACGTTCCGCAGGTGGTGGGCCGAGTGCATGGAGGGCCTGCTGTACCTGTGGCCCCACGAGGTGCGGGTGTACGTGTACATGCGGACCTGACGCCGCACTCGCCGGCCCGGTACGCCATCGTGTGCGCCCCGGTAGATCTTGCCGCAGTACCGGAAGCAGGCCATGCCCAGTCGCGCCGCGCCGATGACCAGCGGGACCCAGCGGCCGTCGGTGTCGTACTTGCTGACCGGATCCGCGAACCCGTACTCGTAGGCGTTCGCCGAGCCTCCGCGGACCGGGTCCATCTGGAGGAAGCGGCCGGTGGCCGGGTTGTACAGGCACACGCCCATCAGGCCATCAGAGTGAGGCCGGTGACGGTCTCGGTGGAGCGCTGCTTGGCGCCGAGCCAGTTGTACCGGGTGGCGGCCTGGCCGGGCCGGGGGTTGCCGTACTCGTCGCCGTCGAGCGCCACCGGCGCTGGAGGACGGTGTCGCCGGTCTTGCTCGTGGTGGCGGCCAGGTCACCGGTGGCGGACTCGACCATGCGGGACGAAACCGCCCCCGGCACATGGCACCCGACGACTGCCATCAGGTACCCGACCGGCGCCGTCGACAGCGGGTGCGTCGCCGCCCTGAACGGCTTCGAGGATCCCCACACCGGGATCAGCCTGTCGGCCGACCGCCTGGCCCCGGCCGACGCCGGGTGAACCTCGCCCGGAGCGGGCGCAGGCATGCGTCCTGCGGTCCTCGGCCGCGTGCCCGGCATCTGGCGGTGCACAGGGGGGTGACCGGCGTGGGCGCGCGCTTTCCACTCGGCCGCGTTCGTAGTGTGGCCTGGCCCGCAGACGTACGAGGGAAGGCGCATCGTGGCTGAGCAGCTCCACGCGACGTTGAAGACCGACCAGGGCGACATCGAGGTGCGGCTACTGCCGGACCACGCCCCGAAGACAGTGAAGAACTTCGTCGAGCTCGCCAAGGGCGAACGTGAGTGGACCGATCCTGAGACCGGCCGTAAGACCACGGACCGGCTCTACGACGGCACCGTCTTCCACCGCGTGATCCACGGCTTCATGATCCAGGGCGGTGACCAGCTGGGCAACGGAACCGGAGGGCCGGGCTACACATTCGCCGACGAGATCCACCCCGATCTCACCTTCACCAAGCCCTACCTGCTGGCCATGGCCAACTCCGGCCCGGGACCAACGGCTCACAGTTCTTCATCACGCACTCCGCGACCCCGTGGCTGACCGGGAAGCACACCATCTTCGGCGAGGTCACGAACGACGCAGGCAGAAAAGTCGTGGACGCCATCGCCGCCACCGACACCAACCCCCGCACCGACCGGCCGATCCAAGACGTCATCATCGAGTCGGTCACGATCGAGAGCCGCTGAGGCTTCAGCACACCCCTGGCGGACAGGCCGCACGCCGCCCACGCGCCTGTAAAAGGATCGTCATGGCCTGGTGAGGGGCAGCCTCGGAGCGTATCTGGGCGGCTTCAGCGTCGCCCTCACTCGGAAAGGCACCAGTGAACAGCGAGCCCGTAACAACCCTCTACCGCGTCGACGACCTTCCAGCGCTGGACTTCGACCCGTTCCTGCGCGCCTCACTCCATGAGGCTCCCGTCCGGCAGATCCGGCTGCCCCATGGGGAGGGCGAGTGCTGGCTTGTGACGAGCTACGACCTCGTACGGTTCGTCACCGCTGACCCGCGCTTCAGCCGGGACATCACCGGCCGTCCCATCCCCAAGATGACCCGGCACTTCATTCCGCTGGACCGGGCGGTCAGCTTCGTCGACCCGCCCGGCCACGCCCGAGTCCGGGCCACCGTCGCCCCCGCCTTCAGCAGCACGGCGATGAGCCTTCTGCGGCCGCGCGTGCAGGAGCTGCTCGACGCCATGGTCGACCGGCTCCTGCGCGGTCAGCGGCCGGCCGATCTCGTCCGCGACATCACCTCCCCCTTCCCGCTCGCCGTGATCGGCCTGGTCATGGGCATCCCCGAGGCCGACCACGCCCACGTACGGGAGTGGGCGACCACCCTGCTGAGCAGAGCGTCGGACGAACAGGCCGCCCAGCGCGCCGAACGCGTCAAGCAGGACAGCCGCGCCTACTTCCTGCGCCTTGCCCGGCTGCGGCGCGCCGAGCCGCGCGACGACACCATGACGACACTGGTACGGGCTATGGACCACGGGACGATCGACGAGGAGGAACTGCTCGCGCTCGCCACGCTCATCGGGCTGAACGGATGGCACGCGGTGTGCAACAACGCCTCCAACATGCTTTACGCCCTGCTGACCACCGACGGTCTGTGGGACCGGTTGTGCGCCGAGCCTCACACCGTGCCCGGGGCCGTGGACGAACTCCTGCGATGGGTGCCGCACAAGCACGGCGTGGGCCAGCCTCGCATCGCCACGGAAGACGTCCGGGTAGGAGATGTACTGATCCGCCAAGGCGAGTACGTCTACGTCTCCTACGTGGCCGCCAACTGGGACGAACGCGTCTACCCCCAAGCAGGCCACATCGACTTCGACCGCCAAGGCCCCAGGCACCTGGCCTTCGGCAACGGCCCCCACTTCTGCGTCGGCCCGCTGCTGGCCCGTATGGAAGCGGAGGTACTGCTGTCGACCCTCACCGCCCGCCTGCCCACCCTGCGCCTGGCCGTCCCCCCGGGAACAGGTCTCCTGGCAGACCGACATCCTCATCCGCGGGCCCAAGGCACTCCCCGCGACCTGGTAGGCGCCGGTCTCCACGGCCGGCGGGCGAGGACGACGCAGGACCCGAAGAACGCCATCCGGGCCCGCGCGGCCTTCGACGCGGACGAGCCGCACGGTACGCGCAGCGGTGCTCACCACTCCCGGCCGTGCGTCACCGACCGATGCGGCGGCGTACGTGTGGGCGTCACCGCTGTCGTTCCCGCTGCCCCCGCCGGTCCGGCAAGTACGGCCCGCGCGTCCGATGATCCTTCAAGAGCCCGGCCGTACGGCTGAACCTGCGGTGCAGGGAGCGCCCGGTCGCCACCGACGCGCTCCCGTACACCCCTGTCCGTCACTGGAGACCGTCCCGCGGCCAAGTCACCCTCCGGCAGTTCGCCGACGGCCGCTACACGGCCGATTTCCGCCTCTGGGCCGACGACGGGACGGTGGCTGTCGACGCCACCGGCGTGGAGTTCACCCACGTGCCCGCGCAGAGCGCCGAGGAGCGCTTCGCCGACCGGCTGCTCCGGACCGTCTGGGAGCCGAGCGAACGTTCCGCGCCGGCCACCGTGCCCGGCACCTGGATCCTCCTCGCCGAACCCGGCCGCGAGACGTACGCCGCCGACCTCGGGCGTGCCCTGGAGGAGCACGGCGCCACGGTCCACCTCCGCACCGTCCTGAGGAGCCCGGCGGCGGCCGACTGACACAACTGACCGACGACTGACAGGTGCAGGGTCCCTTGCGGCTCTCGTCCGCGGTTCAACCGACGGGCAAGGGCCGCACGTCGTGAGGGTCCGCATGCGCCTCGCCCGGACAGCCGGGGATGCCGGCCGCGGCCACCCCCGGCGGTGTTTGTTCACCAGGAATCCACCTGAGTGTCTGTCGGTGGTAAAGCGATCCACACACGTGACCCCCATGCGGAGGTGACACTTCCGTTTCTGAGTTTCAATCACTTTCGGTCATGTACCGATGATTTTCAGCCACCTCGCAGGCGGAATTGTCACTCTGCGAAGATCGCCGGTAACTTCAGGGCGTCGCCGCCACACCAGGGGCACACGGCCCCGACGGGACTAGCGGCCCGAAGGACATCTCTTCCTTTGACGACAGCGACCGACAGCTTCAAGGTCCAGCCGTATACGCCACACTGCCAAGTGATCCACACCGAAGGCGCCCACGCCGTCATCGGCATCTCCCCCGGAAACGGCTACTTCTCCGCCCAGCGGGTGGCCGACCTCGCCGCATGGGGATTGCGCACCTTCGAACAGACCGACCTGATCTACACCGACCTGCATGTCGCGGACATGTACGAGGCACTCGGCTACCCGCCGGACGAAGCCCGCCGCAAAACGGTGAAGAACCTCCGCGGCGTACGCGCCAAGGTCAACAACGCCGTCGCCGCCCTCGACCCCAGCGGCGAACGACTCCGAGGACGCCCCATGTCGGCGCTCCTCGACATCCCCGCCTACCAGCACCTGCGCAAGCACCTGGACGATCTCCTCGCCACGGACGCGGAGTTCCTCGCCACCTGCGAGAAGCTCGTCGCGGCCTTCCTCTCGTCCAAGGTCCTCGAAGGGCAGACACCCACTGCCCGCCAGCGCGAGGTCTGCCTCCAGTACATCTGCGCCGAGGCACCGCTCTTCCTGGACACCCCCGCGATCCTCGGTGTCCCCTCCTCCCTCAACTGCTACCACCAGCTGCTGCCGATGGCCGAACTCCTCTACTCCAGGGGCTCCGGGCTGCGCGCCTCCCGCAACCAGGGTCACGCCATCGTCACCGCGATCCTCGGAGAACACGATGACCACTGACACGCCGATCGACTTCCCGTTCTCCGCCCGCGGCGATCGCCTGCCGCCCGAGATCGAGTCCCTGCGCGCCCAGCCGGTCACCCGGGTCCGCACCATCGCCGGCGACCCGGCCTGGCTGGTGTCCTCCTACGAGCTGTGCAAGCAGGTCCTCGAAGACCCTCGCTTCTCGCTCAAGGACACCTCGGCACCCGGCGTCCCCCGGCAGTACGCGCTGACCATCCCGCCCGAGGTGGTCAACAACATGGGCAACATCACCGGGGCGGGGCTCCGCAAGGCCGTCCTCAAGGCCATCAACCCCAAGACCGACGGCCTCACCGACTGGATGCGCCGCCACGCCTACGACCTCGTCGACGAACTCCTCGCATACGGCCCGCCCGTCGACCTGCGCGGCCGCTTCACCAGCCCCTACGCCGAGCACCTCCACTGCCGGATCCTCGGCATACCCGAGTCCGACGCGCCGCGTCTCGCCGCCAGTCTCGACATCGCGTTCATGAACTCGGCCTGCCCCGTCACCGGCGCCCGGCTCAACTGGGACCGCGACATCGCCTACATGGTGGAGCGCCTGGACGACCCGGCCACGACCGGCCTCATGGCCGAGCTCGCCGCGCTGCGCGGGAACCCCGACTACGCCCATCTGACCGACGAGATGCTCGCCACCGTCGGCGTCACCTTCTTCGGCGCCGGCGTGATCTCCACCATGGGCTTCCTCACCATGGCCGTCTTCTCCCTGCTCCAGAGCCCCGACGTCTGGGACCGCCTCCGCAAGGAGCCGGAGCGCATCCCCGGCGCCGTGGACGAGTTGCTGCGCGTCAACCTCTCCATCGCCGACGGGCTGCCGCGCCTCGCCCTCGAGGACGTCACCCTCGGCGACGTCGAGGTCCGCAAGGGCGAGCTCCTTCTCGTCCTGGTCGAGGCGGCCAACACCGACCCATCGGTGTTCCCCGACCCCCACACCGTCGACATCGAACGCCCCAACGCCGGCGCACACCTCTCCTTCGGTGGGGGCCAGCACTACTGCCCGGCCACGGCCCTCGGCAAGAAGCACGCCGAGATCGCCCTGGAGGTGCTCCTCGACAGGATGCCGGACCTTCACCTCGCGGTCCCGGTCGACCAACTCGTCTGGCGCACACGGTTCATGAAGCGCATCCCCGAACGTCTTCCGGTCGCCTGGTGACCGTTCTCTGATCTGCGCTGACCGCCGTCCGTCGTCGCCCCTCGGCCCGCCCGGGCCGGGGGGCGACGACGTTGCATCGCCCCTTCCACCGGCGTGATCACCGCCGGGGGCGACCTGGTGAAGTCAGCCGAGGCTTCGCCTGCGGTCCCGGGTCGACTGTGGTGGGACGCTGCGCAGCCGACGGGCGGAACGCCTGCTCGGGCCGGTCCTGCGTGCGCCCTTCGCACCGGACCGGGCTGCTCCCAGATCGGATTCCGCGGGTTCCACCGCCGGGGCGAGCGCGATCGCAGCGATGACTGCCATCACCACGACGAGGATGATTCCGATGCTCACGGACATGAATCTCGCCTTTCGCCTTGAACCTTACACCTTGTGATTACTCAGCGTTTCCAATATGGCGGACGGTAAACACAGCGAGTGATACTGAAGAGGGATCAGCGAACGTTGATGGGGTGGTCGGTTTCCGGTCACGTTGCCCATCAGGCTCCCGGCCCCTTCCGCAAGGCAAGTGTTGTCGTGCGGCATGTTTTGACGGGAAAAGGAACGGCCCCAACTCCGGCTTGTTCTCGCCCGTGTGTGCGACCGGATGCCGGGCACGCAGCGGCCGTTCGGAAAGCGGCTGTGGCAGCGTGTGCGGCTCCGGTGGCCGTTGGGGCCGCTGTGACATCTCTTCTCGTGGGGGGAAGTGCATGACTTCGCGTGCTTCCGGCACGCCTTCTCGGCGTGCCCGTATGACGGCAATGACGGCAAGACACTCCCTGACCGCAGTGGCAGCGGCCCTCGCGCTGGGCGCGTCGTCGCTGCCGGCGTTCGCCGCCTCGCCCGCGGCCGAGCCGGGTCCCGGCTCGGTGTGGGGCAAGAAGGCGGCGCCTCTGGAGGTCCCGCCGGTGAAGGTGGGATCGACGAAGCCGGTGGCCTCCCAGGCCGAGGCGGCTCCCTCGAAGGAGGAGACCGCCTGGCGTTCGGCACAGAGGGAGCGCGTACGCACCTCGGCGAAGGCGCCGTCCAAGGAGCAGCATTCCTCAGCGGCCCCTTCGGCGGAAGCGGGTGTGCTCACGTGGGTGCCGGAGGGGCAGGGGTCGGTGCCCTGGCATCAGATCTCGGAGTTCCGTATCACCGACTCCCTCGTGGCGCGGATCAACCTGTCCAACGGCAACCTGATGCTGGCCGCGACCGACTTCGAGGTCGCCGGCGTGGGGCAGAAGCTGCGCCTGGCACGCACGTACAACTCTCTGAACGCGCCCTACGGCAAGGTCTCGGACCGCTGGTGGCAGGAGTACGAGCGCTACCTGCAGATCTTCACGAACGAGGTCGTGGTCTACGACGCGACGGGTGACGCGGTCCGGTTCACGAAGAACGCCGACGGCACCTTCACCACGCCCAAGGGCTATGCGAAGGACCTGAAGAGGAACGCGGACGGCACGTACACCCTGACCGACCGCAAGTCGGGGGTGAAGGACACCTATGACGCGAACGGGACGCTGACCAAGGTCACCGACCGCAACAAGGGCACGATCACCGTCGACCAGCACGACGAGACCGGCGAGCACAAGGGCTTCAAGCTCACCGAGACCCGCTCGGGCCGCTGGATCGACCTGCTCAAGACGTACCCCAACCAGTGGCAGGCCAAGGACCACACCGGCCGCACCGCCGTCTTCGATCTCGACGGCGGCGGCAACCTCTCGCGCACCACCGACACCGAAGGCAAGAGCACAACCTACGCCTTCGACGCCAACGGGAGGATCTCCAAGGTCACGACCCCGGAGGGCCGGGTGACGGTCTTCACCTACGACGCCGAGAACCGGGTCACCTCCATGCTGCGGGCGACCCAGACCGGAACGTCCGGACACACCGGGCCCACCTACACGTACTCCTACACCGGCGCCTGGCCCTCCGACGCGGGGACGACGACCGTCACCGACCCCGAGCGGCACGCCACGAAGTACGAGCACGACAGCGAGGGCAGGGTCACCAAGGTGACCGACGCGCTTGGCCGCTCCCGGTCCAAGACCTTCGACGTCAACAACAACGTGGAGACCGCGACGGACGCGATGGGTGTCGGTGGCGTCGGTGGGAATGTCACCACCTACGGATGGGACACTCGCAGCAATCTCACCTCGGCGAAGCTGCCCACCGGAGCCACGTCGGCCCTGAGCGGCTATCAGACCCTGTCGGGGGCAGACCTTCCCGGCAGCGTGACCACGGCCGACGGAGAGAAGACGGACTACACGTACGACACGGCCGGCAACACCAAGTCGGTCGCGGTGACCGGCACCGGCGGCGGGACACAGTCGTTCGACTACAACCCGGCCACCGCCACCTGTGGCGGGTTCGAGGGCCAGCGCTGCAAGGTCACGACGAAGATGTCGTCGACCAAGTCGGTCTCCACGTCCTTCACGTATGACGCGAAGGGCAATCTGACCAAGGTCACGCCGCCCGCCCCGCTCGGTGTGACGACGTACACCTACGACGACCTCGGGCGGCCTGCCGCCGTCCAGGACGGCCGCGGTGTCACCACCCTCTACACCTACGACCACCGCGACCGCATCACCAAGGTCGACACCTCCGGCTACGCCACCGTCACCTACTCCTACGACGGAGACGGAAACCTCACCCAGCGCTCGGACGGCACCGGCGTCACCGCGTACGCGTTCGACCCGCTGTCCCGCGAGACCGTGCGCACCTTGCAGAACGGCTCGCAGACGCGCCTGACCTACACGCCGGCGGGCAACGTGGACACGTACGAGGACCCGGCCGGCCTCACCGACTACACCTGGAACGAGGTCAACAGGCTCACGCAGTTCAAGGACCCGACCGGCAAGGTGACCACGTACACGTACAACAACAACGACGTCCGCACGAAGACGACGTACCCCGGTGGCACCGCCCAGGAGGTCACGCTCGACAAGTCGAGCCGTCCGGAGAAGGTCCGGGCGACGTCCGCGAAGGGCACGCTGGTCGACCTCGCCTACACCTACGGCTACGACCACGACGCCAACACCACCACCCCCCTCAAGGACGGTGGCAAGATCCGCACCCGCACGGACGCGGTCGCCGGGATGAAGACGACCTACACCTACGACGGGGCGGGCCGGTTCTCCTACGCCAAGGAGGAGAAGGGCACCGCCCTCAACTCGTCCTGGCAGTACTGCTACGACCTGGCCGGCAACCTCACCTCACAGGGCGTCGACCCCGGCTGCCCCCGCGGCACCACCTACACGATCAACGACGCCCAGCAGATCACCGCGAAGAACGGCGTCGCCACGAACTGGACCTATGACAAGGCCGGCAACGAGACCGCCGGCGCCTCCACTCCCGAAGGCACCCGCACCGCCGCGACCTGGTCCGACCACTCCCAGATGACCTCGGTCACCGTGGGCGGCAAGACCTACGCCGGCCAGTACGGCTCGACGGACCAGAGCGAACGGATCAAGCTCGGCGACACCTTCTTCCACAACGGGCCGCTGGGCCTGTCCGCGAAGAGCACCGGCGGCGTCGACATGGGATTCAACCGTGAACCCGGGGGCACCCTGAACTCCATGACCACCGGGGGCAAGTCCTACTACTACCTCACCGACGCGCTCGGTTCGGTCGTAGCGCTCGCCGACGATGCCGGAACGAAGGTCAACACGTACTCCTACAGTCCCCGCGGCGTCCAGCGCGCCGGGACCTCGGAACAGGCCCCGCAGCCGTACCAGTTCGCCGGCGGCTACCACGACGCCACCGGCCTCTACCACTTCGCCGCCCGCTACTACGACCCCAACATCGGCCGCTTCACGCAGCCCGACCCCTCCGGCCGGGAGAAGAACCCCTACCTCTACGCCGAAGGCGACCCCGTCAACCGCATCGACCCGGACGGGACCCTCAGCTTCGGGGGGATCACGGGGATCGGTGACGCCGTCAGCCTGGTCACCGACACATTGACCGGAAACGCGGAGGGCGCCAATGCGACCAAGATGGGCATCCTGATGGGCCTCGGCATCGAGGGCCTCTGCATGGCGGGAGCCGCGGCCGGGACGTTCGCGACACTGGGATTGTCTCTGGGCGCGGGATTCACCGGCTGCTCGGTGGTCGCCGCGGGTGCCGCAGCGGCCACGACAGCCGTATACAACAACTGACGATCGCAGGGGGAGGACGCGCTGTGGAGCGTCCTCCCCCTGCACCCAGGAGGGATCCGATGCGTCGACGTGTAGTGATCGCGGGTGCGCTGGTGGCCATCTGTTGCGGCGTGCTTCTGCTCGTCATGGGAGTCGGCGATGCCTCGGCCGGACATGGTCGAGCAGCGATTCCCGTCATCGCGGGAGTGGCACTGATCGGTGCCGGAGGATGGTTCGTCCTGTCCGGGCGGGGGCGGGAATGAGGCTGGCAGCTCTCATGCCCCCGTCAGCATCCGAGCTGCCGATATGGGGCATCGCTCTGATCGTGCTCGCCTTTCTCGCAGCGCTTGTATTCGTCCTCTCACGGCGGCAGTGAACGGTTCGTGCCGCTCCAGTAACTATCACGCGCGGGCAGGGATACTTTCGGCAGAGCGGGCAGACGACGAGGAATAGATTCGCCCAGTACGTGCCGCGAGAGCGTCAACCTCCTGCTGGGGTGCGCAACTGTTCATGGGAGTGACGGCCGTATGGACCTCGCGGGAGCACCAGAGGGCCCCCTGCACGAGTTGTCGGTCCAGGTGGCTGAGGCCGCGGAGGCTTTGGTGGACGCGTGGACGAAGGCGTCTCACGCCGCATCGCCCCGGCTGTCGGCGCTTCAATGGGAAGCACTGATGATCGTGCGGCACAAGCCGGGGATCAATCTGACTCGGATGGCCGTGGAGATCGGTGCCGCTCCTCCTGCTGTCAGCAGGCTGTGCGATCGCCTTGAGGCGGCCGGTCTGTTGCGCCGCGAGCCCGGCCGCGCGAGTCGGCGGGAGATCGGTCTGGTCCTGACCGTAGCGGGTGATGACCTGATCGGTGCTCTCCTCGCCCGCCGGTACGCACGGTTCGGGGAGGTGCTGAGCCGGATGCCGTCAGCGGAACGTACGGGTCTCCTGAGCGGATTGCAGGCCTTCACCGACGCTGCTCAGCCCGCCGCACCCGACTCGGCGGAGGAGTAGGCGGCCCGATCCGTCGGAGGAGCGGAGTGCCGGTCACGCACGGGCGGGCCTTCCGTGCCAGTCCATGCACACGACGGCGGCGTCCTGGGAGAGTTCGGGACTACCGTGGTACTGCACCAGTCCGTCGACCACGGCGCGTGCTGTCTCGTGCGTCGTGGAGCTGCGCGTAGCGGCGATGGTCTCGCGCAGAGCGTCCTGTCCGAAGAACCTGCCGTCTCGCGACTGTGCCTGGTGCACGCCACTGCTGACGATGACCAGTCGGTCTCCCGGTTCCACGGTGAGTGACTGCTCGTAGTACTCGGTTTCCTCGAACATGCCCAGTGGTGCCTGCGGATCCAGCTCGATCAGCTCCACCGCCTCCTGCCGCAGTCGGAAAAGCTGTGGGGAGCCCGCGTCCACCACCTGAACCTGCCCGGTGGCCAGATCGAAGCGCAGCAGGAGCGTCGCGGAGTAGAGCGCTCCCGCGTACTCGCCGTAGATCGCTTGGTCAGCGAGTGATGCCTGGTCGGCGAGGGAGATCCCGGCTCTGCGCGCGTTGCGCAGTGCGCTGACGGCGAGGTTGGTCAGGAGCGCTGCCTGGATTCCCGTCCCTTTGCCGTCGGACACCGTGATGGTGAGGTGGTCGTCGGTGGTGGTCCAGTCGAAATTGTCCCCGCCGATCGCGTAGGCGGGCTCGAGGTGGGCGCCGAGGGTGTACTCGTCCTGGGTGAAGCCCCGGCCGGGCAACAGCTGCCACTGCATTTCCGCCGCCAGGGTCAGACGCCTGCGTCTGCGTCCCTGAAGGTAGAGGTCGGTGTCTCGCTCGGCGACGAGCAGTTCGTGTCCCATCGCTGTGGCGAAGGCCGCCAGCTCCAGGACCCCCAGGGTCCCCTTGGCCGGCTCCGGCAGATGCACGGACAGCACGCCCAGCTGGTCTCCGCGTACGGTGATGGGAAGGTGCACGGTGACCATGCCGGGCTCTGTCGTGACCTCCACGACAGCCGCTTGGGTCGAGAAGGCGCGGCCGGCCGGGTGCTCGCCGCGCACGGGCACTGCTTCTCCCGTTCGCGGCAGGCGGGTCACCGGTTGGAGCACGGTCAGGCCGTAGTCGGCGAGCAGCAGGCTCACCCAGCGGGCATCCAGGTAGGTGGCGAGCAGGGAACGCGCCGTGGACAACAGGCGGGTGGGAGCCGCCGCTCTCAGGGCGCTTTCGGCTGTACCGAGCCAACCGCTGGACTGGTCAGTCATGGTCTCTTCTCTCATGGTCCAGCATCAGGCAGGAGCATCAGCCTTGTGCCGGAGACGCGGTGGCGAAACCGGCGACACGGACAGTTGTGGCTCTAGGCGATGTCCGCAGCGCGCTCGTTCCCCTCGGCATCCACCGCGAGACCGACCTTCGCGGCGGCGGTCTGGAAGGCTTCGAGACCTTGGGCCAGCGCGGCCAATTGCGACGGAGACATTTCCCGCAGCACCGTCTCGACCTCACGCGCCCGGAACTCGCGGAATTCGGCGAGCACAGCGCGCCCTCGCCGGCTCAGTCGCACCTCGACCTCTCGGCGGCTCGTCGTACTCGGGTATCGCCGGATGAGCCCGGCCGCTTCCAGCCGGTCGCACAGGCGGCTCACCGATGAGGGCCGAGTCCTGAGCGCCTCGCCCAACGCTCGTAGATTGACGCCCTCCTGCCCCTCGAGAATCGTGAGCGCACGCAGCTGCGAAGGGGAGACAGGGCCCGAGGGGGCGGCTTCCTGGCCACGCCCCCAGAGCATGTGAAGGAGCTCCGACACCGCGCATGTGGCGTGAGCCACCTGGCCATGATCAACGGAATGCAGACTGCGGGGCATTGCACCACTCTCTCACCCGGGAGAGTGGTTTGTCAGCTCCCGCCCATTCGTCCATTCTGCGCACGCTTACGCTCTCCGGTCGGGCCAGGCCCTGGATCTACAGCATGACGGCCCCGCTCCCGGTGATGCGGATGGCCAGAGCGAGGGTGTCGTCGGAGTGAAGGACCACGGAGCGCATGTCGGCCGCGAGGGAGCCGGGGATTTCGGTCAGCGGCCTGGACGCGTGTCGGCGTGCCGCCTCGATGAGGCGCTTCTCGCCGTCGATGGGGTCTTTGCGGCTTTCGGTGAGACCGTCGGTGTAGAGGATCAGGAGGTCATCCGGGTTGATGTCGGCATGCAGCACCCGCTCGCTGCCCGGCGACGGGAAGCCGATGCCTCTGCCTTTCGCCTCCAGGAAGCGGGCCTGGCCATCGGTCCGGAGCAGGAGCGCGGGAGGGTGTCCCCCGTTGGCCAGTCGCAGCTTTCCGGTCACGGGATCCAGCCGGGCCAGGAGCGCCGTCGCCATGAGGTCGGGCACCAGAGGCATGAGGATTTCGTCGGTGCGGGCCAGGATCGACTCCAACGGGTGGCCTTCGAGGGCCAGGGTGCGCACGGTGTGCGTCACGTTGAGAGCGCTGCGGGTGCTGCCCAGTCCGTGGCCGAGTGCGTCGACCACGGTGATGTGCAGGGTGCCGTCCGGCAGTGTGAACCAGTCGTAGAGGTCACCGCCGGTGGGCGCGGTGGGGTCGGCGGGTTCGTAATGGACACCGAGCTCGAGACCTTCGACGGTGAGCGGCGGTGGGCGCAGCGCGTCTTCGAGCTCCTGCAGGATGAGGGCGTGCGCACGACGCAACTGTTCGTCGCGTTCTTCCAGTTGTACGTAGAGGGCGAGGACGCCGGCGTTGGTCTCGGCGAGCTCGTGCTTGAGGCGACGGTGTTCGGCGCCGAGCGCGTCGGTCTGGGCGAAGGACGCCCGGAGTTCTTCCTCGACGGCCTGGGTCTCCGTCCAGGGTGTCCGGTCCGGCCACGGAGCACGTCGGCTTCGGATGTCGTCCGGAAGGCTGCTGGACAACGGCTGACCTGGTGGTAGGGGGATGGTGAATCTCCAGGTGACGGAGTTGGGCGCCGGTTCCGCGGAGGGCAGCAGTATGCCTGGCGCGGGCAGCGGGCCAGGTGCCTGCGGGCAGCGCAGCGTGACAGCCAGGACGTAGGACTCGGCGCCCGCCCCCGCTTCTTGGGACGTGTGCAGAGTGACGGGACGGCCGGCCCGCACTTCGTCTTCGGCCAGGCCGGCGACGGACAGCACGAGGCGGGCTCTGACGTCCGCCGGCAGCCGGTACGCGCGTGAAAGGCGGCGCACGGCCCGGCGCAGCGGTGGCATGGAGTGATAAGGGTGGCCGGTCATGGTGATTCCCGGGGTGCGGCACTCACGGTCAGCACGGTGGCGTCGTCCCGGCCGGAGCGGTGGTCGTGGGCGAGGGCCGCGGCCGGCTGGACGGCACTGTGGTGATCGATGCGCGCGAAGGCGGTCGGCCTGATCGCCGTCCGTGTCACCGGTACGCCCAGCGAGTGGCGATCACTGTCATCCCGGCGCCCGGCTTCGTACGCACCTCGAAGTCGTCCATCAGGCGACGTGCGCCGCCCAGGCCATGGCCGAGTCCCACCCCGGTGGTGAAGCCGTCGATCAGCGCCGATTCGAGATCGGCGATGCCCGGCCCCTCATCGCTTATCGTCAGCCGCACGCCCTTCACTCCTTGACGGTGCGGGAACTCGATGGTGAGGACTCCCCCGCCGCCGTGGATGTAGGCGTTGCGCGCCAGTTCGCTGGCGGCCGTCACCACCCGGGTCTGATCGACAAGGCCGAAGCCGACGGCGACGGTCGCCGCCCGGACCGCGTGGCGAACCGCGAGGAGATCTTCCTCGGTGGTCAGTGCCACTTCGGTAGGGGGTTGCTCCGCCGTGGCGCCGCTGGGCGCGGGGCGGTCCCCGACAGGGGCGGGAGTCGGGGTGTCGGGGCTGGTTGTCTTAGCGCGTTGCGTCATGTCGGGCCCCTTCCGGGGGCTGCGAACCTTGGTGCCAGCCCAGGGCTGCCATGCCCTGGTCGGCATGGAGAGCCGTTTCCACGCCGACGAGTTCGATTCCGAGTTCGACCAGCGTGATGGCGACGGGTGGCCGCATCCCGGCCACGATCACGCGCGCTCCCAGCAGCCTGGCCATCATGCTCAGCTCCATGAGCGTGCGTGCCACGAACGAGTCGATGATCTCGAGCCGGGAGATGTCGATCAGGACGCCGCGTACGCGGTCCGCCGAGAGGCGCTCCGTGAGCTCATGGGTGAAGGCCAGTGCGGCCTTGTCGTCCAGCTCGTTGAGCAGCCCGGTGACCAGGATGTCACCCAGGCGCAGGATGGGAACGCCCGTGGCCACCGGCCCGTTCACCGCGAAGCCGGCGCATCGGTCAACGGCAGTGTGCCGGTGGTGAGTGTGATGGCCACGGACAGCGCGTCGGAAAGGGTGGCGCGGGTGGTGATGGTGGAGAGGTCGATGCCCAACTGGACGATGGTCTGCGCGATCGGCGGCCGGATCCCGCTGATGATGCAGTCCGCACCCATCAGCCGCACGGCGTTGACGGTCTGCATCAGATGCTGCGCCACCGCGGTGTCCACCGTCGGCACGCCGGTGATGTCGACGATGGCGACCGTCGCCTCCTGGTCCTGGATGGCGTGCAGCAGGTTCTCCATGACCACCTGGGTACGGGCGGTGTCCAGGGTGCCGATGAGCGGCACGACCAGGACCTGCCGCCACAGCCGCACGACAGGGGTGGACACCTCCAGGAGCTGCTTGCTCTGCCTACGGATGATCTTCTCGCGCCCCTCGACGTAGGTGTCGAAGGACAGAGCACCTGCCGCGTCCAGGAGCTCGTTGATCAGCAGCGCCGCGGAGAAGAGCTCTCCACTGTCCTGCGTGCTCTCCTGCACCGCTTCCAGCAGTGCCTTCTTCAGCGCGAGGACGGCCAGCGACGTGGCCGTCGGAGACTCGCCACTCCTGGCTCTGCGCAGGGAGAGTTCGGTGACCGCACGGTTGAGATCGGCATGGGAGGCGACGATGCGCTCCACCGGCAACGAACTGCCGAGACCGGCGGTGACGGCCGCCACCAGGGCGTCGGCCTCCTCGCGCAGCTCGCTCTCCCGTATGCCGGTACCGAGTGCGGCCTGCTGCGCCTGAAGTTGGACCCAACGGTCCGCGATCTCATCGACGCGGCCCTCCATGGCGCTCACGACACACCTACGCGCCGCCACCTCGCTCCTGCTCACCCGGACTCCCTTCGCGAATCGCCGGCGGCAATCCCCGGCGGCAATCCCTGGCCGGGTGGTCCACTCAGCTTGATTGTTGCCGTGATGCAAATATAAGCATGCGACACACGTCTATGGGAAGCGCGCCCGGGCCCCGCCGCGACCGATCTGGTCCGAAGGGGAATCGGTACGGCCGAACCAGTCCAGGCACAAGACCAGCGCGTCGTCTTCGGCGTCCGCGTCGCGGTACGACTCCAGTTCCTGCAGCAGCGCCCGCGGGACCGCGGCGGCCGGCAGCAGGCCGACAGACTGGATGGCGCGCGCCAGGGCGCGCTCGCCGTACGCCTCACCAGCACCGGAGAGAGCGCTGTACACGCCGTCGCTGACGAAGATCAGGCGGTCGCCCGACAGGGCTTGGAACTCCTGGGCCACATAAGCGGTCTCGTCGAACATGCCCAAGGGGAGCTGCGCCTCGAATTCGACACGCTCCACGACCTTGCCCCTCTGTCGCCACAGTTGAGGCGATCCGGCATCCACCACCCGGCCGCGCCCGGTGGCCAGTTCGAAGGACAGGAGCAGGGTGGAAACGTATACGTCTCCGCGGTACTGCGCGTAGATGGCCTGGTCGGCAAGGGCGGCCTGATCGGCGATGCCGATGCCGGCCCTGCGGGCGTTGCGCAGGGCGTTGACGGCCAGGTTGGTGAGCAAGGACGCCTGGATGCCGTCACCCATGCCGTTGGTGACACTGAGAGTGAGGTTCTCGGCCGTGCTCGACCAGTCGAAGTTGTCGCCATGGATGTCGTACGCGGGTTCGAGCTGCGCTCCGATCGCGTACTCCGGACGCGCGCAGGCTCGGGCCGGGAGCAGCTGCCACTGCATCTCCGATGCCAGGGTGAGGCGGCTGGCGCGCCGGGCCTGCAGATACAGGTCGGTGTCGCGCTCGGCGACGATGATCTCGTGCCCGAGCCCCTCAGCGAGCTCGGTCAGCTCCTCGACGACGTCGGGCGTGCATCTGTGCTCGGGCAGACGCACCGTCAGGATCCCGAGTCTGTCTCCGCGGACGGTCACCGGCAGGTGCAGATCCACGGACCCGTCCTGCACCACATACCGACCGAACGGCTCCTGACTGCCGAACGCGCGCCCTTGCGGACTGGATTCCACCGACAACGGTTTCGCCGTATGAGGCAAGGCCGTCACCGGTTGCAGGCAGGTGAGACTGTAGTCGGCCATGAGCAGGTCGACGTCAACGGCACCGTAATACTCGGTCAGGGCGGCTCGCACCGCGTCGAAGAGCGCATGGGGTGCGGCCGACCGTACAGCCCGCCACGCAGCCAGAAGGTTCGTCACGTCAGGACCATTTCATAGAAAAAGTGGATGGACAGGGCGGCGCAGGCCGTCCGCACAGGGGCTCGCGGCGACTGGATGAGCATGAGCCGCATGGAAACATTGCCCCATGGCAAGTGTTTACTCTACCGAGGCACCGGCACGCCACGTCGGCAGGTCTTGCTCCCCGCGATGCGCGGCGCGCGGCGCCGACCTACGGGGGGCCTGACGCGTAGCCAGGGCGATGACGCGGTACGTCATTACTCGTTGGCGCTCTTGTGTGCGTGAGCCATGGGATCCGACGCGTATGGCACGACCACGACCTGTACGTCGTCCTCGTAGATCACCCGCCCCGGATCCGCGGAACGCAGCACCTGGCAATCGACGCCATGAGCGGCCAGGATCTTCAGATAGCCGGGGACCCGATCGAGGAGACGCACGGCTGACGGCTTGAACCAGGCCGCGGCGCCAGGGTTGATCGCGTCGTCGTAGACAGTGGGGTCGACGGTCGAGGGATCGGTGTATGCGGCGTCGTACCAGCGATTGTTGCTGCGGCGGAAGGACTCCTGGTCATCGGAGAGCCTCCCCTCCCTCGCCAGATTGTTGACGAGTCCGAACACGCCGGTGAAGTGACCTCGGCTGTTCCGGTGCGGCGACTGGAAGCGTACGAACTGGACGGTCTCGCCATCGGTCGTCCCCATCAGGCCATGTTCCCATCGACGTCGCGATGCACGGCGGCACGGCACCCTCACCACAGCCGCCGTTCGGTCCGTAATCCGTCCTCGCTGTCATCATGGGGGGCGTGAGTTCCTTCGACGCGATACCCCACACCAATCACGCACTTGAACGTTGGAGGGCCCGCGAGGCGCCGTTCGGAGACTTCATCGTGTTCTCCGACGGCTCCCTGTCAGTGATGAGTCTCATGCGGTTCTCCCGGCCCGACCGACGGGATGACCCCCGGGCCGAGGACTGGCAGTGGGGGGAGAGTCTACGAGCCACCGCGTGGACCCCCACGGACTGGATGAGCATCGACATCACGCACGCCTCGTCCACTTACCGGGGAAGCCGTGCCCTGAGCGGCGAGGGCCTGGACCACGGGAGTATCGGGTGGGTCGCCCTGACGCGGGAGACGCGGGACGATGACGAAGGCGCCTTGGAGTGGCTGGCAGTCTCCTGCTTCTCCAACCCGTTCACCAGAGTCACCTTGGACGCCACCTCGGTGACCGCCACCAGCACCGCGGGCCGCGTCTGGACCTTCCCCCGAGACGCCCCGCAACAGGTGAAGATCACCGAGGAGCCCGCCGACCACCGTCCGCGCCCTTGACGCATTGGATCAGCAGCACGGCGCCCCGGCGGATCCTGGCACTTCCGGGACCGGCTACCGCCTGCAGGACGCGCCCTCGGCGGGCCCGCGCCCGGCGGCATAGGCCGCCCGCGCGATGGGTCAGAAGGCGCCGTTCACGTTCCACCAGGTGGCGTTGGTCTTCACACCCGAGCCGAGTCCGCCGGTACCGAGCCCCTTGTACTGGACCAGCCAGTCGCCGTTGAGCGCGGCAAGGTCGGGGCGGCCGTCGGCCGACCAGTCGCCGACGGCGACGAGGGAACTCATCGCGTTCCAGCCACCACTGCCGACCAGCACACGGGAACCGAGGTACCCGGCCCTTCCCGGGTAGAACCAGAGCTTGCCGCTCGACGCCTCACGGGCGTACAGGTCGGCCCGGCCGTCGCCGTTCATGTCGCCGGCGCCCACCAGGGCGTTCATCCCGTTCCAGCCGTTGCCGAGGAGCTTGCGCGCGCCGAGGCCGCCCGTGGTGGTGCCCGGGTACAGCCACAGCTTGCCGGTGGACTTCTCGACGGTGAGCAGGTCCGCGCGGGCGTCACCGGACAGGTCTCCGTACGCGACGATCCGGCTCATGGCGTTCCAGCCGCCGCTGCCGAGCAGCTTGCGGCTGCCGAGCGTACCGGTCCCGGTGCCGGGGTAGAGCCACAGCTTTCCGGTGGCCGTCTCGCGGGCGATCACGTCTTCTCGGCCGTCGCGGCTGTAGTCGCCGTGCCGGACGAGCGTATTGAAGGCGTTCCAGCCGCCGCTGCCGACCAGGCGACCGGAGTCGTCGCCGGGCAGGAACCACAGCCGCCCGATGACGTCCCGTACGAGGATGTCCGACCTCCGGTCGGCGTTCATGTCGCCGAAGCCGGACAGCTTGGGCGCGGTCGCCGCGTACCAGCTGGGGTATGCGGGCGCTTCGCACTCCCGCGCGGTGCGTACGAGTTTCACCGAGCTGACGGCGATGGACCCGCCCAAGTCGGTGGCGATGGGATCGGGCTCGACCGTGAAGTATCCCTGGGTGAGACCGTGGTTCGGATCGTCATAGAGGCAGGCGATCATGGACGTGCGGTTGACGACCGTGACGAACGTGTTGTCCCAGGTACCCAGCGTCGCCTGGCTCGTGTTCGTCTTGAACATCGATCCCGTGGCGTTCTGGTCCTTCCACGCGCAGAAGTACCCCGAAGGGCAATCGCTGACCGCGGCCCGCGCGGGTGCGGCGCCCGCGCCGAACAGGCCCAGCGAGGTGAGCCCCAGTGCCGTGGTCGCAGTGGCCAGGCGCCGAAGCAGTGATGTGCGCATTCTTTCCCTCCCTGTCGCGGCGCGCACAGATTTTCGAGCCCGCCGCGAAGAGGACCGTATCCCCGCCCGCTCTCACTCCGCCGCGCGGGTCACCATCTCGTGCACGTAGCGTGTGGAATACCGTCCTGTGGCGACCGGTTGGATCAGTGAGCAAGCGCTCAGCCGAGAACGAAGGGGCCACCGTGGCAGAGCCGTTTTCCGTGCGCATCGAGGTGCGGGGATACGAGACCGACTCGCAGGGACACCTGAACCAGGCTGTGTACCTGCAGTACGCCGAGCACGCGCGCTGGTCGCTGCTGCGGCATGGCGGGATCGACCAGCGCGACCTTCTGGAGAAGGGCGTGGGCCCGGTCGTCCTGGAGACGACCATCCGGTATCTGGGGGAGCTGCGCGCGGGCGACGATGTGGAAGTGGACTGCAGGTTCCTGTGGGGCGAAGGGAAGACGTTCCGCGTCGAGCAGAGAATCCGCAAGGCCGACGGCACCGCGGCGGCCGACATCGCCGCCGTCGGCGGTCTGTTGGACCTCAAGGAGCGCAAACTGGTCGCGGACCCGCGCGAGTACTTCAGGGCGCTCGCTGCGGATCCGCATGCCTTTGGCCTGTAGGCGCTTGAACGGCTTCTGAACCAGGCTGAGGCTGATGGGCAGCCGGACTCGTCAACGGCGTCCTGTACGCAGTGTCCGGGGTGACGAAGGAGTCTGAGCTAAATGACCGCAACACCGGCGTGGAGTGCCGCCTTCGGTCGTGAGCGCCGGTAGCGTCGCTCTGCGGCTTTCTGGTGTTACATCAGGGGAGAAGCGTTGCGACGAATCGCTGCCATCACGCTGTTGGGCGCCTTTGCCGTGGGAGTCCACGCGGGCCCAGGTGCTCTTTCCGCCGAGCGTGAGCCGGGTGGCGGCCGGGGTACGAACATCCTCGTCGTCGGCGTCGACAGCCGGGCGGGCCTCTCAGCCGCCGAGAAGCGTCGCCTGCATGTCGGCGGCAAGGGGTGCAACTGCACCGACGTGATGATGCTCGTCCACCTCTCCGCCGGTGGGCGCCGCGCAAGCGTCGTCTCCATCCCCCGCGACTCCTACGTCCGCTACGCCGACCAGCCTCTCGGGCGCTCTGGCCCAGGGTCGCCTCGCTTCGGAAAGATCAACGGGGCGTACGCGGTCGGAGCGGGCCCGCTGACCGTACGTACCGTCGAGCAGGCCACCGGACTGCGTATCGACCACTATCTGGAGACCGGATTCACCGGTTTCGAACAGGCCGTCGACGACCTGGGGGGCGCGACGGTCTGTACGGACAAAGCCCTGAAGGACGACGGCTCAGGGCTCGACATGCCCGCCGGTATCCATCACACCAACGGCGACCAGACACTGCGCTACGTCCGCGCCCGGCGCCTCGACCCGCCCGGAGACCTCGGCCGCGTCCGCCGCCAGCAGCGCACTGTCAACGCCCTTCTGGCCCGTCTCACCGCCGAAGGTGCTCTCTCGGGGCCCGCCGCCATCGTCCGCACAGCCCGAGCTCTGCTGCAATCCGTCCGTACCGACGAGAACACCGGGCTGGACGACCTGGTACGCGTCGGCTGGAGGCTCGGCCGCCTCCAGGCCGACCGCATCGAGTTCGCCACCGTACCCATCCGGCTCTTCGACCACCGGGTCCCCGGCGTCGGCTCGACGTTGGTCTGGGACGAAGCACGCTCAGCGGCATTGTGGAACGCGCTCGCCGCCGACCGGCCCATCACCGGCGATGTGCGGATCCAGCCAGTCCCCGAAAACCCTGTCGGAACCGACCCCGCCCGGATCACCGTCCGCGTCGACGACGCAGCTGTCGCGGCAGCCTTGCGCAGCAACGGATTCCAGGCCACCGACACCTCGAAGTCCGCACCGCTCGTACGTCCAGAAGGTCCCCCGGTCATCAGGTACGCGTCCGGCGGGGAAGCGGACGCGGCGACCCTCGCGGCAGCCTTGCCCGGAGCCCGTCTCCAAGCGGCCAAAGGCCACGGCAAGGCCTTTGATGTCACCGTCGGTACCGAGCTCGTCCGGGTCAAGACCGTCACCTACGACCGCAACACGGCCGAAGGAGCCCCTGTCACCGCCGAAGCCCTCCGCTGCCCCTCCCCCTCGTCGCCCTCGGGCGCGACGTGAGTGGCGACCGCCGACCTGAGTCGCGGCGATGACGCCCTCTCCCGGTTCCGCTGCCGGTCACGCTGCGTCCCCACCGATGCGTCAGGTTCGGCTGAACCACGTCGGCCCCGTCCCTCGAGTCAGCGGTCATTCGGGCGCGAGGATCTCCGAGAGACCCACGGCTGGGCAGCCGAGTATCGCTGTAAGCGCGCGCTGCTGGCGCTCGGTCAAAGCGGCCGTGAAGATCACTGCGTGAGCGTTGGCCTGCTCGGCGGCCTCAGCTACCTCTCGGACCTTTCCATAGCTCAGCAGGGTCCGCGAGGAGTAGGGCAAGCCCATCCTCTGGGCCCCGCCGTCCGAGACGCCCCGTCGCTGCACGATCTGCCCGACGACCCGTGCGCCACGTGCTGCCAGCGCTGTGGCTGCCGACTCCATGAGCGTTTTGAATTCCTTCTCCTTCGCGGAAAAGTACCCGACCAACACGACATCAGCCCCCGCAACCCTGAGCGCTGAAGCCTGGCGCCGGGCCGGCTCCGGCGGCAGCCGGCGAGCCAGGCGTCGGTCGCGCCTTCGGGACTGATGCATGAACCTCAGGCTAGAGGCCGGGCCGCTGCGGCGACACAGGGCGGGCCCACGCCCTCGCTGTTCCGCCGACGGTGAAGACCGGTCCGGCCGGGCTCGACGATCACTACAGTCGGTCTCATGACGACGGTCACCGCACGCACGGTCGAATACCAGGCTGACGGCCTCACGATGATCGGGCACCTGGCGCTCCCCGCCGATGCCGATCGTCGGCCCGGCGTCCTGATCGGGCCCGAAGGGCCGGGCCTCAGCGACGTCGAGCGCCGCCGGGCCGATGTACTCGCCGAGCTGGGGTACGTGGCGCTGGCCTTCGACCTCCACGGCGGGCGCTATTTGGGCGACCCTGAGGAGATGCTTGCCCGTTGCATGCCGCTGCTCGCCGACCCCGGCCGGATGCGGGACATCGGTCACGCGGCACTTGATGTGCTGCGCGCCGAACCGCGGACCGACCCCGACCGGATCGCCGCCATCGGCTACGGCACCGGAGGCGCAATCGCGCTGGAACTCGGGCGCGACGGCGTCGACCTGCGAGCGATCGGGACAGTCAACGCACTGACCACGGGCCGACCGGGCGAGGCGGCACGCATCCGTTGCCCGGTGTGGGCCGGGGTCGGATCGGAAGACCCGATCATGCCGCCCGCGCAACGGGACGCGTTCGCCGCCGAGATGCAGGCCGCGGGCGTCGACTGGCGCCTCGTGGTCTACGGCGGGGCTCTGCACGCCTTCCACCACCCGCCGGTCGACCAGGCCGTGGTCCCCGGCGTCGGCCACCACCCGCGGCACGCGCGGCGAGCCTGGCGCGACATCGTCGGCCTGCTCGCCGAATGCCTGCCGGTGGTTCCGAGCGGTGCACTCTAGACGAGTGGGATAGTGCTCGTGCAAAGGGCAGGAGCACCGTCCTTGAGGCATCGCCACGCCAGCGCGCCACCCGCACTGCTCGGGCTCCCCCCCTCCCCCGGGCCGGCTTTCTACGACACCAACCCCTGCCCCTCCAGCTCCGTAAGCCGCACGGTGCACAGTCCCCCGCGCTCGGCCTTCACCTCCGTCACCGTCAGCTGTGTGCCCGGGGCGAGGATGTACTCCTCCTCGCCCGTGAACGCGGAGAACCGTCGGATCCCCACCGCCCGAGCCGGCTTCACCTCGAACAAGGTCCGCCTGCCACGGCTTCCGAGGAACGCCCGGGCCACGCTCAATTCGGACGTACACGACGACACACCCCACCATGTCACCGTCCGCCCCGTCGGATACTGGGACCGCAGGTCCAACGCCACACCACGCCACAACGGCCGTGTCTGCGCCGGCAACGCGGCCACCGCCGAGAACAGCAACCGCAGGTACGGCAGATACGGCACCACCCGCTCACGGTCCGAAGAACGCAACACGGCGTTGATCTCGCGGTAGAACGCCGACTCGCACGTGTACAGGTACAGAGCAGAGATCGCGTCGGCGGACAATCCCTCCCCGCTCACCTCCTCGCCGGACAGCCCGCCCACGGTGGCCGCCTCCGTGACCTTTGCCTGCCCGAACCGGCTCGACCGCTCGATGTGCCGGTCCAGATTCGCCAGCACCCCCGACACCGGCTCGACGGCCTTGCGGAAATCCATCAGCGGCGTGTCGAACACTCCGGTGATCGGCGGCAGGACAAGCCCCTCGTCCTTGACGCTCGTGAGCCGCTCCAGATACAGCTGGTGCAGCTCCATCGTCGACGCGATGAACGCCCCCATCCGCTCCGCGACGCCACCACCCTCCGACGCACCGGCCGCCCCTGCCGTCTCCTGGTCCCAGCCCTTCCGCGGCAACCAGTCGATCGGATCCGCCCCGACCGCCCCCAGGGCGTCGTTCACCTGGGCGAAGTGGTCCCCCTCGCAGAAGATGTCCCCCTGCGCCGCCGGATTCGCGTGGTCCAGGTGCCGGACCTCGACCCCGGGGTACTTCTTCTCCAGCCGCTGGACGACCCTCTTCAGACTCCGGGCGTGCGCGCCCCACCAGGCGAAGACGACGCCCCGGTCCTCCTCCTCGGCATCCTGCTTCGCGCGAAGGATCTCCTCGACGATCTGCTCGGCGACGGGCCGCCAGAACGACGTGTGCCGATCGGTCGGCAACGCCCCGTCCGCGCTCGCCGTCAGGGACGCGTTCAGCAGCAGCACACCCTGGGTGAGCATCGCCTGGAACCACTCCGGCGGCTGAACCGTGTCCTCCTTCTTCAACAAGGCCCGGATGTCGGCGATCGGCGTCTTCTTGGCGATGCCGTACTTCCACATCGCGGCCGCCTTGATGATGCAGCGAATGCTGACCACCCGACCGAACTGACTGTCCTTCCAGTCGTTGAAGGTGTTGTCGAACATCGCGATGCCGGTCGCGCTCTCCGGCCGCGGGTAGGGGTTCTGTCCGAAGACCACCACCTTCCACTTCTGCGGCGGGTGCGGCTTCAACGCCTGGAACGTCAACTCGCGCACCGGAACCACCTCCGGGCTGCGCTTGGGACCGATGAAATCGGCAGCCCCCGGCTGAGCCTCGATAACCGGCCCCAACAACGGCAACCACGGCTCACCGCCACCGGTGAACAGCTCGGCCAGGCCCAACGGGTCCCCGCCCGCGGAACCCGCCTCACCCGCGGCCGCAACGTCGACAAGGACGTCGCCGGCGTCCCCGCCCGGCGAGGTCACGGCCTGCGAGGTGCCGCCCTGCGAAGTCCCGCCCTGCGGCGTGTTCGTCCCAGCGACGGGAGGAGGGCCGCCCGGCACGTTGATCCGCACCCGCCGCGAGGCCCCCGCGCCCTCGATGTCGTCCAGCTGCCCCAACATGACGGCCCGCAACTGGTCGTAGTCCGCGAACCCGTGATCGTGAAACAGGGTGTAGCCCGTCCACATCAGATTGGCGCACACCCGCGCGGGCACCCGCCCCGTCTGCGCGCCCATCCCCACCAGCGCCACCGACCGGATGCTGCCGGGCTTGGCGCGGTTCTGCAGATGCACCGCCTGGAACGCGGCAGCGCACGCCAGCGCCACGTTCATCGTCTCGCTGATGTTTTGCGAGGACTGCCGCATGGTCGGCGTCGAGATCAGATACCGCGGCACGGCTGCCCCGGACGGGACACACACCGCGCTGCCCACCGGCAGGCTCCCGCCGAACCGGTCCCGTATCGCGCGCTGCACGCGCACCTGAATACCGGCGCCGAGATGCCGCTTGACAACGGCGTCGACCCCACCGTCCATCCGGCCCCGCGCGTTGGTGGGAGACACCCACGCGTCGACGTCCACATCGAGGATGGAGCCCCGACGGATCTCGACCCCGGGCGTGTCCGCGAACGCGGACCGCCAGGCAGCCACCACCTCGTCGTTCACATCGACCAGAACGACCCTCAACGCACCCTGAACACCCACGAATCCACCCCTCCCGCACAACCTCTCGAACGCTTCCGAAGCTACAACCCCCCACTGACAACGCCCACACGCCGCGTGATGCGGTGGAGGTTCGGACGGCGCCGTGCCGGGGAGGGTGAAACATTTCCGATCACCCGGCGCATCAATGGGGCGAGAGCACGTAACACACGTCCTCCACTCACTCCAAGGATGCCCATCGATGTTCCTCTCCCTGCCCCGCGCGGCGACCGCGCTCGCTGTCGGCCTTGCCGTGGCCGTCACCACCGCCGCCTCACCCGCCGCGGCGGACATCCACACCTGGCGGGACATCAGCCCGTCCGACAGTGACGGCAGCGTGCTGTTCGACATCGAGACCGCGGACGGTGCGACCTGGGCGGTCGGCCTGAGAAGGGATGCGACCACCCGCCCCTTCGCGCCGGTTGCGATGCGCTGGACCGGAACGGGCTGGGAGGCACCCGCGCAGCCCGCCGCGCACGGTCGCCTGGCGGACGTCGCCGTCGGCGCGCCCGACGAGGTGTGGGCGGTGGGAACCCGGCACGAGACCGTGGGCGAAGACGGCTGGGACGGCGGGCGCGCGCTGCTCCAGCACTGGGACGGCGCGGCGTGGAGCGAGATCGTCCTCCCGTTCCCGGAAGGGGTGGTGCAGACGTCGGTGTCCGCCGTCGACGTGGACGCCGACGGCTCGGTCTGGGTGTACGGCGGTTACGCCGACGCGGCCGGGCAGTACGTGTCGGTCCTGTTCCGGGGGGACGCGGGTGGGGGCGGCGGCTGGACCCGGCTGCCCGGGGACACCGGACTCGCCTGGGTCTCCCAGCTCGAGGCCGGCCCCGGCGGGATCGTCCACGCGATCGGCGACGGCGTCTCGCGCTTCGACGGCACGGCCTGGACCAAGCAGAGCATTCCGCGCACGCTCGACGGTGCGCTCCTCGACGGCATCGAGGTGCGGGCGGCGGACGACATATGGGCCGTGGGCCACGTGCGCGACGCCCGCCTGTGGCGGCGCCCCGTGATCGTGCACTTCGACGGGCAGGCGTGGCGCAAGGTCCGTACCCCCGCTGAGACCGGCCAGTTGTACGACATAGCCTTCGACGGCGCCGGCCGGCCGGTGGCCGTGGGCGAGACCCAGGACCCGGCGGTCAACCCGTCCGGGAACTACGTACTGACCCTCGACGCTCAGGGCGTCTTCACGCGCACCGAGGAGCCGCCCGGCGCCGGGTACCTGTACGGTGCCACAGCCGACGCGACCGGCCGGGTCTGGACCGCGGGCGGCTCGGCCGGCGCGGAGGGTGGGATGTCCCCTTCGGCGTACGCGGGCATCCGCGGCTGAGTCCCGGGGTCGAGCCCTTCACCATGACGGACACCGCCGCGCTCCAACCAGACCGCGGTGCCGATCGTGGTGTACACGGTGGCGCGGAGGACTTCCGCGATGGCTCACTGGAGCAGTTCGATGTGCGGATGGTCCGGGGATGTCGGGCAGACGTGGAGTTGGAGGTTGTTGCCGCCGGTGATGTCGATCTTGGTGAAGTTGCCGTCCGGTTCCCCCAAGGGACGCGGGGGCTGGGGCATCCGTTCCTCCTCGGGGATCCAGGTCCCGCTGCCGCCGTCCAATCTGAACGATGGGCGGCTCGGGCGGTGCG
Source organism: Streptomyces sp. NPDC015346 (assembly GCF_043078785.1). Classification (NCBI taxonomy): domain Bacteria; kingdom Bacillati; phylum Actinomycetota; class Actinomycetes; order Kitasatosporales; family Streptomycetaceae; genus Streptomyces; species Streptomyces sp. NPDC015346. The sequence continues at coordinate 815,222 of NZ_JBIBTW010000003.1, read as the reverse complement.
TCGAGGACGTCGGTGACGGTGGCGGAGGAGCGCCAGAAGAGAGCGGTCCGGGGGTGGGCCATCTCGTGGTCGAAAGGGCACCACAGGACCTGGAGGAGGTCCGCGTCGGGTAGGCATGGGAAGGGGACGTCGCGCGCGTAGAGCTGGGCGACGGGGAGGAGCGGGATCGGGCCGTCGAACCACGGGCGGCCCACCTTGATCCGCTCCCACGTCGCCAGTTCCTCGGGGGTCCACTCGGGGCCGGCGCCGCCACCATCCGCTCAACATGCCCGAAGAAGGGCTCCTCCCTCTACGGAAGCACCTCTCAGAGCGGCTCAAGGCAGGCAGCTGCTGCCCACCTCACCGTCTATGAGGATGATCAGTCGAGACAGAACTCGTTGCCCTCGACATCCTGCATCACGATGCACGACTCGTTGTCCTCATCGGCAGGCAGCAGTCGCACGCGTACCGCGCCGAGCGCGACCAGTCGTGCGCACTCTGCCTCAAGCGTGGCCAGGCGCTCTTCACCCACGAGCCCGGTTCCGACCCGCACGTCGAGGTGCAGCCGATTCTTGACGACCTTACCCTCGGGGACACGCTGGAAGTACAGTCGCGGGCCCACCCCTGAGGGATCACTGCATGCGAACCATGAACCCCGCTCCTCAGGCGGAAGCGAGCGATCGAAATCGCGCCAAGTAGCAAACCCCTCCGGCGGCGGCGGTACGACGTACCCCAACACCTCGCACCAGAAACGAGCGACGCGTTCAGGTTCTGCGCAGTCGAAGGTGACTTGGAATTGTTTGATCGATGACATCGGCGCACCATAGCAGGGGAGCCTCTGCCCCCCGTGAGCGCGTGTGACTCCTCAGCGACGCTTCCCGATGACGTGGGCGAGGCCCCAGGCCGCTCCGGCGGCGACCGCGAGACCGAGCAGGGAGAGCCACTCGGTGTCACTCTGGCTGCCCCACCACGCCTTGGCCGGTATGAAGGGGTCGATCTCCATCATGTCCCCGATGGCGGGGGCCCCTTGACTGTCGGCGATGATGAGCGTGAAGGCATTGGTGTAGCCGAAGAAGACACCGAGCGGGGCGATGACGGCCCCGCTGATCTGGGCGCCGGTGCTGCTGCGGCCCACCAGGCCGATCAACGCGCCCACCGCCGCTCCGTTGAGGAGGCCGTGGAGCACGTACAGGATCTGCGCCGTATCGGCCGACTGTTCCTTGTAGGTGGCCACCGTGATGCCGCTGTAGATCACCGAGAGGACGACCGAGGCGAGGTACCCGAGGAAGAAGGCACCGACAGGGTGGCCCCGCCGCGGCTGCCGGCCGGACGGTGCAGGGTGCGCGGGGTACGGATACGGGTACGGCTGGCCGTGCTGCATCTGCGACTGTTGCTGCTGCCAGGGCTGTATCGGCGGTTGTACTGGCTGCATCGGTGGCTGGCCGGGCTGCTGGTTGTACGGATTGTGCTGCGGCGACTGGAACTGAGGCTGGCTCATTGATCCCATTGAGCAAAGAAGGCAAGGGGAGCAAAGCTATCAACGACGGACCGGTCTTCTTCACGCACGGGCCTGACGGGGCGGGCCAGTTGAGGCGCGGACGCGCGGCACCCCGGTGGCAGCGCGGAGCGGCACGGTGCCGGTCTGCCGTTGCGCGCCTTGGGGGCGGCCGGTCAGCCGGTCGGCAGGCCGAGTCCGTAGTACGTGACGTGGTAGCCGTCCACGTACCCCGCCTCACCGCCGACGATCAGGTCGGCCGGATCGCCGGCCCCCGCCGCCTTGGCCGTCGCCACGAGCATCTCCGCGAGTGCGCGTCCCTTCGGTTCACCGGGGCCGCCCGCGTCCACGCGCCAGGCGGGATCGTCGTCGCTGAAGACCGACGCCGTGTGGGGGTGCTCGGCGACCGTGCCCCAGCCGAGTGCGGCCGGATCGACGTCGTCCGGCGCGAAGCAGCCGATCGAGAGCCGGTCGTCGCACACCAACTCGAAAAGAAGAGGCGCGCTTTGGCCGTTGCGCCCGTAGAACGGCATTCCGATCCTGACGCCCAGGGCGGTGGTCTCGGCGGGCAGCGCTCCCAGGAAGTCCGCCAGCGAGCGGGTGACGGTCTCCCAGCTCCGGGCGGTCCAGCCGCCGGGGAAGCCGAGGCCGGCGTTGGCCTGGTCACGGGTACTGCCGAAGAAGCCGCTGATCGAGTGCTCCTCGCCGACGCCTTGGCGCCAGAACCAGTTCTCCGCCGGGTCGGTGGGCTGGAGCACCAGCTCCGGCCCCGACTTCCCGGCGCGCAGTTCGAGAGTGTTCGGCCTGCCGCGCCAGCGCAGGAAGGGCGCTCCCCAGAGCGGTTCGCTGTCGTAGAAGGGACCCATGTCGCCGTGCGAGCCCATGATGGACGGTTTACCCAGCGCCGCGGTCACTTCCTCCTTGGCGGCGCGGAAGGCGGCCGCCTGGGCTGCGGCGTCCGGCTCGGGAGCCGACACCGGGACCGCGATCTCCACGTACGACTCGCCGTTGACGTAGCGCTTCTCGTACTGGCCGACCGGGCGCAGCCGGGCGTCGCCCGAGGCCCGACCGGTGATCAGCACAGGTGCGTCCGATGTGCCGCTCCAAGCCCATCCCAGCTCGTCCGCCACAGCCTTCACGCCCTCCGGCGTCCAGCCGTCGGTGTCCGCCGCGACGAGTCGCCGGGCGAGCTCTCCGATGGATTCCTCTGTGGTGCTTCCCCGTTGTGCGTTCATGCGGCCATCGTGCCGCATCCCGGGCCGGACTCCCCACGGCGGGGTGCACACACCGGCCACCGACGGACGATCTGGCCTGCGGCACGTTGTACGGCCCCGTCAAGCGACTGCTCCCGCCGGAGGTAGTGGGTGACCGGCTGCGGGGCGATCAGGCCCGGCGCGCGGTCACGCCCCGGGCCACGAGTGGTGTTGTCAGCACTTCTTCATGCCGAGGCGGATGGCGAGGTTGGGGTCGATGTGTACGTGACCGGACCAGATGTTGCCCCATGCGCCGTAGTCGTCGCCTTGGGTCCAGTACCAGATGCTGTTGCCTTGGTGGGAGTCGCCCCATCCGTAGCAGGCGAAGGAGCTGTACGTGGTGCGCAGGTTGTCGCGGAAGTCGGAGTAGAAACTGCGATGGGCGTAGAGGGCCTTCGGCGCGTTGTTGTTGCACCACAGGGTTCCGGTGGTGCCGTTGACTCCGCACGTGTCCGTTGTGGCGGTTGTGGCGGCGTGGGCTGTTGGGGCGCCGAGGAGGGCGCTGGTTGCGGTGAGTGCTGCTGCGCCGAGGAGGAGTCCGAGCTTTCGGGTCATGGCCGGTGCCTTTCATCCGTGTCGTCGGGGCTTGGTCACGTGTGAGTGTTGCGGTGACGTCCGATCGAAGGCCAACCTTTCGAACTTCTCCGAACTGTCGGAGCTGTCAGTGAGACCGCAACCCAGCGGCCCTCCCCACCCGGCTACGGAGCCAGGGTGAGCAGGACCTTCTCCCACATCCGCCGCAGGGCCGCCCGGTCGGTGGTGTCCGGGCCGGGTCGCGTCACCCCGTCGTACGTCAGTCCCTCGGCGAAGGCGACCACGATCCGCCCGCCCTCCTCCGGATCGGGGCTGCCGAGCGCCGCTGCCAACCGCTGCGCCTGGCCGACGAAGCGCTCCCGGGCGCGGAGCAGCTCGGTGCCCAGCTCCCCTTCCGGGTGGCGCGCCGTCAGGAGGATGATCTCCAGGCGGGCCCGGGTGCGGTCGCGTCGGGGGCCGAGCCAGTGGGCGAGTACGCCCGCGAAGCTGTCGGCCACCTGGCGTATCGGTGGTGCGTCGGCCAGCTCTTCCGAGACGGTCGCCGCTTCGATGTCCGCGACTTCCTGTTCGGCGATGAACGCGACGACGGCGGCGAGCAGGGCCTGTCGGGTACGGAAGTAGTAGCTGGTCGACCCGGCCGGCACCTTCGCCTGTCCATCCACCGCCCGGTGGGTGAGCCCTCGCAGGCCCTCCTCAGCGATGATCGCCACCGCCGCGGTGAGCAGCGCCTGTACGCGGGGGCTTCTGGCGCCGCTCACGCGACGGCCCGCTTCCTGAGACCGCGGAGCATCATGTGACGGACGAGGCCGCTGAACGGCCCGACGATCCGCCAGTACCGCCCCATGGCGCGACGAGCCGCTTCGTCGAGGCACAGGACCCGTGTCTCAGTGACGACCCGCGTGCCGCCGGTGGCGGCGTCGGGGGCGAATCGCATGCTGAACGTCGCCTTGGCGTAGCCGGGTTCGTCGAATGCCATGAACTCGCGCGGGCTTGTGACGTCCGGCCGTCCGTCGGCCGGCCCCATGGTCCACCACTGCCCCACGATCCCCCGGACCATCTCTCGCGGCGGATCTTCGGCCAACAGCAGAAAGTTCTCCCGGAGGTCCTTCTGTGACGACGGCGCCTCACCGCCCCCTCGTTTCAGGCGGCCGAGCTGCCCCCGTACGGCGAACAGCGCCCGGACGACCGGGCCCCATCCCTCGCCGCCGGCCTGCTCCATCTTCTGCCACGCAGCCCACACCGCCTCCACCGGAGCCGGGATGACCGTCTGATGCCGGGACCCGAAGTCCGGGCGGGGAACGAACGTGTCTGCAAGCCCACTCATACTGCGGACTCTACATCTGTAGAGTCGGCGGGGCCAGGAATTCGACTGGATCAGCATGGATCCGCCTGGATACGGGAGTACCGTCGGCGGCCGACCGTGGGCGGGGCAGGAACAGGCCGCCGCACTCTCCCCGTTCCTTCGCGGAAACGGGCAAGTTCAAGGGTGAGGACTGTGGCGCGAGGGCTGTCGTGTGACGTGAGGCACGGGCGATCTCACAACTACAGGGCGGGCTTGGACTGACAGAACGTCGCCGAAGAGTCAGTATGAGCTTCATGAGCAATGGAGAGATACACGAGCAGCCGCCGATCTACCGAGGATTGGTGAAGGAACGCGGTGACGTCCTCGTTGAGGCGCGCGAGGTGGCGGAGCAGGCTCAGCGTCAGGCGCGGCAGGCGTTGGACTGGAGCGATGTCCGGTTTTCCCGGCAGCCCAGGGAGGAGCAGGGTTTCTCTCCGTTCCGCTGAAACCCGTCCTTGCCTGGGCAGAGTCCCGGGCGCCCGTGCGATTCGCCCGCTGTCTCCGTCGCCTCCGCCGCCTCACCGCGCCCCTCGGGGCGGGAGTGGGGGCGGGGTGGCGGAGGACCCGCTCTAGCGGAATCCGCCTCCCCACTCAGATGTACGTGACGGTGACCTGCTGGAAGCCCAGCGCGCGCAGCAGTCCCTGAAGCATCGACGTCGTGTTCCGCTCGGCCCGAAGGGCCAGGTCGCTCTCCTCGGCGGCGGCGCCGATGTGGTCGGCGGCCAGCACGTGCACGGCGCGTTCGTCGGCCGGGTTGTCCGAGAACAGGTCACCGAGCCGGTCGAGCAGGCCGCGCTGCTTCGAGACCGCGTAGGACCGCTTGGGATCCAGCGCGGGTTCGGCCAGTCGCGCGTGCGGCAGCCGCAGGGTGGCGGCGGTGCGGTCCTCGTTGACGCTCACCGAGTTCTGGCCGATGCCGCCGAGGTCGACGTACGCACGCACGCTGCCGCTCGCCACGTACAGGGTGCGGGTGCCGCGGATGGAGCTGGGAAGGAACCTGGCGTCCTTCTCCAGGTCGACGACGACCTGGAAGTTGCCGACCGCGCCTTCGTACCGGTGCATGTCCTGGATCGACTTCAGCAGCGCCGGCCCGGAACGGTCCTTGGTGTCCGTCCCGAACACGTCTCCCCAACCGGGGAGCTGAACCAACCGCCCCAGCACCACCAGGGCCACACCCAGGACGAGGAGTACGGCGGCGCAGCCGGACCACCGGCGAAGGAGGCCGGCGAACCCTACCGTTCGGCGTGAGGTTGAGGGTCTGCTCTCCGCGTCTTGTTCGCGCATACCCATCTCGTGCCCCAGGACGGCGTCGATCAGTCCGAAGTGGAGGCGCAACCAAGCCTCAGCGGGCGCGCCTTGGGCATCGACGACGTTCTGACTCCGCCAGCAGGTGGCCGTGGGGCGCACGCACAGCCTGTCCCCTCCCGACACATGCGCGGCGTCCGCCGGGCTCCGGCGGGCGCGCGCTGTCTCAGGCCGCGGCCGTTGGGTTCGCTGATTGCGGTGATTCGGCGCTGCGGCGGTATTCGGCGTTGATGCGCTGGGCTTCTTCGAGCTGGTCCTCGAGGATGATGATGCGGCAGGCGGCCTCGATGGGGGTGCCCTGGTCGACGAGTTCCCGGGCCCGGGCGGCGATACGGAGCTGATAGCGGGAGTAGCGCCGGTGACCGCCCGCGGATCGGAGCGGGGTGATGAGGCGGGCTTCCCCGATGGCGCGCAGGAAGCCCTGCGTGGTGCCGAGCATTTCGGCGGCCCGGCCCATGGTGTAGGCGGGGTAATCGTCGTCGTCGAGACGGCCGTACGAGTCGTCCGCGGTCATTACACCTCTCTGTGGAACGCGTGGAGGGGCCCTGGTGCCATATTGGCGCCAGGGCCCCGAAGGAACTGCTACACCATCTGCCGGCCCTGGTACTGCGCCGGCCTTCTGTGTCCGCCGACCCGACCGAGATGCTGTCGGGGGTGCGGGGATCGCGGTTGCTTGACCGGAGACCACCTCACTATCGATGTCCTGCGGTACCCGGGCTCAAGACTCCGCCCGGGCGATCCTGATGGTGCTCCGTTCCTCCGTTCTTCCCTCGGTGATCAACTGCCTACCAAAAGGGGACTGCGTACTGCTGGTGATGCGAACTGCTCAGTGGCCTGTGACAGCGCCACTCTTCGGCAGCCAGCCCCGTCGCCCGTCCTGCGTCTGCTCTGGCTTAGAACCCCACTGCCGAACTTCCCGGTGCGCGCGTCCGCAGCCGACGCCTTCACCGGGGTACTTCCACTGCGTGTACTGCGGTAATGCGGTACTGCTGACGGCGGCCCCTGATCACTGCGGGCCACCCGGTCCGGTCGTCAGTCCCGTCGCCGTTACCGCAACAAGCCTGGCTTCGAAACTCCACCACCGCACCGTCCTGCGAACTTCAACTGCGGTACTGCTGCCCGGCAGTTCGTGTCTGCCGGGCCCTGCGGTCTCTCTTGGCTACGAGAGAAACATATCCACACCACCGCCCAATGTCTACTCCAGCCACCATAGATTTTCGCGTGTTCGACGGTGAGGTAATCGGACTCGAACAGCGATGCGGCTGAGCTCGCCCTGTGGCTGTGCCCAGACTGACGCCGATACCGGACTGCCCGGTCAACCACTCGGGCCGGGGACTGCTGGACCGGAGGGCGGCCCGGTGAGGAAGCTGTTCATCAGGCGGGCCGCGGTCACGGTGCCCAGCAGTCGGACCTTGCCGGCTTCGCGCTCGATCACCGCGATCAGGGGGCTGTGCGTGCGGGCCATGAGCGCGGCGACCTCCATCAGCAGGGCGTCCGGGCCGACGTACGGAGGCGGAAACAGGCGGCGCGGCAGCCACTCCGCGACGGTGATCCCCTCCAGCCGCTCAACGATCTCCCGATCGGCACGGCCTTGGAGAGCGGAGGCCAGCAGGGGATCGTCGACCACGTAGGCGGGCAGCGTCTGGCGCAGAACCTGAGAGCCGGGCACGATCGCGTGTGGCTGCCCGTCGGCATCCAGGACGAGCAGGGCCGGCAGCGACTTCTCCACGAACATCCGCGCAGCGACCAAGGCGTCGTCGTCGGTCGTCACGAACGGATACGGCTCGGCCAGGTCACGGGCGCGCACAGCTGCCTCCTACCGCTCGGAGCTCAGGCGGGGCGGGCGGGCGGAGAGTCGGTCTCGCGCGGTGAGAACGACATGCTCGCCACCACGACCCGCCTTTCCTCCACCGTACGGCCAGTTCCCGCCGTTTTCCGCACCCCGTTCACCAGTCTGGGGCCGTCCGGCCGCGTCGCCGCAGGCCGGACCTCCACCCGTCGGTAGGACGACCGGGCGGCCGCAGCACGCCTCGCGGCCGGATGACCACACGTGACGAAAAACGAGCCGTCCGCTACGAAACGACCACGCATTCGTTACAGCCGGTAGCCGACGGCGGTACCTCGAGGACAAAGAAGAGGAAGCAGGTTTTGGTCGAGAGGGCATGGAAGCCGTCGGGGAACAGCTCGCGGGCGGCTGGGTCGGGCTGCGGCTCGCTGATGGCGGAAAGCTGGAAGCCAGCGGTGGTGAAGGCGTCAGTCATCGCGTGCAGCGGCCTGCGCCAGAATTTCATCGGGAAGGACTGCCCGTCGAACGTCCAGTCGAAGGAATAGCTGGTGGTCGCAGAATAGTCAGGCCGAGGGTCCTGGATCGTGTAGGCCACGAACGGGTGGTCCACCGACGCGATCAGTCGGCCGCCGGGCCTGAGCACCCGCCGCAGCTCGGCCAGCGTCGGCCCCCAGTCCTCCAGGTAGTGCAGCACCAGCGACGCGACCACGTCGTCGAAAGCGCCGTCGTCGAACGGCAGAGGTTCGCTCAGGTCGACCAGGTGCAGGGGTACGTCGTCACCCAGCCGCCGTCTTGCCAACGCCAGCATTCCGGCGCTGGCGTCGATGCCGGTGACGACCGCGCCCCGGTCGCGCAGTGCCGCGGACAAGGAGCCAGAGCCACAGCCGGCGTCCAGGATCCGACGGTCGGTCACGTCGCCGGCGAGGGCCAACATCCCGGGCCGCTCGTAGTACGCGTTCAGGAGGTTCTTCTCGTTCTCCGCCGAGTAGGCTTCGGCGAAACTGTCGTAGTCGTTCACCCGGGCCGGTTCTGCGGACCGGGCGAGACTCTCGGGCGCATCGGTTAAGCGTTCCATCGTCGTAGCCTAGTAATCACATGATCCACCGGACAGCCCCTGAGGCGTGCCTTCTGAGGGTTTCCTATCGAGACGTTGCCGTCAGCTGGTCCGCGTGGTCCCCAAGCCTCACCCGGCCATGCGAAAAGCCATCACAGTCAGCGCGATGCCAACCGTCGCGCCCAACAGCATGGCGGTGACAGCAGCCGGCCGGCCGACGCCCTGCTCGAAGGGAACGCTCGGCACAACCTTGTGAAGGACGGGCCCCACCACCGCGATAAGACCAAAGCCGAGGCCGAGGCGCCAGTACGACTCACCTGAGCACGGCGCTTGGAAGCGCCCTCCGCAGCCGCTCGGTTCCACAACGAAGCCAGTCACGATGAGAAACAACGCGCTGGCATAGACCGCGCCGAACAACGTGACCGTGGCGAAGTCGACGCGTCGCGCTCTGCCGGAGCTGCTGCCGTCACTTGCCATGTCGCCCCCATTACTCGCCAATTCAAGGGCGGGCAGTCTAGCGCCAGGCCTTTCACCGACGGGCGGCGGTCGACGGTTTGCCGGCCGAGGCCTGTGGCAGGATGCGGCGATGATCTCCAGCTCTGGCATACCAGCGGTCGTTCCCACGGGTCAGATGGCCAATATGGAGCAGCCGGTGTTCGGTCTTCCAAGTGGCCTGGAGCTGCGTCCCTGGCATCTCTCCGACGCCGACGTGTTGGTAGCCGCCAGCCAGGATCCCGGAATTCGCCAGTGGAACCGGCTGCTGGTGGAGACGCCTGAAGAGGGGCGCCGGAGGATTGAACGCATGCACGAGCGTTGGCGGGCCGAGATGAGCGCGATCTGGGCCATCGGACGACCGAGTGGCGAGACGGTTGGCCTGATCGGGTGGGGCGACATCGACCTCAGCGGCGGCAGCGCGGAAATCTTCTACTGGCTCCTTCCCTCGGCGCGCGGCTGCGGAGTAGCGGTCGAGGCCACGAAACGCGTCAGCGACTGGGCCCTGAACGACCTCGGCCTGCATCGCCTGCGCCTGTGCCACTCGGTGGCCAACCCGGCATCCTGCCGTGTGGCCGACAAGGCCGGATACTCCCGCGAAGGCACCATGCGCAGCGCGCTGCTCCACGCGGACGGATGGCACGACGAGCACCTCCACGCCCTCGTCCAAGGCGACATCTGATCCCGTGGCAGACGGTCAGGCCCGTGCCGGAAGCGGGCCGCCGCCGCAGCCGGATGCCCTTCTCGCCGCGTGCCGACGCGCGCACCGGGGAGTGCAAGGATCCGGCCGGCTCGCACGTGGGCGTACTGGTGTCCGAGCGTAGATCGGCAGCCGTTAGCATCCGTACGTCCGAGATCGCCGTGCCGCGTATCCCTCGGTCTCTCCTCCGTACCTCCGAGCACAGGGAAGCCGGTGTCCGATCCGCTGAGCGAGGACCCGCGTACCGCCGCGGTCGCATCCGGTGAGAGTATCTCCCTCTCCCAGAGTCACAAGGAGGTGTTGTTGCGGGAGCTCGGACCGGGTGAAGTCGTCCGTTCCGTCTACCACGACGGCTGGGGTTACGCCGTGCTCACCAGGAAGGGGCTCATCCTCCTCCGGAATCTCGTGGCGCCCAAGGCGACCCGTGTGGTCGGGCCCCTGCGGATCCTCCGCCGCTCGCACGGCATGTTCGACTCCGTCGAGATCCTCGTCGACGGGAGGTCGCACAAGCTGCACGGCTCGAAGCTCGATCCCAAGGGGGAGTTCCTGGAAGCCGTGGGAGAACTCCTGCCCCCTGGCTCACCCCTGCGGCCCGGCGGCGGGAAGCGGTCCCTCACGTGGGTACGGCGGCATCCGGTCTCGGTGTCCGCGGTGGCGGCCGCGGTGCTCATCGCCGGCCTGAACCCAGGGCCTGGACAGGGCGACGCCGTGGCGCAGGACGGTACGGACCACCCGCTGATCGTCCCCGACTTCCGCGGAGCTTCCCTGGTCACAGCCGCCGCGCAGGCGCGCCGGGATCGGTGGCGGGTGGTGGTGGCGGCCGACGCCTCCTCCGCGTACCGGACGGTGACGACGGGTCGAACCGGCTGGCGCGTCTGCTTCCAGAACCCTTCCCACGACGAGACGGTACGCCCGTCCGGCAGGACGCTGACGCTCTACGCGGTGCCGGAACGGGAAGTGTGCCCGGCGCAACTGGACGGCACCCGGCGCGTGGTGATGCCGGGTCTCGTCGGCGAGCGGTTCGGCGATGCCTCGCGCGTCCTGGAGGACCTCGGCCTCGGCCGCGTGGTGCGCTTCCACGCTCACACCGGGCGGCAGTTGGACGACCGGTCGCAGGACCTGGCGGACTGGCAGGTCTGCCGACAGCAGCCAGAAGCCGGCATCGAGGTCCCCACCACCACACAGGTCGACCTGTGGCTCATCGGTCCCGGCGACTCCTGCACCGCGCCCAGCCCGACCCCGAAGCCGAAACCCAAACCGAAGCCCAAGCCCAAGCCGAAACCGAAGCCGGCCTGGGAGCCGAAGCCGCGTCCCCAGCGTTCCTACGACTCCTCCTCGGGCGGCGGCACGACGGGCGGGAGCAGTGGCGGGTCGTCCGGCAATGGAGGCTCGACAAGCGGTGGCTCGGACGGCTCGGGCGGTAGCACCGGCGGCGGAACCGGCATCGGTTTCGGCCAGTTCTGCTCCCCGGTGGGAGCCACCGCCACAACCTCCGACGGGCGTCCGGCGAAGTGCTTCATGGGCAGGGACGGCTCAGCCCGGTGGGGGTACGACTCCGGGTGAGGAGGTCCGGGGTGCACACCGGGCCGCCTCCACGGCTTCACGGGCGCCGACCTCCCGCAGCCGCGCCGTACGAGGTCCCGGTTCGAGTACGCCGCTTGATGCGGGTCAACAATGCGGACATGGAACCTCGCGGTTACCGGAAGAACGCCAGGTAGTAGTCCGCGAACTTCATGCGGTGGTCTTCGTCCGTGTCGGGCCTTTCCGGCACGAACTCCGGGGCGTTCTTGATCTGCTCCTTGGTGCGGCTGACGAAGACGGTCTCGGTCGCCGGGTCCACAGTCGTGACGATGCCGGCCGGGATCACGACGTGCTTGCCGAGGATCCACGGTCCGGTGTCCACGACCAGGTGGCAGCCGCCGACTTCGGTGGAGTGCCGGTCGACCTTTCCGATACCACCGTCCGTCGCTTCAACCTTGTATCCGGTCAGGTCCATGTCGGACGCGTGGCTCGCGGTCTCCGAGAAGGACCAGATGTCGGGGGTCATGCCTACTTCCTTCCTTCGGGGACGACCGGGACACGCGGCCTGGTCTGTACGTCACTTCCTTGTTGCCCGGTACGGCCGGTTCATTCGCCGTGTTTCTTCCTCTGCGGCTTGTCCTTCCCCGGGCGGGGCTCGGCCTCCCCGCGGACGGGACCCCGGACGGCCTCGCCCTGCGAGCCGCCGGGATCCTTACGCTGTTCGGCCGTGGAACTGGGCTTCCCGGTGGGCTCCTCGGCGGTGCGGGAAGGCATCGTCCGCGAAGGGGCGACGGCGGGCGTTGCCGCCGGTGAGGTGGACGGGTCCGGCTGCCCGGTCCTGGCCGGCGAGGGTTCGGTCGTCCGCTCCGGCCGGGCCGACGTGGATTCCGTCGTGGCCTGGCGCGGTGGCCGGGAGGCCGCATCCTCGCTCTCGGAGGGCGGACCACCGATCGAGCCGGTCAGCGTGACTCCGAGCACGGCCAGCGCCGCCCCCGTAGCAAGAAGGGCACGGCGGCCGGAGCGAGGGGAAGCGGGGACCGCGGAAAGGGGTTCCGGCGGCGGGGGCCCGTCGCTCGGCGTCGTCGCGGGCATCGGCAGACCCGCGCCACCCGTTCGCACACTCGCGTACTCCGCCCGCAGCGTGTCGTCACCCGCGTTCCGGCCCTCACCCGCGTACCGGACGTCTGACGACGGGCCGGAGTCCCCAGCCTCCATGGCGGCCAGTGCCCGGTAGCAGGCGTGCGCGTCGGGCCGACCGGCCTCCTCCGAATCCGTCATGGCCCGCAACAGCTCGGCGAACTCCGCCGGCAGGTCCGGAGGAATGGCCGGGGGCCGGTGCAGTCGCGCGATCGCCGCCTCCAACGGGGCACCGGCGTACTCCAGCTCACCCTTCAGGGACTCGAGGAGCACGAGTCCGAGGCTGTAGACGTCCGCGGCCGGCGTCGCTCCTCTGCCCAGCACCTGTTCCGGCGCCATATAGGCCGCGGTTCCCACGAGAGTGCCGGTTTCGGTGCCGGTGTGGGTGTGGATGGTGGCGTCGAGCAGCCGGGAAATGCCGAAGTCGGTCAGGTGCGGCGCGCCCGTCCCGTCCAGGAGGATGTTGGACGGCTTGACGTCGCGGTGCACCACGCCGGCCGCGTGCACATGGGCCAGCGCCGAGGCGAGTGCGGATCCGATACGGGAGGTCTCGGCGGGAGTCAGCGGACCCGCGGCGATGCGCCTGCGCAGCGTCGTCCCCTCGATGAGCTGCATCACCAGGTACGGCCGACCGTCCTCTTGACCGGAGTCGTACACGGTCACCAGCCCGGGGTGACGCATCTGGGCCAGCAAGCGGCCCTCGTCGTCGAAACGTTCCTCCGTCTGGGACTCACTGCCCGGCCGGAAGACCTTCACCGCCACCGGCCGGTCCAGCCGCAGGTCCCGCCCTTCGTACACATCAGCCGAACCACCGCGCCCCAACAGGTCGTCGAGCCGATAGCGGCCGGCGATCGCGTGGGCCGTGAGCCGGAGATCCGGTCCGGCGGGCCACGGGCGGACCTTCATCTGTGCTCCCTGAGTTCCGTTGTCGGCCTTCCGCTGTCCCGCCCGCCCACATATCGGCGAGCTCGGAGTACGAGTGCCCCCCGAGTCTCAGGACATCCGTATGAAATGCGGAGAATCCGTGGGAACCACGGGCCGGAGGCCGCGCTCGCGCCGCACGCAAACTCCGCTGCGCCATCCAGAATTTCGGAACCGGCCCCATCCGCCGGGCCCATCAGCCGACCCCATCAGTTCGCCAGCTCGTCGGCCACCTCCTTCACCGCGTCCAGCGAACCTGCCAGCGCCTCCCGTGAGGCGGCTCGGGCCCGGCGCAGTCTCTCGTACCCGTACCCGGCGAACGCCACAGCACCGATGCCGTACGCAGCCGCCAGCGCCCCCGCCACCCGCGGCGCCGGCCACACTCGCTCCAGCGCTCGCACCGCCGACTCCTGAGCCGCCAGCAGGGCCAGTACGCCGAGCACCCCGCCGGCCCCCAGAGCCGCCGATCCCCGGCGTCCCTCGGACACGGCGGCCACCAACTCCGCCTTCACCTGGTCGATATCCTCACGGACCAACTCGATCACATCCTGTGACAGTGCTTGCATGCTCTTCCCCGTACCCCTGACGCGGCCGGGCAGGCATGCGAGGGCCCGGCGAGCGGGCGGGCGAGAAACTCGACGCACACCTCTTGACCACATGCACCTACTGATCAGTACGCTCAGCCCACCCCTCGACGACACCGGTGTCCCTCCCCCTGCGGCCGCGGCGAACCGGCCGCTCGGCACGCCCCACGTGCCGCAGGTACCGCTCCCGTGATCCGGGAAGCCCCGAGCGCGATCTCTCCGCCAGAACGCGCCCATCGAGCGCGTTTCCTTACCCTGCCCATGGAGGCCCGTGTGAAGAGTTCCGTCGTGACCGCAGCCGTAGCCATAGCCGGTGCCCTTCTCGCCGTGCAGGCGTCGGCTCCCGCCCAGGCATCGACCGGCTCCCTCTTCGGCTCCGGCAGCAACCCCGTCTTGTTCGTGCACGGCTACAACGGGGACGGCAGCAACTGGAACACCATGGCCGACCGCTTCAGGGCCGACGGATGGCCGTCCTCCCATCTGCGCCAGTGGACCTACGACTCGCGCCAGTCGAACACCGTCACCGCCCAGCAGCTCTCCACCGAGGTCGATCGTCTCCTCGCGGCCACGGGCGCGACCCAGGTCGACATCGTCAGCCACTCCATGGGCGGGCTGTCCTCGCGCCACTACCTCAAGAACCTCGGCGGGACCTCCAAGGTCGACGCCTGGGTGTCGCTGGGCGGCCCGAACCACGGGACCGACACCGCCAACAGCTGCTTCGACACGTCCTGCACCGAGATGCGCATCGGCTCCAGCTTCCTCATCGACCTGAACTCCGGCGACGAGACCCCAGGGTCATCCCGGTACGCCACCTGGTGGTCGCCCTGCGACACGGTGATCAACCCGGACAGCTCCGTGTCCCTGTCCGGCGCGGCCAACAGCCGGACCGCCTGCCTCAGCCACACGGGCCTGCTCACCGACGCGACGGTGTACGCCCAGACCCGGGACATGATCAACCGCTGACGTCAGGCGGAAGCCCACTCCACGAGACGCGCCAGCGCGCTCGCCAGGCCGTCGAGGCCGGAGCCCGCCGGGCCTCCCGGCTCGTCCATGTAGAGGTCGCGCCGGATCTCCACCATGAGCGCCGTGACCCTCGGGTCCTTGCCGTAGTACCGCAGCGGCACGTACGTCCCGGCGAACGGGCTGTCCAGCCCCGTGCCGCCGAAGCCCGCGAACACCTGCCGCGCGGCCTCGACCAAGGGGGCGGGTGTGTGGTGGGGGTCCGTTCCCAGGCAGATCGGCGGTCGCGGGCCGTCGCCGTGGAGCTCGTACGGCAGCGCCTTCGACGGGTACGAGTGGACGTCCAGGATCACGGCGCGCCCGACCGCCTCCAGCCGTTCCGCCACCGCGGCCGTCATCGCCTCCGCGTAGGGGTGGAAGTAGCGCTCGATCAGCGGCTGTCCGTCGAAGTCGGCCGGGCGGAGCTCCTCGCGGTGCGTCGTCTGTGTGTAGACCGCGCCCATGCCCCTCGCCAGCATCTCCTCGCGCTCGTCGGGGAACCGCTCGGGGTCGATGACGAGACGCGAGAGCCGGTTGACGAAGCGCCAGGGTGTGACGGGCGCCTGCTCGGCCGCTCTGGCGGCGATCTCCTCCGTGTGCGAGTCGGTGATGTGGTCCAGTTCGCGCGCGAGCGCCGGCGCGTCGAGCGTGATGCCGGCGCGGACCTCCGCCGGCACGGCCCGGGAGGAGTGCGGGACATGGAGGATCACGGGAGAGTCCGGAGAACCGGGGTGGAACCGGAAGGAGTCGGAGGTGGCGGGGGTGTCGGTCATTTGGGGCCTCGCTGCGGGTTTGGGGTTCGGTGTCTCGGCTCGTACGGGCGCCCCGGCCCCCGTGTCCTGGGGGCCGGGGCGATTTCAGCGTCCCGGGGGTCAGTTGGCGGGGGCCGGGAGGGCGTGGCCGCCGCGGCCGGCGTAGACGCTGTCGTAGACGGGGCGTTCGACCCCTCCCCCGTTGGAGATCGCGTTCTTCACCTGTCCGTCGACGACGAAGGTGGTCGAGCCGCCGCCGTCCAGGTTGAGCGCGTCGACGGATCCGAGGTCCTCCATGATCTTCGCCAGGTCGTAGATCGGCACACCGTGGCGTACGCCGTCGGTCGTGGAGGTGACGGTGACCAGGAGAGTGCGTCCCCAGCCGTCCGTTCCGATGGCGGTCCGCGGGTCCGTGTTGTCGTTGTCGCCGGGTGCGGCGGCGACCTTGGCGTTCCGCATCAGGAGGTGGGTGCCGTTGATGACGTCGAGGGACGGGTAGGCCGGGTCGAGGACGAGGTCTTCGTCGTCGGCCGTGTCGTTGACGAGGCCGGTAGCCGTTTCCCTGGGGAAGCCGATGTCCGTGACGCGCTGCGTGTACGTGAGTTTCGCTCCGACCTGGGTGTGGTCGTCGAGCCACTTCGCGCCGGCGTCGCTCTGCGTCGTACCGATGCCCTGCAGGACCATGCCGTTCGGCGGGATCTCCATGCCGCCTCGCCTGGACCTCTTCTCGGTGACGTAACCGCGCTGGTCGACGGCGACCTCGACACCCTGGACGTTGTCCGCCTTCACCCACGAGGTGTGGCCGGGCTCCGGCGTCTTCTGGCCGTAGGCGGAGGTGAATACGACGATCTCGCTGTCGTCCTCGTAGTACGGGCCGCCGCTGATCTCCAGGCCGTTCTCGTCGAGGTAGACCTTGTGGCCGTCCTCGTCCAGGACCGGTTCGCCGGCGGCGTCCTTCTTGTACGGGAGGGGCCTGTCACAGGCCCCCTGCGGGCAGAACGGGATCCATCCCGGGTACCGGTTGACCCCGTCGACAGAGCGTTTGACGTCGTCGGTGACGTCCGCGGTCTTCCGGTCGGACGTGATCTCGAGCGTGGTCGTGACCTTGGTGAAGTGCGGCCGGCCGTGCTGGAGGACGACGGCGTTCTGTCCCCTCGCACAGGAGGCCCCCTGCACGACGTCCTCCTGGACCGAGGCCACCATCGGCAGGGACCGGTCCTCGGAGATCGCCCTCCGCTCGGCGTCCTGGCCCTTGTGCGAGACGGAGTAGCCGCCGTTGACACCGACGTACGGTGCGTCCGTCGCCGTGGTCCCGACGGTGGCCAGCATCGCGGTCGTCGTCTCCTTCACGCTCACCGCCGCGCCCACCGTGCTGTCCAGCGTGACCGCGCCCAGGTCGGGATCGATGACCGCCACGCGGACGACGAGGGGCGAGGAGGGGCTGGAGTACGTCGTCCGCTCGATCCCTTCCGCCACCACGAGGCGGTGGGGCGTCAGCCCGTCCAGGACCGAGGCGACATCGTTGGTCGTGGGGTCGGCCGCCGCGGTCGCGGCGGTTGTCGCGGACTGGGTCAGCGCCAGGGTCGCCAGGGCGACGGGAACCGCGGCGATGCGGCGCAGGCGGCGGCCGCTGGAACTCTCGGTGGAATTCATGGACCTGCCCATGGTCAGCACCCCGCTTCCGTGCCGGCGAGCTTGTGGGAGCTGATGGACGCCTGGTAGGTCCGGGGAAGGGTCGTCTCGTGACCGGGCGGGACGACGAAGGCCCGGAATGCCGCGCCGCCGACCTCCCACCTCCCGGCATAGCCGGGATCCGGGAAGAAGCAGACGACGTTGTTCGATCGGTTCGCGACGGACACGACCTTGTCGTCCCAGGTGACGGAGTAGTCCCGGTTGCCGAGGACACCGTTGCCGAGATCCTCGGTCTGGTTCGTCACGCCGGCGACACCGCGCCCGCTGGGGCCTTGGAAGATGCACACGCGGGTGACCTTGCAGCGTTCGTACCCCGTCCGGCAGCCCGCCTTCGACTTGGCGAACTTGTGCGAAGCGGGCGTCCACCGCGGCTGGCCGTCAGGGTTCTTGGGGAGGTCGGCGCCGGTGTGCCCGGGGAGGACGGCCTGCGTCTCGGTGCCGCCGTAGCTCGGGGAGTCGTACAGACAGGCCCAGGACGTGGTGTTGTTCCGGAAGGACGCGAAGGACTTCGCCGCCAGCTCTGGAGCCGTGCTGTAGTCGAGCTGGGACCCGGGCGACACGGGGACCATCTCGCCGTTCCCGTCGGCCTGGGTGTAGAGGCAGAAGCTCTGCGGCGGACAGTCGGAGTACGCCGCCTGCGCCGATCCGGCCTGGAGCCACACCAAGGACGCCGCCAGGATCATCACCGCCAGCCCCACGAGGGGCAGGCGACCAGAAGAATGCTTGATCATGTTCACGCCGGGAACGATATCCGCCGTGCCGGGCATCTCACTCGAACAGCCTCCGCGCGCGACGCCAACTCCCGCAAGTTGGCCGGTCATCGCCCGTCATGGGCTTCTTGCACTCCCCGAAGTGAGGCGCTCGTCAGGACGGCCCGTTGTGGACAGGCGCCACACGCTCGTTCGGCCGCGTGGAAGGATGAGCCCATGGGGTGGAGACTGCCGTTCGCGGAACAGTTACGGGCCGAACTGGGATCACCCAGGTGCTCGCGCAGACTGAGCAGCAGTCCCCGCTCGCGCGTGTGGCGCGTCGAGTTGCCCGAGGCAACGGTCGTGGTGAAGCAGATCGTCGACGGTCCTGATGCCGACGAGCGATACGCCCGCGAGGTGGCCGCCCTGCGGCTCGCCGCCCGAGCCGACATGCCTGTGGTGCCCGCGGTGCTGGCGACCGATCCCGGCGAGCGGGTCCTGGTGCTGGAGCATCTGGATCACGGGCGCCCGGCCGGCGACTGGATCGTCGGCTACGCGGCCGCGTTGGCACGGCTGCATGCCGTGGGCCGTCCGGAGGACGTCGGAGTACTTCCCCGGTGGCAGGGCCCGAACCAGGCCGATGTCGAGTCCTTCCTACGACTGGCGGGGGCGCTGGAGGTTCCTGTCGCGTCTGGTGTGTCCGACGAGCTCCATGCCCTCGTGAACCGGCTCGACCAGGCACCCGGGCATGCTCTTCTCCACGGGGACCCCTGTCCCGGTAATGATCTCCACACTGCCACGGGTATCCGGTTCATCGACTTCGAGCAGGCTTCACTGGGTAGCGGCTCGATGGAGCTGGCGTATCTGCGCATCGGCTTTCCGACTTGCTGGTGTGTCACTTCAGCGTCGGAGCCGCTGCTGGGACGGGCGGAGAGCGCCTACCGCGAGGAGTGGCGCGCTGTGACGGGCCACGAAGCCCAAGACGGGCTCGCCGACGCGTGCGCCGGCTGGCTGCTGCGCGGTGACGCGCTGGTTGAGCGGGCACGACGCGAGAGCATTGATCACCTGGCCCGGATTCCGCACCGTGACTGGAAGTGGGGCACCGCGACCGCCCGTCAACGGCTCGTCCACCGGCTGGGTGTCGTCAGCCAGTTGACGGCCGACCACACCTCTCTCAGCGGCTTGAGCGGCCTCAGCTCCGCCATGCGGCAACGCATGCTCGTTCGCTGGCCCGCACTTCAGCCAGTACCGACGCAGCGACCATAGAGGTCGGCCGACACCTCGGTGTTCCGCGGCTACCCCCTCTTACGCCGGCCCGCCCCGGTCGTCGCCCAGGAGGGCGGCCGTGCACTCCTCGGCCAGGTTCTCGGCGTGGGGTGGCAGGGGGGTGCCTGCGCGCAGGTGGCGGCGGACCACGGACAGGGGCAGGTCGATCAGGGCCAGGGTGACGCGGTCCCGGGCCGGTTCGTCCCTGGCGCCGAGGGCCTCGGCGAGGTCGTGCAGGGAGGCGAACACCCGCCCGTTGCCGGCGTCCGCGCGCCGGGTGTGTTCCTCGGACCATTCGGACCGGCCGAACTCGGCCGGGCCGTACAGGAGGAGTGCGGCTTCCTCGGAGTTCTCCCGGCTCCAGGCCACGACGTACCGGGAAGCGGCGCGCGCCGCCCGGAGCGGCTCGGCGGCCCTGTCGATCACGGCGAAGTAGCCCTCCTGGAAGCGCTCCACGCTCCGCAGCCACACCTCGGCGAGCAGCGCCACGCGCCCCGGGAAGCGGTGGTAGACCGAGCCGCTCGGCGCGCCGACGGCCTGGGCGACGGCCGACATGGTCACGGCGGCCGGTCCGTCGGCGGCCGCGAGGCGTACGGCGGCGTCGAGGAGCTGATCGGTGGTGAAGCGGGGTGGTCTCGCCATGAATAAGAGAGTACCCTCCAATTTATTGGAGAGAGGTCTCCAATACTGTTGAGGGGAGGACGCCATGGGCGTCTACAACGTCCACGAGCGCCTGCTGGCCGCGAAGGAGAGCGAGGTCGGCGCACTCATCGACACCTTGGCGAGCGGGGACGGCGACATGCTGTGGCCGGGTCTCGACTGGGGGCCGATGGAGTTCGACCGTCCGCTGGGAGTCGGCGCGGTGGGCGGACACGGGCCGGTGCGCTACACCATCGCCGGGTACGTGCCGAGCAGCTGGATCCGCTTCCAATTCACCGGGCCGCGCGGGTTCGACGGCTTCCACGAGCTGGCCGTCCTGCCCGTCGACCCCGAACACACCCTGCTCCACCACACCCTGACGATGTCCACCAGCGGCCTGGCGCGCGTCACCTGGCCCCTGGCCTGGCGCCCGATGCACGACGCCTGCATGGAGGACAGCTTCGACCGCGCCGAACTCGCCTGCACCGGCACAGTGGCCCGCCCGGCCCGATGGTCGCCCTACGTCCGATTCCTCCGCGCCCTGGCCGCCCGCGCGATGCGCGACGATCGGGCGGCGCAGACCAGCGCGTAGGGCGTGGCCCCGCGCGCCGCGGGGCACGCACCGTCGCCACCATCCGCCCGACGCGCCGGACCATGGCGCAGCCGAAGGTGCCCTGTCGGCCGGTCAGGCGCGCCCACGAGACAGAGCGCACCCACACCGCACAACCCGGCTAGGATCCGGCGCCGTCGAGGCCAAGACGGCCGCCCGGCCCTCCTCACCACGGCCGCCCCACCTCACCCGGGAGATCTGCATGAGCATGGCCAGCCTGGGGCTGACCACCGAGCAGGAACGTCTCTACCGCTACCTGCTGCGCAATCCGCACGCCGGCCTGGACGCCGCCCGCGTCGACCTGGCGATGCCGGATGTCCGGCTGGTCGCCCATGACTTACGCGAGCTGGGGCTGGTGGATCAGCAGCTGACGGCGGTCGGCCCGGCCGCCGCCGTCGACCTGCTCGTTCGCCGGCGCATCGAGCGGACTCAGCGGCAGCTGACCGGGCTCACCCTCGCCTGGGACGTACTCACCGAACTGACCGAGGAGCAACGCAGCGGCCGCCCCCTCCAGATGGTCGAGCACGTGGTGGACGGGCGGGCGGTCACCCGCCGGATCCGGGCGCTGCTCACCGACCACCCCGGCACGTACATGGCGCTCAAGACCCGGGCCCGGTCCTCCGCCCACGTCTACGACAACACCCCTTTCAAACGCCTCCTCGCGGCCGGGCTCCGCAGCCGGACGCTGTTCTCCTCGGACGCCCTCCAGGCCCCCGGGCAGGAGGCCTACGCGCGTTCCCTGCAGGCGCTCGGGGACGTGCACCGGGTCACCACCGAGCCCGTACGGCTCCTGGCCCTCGTCAACCGGTCGGTCGCCTTCGTCCAGGCCGACCCCGCCGACCCGGCGTCAGGCGCCCTGCAGATCCGGTCACCCGGCCTTGTCGCCCTGCTGGGCGACCTCTTCGACGGCATGTGGGCACGAGCCCGGGACCTCGACGACCTGCCGCTGTCTCCCATCGAGCAGCAGGTCCTGCACGCGCTCACCCGGCACGACACCGACGAGGCCGCTGCCCGCTCCCTCAACATCTCCGTACGCAAGTTCCGCTCCCATGTCGCCGACCTGCTGGCCCGCCTCGGCGCGGCCACCCGGTTCCAGGCCGCCGTACGCGCCAAGGAACTCGGCTGGCTGTAGCGGGCGCGGCTGCAAGATCCTGCAGTATCGAATGCAGCCATTGCCCCTGCCGCCCCCGGGACGGGGGCCGACATGATCGTTCGCATGGACCGACTCGACGTCATCGACGCCTGCACCCGGCTGGTCTGGTACGCCGACCAGCGCGAATGGGACCTCCTCAGGGGCGTGTTCGCACCGCGGGTGCGCCTCGACTACACCAGCCTCAACGGTGGTGAGCCCGTCACCCTCACCCCGGACCAGATCGTGGACGGCTGGCAGGAGGTGCTCGGCGGCTACGAGGCCACCCAGCACCTGCTCGCCAACCACCTGGTGGCGATCGACGGCGACACCGCCGTCTGCACGGCCGCGTTCCAGGCGACCCATCGCGGACGCGGCGCCTTCGGCGGCTCGCTGTGGACACTGGGCGGCACCTACCGTTTCGAGCTCGCGCGCTTCGACACCGGCTGGCTCATCACCGGCGTGACGATGACCGCCACCTGGGGCGACGGCAACCGAGGACTGCTGCCGTGAGAGCCGTCACCGCCGCCTGCGCGGCCGCGCTCGTCCTGGCCCTCGCCGGGACCACGGCGGCCTGTGGAACCTCCCCGACTCCGCGCCCCGCGGACGCCCCGGACGCCGCCCGGCGCTCGCAGTCGCCGAGTCCGTCGTCCGGCCCGTTGGACCCGGCCGCGCAGCGCTATCTCGACGCCGTCGCGGCGAAGGACGCGGACGCGGTGGCCGCCGCGTTCGCGGCCGACGCCGTCGTCGTCGACGTCGGCCGGGAGATCCGCGGCCGAGCCGCCATCCGGCAATGGGCGGCGGACGAGGTCGTCGGCGGGGTCTACACCCTGCTCGGCCACACCCCGCGCACGAACGGCACCACAATGCTGGTCCGCTTCCAGCCCGGCGGCACGGGCGGCTTCCGTGCCGCGTACAGCTTCGACATCGCCGACGGCCTGATCACCAGGGCCGACCTCCAATACGCCTGAACGGCAGTACGCCTGAACAGCGGCCGAAGGGCCGCCCGTGCCCGGCGTCCGTGCCCGGGCACCCGTGCGCCGGCGCCCAGGCCGCACCGTCCCTTCGATCGCCCCGTCCGCTCACACACCTTTCCGTCCGCACGCTTCCACGGAGGACACGACATGACCCGACGCGAGACCGTCACCTTCGACAGCGAGGGCGCGACCCTCACCGGCAATCTGTTCCTGCCAGGCGGCACCGACCGGCCGGCCGCGGCCCCCGGCGTGGTGGTGGCCGGCACCTGGACCAGCGTCAAGGAGCTGATGGCGGACCGCTACGCCCAGCGCCTGGCCGAACGCGGCTACGCCGCCCTGTCGTTCGACTTCACCGGCTTCGGAGCGTCCGGGGGCGAGCCCCGCGACACGGAGTCCCCGGCGCGCAAGGTCCGCGACATCCACCACGCGCTGACCTTCCTGGCCGGTCACCCGGCCGTCGACGGCGACCGGCTCGGCGCCCTCGGCATCTGCGCGGCCGCGATGTACATGTCCGACAACGCGGCGCACGACCCACGGATCAAGGGGCTCGCGCTCGTCGCCCCCTGGCTGCACGACGAGGCGATCTGCGAAGTCGCGTACGGGGGCGCCGACGCGGTCGCCGAGAAGATCAAGACCGGCCGGGAGGCCCGCTCCCGGTACGACGAGACCAGCGAGGTCGA
This sequence comes from Streptomyces sp. NPDC015346, assembly GCF_043078785.1. Taxonomy (NCBI): domain Bacteria; kingdom Bacillati; phylum Actinomycetota; class Actinomycetes; order Kitasatosporales; family Streptomycetaceae; genus Streptomyces; species Streptomyces sp. NPDC015346. Next base: position 791,686 of record NZ_JBIBTW010000003.1, on the reverse strand, counting down.
CTACGTGCCGGTGGTGAGCACGACCGACGCGCGCGCGGCCATGCCGTACGAGATCGACTTCTATCTCAACCCCGCCCGCGGCGCCGTGCCCGCCTGGCCGAACCGCTTCGCCGTCATGTCCTGGCCGGACTGGCTCACGTACGACTCCATCGCACTCGCCCCGCGGATCACCCAGCCCACCCTCATCGTGCACAGCGAGGACGCCGCCATACCGGAGGGAGCACGCCGCTTCCACGCCGGACTGGCCGGCCCCAAGGACATCCTGTGGACGCAGGGCACGCAGTTCGACTTCTACGACCAGGAACCCCAGGTGACCGTCGCCGTCGACGCCGTCGCCGCGCACTTCGGGAGGAACCTGTGACACCTCCCGAGCAACCGCCCAAGCCGAGGTGGCCGGCGCTCGCGCTGGCGGCCGCGCTCTGCCTGACGAGTCTCACCAGCCTGACCGGTCTGACCGGGTCCGCCTCCGCGGGCGGTGCTCCGGTCGTGGCCTCGGGGAGGGTCGCCGCCGACGACGTCCTCCAGCCCGGCCCGTACCACCGCCTGTTGGACCCGCTGGAGGGAACCTGGCAGGCCACCAAGACCAACTACATCCTCGGTGAGAACGGCCGGCCCGTCGTCTCGCGCGACATCGTCGTCAAGACCCGATGGCTCGACCGGACCGGCGGCCGCTACCTGCAGGAGACCACCCAGGGCACCCTCGGGGGGCGGCCGTACCACCGGCTCGGCGTTCTCGGCTTCTCCAACATCGACCGGCGTTACGAGTGGACCACGTTCGACAACGTCACCCCGCAGGCGATGACGTACCGGGGCGGACCGGTCGAGGGCCGTCCGACCGTGCTGTCCATCCCGGGCGAGTTCACCGACCCCGGCATTCTCGGTCACGCCGGCCGGAGCATTCCCATGCGGACCGTGATCACCATCGACCCCGAAGGCCACCACACCTTCGAGCTGTACTTCACCCCGCCCGGCGAGGAGGAGCGTCTGGTCGACAAGGTCGCCTACACCCGTCGGCTCCACTGACCACCACGAGCCAGGACCACCGGGCCGCCCCCGCCACACCGGTCGCTCGTCGCGCCGGGTGTGGCGGGGGCGGTAAGACCCGTATCAGGCCCGGGTGTTGACGCTCACCGGCCGTGATCCGGTGGGCGGCGTCCAGCCCTGCAGCGTGGCCCGGATACCGACGCGGGTGCTGCAGTTGATGACCTGGAAGTGCAGGTGCGCGCCGTTCGCCGCGCCGGTGGCTCCCGACCAGCCGATGATCCGGCCCTGCGGGACCCAGTCACCCGCGTTGTAGATCGCCCGGTTGAGGTGGGCGTAGTGGGTGCATTGGCCGTTCGAGTGGCGGATGATGACCTCGATGCCGTTCTGCCAGTACGGCGACCAGTCGGAGACGAGAACCGTGCCGCCCTGCGCGGCGGAGACCTCGTAGTTCGCCGGAAGCCCGAAGTCCCAGGCGTACTCGTTGTACGGGCCGGTGTGCGAGTACGTGCCCTCGGGGCCTTGGGTGACGAGGTAGGACTCACCCGACGGGTAGGGAAGTTCGTAGTAGTAGTCGACGGCCGCGGCCGGAGGGGCTGCTATGAGGCCGATTCCCGCGATCGTGAGTGCTGAGCTCGCCATGGCGCCGAATCTGAGGAGAAGTCGTCTCGCGTTGCGCACTGCGCCTCCCGTTGAGGGTCCGATCAAGACGCGACCACACTGGCACCAACTCCCCCTTTCAACAAGGTTGTTGCAGAAACTTTCAGTAAGCCCTTCCGTCACCCGACACGGATGCTGCGCTTGGCGCCATTCGGGCTTGCAGGTTGCGCCATCGTGGTGCCATGATGGCGCCATGGACCTCACCCCGTATGTCGACACCCTCCGCCGCGAGCTCGCGGTGGCCGCCGAGGCCGGCGGTGACGAAGCCCGGCAGCTGGCGGAGAGACTCACCGCTCCGCTGGAGTCGGCGGCCCGGCTGACCATGCTCAATGTGCTCTCGGCCGCGACGGCCGAGATCACCCGGGATCTCGCTCCCGGTTCGGTCGACGTACGGCTGCGCGGGCTCGACCCCGACTTCGTGGTGACGGCGCCCGCCGCCGCGGAACCGGAAGCCGCGACGGCCCTCGAACCGCTCCAGGCGCCTGCTCCGGCGGAGGGCGACGAGGGTGGTACTGCCAGGGTCAATCTGCGTCTGCCGGCCCACCTGAAGGCCCGTGCCGAGGAGGCCGCGGCCCGCGAGGGGCTGTCGGTCAACGCGTGGCTGGTGCGCGCGGTGTCGGCCGCGGTCGAAGGCGGCGGGCGCCCGCGCACGGCGGAGAAGGCCCAGGCCGTCGGGCAGAGCTTCACGGGCTGGGTGCGCTAGCCGCTCCCCCACCACTTCACTCACCCACACCACGTCCCACCAGTGGGGACGCCCTGTAGACCCAAGAGGACGGGACAGCCATGCCTTCTTTCGACACTCCCGCACCGATCTCGGTCACCGCACGCGTGGAGGCCGGTTCCCTCCAGTTCACCGCGGGCGACCGCCTCGACACCGTCGTCGAGGCGCGGCCCCGCGATCCGAAGAAGGACCAGGACGTGCGGGCGGCCGAGCAGACCGAGATCACCTTCTCGAGCGGTGTACTGACCGTCAGGACGCCCAAGCCCAATCTGCTCGGCCTCGGGCGCACCGGCACCGTCGACGTGACGGTCGACCTGCCCACGGGCTCTCACGTCGACATGAGCGGCGCCTGGGTCCAGGTGCTCGGCGAGGGCCTGCTCGGGGAGGTCCGCGTGAAGACCTCCTCCGGCGACGTCCGCCTCGATGCGACCGGACCGCTGAAGCTGACCGCGTCGCACGGTTCGATCACCGTGGACCGCGTCGAGGGCGCGGCCGAGATCACCACCAGCTCCGGCAGCCTGCGCGTCGGCCTGCTCGACGGCCCCGCCGTCCTGAAGAACTCGCACGGCACCACGACCGTCGGCGCCGCGACCGGCGAGCTGCGGGTCAGCGGAGCCAACGGCGACATCGAGATCCGGCGCGCCGAGGACTCGGTCACCGCCACCACCGCCCACGGCACCCTCCGGGTGGGCGAGGTGGCCCGAGGCACCGTCCAGTTGGAGACCTCCTACGGTGCCATCGAGGTCGGCGTCCGCGAGGGCACGGCCGCCTGGCTCGACGTCAGCTCGGGCGCCGGCCAGGTGCGCAACACCCTGACCGCGTCGGAGACCCCGGAGAAGACCGAGGACACGGTCAAGATCCGCGCCCGCACCCGGTACGGCAACATCGACATCCGCCGAGGCATGTAGCCCGTACGCACGCCGGTCCTTCGTGCCACCCGGCTGGCAGACACGCGGTCTGGGCGCGGGCCCGGTCTTGAAAGTATGATCAAGCGATGTCTGACATGACCGAGACCACACCCGGCTGGCTGACCACGGACGAGCTGAACACGGCCAGGGACCGGATGCCGATCCTGTACGTCGAGGCCGTGCCCGTGCGCGTGGACGACAGCGGTGAAGTCACCAGCATCGGACTGCTCCTGCGGATCGGCGCGGACGGAACCATCAGCCGCGCCCTGGTGTCCGGGCGTGTCATGCACCACGAGCGGGTCCGTGACGCGCTGCTGCGCCACCTGGAGAAGGATCTCGGCCCGGTGGCCCTGCCCCGCGTCCCCGCCTCCCTGCAGCCCTTCACGGTCGCCGAGTACTTCCCCACGGCGGGCGTCACCGCCTACCACGACCCGCGCCAGCACGCGGTGTCTCTCGCGTACATCGTGCCGGTGGCCGGCGACTGCCGCCCACGGCAGGACGCGCTGGACCTGGTCTGGTTCAGTCCGCGGGAAGCGGCCTCACCCGCCGTGCAGAACGAGATGCCGGGTGGGCACGGGGTGCTGCTGAAACAAGCCCTCGCGCACGTGGGCCACACGTACTGAAGTCTCCCCGCACGGCCGCCGGGCTCCGGGACCGGCGGCCGACTGTCGGCGGCCGGCTCACGGGGTGACGCTGAACAGCATGCGCCGGCCGGGGTGCTCGGTCACCGTCCAGAGCTGATGCGGTGATCCGGGCCAGACGGAGAAGTCTTCGACCCCGATCGCGGAGGCCCGGCGCCTGAACGTTTCGACGAGTCGCCCGGTGGTGGTGTCGGGCCTGGCGACGATCACCTTGCCGTTCGACGATCCTCGGCTCTGGCTGAGGTAGTACGTACCGCCGATGACCGCGGCGCCCTGGATTCCGCCGTTGTCGGAATACGCGGGGTTGTACGGAATGCGGTAGGCGGCGTCAGCCACCCAGTGTCCGTCGCTGTCCAGCGCCGGTGTTCCCCCGTCGGCGCTCATCGGCCAACGGATGACCCGGCCGGTGGTGTACGCGTCCGTGGCCTGCGCCTTGTCGCACCATTCGCCCGTGGTGACGTGCCGTACGGTCGCGCTGCGGTCGAGACCGGCGAAGCTGGTCTTCGGGGTGACCTCCGTGGCCGTGCAGGTCGTGTCGGCGGCCTGCGTGTCGCACGCGGTGCCGCGCGGGGGCTCGGCCGTGTCGCAGGCGGAGAAGGTCCATCCGTCGCTCTGCGGGAGGATGTAGCGGTAACCGTGGGCGTGGTAGACGCCGTCATGCCTGCCGATGGCGGTCGTGGACGTACCCCATGTGTCGGCGGGCAGGGCTCCGAGGTCGATGAGGTTACGCAGGTCGAAGACGCGGAATCCACGGTGGGTGTCCGCCACGTACAGGTAATGGCCGTACCAGACGATTCCGCCGGCATGCAGCGAACCGTACGTGTATTCGCCCGTCGAGTATCTCTGCGAAGTGCGCACGCTCATATAGCTGGCGTGGTCCGAGCCGTCGATGACCGGGTACACGAGCAGGACGTGGGCGTACTTCCCGGTGCGGGAATCGATGAAGGAGACGCGGACGCCCTTGCGTTCGGTGTGAAGCCCGTCGATGTCCGTGTCGTCCGGCTTCTCGTCGTCGTTCCAGTCGTCCTTGTTGTACCAGGTCACCATCATGGGCTGGTGATCCGCGGGATCCCAGCCGGGCTCAGGATCGCCCCAGGTCTGGTCCTCCTCGGCGTCGGCGACGCTGGTCACACCCTGCGGCCACCACTCGGAGTCCTCGTCGCCGTTGTCGTCGCGGTCGAAGCAGAAGCTGCGGGAGAAGTTCTCCGGGACCGAGGTGCCTTCGGTGGCCGCACCGTTGCAGACGCTGTCACTCCATGTGCCCTGACGGTCCGCCTGCCGCAGGATCGAATTCACTTCGACGTTCGGCAGGTCGGCATTGAGTCTGGCGACCCGGGTCTGCAGTTCGGCCCGGTCGGAGAGCGGGCGCAGCTCGAGATTGCTCAGAGCGAGACCGGGATCGTCGGCGGCCTGTGCGGGCGCTGTCGCCAGCAGGGACGCGGCGACGGCCCCCAGCAGCGACGCCATCGCTCTCGCCCTGTAACTCTTCGTCATGCATTCCTCCTGCGGAAGGTGTCGCTCCACCCCTTCTATGACGGTACGTCAGTTTGTTACCGGATCCGGTACCGTCGCCCTCGCCGACGCGCCAGCCTCCGCCGCGGGGAGCACCTGCACCGGCTCTCTGGCCCCGAGGGGCAGTGGCACCTCCGCAGTCCCCATCTCCCTGACCAGCTACGGCACCGGCGCCCTGCCCGTGATCGACGGCAACGGTGCCGCCAGTGCCGTCACCCTGACCAACCAGGACCACTGGCGGATCAGCAACCGCAAGCTCACCAACCCCGCCTCCCCCTCGCCCGTCGCACCGGTCTACGGATCTCGGCCACCGACGGCACGGCGCACCGCGGTTTCGACGTCGGTCATCTCGTCGTGACTGGGGCCCGGGACTGTAGCGGGGCGGTCGGCGCGGCTTCCGTGAACTAGGGTGTGCGGCCTGTGGCGGAGCCGAAGCCGAGCCAGGTGTGGCGGTTGCCCCACCAGCACCAGCCGACCTTCGGGGCGTTGCGCCGTTCGCGGCCGTCCCGTCCGGTGCCGTTGCTGATCCAGATCGCCGGGGTACGGGCGTCCAGCGTGCCGTTTGCCTTGCGCAGCCGGGAGCCGATGGTCATGAAGCAGTGGTTGCGTTCGAGGACCGCCGGCTGCTGGAGCACCCAGTGGATGCCCTCGGTGAGCAGCAGCGGGGAGCGGTTCTCCTTGGTGAGGGCGGGCAGGGCCTCTTCGGGGCTCCAGTTGGCCATGTGGTCGCCGCGGTCGAGGCCGGTGACGAGGTAGTAGGGGGCGTCGGGCAGCTCGATGCCGTCGGGGCCGAAGTCGTCGACGTCGGGCATGTCGACGACGACGAAGCCGGCCTTGCCCTCGCGGCGGAGCAGCGGCGCGAGGGCGGAGGCCGGGGCGCGGTCCGGATGGAGGGCGAGAAGGGCCTCACCGCCTTCGCTGCCGGCGTTCGCGGCGAAGGCACGCAGCTCGTCGGCGGGAATCCCCGCGAGCTCGTGCACCCCGAGCTCGATCAAGCGCTCTGCCTGCGCGGCCGGCGGCGGGAGGGGGGTCACGGCGGCGGCGGACGAGGTCTCGGGCAAGGTACTCCCCTGTTCGTGGTGGTTCCCGGCGCGTCAGCGAGCGTCCCGCCGGGAGACGATCACGGTGGAGGGTACAACCAAGAGGCGGGAAGGGCTGGTTGATTAAAAAGAACCCCTGACGGCGACCGGCCCCGGGCGAGGAGGCTGGTCGGAACCGCCCCGGGACCCTTGGTGTACGAATTCCTTGTGAACGAACAGATCGAGGTCCCGACCGTCCGCGTGTTCATAGCGCTCGCTCCGCCCGACGAGGCGAAGGAAGAACTGGCGCGCGCACTGCGGCCGTATGACGAGGCGTACCCGCGCATGCGCTGGAACCGTATCGAGGACTGGCACATCACCCTGGCGTTCCTCGGCGAGGTGCCCTCCACGACCGTGCCGCTCCTGCGCTCACCGCTCGCACAGATCGCGGACAGGCACCGGCCCCTGGAGTTGGCGCTGCGCGGCGCCGGGTGTTTCGACGAGCGGGTGTTGTGGAGCGGGATCGAGGGCGATCTCGAAGGGCTGCACCTCCTCGCCACCGAGGTCCGCGCCGCGATCAAGGAGTGCGGTGTCGCCTTCGAGGACCGGCCGCTGCGTCCCCATCTCACCCTGGCCCGATCCCGCCGCGACGATCACTCCAGCGCCGTGAAGGCCGCCGCCGGGCTCAGCGCGTTCGCCGGCAGCCCGTGGCGGGCCGAGCGCCTCCACCTGGTCGGCAGCAACTTCGGCCGCGGCCCGGGGCCGATCCGTTATCGCGACATCGACGCGTGGAGCTTCGGCGCGGGTGCCTAGGAGCGCGCCGGCGCCCCTCCGCCGTGCCGGGCGGAGGGGCGCCGGGGGGGGAGGGGCGCCGGGGTCAGGTGCCGAGCAGCCGTTCCGTCACCTCGCGGTAGGTACGCAGGGTGAGCCGGAGCTGTTCGGTGTCGGCGCCCCGGTCCCCCGAGTCGCCGTCCCCCTGCCAGCCCGCCCGCAGCGCGGTGCGGCGGTCCTGGAGGGAGGCGATGAGCTCCCTCTCCACCTCGTCGAGCACCTCGGCCGCCTCGGCGACCGAGTCGCGCGGCGAGTCCACGAACCCGGCGAGCGCGTGGTGCAGGCGCTCTCCCAGGCGGGCGCGGTCGGCGTCTCCCAGCAACCGCTCGGGCCTTCCGTCGCCACCGGGGCCGGCCCCGGGGCCCGTACCGTCCGCGTGCCGCCCGTCGTTCGCGTCACCGCGGCCGTCCCGCCCGAGCGGATCCGCCGCGCTCCGTCCGCGCGGCGCGACGGGGGTCACGGCGGGAGCGTCGGAACGACTCCCTCCGTTCCGGCCCGTGGCGCTGCGGTCCTCGGACGACGCGGCGGACATGGGGGACGTGGCCAGTGGTGTCACCGGGGTGCCGGTGGCACCCGTGACCGGCGGCGGGGGCGGGGGCGGCGGCACCGGGCGGCCGACGTTCTCGGCCGGCACGGGTGCGGCCTTACGGGGCGATCCGTCGCCGGTGCCCGTCGGGGCCGGGTACGCGGGAGCCTCGGGCTCCTGCCGTGAGGCGCCTCCTGGCCGGTTCTCGCGCGCCATCACGCACCACTCCCCTTCGGCTTGAGCAGCTGCCCGCGCCCGTGCCCGGACGCCTTGCGCGGTCGCGCCGTGACACCGTGCGCCGGGGCGGCCGTCGTCAGGGCCTCGAACAGACCGCGCGCTTGGAGCAGGGCCTGGCGCAGTTGGTCGGTGGACGCGGACGAGGAGTGTGCGGCCCCGCGTGCCCTGCGCAGGCCGTCCACATGGTGCGGGTGGTGCACCGACAGGGCGGCGAGCTGCTCGTCGTACCGGTCGGCGGCGGGGAAGCCCCGGGTCGCCGCGATCCGCGCGAGAAGTCGCTCGGCGTCGGCGACGGCCTGCCGAGGGGCGTCCACGAAGCGTTCCTGGAGCGTGGTCCACTGGGCGACGTACTGCTCGCGGACGGCGGGCTCCAGCGGCAGCAACCGGATGTGGCCATGCCGCTCGACCCGTTCGCGCAGGTCGTGGTGGGCGGCCTCGGTGTCTCCGCCGTGGCGTTCGAGGGTGCGGTCGTACTCGGGGCCGAAGCGCCGCTTGAGGGAGCGTGTGCCGCTGCCCGGACCCGAACGGGCCCGGAGCAGGACACCGGCCGCCAGCAACACCGCGACCACCGCCGCGATGATGAGAACTGTGGTCAGCGTCGACATGGCTGCCTTCCTGGATCGAATCCTGCTTTCACGGCGCGCCTGTCGGTTCGGCTTGCCGCTTATCCAGGTGCCAAACCTGACCTCACTTGACCGATCCGGCCATCACCCCCTGCACGAAGTGCCGCTGGAAGGCGAAGAAGACCACGACCGGGACGATCAGGGAGAGAAAGGCGCCGGGCGCGAGCACGTCGATGTTGCTGCCGAACTGCCGTACCTGCGACTGGAGTTCCACCGTCAACGGTTGCGAGGAGCTGTCCGCGAAGAGCAGCGCCACCAGCATGTCGTTCCACACCCAGAGGAACTGGAAGATCGCCAGGCTCGCGATGGCCGGGCGGCCCACCGGCAGCACGAGCCGCGTGAAGATCCGCCACTCGCCGCCCCCGTCCATCCGTGCGGCCTCCAGCATCTCGCGCGGGATGTCGGCGAAGTAGTTGCGCAGCAGGAAGACGGCGAACGGCAGCCCGTACGCGACATGGAAGAGCACCACGCCCGGGATCGTGCCGAACAGGCCCAGCTGTCCGAAGAGTTTGGCGACCGGCAGCAGACCGACCTGCACCGGGACCACCAGCAGGGCCACCACGGCCAGGAAGATCCAGTCCCGGCCGGGGAACTCCAGCCAGGCGAAGGCGTAGCCCGCGAGTGCGGCGAGGCCGACGACGAGGACGGTCGTCGGCACGGAGATGAGCACCGTGTTCCAGAAGGCCCGCGTGATGCCGGCGTTGGCCAGGAGCGCCGTGTAGTTGTCGAGCGACAGCTGACCGGGAGCGCTCAGGGCGGTCCACCAGCCACTCGACGCGCTGTCGTCGGCCGAGCGCAGCGAGGACAGCAGGAGACCCGCGACCGGGGTGACCCAGACCAGGCCGACGACCGCGAGGAACGCCTGGACCAGGCCGTTGCCCAGCCACCGGCGGAGTCGGCCGCCCGGATTGCGGCGGGGTGTGGGCGTAACGGTTGTGCTCGGACCGGGCGGCGGCGCCGGGCTCTTCGACGGGGCCGGGGTGGCGGTCGCGCTCATGACTGACTCCTGCGGAAGCGGCGGACGTTGAACACCATGGCGGGGATCACGAGCAGCAGGAGCAGCACCCCGAGCGCGCTGCCGAGCCCCTGGTCGTTGCCGCCGCCGAAGGAGACGAGCCACATCTGGGTGGCCAGTACGGTGGCGTCCTCCTGCACCGGCCCGGGCGCGATGATGTAGATGAGGTCGAAGACCTTCATCACGTTGATCACCAGGGTCACGAAGACGACCGTCAGCACGGGTGCGAGGAGCGGCACGGTGATCCTGCGGAACACCTGCCATTCGCTCGCGCCGTCCATCCTGGCCGCCTCCAGCGCGTCGCGCGGCAGCGAGGACAGGCCGGCGCCGATGAGCACCATGGCGAAGCCGGTCCAGATCCACAGGTACGCGCCGATGATCGCCGGGGTGACGAGGGCCGGACCGAGCCAGGACACGCCCTCGTAGGGCGGCGCGAAGTTCGCGGCGGGCAGCCGCACGGTGTACGAGCCGTCCGCGAGGCCCGCGAAGTGGTACGAGCCGTCCGCCGCCGTCGTCGAGGTGGCGACCGCCCTGCCGTCCCGTACGGCCTCCACCGTCAGGCCCGGCAGGCCGCGTTCCGCCGGGTCGATCACGCCCGGCCGTCCCCCGCCGCCGGGTGTGAAGTCCAGATAGACGGCGCCGCGCACCTCGTCCGCGCCGGGCTTCGCCGTCGATGCCGTCGATGCCGTCGACGCCGGCTTCGCCTCGGCCGGCATGTCCTTGGGCGACACCCCCACCAGTCCGAGGTTGACGGTCCGGCCCGGCGAGACGGCCTCGGCCGTGCCGTACGACCCGTCCGGGGCCTTGCGCAGGCCCTGGTCGTCCCGGGCGCGTGCGGTCGGATACGAGGACGTGCCCGTGAAGACGTCGTGGACGCCCACCACGGCGGCGTTGAGAACGCCCTTGTCGGGGTCCTCCTCGTAGGCGAGGCGGAAGATGATGCCCGCCGCGAGGAAGGAGACGGCCATCGGCATGAACAGCAACAGCTTGAACGCGGTGGCCCAGCGGACCTTCTCCACCAGGACGGCGAGGACGAGCCCGAGCCCGGTCAGCAGGGTCGGTGCGACGACGACCCAGATGGCGCTGTTGCGGATCGCGGTCAGCGTGGCCGGGTCGCGGAACATCTCCGCGTAGTTCTCCCCGCCGACGAACCGGCTCCCGGACGCGTCGAAGAAGCTGCGGCCGACGGAGAAGAGGACGGGGTAGACGACCAGCGCGCCGAGGAGCAGCAGCGCGGGCAGGACGAAGGCGACGGCGATGGTCCGCCGGCGGCGCTGGGCGCGCCGCCGGGGACTCGCGGCCCCCACGGGAGGGGTGAGGGTGGTCATGTCCGTCAGCCCTTGTAGGCCTTGGCCGCGGCGGCTTCCAGCGCGGCCGCGGTCCCGGCCGGGTTCGACGGGTCGCGCAGGAAGTCCTGGAGCAGCTTCCACTCGCCGACGCCCTTGGTGCCGCCGAAGGAGGCGGGGGCCTGGTCCGACATGTCGAAGCGCACCGAGTCCCCGGCGTTGATCAGCGACTTGGCGGTCTCGCGCAGGGTGTCGTCTCCGTAGGAGGCCAGGTCCAGCTTCTTGTTGGGGGAAAGGAACCCGCCGGCCCCGGCCCACACGGCGGCCGCCTCGGGTGTCGCCAGGTACTCCAGGAACGCCGTCGCGGCCTTCGGGTTCTTGCCGTCCTTCAGGACGACGGCCGCGTCACCGCCGCTGACGACGGGGGCCTTGCCGCCCGCCACCGCCGGGAAGGGGAAGAAGGTGGCGTCCTGGCCGATCTTCCTGCCGAACTGGTCCTTGGCGATGCCGGCGACGAAGTCGCCCTCGTACACCATCGCCGCCTCCGGTTCGGGGCCGAAGACCTTCTCGACGGAGCCGGGGAAGTCGGTGCCCAGGGCGCCCTTCTGGCCGCCGGCTATCAGCTTCTTGTCGGAGAACAGCGTGCCGAGCGTGGTCAGCGCCTTGACCACGCTGGGGTCGGTCCAGCTGATCTCGTGCCGGGCGAGCTGGTCGTACTTCTCGGGGCCGGCCTGGGAGAGGTAGATGTTCTCGAACCAGTCGGTGAGCGTCCAGCCGTCCTCACCGGCGACCGCGAAGGCGGCCAGGCCGGAGTCGGAGACGGCCTGTCCGCTCCTGAGCATCTCCTCGTACGTCTTCGGCGGTGTGACGCCGGCCTGTTCGAACGCCTCCGGGCTGTACCAGACGGTCGACTTGTGGGCCGCCTTGAAGTAGAGGCCGTACAGCTTGCCGTCGACGGAGCCGTACTCCTTCCACACGGGCGCGTAGTTGGCGGCGACGGCGCCGGCGGTCTTGTCGGAGAGCGGCGTGAGCCAGCCCTTCTCGGCGAACTGCTGGAGCACGCCGACCTGGGGGACCATCACCACGTCGGGGGCGTTGCCGCCCTCGATCTTGCTGCCGACGACCGTCGAGACGTTGTCACCGGTCGAGGTGAAGCGGGTCTGGGCCCCGGTCTTCTCGGTGAAGGCGTCCAGCACCTTCTGGAAGTTCTTCTGTTCGGCGCCGGACCAGACACCGGCCACGTTCAGGGTCTGGCCGCTGAGTTCCTTGCCGCCACCGCCCGCGCTCACCGGGTCGCCGCCGCAGGCGGTGGCCGCGAGTGCCAGGGTGAGCGCCGAGCAGCACGCCATCGTCGTCCGTCGTCGTGCGTTCATGGTCATACCTCCGAGGTGGTGTGGTCACGGGTGGTGTGGGCCGTGCGGTCGCTGGTGATGCGGCGGCTGGTGGTGCGGGCCGTGTGGTCAGGGGGTGGTGTGGTCAGGGGGTGGTGTGGTCGCTGGTCCACCAGGCGGCGGTGGATCCGGGGAGTACGCCGGCCGGGCAGGGGCCGCTGGACAGCAGCGGGGCGCCGGCGACCGGTGCGGGCACCGACGCGGCGGTGAAGTTCACGGCGCAGACCAGACCTTCGCCGCGTTCGAAGGCCAGGACACCGGGCGGTGCCTCCAGCCAGCGCAGAGTGCCTTCGCCCAACTGCGGCAGCCCTCGGCGCAGTTGCAGGCCTTCGCGGTACAGGTGCCAGAACGAGCGCGTGTCGGCGAGCGCCCGGTCGGTGGCGTGCTCGGCGAACCAGCCGGGCTGCGGCAGCCACGGCTTGGCGCTCTCGGCGCCGGTGCTGAAGCCGAACGGCGAGGCGTGGCCCGACCACGGCAGCGGTACGCGGCAGCCGTCGCGGATGCGGGCCCGGCTGCCGGTGCGCCGGAAGATGGGGTCGGTGAGCACCTCGTCGGGCAGGTCCACGACCTCGGGCAGGCCCAGCTCCTCGCCCTGGTAGATGTACGCGGCGCCGGGGAGCGCCAGCATCAGCAGGGCGGCGGCCCGCGCCCGGGCGGCTCCCAGGCCGCTGCCCTCGGTGCCGGACTCGCCGTACCGGGTGACGGTGCGGACCTGGTCGTGGTTGTTGAGCACCCAGGTGACGGTGGAGCCGGTGCCGGCGATGTCCCGCAGCGCCTCGTCGATCACGGTGCGGAAGGTGCCGGCGTCCCAGGGCGCGCCGAGCAGGTCGAAGAAGAAGGCCTGGTGGAGCTCGTCGGGGCGTACGTACAGCGCGTGTTCGCGGGCGGTCGGTACGGAGACCTCGCCGACGAGCAGCCGCTCGCGCCCGTCGCGGGCCGTGTACTCCTCGCAGACCGATCGCCAGTGCCGCCACACGTCGTGCACCTCGGGCTGGTTCCAGGCCAGCGGGTTGACCGAGTCGCGGGTGCGGGCGTCGGCCTCGGGGTCGGCGGAGTCGGGGAGTTCCGGGTGCTTGAAGAGGCCGGCGGCCACGTCGATGCGGAAGCCGTCCACGCCCCGGTCCAGCCAGAACCGCAGGACGTGCTCGAAGTGGTCGCCCACCTCGGGGTTGCGCCAGTTCAGGTCGGGCTGCTCGGGGGTGAACATGTGCAGGTACCACTGGCCGGGTGTGCCGTCCTCCTCGGTCACCCGGCTCCAGGCAGGTCCGCCGAACATGGCGTGCCAGTTGTTGGGCGGCTCGTTCCCGCCCGGGCCTCGGCCGTCGGCGAAGTGGAAGCGGGCGCGGGCCTCGCTGCCGGGACCGGCCGTGAGCGCCTCGCGGAACCAGGCGTGCTCGCTGGAGCAGTGGTTGGGGACGATGTCGAGGAGGACCTTGATGCCGAGCCGGTGGGCGTCGGCGACGAGCCGGCCGAACTCCTCCAGGTCGCCGTAGACGGGGTCCACGTCGCAGTAGTCGGCGACGTCGTAGCCGTGGTCGGCCTGCGGTGACGGGTAGAAGGGGCTCAGCCAGACGCCGTCGACGCCGAGTTTCTTCAGGTACGGGAATCCGGCGCGGACCCCGGCGAGGTCGCCGATGCCGTCCCCGGTGCTGTCCAGGAAGCTGCGGACGTACACCTGGTAGATCACCGCGTCGCGCCACCAGGGGTGGGTGGAGCGGTGTGTGAGGCGCTGCGAGAGGCCGTCGCCGGCCGGAGCTGTGAGCATCACCCGTTGACCTGTTTCTTCGTGAAGGGTGCGCGCGATCCAGAGCGGATAGCGGTTATGCATGCATGTTAAGTAGGTATGACGAGGGGGTGTCAACGAGCGTGCAGAAACCTGCGAAAGTTGGGGTGTTATGTCCCGGTACGTGTCACGGCTTGGACGCGACGGGACACCTCGGGGACACCTAACAGATAACTAGGAGCCCGACATCCGGAAAGAGACGACCGGATCGGGTCAGCGGCGGCGGGCGATGGCCGCGAGTTCGCCGGCCAGCCGCCGCACGGCCGCCTCGGGCGTCTGGTGCTGGGCCATGGCGTCGTGCATCACGGCCTGCACGGCCAGGCTGACCTGCTCGTACCGCGGGCTCTTGGGCCGCGGGGCCGCGGCGAGCACACTGGCGCGCAGCGCGGGCAGGTAGGGGAAGCGCCGCACCAGCGCCGGGTCCCGGTAGAGCGCGGCCCGCACCGGCGGCAGGGCGCCCTCGGTCAGCACGCGCCGCTGCACCCGCTCGCTCGTGAGGTACGCGATGAGGTCGCGCGCCGAGTCCGGATGCCGGGCATGGCTGCTCACCGCGAGGTTCGACCCGCCGAGGACGCTCGTGCCCGGCCCGTCCGGGCCGGGCAGCGGCACGGCACCGAACCTCCCCGCCACCTTGGAGTCCGCGCCTGAGGCGCCCGCGTAGGCGTACGGCCAGTTACGCAGGAAGAGCAGCCGGCCGCCCTGGAACGCCCGGCGCGACTCCTCCTCCGTGTACGTCAGCGCCTCGCGGGGGATCCAGCCGTCGCGTACGCCCCGGGCGAGGAACCCGACCCCCGCGCGGGCCGCCGGCGAGTCCACCGTCACCCGCTCGCCCTCGTCGCCGAGGATCGTGCCGCCCGCCGAGTACACGGCCTCGGCGGCGTTGACGGTCAGCCCCTCGTACGGCAGGAACTGCCCCGCGTACCCCGCGAGTCCGTGCCGTGGCGCGATCGTGCGCGCCTGCCGTTCCAGCTCCGCCCAGGTCCGCGGCGGCCGTTCGCCCTCGCGGTCGAGCACGTCCTTGCGGTAGAAGAGCATCCCGGCGTTGGTGACGTACGGGACGGCGTACAGCCTTCCCTCGTACGTCGCCGTGTCCACGACCGGCCGGAGGAAGCCGTCGAGCGGGATCCGGGTCCGGTCCACGGGTGCGATCCACCCGGCGGCGGCGAACTCCGTCGTCCAGGCCACGTCGATGTTGAGGATGTCGAACCGGCCCGCACCCGACCGCAGGTCGGTGATCATCTGGGCGCGGGTCTCGTCCGCCGAGTCCGGCAGTTCGACCAGAGTGACGCGCTCGGCCGGATGCGCCTGGTTCCACCCGTCGAGCACGCGGCCGAGATAGCCCGTGAGGTCGCCGGCCGTGGCGAGGGTCATCGGACCCCGCCCGCCCTGGCGTTCCCCGGCCGCCGGGGCGGTCCCGGATGCCACATATCCGGTCAGAACGACCATGGCCACCAGGAGACCCCTACCCGCGGCACGTATCCACCGCATAGGTTCCTCCCTGTGCACCGGCGCAGGACATCGGCGTCTCGCGTCTCGGGCATGTATACCCGTTAGGCATGGGCGATACTAGAGCCCACATCACATCGGGAGCCCGTGGAGGAGGACAGCACGAGTGCGCCTTCCCCTCCTCGCTCTCCTGGCCCGGGGGCCCGCCCACGGCTACGAGCTCAAGCAGGACCTTGAGCAACTGCTGGGCGCCGCGTACCCTCCCACCAACGTCGGCCAGATCTATGTGACGCTCGGCCGGCTGGAGAAGTCCGGCCTCATCGAGGGCGAGGAGATCGCCCAGGAGAGCCGGCCCAACAAGAAGATCTACCGCCTCACCGACGCCGGGCGGGAAGCGCTGCGCGCCTGGTTCGAGGAGACGGCCGACGAACCGAGGGTCCGGGACGAGTTCTTCATGAAGCTCGCCCTCGCCCCGAGGACCGGACTCGCCGACCAGATCGCCCTCATCAACAAGCAGCGACGCGAGTACCTCAACACCATGCGCAACCTGTCCAAGCTGGCCGCCACCGAAGACCGGGACAACCGCATCGCTCACCTGCTGATCGAGGGCGCCATGCTGCATCTGCAGGCCGACCTCGACTGGCTGGAGCGCTGCCAGGAGGAACTGGAGGACCTGCGGTGACGGACGACGCCTCCCCCATATCCGCCCTATCCACTATCCCCGCCGAATCGGCCGAGCCGCTGCTGCGCGCCGAGGGCCTCGTCAAGACCCACCACGGCGAGGGCGCCCCCGCCCATGCCGTACGCGGCGTCGACCTGGCCGTGCGACACGGCGAGTTCGTCGCCGTCACCGGCCCCTCGGGCGCCGGGAAGTCCACCCTGCTGCACCTGCTCGGCGGCCTCCAGCGCCCCGACAGCGGCTCCCTGTGGCTCGACGGAGAACGCACCGACGGCTACAGCGAGGCGCGCTGGGCCGTCGAGCGGCGCCGCCGCATCGGCATCGTCTTCCAGTTCTTCAACCTCGTCTCCAACCTCACCGTCGCCGACAACGTCGAGCTGCCCGCCCTGCTGGCCGGCGCCTCCGCCCGGCAGGCCCGCGCCGAGCGGGAGAAGCTCCTCGCCGAGCTGGGCCTCGACGGCAAGGCCCGCAGCATGCCCGGCGAACTGTCCGGTGGTGAGCAGCAGCGCGTCGCCCTCGCCCGCGCGCTGGTCAACCATCCGCGCCTGCTCCTCGCCGACGAACCGGCCGGCAGTCTCGACAGCAAGGGCACCCGCGAGGTGATGCGGCTGCTGACCCGCTTCCACCAGCGCGGGCAGACCATCGTCCTCGTCACTCACGACGCGCGGCTGGCCAGCGCGGCGGACCGGGTGATCAGCTTCTTCGACGGCCGCATAGCCGACGACGCCGCACTGGGCGGTACGCCGTCGCGCGGCACCGGCCTGTCCGGCGTCCTCGCGCTGAACGACCTCACACCCGGCCCGACGGACGACCCGACGGACGACCCGGCGGACGCCACGGCGAATGACCCGACAGACGCCCCCGCGAACGACGTGACGCCCGACCGCGGGCACGGCCCGGCCCACCGCCCGATCCACGGCCCGACGCACGACCTGAAGGGCTGACCGTGCGGGCCATGCTGCGCTGGGCGCACGCCGATCTGCGCACGCACCGGGGCGAGGCGCTCTTCCTCGTCGCCGCCACCGCCGGCATCGTCGCCTCGCTGCTGCTCGCCACCGCCCTGTTCGGCTACGCCACCAATCCGTGGCAGCGGGTCTTCACCCGGTCCCACGGCGCGCACGTCTGGATCCACACCGGATCCGCCGCCGACACCGGACGGCTCGCCTCCCTCGACGGTGTCGCCGCCGTCTCCGGCCCGTACCGCACCGCCACCACCACCGTCGCCTCGCGCGGCGCCCGCGCCGGAGTGGAGCTGCGCGCCACCGACACCGGTCTGCCCGCCACGGGCCGCCCGCTGATGACGTCGGGCCGCTGGCTCGACCCGGCCGCACCCGACGGCGTCGTCCTCGAAGCGGGCCTGGCCCGCGCCCTGTGGGCCGAGCCGGGCGACCGGCTCACCGTCGCCGGGCGCACGCTCACCGTCCGGGGCGTCGCCGAGACCGCCGAGCGCCGCTACCGCCCCGGCGAACGCCCCGGCACCGTGTGGGCGCTCCCGCGCGCCGTGCCCCGGGACGGTACGGCGGGCCAGGTCGTCGGGCTGCGGCTCACCGATCCCGGCGACACCGACTACACCGTGCAGCGCGCCGTCACCATGCTCGGCGCGGGCGCCGTCGACGACATCTCCACCTGGCGGCAGGCCCGCGCCGAGGCGCAGGGCGACACCAGACTGCTCGGCCAGGTCCTCGGCCTCTTCGGCCTCGGCGCCCTCATCGCCGCCGCGCTCGCGGTGTTCGGCGCCATCAGCACACGGGTGCGCGGCCACCTGCGGGACATCTCCGTCCTGAAAGCCGTCGGCTTCACACCCGGCCAGGTCGTACGGATCTTCCTCGTCCAGCACCTCGCCTTCGCCGTCCTCGGAGCCGCCCTGGCCGCCTCGCTCGTCCGGACCCTGGGCGGCCGCCTGCCCGGCCGGCTCGGCGACGCGGTCCAGGTCTGGCAGGGTCTGCCGGGCCACCTCCCGGCCCTCCTGCTCGTCCCCGTCGCGGCCGTGCTGTTCATCGGGGCGGCCACCTGCCTGGCCGCGTGGCGGGCGGGCCGCGTGCCACCCGTACCGGTGCTGCCGCCGGCCGCGGCCCGGGGCGGAGGTCTCTCCGGCGCCGCCCGCAGGGCGCTCGGGCTGCGCGTACCGCCCGCCCTGGTCCTCGGCTGGCACCGGGCCTTCGGGCGGGGGCGCCGTGCCCCGGCCGCCGTCGTGCGCCTCGCGCTGCCCCTGCTGCTGATCACCGTGGCGCTCGGCGCGTGGACGACCATCGAGCGGTTCGACAGCCGCCCCGAGCAGGTCGGTCTCGCCGCCGCGCTGACGGCCCGCCCCGACGGCACGCTCGGCGACCGCGAGGCGGCGGCGCTCCTCGCGGCGCACCCGGACGTCCGGGCGGCCCACCCCGGTCTGGAGGTCGCCGCGCTGGTGCCCGGCCAGACCGGCACCATCGCGCTGCGCGGCCTCGGTACCCGCGAGCGGCCCTACCCGTACTCCATCGCCGAAGGCCGCGCGGCCCAGGGTCCCGACGAGGCCGTCGCGGGGCAGGGCCTGCTCGACCTGCTCGGCGCCCAGGTCGGCGACTGGGTACGGCTGACCGCCGGCGGCCGGCCCCAGGTGCTGCACATCGTGGGCCGCAGCATCGAACCGGAGAACGGCGGCCGTGTCATCTCCACCTCGCTCGACACCCTGCGCGAGAACGACCCCGGCCTGCGCCCCAGCCTCTACCAATTGCAACTGCGGCCCGGTGCGGACCCTCGTACGGTGAGCGCCGACCTCGCCGACGCCTCGCGCGGCCGGCTCGACATCCACGAGGTCACCAGCCCCGCCGACCATCTCTCCGCGCTGCGCGGCCTCGTCGCCGGACTGATCGCGGTCCTGGCCCTGATCGGCCTCACCGAACTGTCCACGACGATCGGCGGCAGCGTGCGGGACGGCGAGCGCGACCTGCTCGCGCTGAAGGCCATCGGCCTCTCCCCGCGCCAGATCACCACGGTCACCGTCACCGCCGTGGGCTGCACGGCCCTGGCCGCCGCCCTGGCCGGCGCGGCTCTCGGCGTCCCCCTCGCGCACTGGCTGATCGATCACGAGGCCCGAGCCACCGGAATCGGCGCGGGCATCGCCCAGGCTCCCTCCCTTCCGCACCTCGTGGCCCTGACGGCGGCGGCCGTCGCGGGCGCGGTCGCCCTCGCCGTGCTCCCCGCCGCCCGCGCCACCCGCCACCGCCTCGCGGACACGCTCAGCGCGGTCGCGTGACCACCTCCCCGGTGCTGTACTGAAGGCGGAAGAACCCCGCTGAGAGGGGTGGACATGCGACGCTCCACGCGACCTTCCAGGCAGCCTTCCTCCCGCAGGCGGACCGCCGTCCTGGCCTCGGCCACCGCGCTCCTGAGCCTCGGCGTCCTGGTCCCCACCGCCCCGGCGCAGGCCGCCCCGCCCGGCCCCGTCGTGGTCCGCGTCGTCGACGGCGACACGATCGAAGTGCGAGGCACGGGCCGGGTCGTCCCCGCCGGTGACGTCGTCCGCGTGCGCCTGCTCGAGATCGACACCCCCGAGCGCGGCGAGTGCTACTTCCGCGAGGCGACGGCCCGTACCCGCGAGCTGCTGCCACCGGGCAGCACGCTGCGGACGGAGACCGACGTCCGGCTCAAGGACCGCAACGACCGCTATCTGCTCTACGTGTGGAATGAGCAGGGTGTCTTCGTCAACGAGTCCCTGGTGCGCAGCGGTCACGCGAGGAGTGTGCTGTTCGAGCCCGACGACAAGTACTGGAAGACGATGACCGCGGCAGAGGCGGCCGCCCGCCAGGCCGGTGCGGGCCTGTGGTCCGCCTGCCCCACCTCCTGACGGGTCGGCAGGTCACCGGATCCCTGTCAGTGCGGCACCATCTCGCCGCTCCGGCTCATCCGCGATCACACCGCGCAGGGGCAACGCGACGAGCAGGGCGACGGCGACGAGGAGTCCACTGGTCCAGAGCGGCCCGTGGTTCCCGACCGCGGTGCCGAGGGTGGCCGCGGCGAGGAGTGGTCCGACCGCGGCGCCGATGTTGAGGGCGGCGGTGGCGTACGCCCCCGCCATGGTGGGGGCTCCCGCCGCCTCGTAGAGGATTCGTGTGATCAGTGTGCTGCCCAGCGCGAACGACAGGGCGCCCTGCGCGAACACGAGGAGGAGCAGAGCGACCGGCTTCTCGGCCAGCACGGCCATGGCGAACCAGCCGAAGAGCAGGAGGGGACCGCCGACGGTGACGACCAGGCCGGGGCGTCGGTCGGAGAACCGCCCGGCGAGGGTGACGCCGACGAAGGAGCCGACGCCGAAGAGCACGAGGACGAGGGGGATCCACTGCTCGGCGAGGCCGGCGGTGTCGGTCACGAGGGGGGCGAGGAAGGTGAAGCCGGCGAAGGTCGCCGCGTTCACGAGCGCGCCGAGCAGCATCACAAGCATCAGCCGCGGGCTCCCCAGGCGCGCGAGCTCCGCTCGGAGGGCCGGTCGGTCCGGCTCGTCCTCCCGCACGGGGCGCGCCGGGATTCCTTTGAGGATGCCGACGGCCGCGGGGACGCAGAGAGCGGCGACGGCCCAGAACGTGGCGCGCCACCCGAGGAACGTGCCCAGCACCGATCCTCCCGGCACTCCGGCGATCGTGGCCACCGTCATGCCCGACAGCAGCACGGCGAGCGCGCGTCCCTTCCTGTCGGGAGCGACCAGCGTGCCGGCGGTCGTGAGCGCCACGGCGAGGAACCCCGCGTTGGCGAGCGCCGCGATCACCCGGGTCACGACGAGAACCGGGAAGCTCGAGGTGGCGGCGCCCACGGCGTGGGCCGCCACGAACACGAGAATGAACCCGAGGAGGCTGGTTCGTACCGGCCAGTTGCGGGCCGACGCGGCCACGAGCGGGGCGCCGACGATCATTCCGACCGCGAAGGCCGAGGTGAGCAGGCCTGCTGTCCCGACGGGCACGTCGAGGTCCGACGCGATGTCGGGCAGGAGGCCGGCGAGCATGAACTCCGAGGTGCCCATGGCGAAGACCGCCAGGGCGAGCAGGTAGAGCGCGAGAGGCATCGAGTGGCTCCGAGGTGAGGAGAGGTACGAGAAGAGACGTCTCGTCACCGCGGTCAGCACCCATGGGCGCGCGCGTCCGGCCGCGGGCACGCGGCGGGACGACGGCGGGGCTAGGAACTCAGTGGTTCTGTAGGAACTCAGTGGTTCTGGGGGCTGACGGCGTGACCGAAAGCCCCCACCTTGGCTGCCTCAGGGCTCGACATGGCCCGCACGCTACCCGACCGATGCCGTGCGAAGCACCTCATTTTTCAAGGGCGACGTCATGGGGGGTACGGGCAGGACCGGGTCAGGGCCGGCTCGCGGGCACCGTCTCCTTGGCCACCAGCCGGTTGTCGGACCAGCAGAGGCGGTAGAGGTCGACCGGGTGCAGCAGATCGCTGCCGGAGCGGTAGAACGCGCAGGTGCTGCCGGGTGGCCGGGGTGCGGAGCGGGCGTGGTCGGGCGGGTACGGGAAGGCGCGGGCCGGTAGCAGGCGGGCGAGTTCGTCGCGGGACCGGCCTGTCTCCAACTCGTCGAACCGGGACGGTGGCAGCACGCTCGTCGTGAGTTGCCAGGCAAGGAGCAGGGCGGCGGGCAGGAAGAAGGCGGCCGCGACAACGGGCGCCGCGAAGGCGGCAACGGAACGGCGGCGTGCGGCGCGCCGTACCTGGGCGAGACGCCTGCTGGACTCGGGGGTGGTATCGGTATCGGTATCGGTGTCCGTGCCCCGGGTGGTCCGGGGGACGTTCGCGGTCGGTCGCCCGGCACCGTCGCGCGTCCCCGGTGCCGGTGGTGTGGGGCGGGCGGGGGCCTTGTGCGGGAGGACGGCGGTGACGTGGAACCCGCCTTCCGACCGGCCGGTCCGCAGGGAGCCCCCGAGGACCGTCATCCGTTCCCGAAGCCCCGTCAGTCCCCGGCCGGCGGCGTCGGCCACCGGCTCCGCGGCCGGGTTCGCCGGCCGGCCCGTCGACGGAGCCTCGTTCACGACACTGACGCGCGTACGGTCGGACTCGTGCGTGATCCGCACGTGGACCGCGCCGCCCGGCGCGTGCTTCACGGCGTTGGTCAGGGCCTCCTGCACCACCCGGTACATCCCGCGCTCGACCAGCGGGGTCAGCGTGGGCACCGCCCCGCGCCTCTCCCACCGCACCGGCACCCCCGAGGCGACCGCCCGGCCGAGGAGGTCCTCGACCGTGTCCTTGACGGGCAGGCCCCCACCCGTACCCACACCGCCAGGCGCTCCCCCAGGTGCTCCCCCGGGTTCATGCAGGACGGCGACCGTCTGCCGGAGCTGCTCGACGGCGTCCGCGATCGTGCCACGCAGCTCGGCGAGGTCGGCACGGTCGCGGTCGGTCAGGTCGGGAGAGAGCTCCAGCGCCCCGGCGCGCAGGGCGACCAGGCTCAGGACATGGCCGAGGGAGTCGTGCATGTCGGCCGCGATGTCCGCGCGTTCGGTCAGCCGGGCCCGCTCCGCGACCAGGTGCTGCCGCTCCTCCAGGCTCCGGGCCAGCCGCCAGCCCTCTCGTACGAGTTCGCGTCGGCCGCGCCAGTACCGGCCGGCCAGCCACGGCAGCAGCAGGGCGGCGGGCAGCACGGTCAGCGCGTAGAACCACCACACGGCCTGCACCCCCAGCACGGCGCAGGTCACCACATCGACCGCCAGACACACGGCGAGCACCAGCAGCGGGGCACGGGCCGCGGCGACCCGGACGCCCAGCAGACAGCTCAGCGCGGCCAGCGACAGCACCTGGGCGTTGGCGGGGGTCGTGGTGTCGGCCAGGCCTCCCGCGCACAGTCCGTTGACGAGGATGACGGCGGCCCCGGGCCGGTGGCGGGAGAGCGGCACGGCCACCGCCAGGACGGCCAGCGGGAGCAGCAGGTCCACGACCGGTGAGGCCGCGCCCGCCTCCCGGAATCCGTAGCCGGTGATGACGGCGAGGACGACCCACAGGGCCACGTCTCCTGGGACGTGACCGAGCACGGATCTGACGGGGGGTATGCGCGGGTGCCGCATGGTGTGTCGAGCGTCCTTCCGATGGATGGCCTCAGCTGTCCCGGTCGATTCTGCAGGACGGCACGGCGGGCCCGGACGCCCGACGACGCGGTGGAGCGCCGGGGGCATCCGGGCCGGGGCAGCGGGCCGGGACCGCCGTGGGGTCAGGCGTCCCGGCGGCGCAGCACGTACAGGCCGACGACATGTGCCGCCGCGGCCCACGCCGCCAGGATCAGGACCGCCGTGAGGGACGTGTACGGAGCGTCGGCGCCGACGCGCATGAAATGGTCGCCCGCCCCGTGCGGCAGACGGTCGTTGACGGCGGCGAGCGTCGCGCCGCCGAGCCCCAGGAGGACGCTCGGCAGCGCCCACAGCAGGGTGACGAGGAAGGACAGCGCACCGGCCGGATGCCGCGTCGCGAACGCCACTCCGACGGTCAGCACGGCGACGAGCGCCTGGTACGTCCCCACGGCCAGGACCTGCCCGAGGGTCGTGCCCGCGTCGAACGAGGCCCGTCCGCCGAAGGGCCCCCAGGCCACCGCCGTGCCCATGACCGCGTACGCGGTGCCGGCGACGAACGCGACCGCGGCCACCACGAGCGCCTTCGCCGCCTGGACCCGGTGCCGCCGGGGGACCCACAACAGGGAGGCCCGCACGCTCCCCGTCGAGTACTCGGACGTCACGGCGACCGTGGCCAGGACGACGACGGCGAACTGGGTGAGGACGGCGGAGGCGGCCGCCGCGTTGCCGGCCGGCTGGACCGGAAGGTCGTTGAGGCGGGCGATCGAGGCGTAGTAGAAGGTGAACACCCCGGTGACGGCGAGGCCCGCCAGGAGACAGAGGTAGGAGGCGCGGACGGACCACAGCTTGGTCCATTCCGAGGCGACGGCCCCGGCGAAGCCGCCACGCGTACCCCGGCCCTGATCGTCGTTCAGGTCCCGCGACGCGGCCGTATTCCCCCGCTTGCCGTCGTGTGCCGTCGTGGTCACTGCCGTCCCCCTTCGTTCTCGGCGTCGGTGCCGCCGGTCGCGTACTCGACACTCCGCGCGGTGAGGTCCATGTACGCCTGTTCCAGCGAGACCCGGACATCGCTCAGCCCGTGCAGCCGTACGCCGCAGGCGTGGGCGAGGTCGCCGACCTCGGCGGCGGTCGTGCCCTGCACGGTGAGTTCGCCGGACGTGGAGGTCTCGACCTTCACGCCATGAATCCCCGTCAGACGGCGGACGAGCGTCGCCCGTTCCTCGGGGTCGGGCACGTGGACGCGCGCCGAGGCGGGAGAGGCGGCGGCGAGGAACTCCGTCATGGAGGTGTCGCTCAGCAGGCGCCCGCGTCCGATGACGACGAGGTGGTCGGCCGTCAGTTGCATCTCGCTCATCAGGTGGCTGGAGAGGAAGACGGTGCGCCCCTCCGCCGCCTGGTCGCGTACGAGCCGGCGGATCCACCGCACGCCGTCCGGGTCGAGGCCGTTCACCGGCTCGTCCAGAATCAGCACGGGCGGATCGCCGAGCAGGGCGCCCGCCACCCCGAGGCGCCCGCTCATGCCGAGCGAGTACGTGCCGGCCGGCCGGCGGGCCGCCTTGGTCAGCCCCACCGTCTCCAGCACCTCGTCCACACGGCGTACCGGTATGCCGTTGGCCCGGGCCTGGGCGACCAGGTGCGTACGTCCGGAACGGGCCGGGTGGACGGCCCGGGCGTCCAGCATCGCGCCGACCGCCCGCAGCGGCCGGCGCAGGTCGGCGTAGGGGCGGCCGGCGATCAGGGCCCGCCCGCGCGTGGGGTGGTCCAGGCCCAGGATCATGCGCATCGTGGTGGACTTCCCGGCCCCGTTGGGGCCGAGGAAGCCGGTCACGCGGCCGGCCTGGATGTCGAACGTCAGGTCGTCCACGGCGAGGGTGTCGCCGTAGCGTTTGGTCAGTCCTCGGAGGCTGATCACGCCAGTTCCTTCGCTGTCGGTCGGTGCGTCGGGTCCGGATGAGGGAGGGCCGCCGCCCTTCCCCCCTGTGGATCCCGTACAGCGACGACGCTAGGAGTCCGCGACGCCCGTTCCCATCGGGCGAAGGGCAGCGGTGTGCTGCCTTTCGTCAGGGGGCGCCCCCTACCTGGGACGGATCTCCGGGGCGGGCCGTGGGCGGGGTGGTGCAGCGGTCGTAGGCTCCCCGGGTGGAAGAGACGACACTGAACAGCCGACCGGTCCGCGTCCTCGTGGCCGACGACGAGGCGATGGTCCGGGCGGGTGTACGCGCCATCCTGGCCAGGGACCCGCAGGTCGAGGTGGTCGCCGAGGCGGGCGACGGGCATGAGGCCGTCGCGCTGGCCCGCCGGCACCGGCCGGACGTGGTGCTGCTGGACATCCAGATGCCGGGCCTGGACGGGTTGACGGCGGTCACGCGGTTCCAGGGGGAGTTGGCGGGCGTCGGTGTGATCATGCTGACGACCTTCGGCCAGGACGAGTACATCACCCGGGCCCTGGAGGCGGGCGCCGACGGCTTCCTGCTGAAGGCGGACGACCCGAGGGAACTGCTCAACGGGGTACGGGCGGTGGGGGCCGGCGGGGCCTACCTGTCCCCACGAGTCGCCGGCCGGGTCATCGCCGGCCTGCGCGCGCACCGGGCGGCCCACCCGCACCGGTCGCTGGAACGCCTGACGGACCGAGAGCGCGAGGTGCTGGCCGGTCTCGGCGTGGGCCTGTCCAACGCGGAGATCGCGAGCCGGCTGCACCTGGTCGAGGGCACGGTGAAGGCACATGTCAGCGCCGTCCTGGGGAAGTTGGGAGCGCGCAACCGAGTGGAGGCCGCCATCGCCGCGTACGAGGCGGGGCTCGTCCCGCCGCACGGTCGCTGAGCCACTTCCCCCGCTGACGTGGTCACCCCGCTGTCGCCGCCGTCTCCGCTGACGCCGCCGTCTCCGCCGTCGCAGCGATCCCCGGTAGTCGCCGTGGTCTCGCGGTCACCGAGCGACGAGCGCCGCCCTGACCCCTGGCCGCGCGGTCCTGTCAGCGGCGTCGGCGGGCGTTCAGGCGCGCGGCCTGGCGGGTCAGGTGGGCGCGCTCGGCGAGGTTGGGCGCCTTCTGGGCCGCCTCGGCGTACAGGCGGGCCGCCGTCGCGCGGTCGCCGGCGCGCTCGTGGAGGTACGCCGCCACCGCGGCGTGGCGGGGCAGGGAGTCGTCGAGGGCCGCGAGCGCCGCCAGACCGGCGTGTGGGCCGTCGGCCTCGCCGACGGCCACCGCGCGGTTGAGCCGGACGACCGGGCTGTCGGTCAGGCGCGCGAGCTCGTCGTACCACTCGACAATTTGCGTCCAGTCGGTCTCCTCCGCGGTGGGCGCGTCGGCGTGGAGGGCGGCGATGGCCGCCTGGGCCTGGTACTCGCCGAGCCGGTCGCGGGCGAGGGCCGCCTGCAGGATCCGGACGCCCTCGGCGATCGTCTTCGTGTCCCACCGGCCGCGGTCCTGTTCGCCGAGCGGCACCAGGCTGCCGTCGGGCGCGGTCCGGGCGGCGCGCCGGGCATGGTGCAGCAGCATGAGGGCGAGCAGCCCCGCCACCTCGGGGTGGTCGATCACGGCCGCGAGCTGCCGGGTGAGCCGGATCGCCTCGGCGGCGAGGTCGACGTCGCCGGAGTAGCCCTCGTTGAAGACCAGGTAGAGGACGCGCAGCACGGTGGCGACGTCGCCGGGCCGGTCGAACCGTACGCCCGAGACGGTGCGTTTGGCCCGGCTGATCCTCTGCGCCATGGTCGCCTCGGGCACCAGGTACGCCTGGGCGATCTGGCGGGTGGTCAGCCCGCCGACGGCGCGCAGGGTGAGCGCGACCGCGGACGACGGGGTCAGCGAGGGGTGGGCGCACAGGAAGTAGAGCTGGAGCGTGTCGTCCACCGCGGGCGCGGGCCCGGGCGCCGGTTCCTCCTCGACGAGGTCCTCACGCCGGCGGCGGGCGGCGTCCGCGCGGGTCGCGTCGAGGAACTTGCGCCAGGCCACGGTGACCAGCCAGCCCTTCGGGTCGCGGGGCCGGTCGACAGGCCAGACGCGGACCGCCTCGACCAGCGCGTCCTGTACGGCGTCCTCGGCCGCCGCGAAGTCGGCTCCGCGGCGGACGAGGATCCCGAGCACGCTCGGTGTGAGGCCGCGGAGCAGGGCCTCGTCCATGGGTGGGGTCACTCCGTGATGGTGGGCGGCGCGGACAGGAACGGGCGTACCTCGAGCCACTCGTGGATCGGCTTCCCGCCCGCCCCGGGGGCGGCCGACAGTTCTCCGGCGAGCTCGACGGCGCGCTCGTAGCTGTCGACGTCGATCACCATCCAGCCGGCGATGAGGTCCTTGGTCTCGGCGAACGGTCCGTCGGTGACGGGCGGGCGACCCTCGCCGTCGTACCGCACCCACGCCCCCTCGGGGGCGAGCGCCTGGCCGTCGACGAACTCGCCGGTCTTCTCGAGCCGGGCCGCGAAGTCGTGCATGTACCGCATGTGGGCCGAGATCTCCTCCGGCGTCCACTGGTCCATGGGTACGTCGTTGACCGGCGTCGGGGCGCCGCGGTAGTGCTTCAGCAGCAGGTACTTGGCCATCGTGCTCTCCTCGGTCCTGGTGCGACCCATTGTGGTCGCCTTCACCACGGGGACGGAGCCGGCCACGCGTTCTCGACATCTCCTCGCGAATTTTTTTGGGCGGCGATTCCGGGAGTCCAGGAGCCACGAACCTGGCCCTCTACCAGGGTCGGAGCCGTGCGATGCCCTCTTGTCAGCGGGGACCGCCCTTCCAAGAATGCACATGACAACCGAAGCACCCTTCGGTCGCACAGTCATCAGAGGGGAACCCCACATGAAGAAGCCTCTCGCCGGCGTCCTGCTCGCCCTGCTCCTGACAGGAGCGGCGGCAGCCCCGGCCGTGGCCTCCGTACCCCAGGACACTGTCGCGCAAGCCCCGGCCGTCGCCGTCGACTTCGCGGGAACGGTCGCGCTCAGCAACTGCTCGGGCTCCGTCGTACGCACGCCCAGCTCGCTCCCGAGCGACCCCGCGCTCGTCCTCTCCAACGGGCACTGCCTGGAGAGCGGCTTCCCGGCGGCCGGGGAGGTCGTCAAGGACCAGCGGTCCACCCGCTCGTTCTCCCTGCTCAACTCGTCCGGCTCCAAGGTCGGAACCCTGCGGGCCGACAAGATCTCGTACGCCACGATGACCGACACGGACATCGCGATCTACCGGCTCACCAAGTCGTACGCGCAGATCCAGAGCCAGTACGGGATCAGCGCCCTGACCCTCGACGGCTCCCGCCCGACCGCCGGTTCGGCGATCAAGGTCGTCTCCGGGTACTGGAAGCGGATCTACAGCTGCGCGATCGACGGTTTCGTCCACCGCCTGAAGGAGGGCCAGTGGACGTGGAAGGACTCGGTCCGCTACACCTCGTCGTGCGACACCATCGGCGGCACCTCCGGCTCGCCCGTGATCGACACGGCCACCGGCAAGGTCGTCGCCGTCAACAACACGGGCAACGAGAGCGGTGAGAGCTGCACCGTGAACAACCCGTGCGAAGTCGCCGAGGACGGCACCGTGACGGTCCGCCAGGGCATCAACTACGCCCAGCAGACGTACACGATCGTTCCCTGCGTCGGCCCCGGGAACGTGATCGACCTGAACCGCGCGGGCTGCGTCCTGCCGAAGCCGTAACACCGCCTGTCCGCGCAGCGTGCCGGGGCGTCGCCCACGCGGCCCCGGCACGCTCCCTCAAGCGCCCTGAGAGCGCAGCCACATGAAGTAGTCGTCGATGTCCAGGACTTCGTCCCTCGTCAGGCGGGCCGGGGTCCATCGCGCCGCGCGGCCGTTCCGGAGGAAGTCCTCCGGGAGGGCGGTGCCGTACCTCTCGACGTACTCCGCCGCGTCGCGCCGCCAGAACCAGGTGCCGTCGCTCAGGACGGCGGAGCCGCCGGTGACCGAGAACCTTCCCTCCAGGACGTCCTCCGAGTAGCCCATGAGGGCGATGATCACGGGAGCGTTCCTCAGATACGCGCCGATCGCCGCCCGCTCGTCCTCGGGAATCGCGCCGCTCCCCTCCACGAGCCGCTTCGCCGTCCGGGAGAAGGCCGACTGGCCGGCGATCCGGCCGAAGGCTCCCAGGGGGGCCACTTGACGCATGGTCTTCCCTCGGTCGCGTGTGCGGGCTGATCCGAGCATCGTAGATCGCGCCGGTAGGGACCGGGTGTGTCCGAGATCGTCTCGTCCGGACCCGGTCCACGCTCCGTCTACTTCGTCAACGGGTCTCCGAGCGGCCCGTCGGGCAAGTGACACCACCGCCCGCAGAGGGGGCAGGACGCTCCTAGCCCCAGGTACGGCCGCACAGGACGAGGCGATAGCCGTCCGGATCGACGACTGTCACGCCGTACTTGTCCCAGTACGGGTTGTGCGCGGGAACGCGGGTGCCGCCGTGGGCCAGCAGCCGGTCGACCAGGGCGTCCTCCACGGGGGCGCCCAGGTAGACGACGAACAGGTCCTCGACGGTGGGGGTCGGTTCCAGCGGGTGCTCGGGGTCATGGGTCAGTTCGAAGTGCCATGTCCCACCGGGCGGGCCGACCATCAACAGGTCGTGCTCGCCCGGGGTGCGCTCGGTGGTCCGCCAGAGGACGTGGAGCCCGAGGCCGTCCACGTAGAACCGTTCGGCGGCGACGAGGTCCCGCGAGGGCCGGGCCACGCGGACGTGTGTGGTGGAGCTGATCGTCATGATCACGACTTTACGGCCCTCGGCGCCCGGGTTCGGCGGTCCGCCGCCGGGGTGGCGCGTGGAGGGGCGGGCTCGGGGCAGACGGGGAGGTATGACCGTAGCGAAGACGAGTGTGCTCGTACTGGACTGCGCCGAGCCCGAGCGACTCGCGCAGTTCTACGCCTCCCTGCTCGGCGCCGACGTCGAGGCCGGCGGGGATCCCGATTTCGTGGTGCTCAGCGGCGCCGACGGAGTCCTCCTCGCGATCCGCCGGGACCACGGGTACGCGCCACCCAGTTGGCCGCGACCCGACGACGCCCAGCAGGCGCATGTCCGGTTCCTGGTCGCCCCCGAGGACCTGGACGAGGCCGAACGCGAGGCGGTCGCCCTGGGCGCCAGGCCGATGACGGCCGCGGCACAGCCCTTCGTACCCTCCGCACGTGAGGGGCGCCGCCTGGAGGAACGGACGTTCGCCGACCCGGCGGGCCACTCCTTCACGTTGGCTCCGGCCCCACGGGGCGAGGGAGTGCGCTAGGTGGTGCGGGTGTGCCGGGGGTGGCCGGGATGTCGAGGAGGGCGAGGAAGGCGCCGGCCGCGGGTGTGGGGCCGGCGTGGCTCCAGAGGACGTACTCGACGCGGGCCGGCGCGTCGGTGACCTCGACCGTGGTGACGCCGGTGAGCCGGCGTACGTAGGCGGACGGGAGCATGGCGATGCCGAGGCCCTCTCCGACGAGGCGGGCCAGGAAGTCGGCGTTGGTGACTTCGAAGGCGACGTCCCGGCTGAGCCCGGCGGCCGAGAAGGCCTGGTCGGACTGGACGCGTCCGGCTGTCCCGGCCGGAAGGTCCACGAACATCTCGGAAGCGAGTCTCCGAAGGTCGACCGTCGTTTCCGCGGCGAGCGGATGGTCCGGCGCGACCACGGCGACGAGGCGGTCATGGGTGAGTTCGCGGGCGGCGACACCGTGCGGTCGCGAGGTGGTCGGCAGCCCGAGGAACGCCACTTCGACAGCTCCTTCCCTGACCTGTTCGACGAGTTCCTCGCTCGCGCCGACCCGCAGGCTGACACGTACGTACGGGTAGCGGCGGCGGAAGTCGCGCAGCGCACCGGGGATGTCGACCGCGGCGACGGTGGGGATCAGGCCGACGGCGAGCCGTCCGCGTACCTCGCCGACGGCGGCGGCGACCTCGGCGGCCGCGCGTTCGGCGGCGTCGAGGCACTGACGGGCGGCGGGGAGGAACGCCGCACCGGCGGGTGTCAGCCGCACCCGCCGACTGGTGCGCTCGAAGAGTCTCGCGCCCAGTTCCCGTTTCGCCGCCGTTCTCGGCGCCGTCCTGCTCGGCCAGACCTTCGGGCCGGGCCAGCTCGTGGGGTTCGCTCTCGCCCTCGCCGCGATCGTCGCGGGACAGCTTCCCGCGCCTGCGGGCGCGACGGCGAACACAGTAGACACGGCAACCACGGCAACCACGGCAAAAGAGAAAGGCAAGGAGGTCACCGACTCCTTGCCACTCTCAACTTATAGCGCACCCCCGGGCTTGCGGCAAGGCCCCCGGGGTGCCGCAGAATCGGCCGTCGAAGCCAGGACCTGCGGAAATGGGCGTGTTGATGATTGATGTGATCGTTGTCGGCGGCGGACCGACCGGGCTGATGCTGGCCGCCGAGCTGCGCCTGGCCGGAGTGCGCGTGGTCGTGCTGGAGAAGTTGACCGCACCGACCGAGCAGTCCCGCGGGCAGGGCCTGCACGTCCGCAGCGTCGAGATGATGGACCAGCGCGGACAGCTGGACCGGTTCCTCGCGGTCAGTGAGAAGTTCCAGGTCGGCGGGCTCTTCGGCGGCATCGCCAAGCCGTGGCCGGAGCGGCTCGACACGGCCCATCCGTACGGCCTCGCCACGCCCCAGCCGGTCACCGAGCGGCTGCTCCACGAGCGTGCCCTCGAGCTCGGGACCGAGATCCGGCGCGGCTGCGAAGTGGTCGGGCTGAGCCAGGACGCGGACGGGGTGACCGTCGAGCCGGCGGAGGGCACACGCCTGCGCTCGCGCTATCTCGTCGGGTGCGACGGCGGCCGCAGTGTGGTGCGCAAGCTGCTCGGTGTCGGCTTCCCCGGCGAGCCGGCCAAAGTCGAGACGCTGCTGGGCGACATGGAGGTGACCGAGTCGGCGGAGGAGATCGCCGCCGCCGTCGCGGAGGTCCGTAAGACGCAACTGCGGTTCGGCGCCCAGCCCAACCGGGACGGGTCGTACCGCATCGTCGTGCCCGCCGACGGCGTGGCCGAGGACCGTACGGCCGCGCCGACCCTGGAGGAGTTCAAGCGGCAGCTTCGGGCCTTCGCGGGCACCGACTTCGGGGTGCACGCGCCACGCTGGCTCTCCCGGTTCGGCGACGCCACCCGGCAGGCCGAGCGCTACCGGGTCGGGCGGGTGCTGCTGGCCGGCGACGCGGCGCACATCCACCCGCCGACCGGCGGGCAGGGGCTCAACCTCGGCATCCAGGACGCCTTCAACCTCGGCTGGAAGCTGGCCGCCGAGGTCAACGGCTGGGCGCCGGAGGGGTTGTTGGACAGCTACCACTCCGAACGGCACCCGGTGGCGGCCCGCGTGCTGGACAACACCCGCGCGCAGATCACCCTCCTTGGCACCGATCCGGGTGCGACCGCGCTGCGGGAGATGTTCTCGAAGCTGATGGACTTCGAGGAGGTGAACCGGTACGTGACCGAGATGATCACCGCGGTCGGGGTCCGCTACGACTTCGGCGAGGGCCACGACCTGCTCGGCCGCCGGATGCGGGACGTGAAGCTGAAGCAGGGGCGCCTCTACGAGTTGACGCGCGCCGGCCGCGGGCTGCTGCTCGACCGGACCGGGCGGCTCTCGGTGAAGGGTTGGGCGGACCGGGTCGATCATGTCGTCGACGACTGCGAGGAACTGGACGCGCCCGCGGTGCTGCTGCGGCCGGACGGTCACGTGGCATGGGTCGGTGAGGATCAGCGGGAGCTGCTCGACCGGCTGCCCCGCTGGTTCGGCGCTGCCACCGGCTGAGCGCGGACCGCGAGAACACCCCTCGCCCACCGCCCCAGGCCCGGCCCTTCCCCGACGGAGGGAAGGGCCGGACCTGCTTCATGGGGTCACTCGACCCAGATGTAGAGGGCCCACTTGCTGCCGGACGGGGTGCAGTAGGCGGGGCCGACGTAGGACGACGCCAGCGAGTAGCACGTCGACTCCGAGTAGCGGCCGTCGTACTTCCAGTACCCCGGCACAGCCGCTTCCGCGCCGGCCTGGGTGGGGGTGGGAGCCGCCTGTGCGGTGGCGGCGCCGCCCATCAGCGCGGTGGCGCTCAGGGCTATGCCGGCGAGTAACAGACGTGCGCGCATACAAGTCTCCTTCATCGCTTCGTGGATGCGAGCCGCTCTTCGATGGCACCGAGGAGCAGGTCTCGCGGGCTGCCGGTGGAACGATTCGCGAAAGCGGGAGGGGGAGGCAACGGCCCACAGCCGTCCGGGACAGGGCACCGGTTGTCCCGCCTGGTGACGGCCTTGTCCGGGACGGTCACCAAGCCGTCCCCTCAGGGGGAGAATGAGGCCATGTCAGCTGACGGTACGTCCTCACGGCGCCGCATAGGCGTGATGTTCGACCGGGATCGCGAGCCCGAGGAGCTCGCCGCGTTCGCGAAGGCGGTGGAGGCGTCCGGCGCGGACGACCTCTGGGTGGTGGAGGATCTCGCATGGGCGGGGTCGATCGCGTCGGCGGCGCTCGCGCTGGGCGCGACCGAGCGCCTGCGGGTGGGTATCGGGATCGCACCGGCGCCCCTGCGGAACCCGGCGCTGCTCGCCATGGAACTGGCCACGCTGGCACGGGTGTTCCCCGGTCGGCTCATCGCGGGGATCGGCCACGGGGCACCGCCCTGGATGGCGCAGGTGGGAGCCGAGACCCCGCACAAGCTCGCGCTCCTTGAGGAGACGATCGGGGCCGTGCGCTCCCTGCTGCGCGGCCGGACCGCGCACGTGGAGGGCCGGGTCGTGCGCATCGACGGCGTACGGCTGGTCCATCCGCCGGCCGAGGCCCCGCCGGTCGTCGCCGGTGTCGTACGTCCCCGGTCGCTGGAGCTGTCGGGGCGGGCCGCCGACGGAACCGTCGTCGCCGAGGGGCACGGGCCACAGGCGGTCACCGCAGCGCTTGAGCACATCGGAAAGGGCCGGGCGACGGCCACGGAGCCGCGGCCGCACGAGCTGGTCGTCCTCACCCACCTGTGCGTCGGCGACGACCCGGCGCGGATCACGGCGGCGACGGCCCCGATCGTCGAGGAGTACGCGGACTGGCTTCGGGTCCCCCCGGGCGAGGTCTTCCTCGCCGCCGGCCCCGCCACCACCGCGGCCGACCGGGTGCGCGGTCTCTGGGACGCGGGCGCGGACACCGTCGTACTGCGCCCGGTGGGAGACCGTCCGGTCGAGCAGGTACGCGAGGTCCTGGCCCACCTGGAGGACTTCCAGCCCAGCCGCTGACCCACCGTCGGCGACGAGCCCGTGCCTCTCCCCGTACGCGCGGAGGGGCATGGGCCCCGCCCGCGCGCTCGGCCGCGTGCCCTGAGGCGGGGGGTCGCCTGCCGGCGTTCACCGTGTCAGACGTGCCCCGGGGCGAGCCCGCGGCCGGCGAGGACCAGCAGCGTGGCGTTTACTCCCGCCATGGCGAGGACGACCACGAAGGGCAGGCGCCCGCGGGCGAGGGCGGGCGGCCCCGCGACCGCCAGAAGGCAGAGAGCGAGCGTCGCCGCGAGCAGCGACCCGCCTCCCACGGTCACGGGTCCCGCAGGACCCACGGTCAGCACCGCACAGGAGGCGAAGGCCAGGATCGCGGCCGCCGCGATCGACCGGCGCCGCCCGAGTCGCTGCGGAAGTCCGAGCACACCGCTCTTGAGGTCCTCCTCGATGTCGGGCAGGACGTTGGCGAAGTGCGCACCGGTGGCCAGCAGGGCCGCCGCCGCGGACAACCACAGGGGCGGCCACGGATGGCCCGGGAGAGCCAGCGTCAGGAACGCCGGGAGCAGGCCGAAGGCGACGGCGTACGGCAGCCAGGAGGCGATCGTGTGTTTCAGCCACACGTTGTAGGCCCAGGCGGCGGCGACGCAGCCGAGATGGACCGCGCCGGCCACGATCCCGCAGGCCAGTGACAGCGGGACGCAGGCGAGCAGAGCCGCGCACGCCGCCGTTCCGACCGTCGCGGGCCGGACAGTGCCGGCGGCCAGCGGTTTGTCGCGGCGTCCGGCCGCCCGGTCGCGCCCCACGTCCAGCCGGTCGTTGCACCAGCCGATCGACAACTGGCCCACGGCGACCGCGGCCACCGCCTTGGCGCCGGCGCCCGGGCCAAGGCCCACGGCGGCCGCCAGCAGCGCCGTGAGGACGGTGACAGCGGCCGCCGGCATCGGGTGACACGCCTTCAGCAGAGCGACGAGTGCGGGCTGTCCGGCGTCCGGGAACCCGGCCGGCGCCGGGCGCGCGTGGGGTCCTTCATCGGTGGTGGCGGGCATCGCCCCACGCTAGGGGACGGCGCGCCCGTGGCGGCCCGGTTCAGGGCCGCGACGTCCCGCTGTCCCTATGTTGGAGCAATGACTCGCGTCCTTGCGGTGAGCACGGCTTTCCCGCCGCACCGCTACATGCAGCAAGAGATCACCGACGCCCTCGTCTCCTGCCTGCCGCCCGGGGCCGACAGCGGTCTTCTGCGCCGGATGCACGCGGCGGCCGAGGTGGAGACGCGTCATCTCGCCCTGCCCCTCGACCGCTATCGCGGGCTCGGCACCTTCGGCGAGACCAACCGTCTCTTCGTCGAACTGGCCGTCGCCCTGGGTGCCGAGGCGGTCGAGCGGGCTCTCGATGAGGCGGGGGTACGGGCGGAGGAGGTCGACCTGGTCGTCTCGACGACCGTGACGGGCATCGCGGCCCCTTCGCTGGAGGCCCGGCTGGCCGCGCGGGTCGGCCTTCGGCCCGACGTCAAGCGTCTGCCGCTGTTCGGGCTCGGCTGCGCGGCCGGGGCGGCCGGCCTCGCCCGCGTCCACGACTTTCTCTCCGGCCGGCCCGACCGCGTCGCGCTCCTCCTCGCCACCGAGCTGTGCTCGCTCACCTTGCAGCGCGCGGACACGTCGCCGGCGAACCTGGTGGCGGGCAGCCTGTTCGGGGACGGGGCCGCAGCGCTGGTGGCCGTGGGCACCGATCCCGGCCCGGGCCCGGTCGGCTCGCCGGGGACCGCCTCGCCCGGAACCGGAACCGGAACCGCCTCACCCCGGGCCGGTGACCGCGGGCCGACTGTCGTGGCCACGCGCAGCCGTCTGTATCCCGGGACCGAGGACATGCTGGGCTGGGACGTCGGCGACTGGGGCTTCCGCATGGTGCTCGGCCGGGAGCTCCCCGAGCTGGTCAGGCTGCATGTGACCGAGGAGATCGAGTCGTTCCTCGCCGGGCACGACCTGAAGCCGCGGGACGTCACGGCGTGGATCTGCCACCCGGGCGGCCCCAGGATCCTCGACACGCTCGCCGAGGAACTCGACCTGCCGGACTCCGCGCTCGCCCCCAGCCGCCGGGCCCTGGCGACGGCGGGAAACCTCTCGTCCGCCTCGGTGCTGCAGATCCTGCGCGACACGCGGACCGGGGCGCCACCGCCCGGAACGATCGGCCTGATGCTGGCCTTCGGGCCGGGCTTCTCGTCCGAACTCGTCCTGCTGGGCTGGTGAGCCGAATGATGACGCCGTACACCGTACTGGTCCTGCTGGTGGTCGCCGAGCGGTTCGCGGAGCTGGCCGTGGCCCGCCGCAACGGCGCGTGGAGCCGGGCCCGTGGCGGTCTCGAACACGGCAGCGGGCACTACCCGACGATGGTGGCCCTCCATACCGCGCTCCTGCTCGGCTGCCTCATCGAGCCGTGGGCGGCCGACCGGCCCTTCCTGCCCCTGCTCGGCTGGCCGGCGCTGGTCCTCGCGCTCGCCGCCCAAGGGCTGCGCTGGTGGTGCATCGGCACCCTCGGCCCGCGCTGGCACACCCGCGTCCTGATCGTTCCCGGCCTCCCCCTGGTCACCTCCGGCCCCTACCGGTACCTGCGCCACCCCAACTACGTGGCGGTCGCCGTCGAGGGCCTGGCCCTTCCCCTGGTGCACACCGCCTGGGTGACCGCCCTGGGCTTCTCGCTCCTCAACGCGGCGTTGCTGACCGTACGTATCCGCTGTGAGAACGACGCGCTGGCGCCGGCCCGCTCCCTCTCCTCCCCCGGCGCGGCCCCGTGATCGACCTCCTCGTCGTCGGCGGCGGACCCGCGGGCCTGGCCACGGCGATCCACGCGGCGCGGTGCGGTCTCGACGTCGTGGTCGCCGAACCCCGTCCCGCGCCGGTCGACAAGGCCTGCGGAGAGGGTTTGATGCCCGGCGCCGTGAGCGCCTTGCGCGCCCTCGACGTGGACGTGGCCGGCCTGCCCCTTCGGGGCATCCGCTATCTGGACGCCGTCGGCTCCCGGCGGGCCGAGGCCCTCTTCCGCGAGGGGCACGGCCTCGGCGCGCGCCGCACCCTGCTGCACGAGGCGCTCACCGCCCGGGCCGCCGCGCTCGGCGTTCCGGTCGTGCCGCGCCGCGTGCGCCACGTGCGCCAGTACGACACGCACGTCACCGCCGACGGGACGGCGGCCCGCTATCTCGTGGCGGCCGACGGACTGCACTCACCGATCCGGCGCGCGCTCGGCCTGACCATGCGGTCGGCCGGCCGGCGGCAGCCGCGGTACGGACTGCGCCGGCACTACGCGGTCGAGCCGTGGAGCGACCTGGTCGAGGTGCACTGGTCGGCCGACTGCGAGGCGTACGTCACCCCGCTGGGTCCACGGCAGGTGGGCGTCGCCGTCCTCACCTCCCGGCAGGCCCCTTACGAGGCGCAGCTGGCCCGTTTCCCCTTTCTGGTGTCCCGGCTCGGTACGGCGGACGGGACCCCGGTCCGTGGCGCGGGGCCGCTGCGCCAGCAGGCGCGTTCCCGGGTGGCCGGCCGCGTTCTGTTCGTGGGGGACGCCGCCGGGTACGTCGACGCGCTGACGGGCGAGGGTCTCACCCTCGCCCTGACGGCGGCCGCCGAGCTGGTGCGCTGTGTGCGCGAGGGCCGCCCGCAGGCGTACGAACGCGCGTGGTGCCGCCTGTCCCGCAGCTACCGTCTGCTGACGAGGTCCCTGCTGTGGGCCCGTAATCAGCCCCCGCTGGCGCCCTTGATCGCCCCGGCCGCGGCCCGTTTCCCGGGCCTGTTCCAGCACGCCGTGAACCTGCTGGCCTGACCGGTGCGTGCGTCCACGGCGTCGGGCGGAGCGGTCGCGTCGGATCAGCCCTTCGGCGGGAGCTTGTGCAAGGTCACGTCGTGAAGCGCCCCGTCCGAGACGTCCAGGGTGAGGAACGTGCGGAAGGGCTGCCGCCTACGGTCCGTCGGAGAGCCGGGATTGAGCAGCCTGAGGCCGCCGGGCGCGACGGAGTCCCAGGGGATGTGGCTGTGGCCGAAGACGAGGACGTCGAGGTCCGGGAAGCGTGCGGCGCACCGGCGTTCACGCCCGCCGGCCGCTCCGGTCTCGTGCACGACGCCGAACCGCAGCCCGGCCAGTTCCGCGCGTGCGACCTCGGGGAGCCGTCGGCGCAGGGGCGGGCCGTCGTTGTTGCCGAAGACGCCGATCAGCCGGCGCGACCTGGACTGGAACAGGTCGAGCGTCGCCTCGTCGGTCCAGTCTCCGGCGTGGATCACGACATCGGCCTCGTCGATGCCGGCCAGGAGGGCGTCGGGCAGGCTCTTCGCCCGGGCGGGCACATGCGTGTCGGAGGTCAGCAGCAGCCGCATACGGCTCAGCGTAGGCCGGTTCCGTGTCACACGTACTCCGCGGGACGCTCCTGGCGCGCCCTGCGGAAGGTACGGCGATAGGAGTCCGGCGGGACACCGAGCGTGCGGTGGAAGTGGCGGCGCAGGGTGGCCGCGGTGCCCATGCCGGTGGCGATCGCGATCGCCTCCATGCCGTCGTCGGTGGTCTCCAGGAGTTCCTGGGCCCGTCGGATCCGCTGGGTCGAGAGCCAGCGCAGCGGGGTGGTGCCGGTGACGGCGTGGAAGTGGCGCGCCAGGTTGCGCGAGCTCATGTTCGCCCGGCGGGCCAGGTCCTCCACCGTCAATGGCCGGTCGAGCCGCGCCAACGCCCAGGCGAACAGCGCGTCGAGGGAGTTGCCGCGCGGCTCCGGTACGGGAGTGGTGACGAACTGGGCCTGGCCGCCCGCCCGGTGCGGCGGTACGACGAGGCGGCGGGCGATCGCGTTGGCGACCGCCGAACCGTGGTCGAGCCGGACCAGGTGGAGGCACAGGTCCATCGCCGCCGCCTTGCCCGCGGAGGTCAGGACGCTGCCGTCGTCGACGTAGAGGACGTCGGGGTCGACCCGCACCCGGGGGTACCGGGCGGCCAGCGCCTCCGCGTGCCACCAGTGCGTCGTGGCCCGTCGCCCGTCCAGCAGGCCCGCGGCGGCCAGCACGAACGCCCCCGTGCAGAGCGAGGCCACCCGGGCCCCCGCCTCATGCGCGGCGCGCACGGCCTCGACGAGGTCGGCGGGCGGTTCCTCGTCGGGATCGGCGCAGGCGGGGACGATCACGGTGTCCGCGTGGACGATCCCGTCGAGGCCCTGGTCGGGTTCGAGCCGGAACCGGTCGCCGACCCGTGCGGAGGCCGGGCCGCAGACGGTGAAGTCGTACCAGGGGTCGACGAGGTAGGACCGGTCGACGCCGAAGACCTCGGAGGCCGCCGCCAGTTCGAAGTGGGGGACGCCTTCGGTGACCGCCAGTGCGACGCTGATCATGTCCGAAAGTGTACGAGCCATGGCACTGCCGCCACTCACGGCCGCGCACCCCCCGCCGACAGGATGGCGGCATGAACGAATCATCGTCGCGAAAGGGTCCGGCGCGGCGGCCGGACCGTGAGGTCGTGATCTACGGCGCCTACGGGCACACCGGGCGCTTCGTGGTGGCGGAGTCGCGGGCCCGGGGGTGGACACCGGTCCTCTCGGGGCGCGATGCCGACCGGCTTCGGGCGCTCTCCGAGGAACACCACGGGCTCGACGTACGGCCGGCGACGATCGACGACCCCGCGTCGCTCGACCGCGCGCTGTCGGGGGCGGCCGCGGTCGTCAACTGCGCCGGCCCGTTCGCCTCGACGGCCGGTCCGGTGATCGAGGCGGCGCTGCGCGCCCGGATCCCGTACGTGGACGTGGCCGCCGAGCTGGAGGCCATCGAGGACACCTTCGCCCGTTTCACCGACCGCGCCCGCGAGGCGGGGACCGTCATCGTGCCGGCGATGGCGTTCTACGGCGGCCTGAGCGATCTGCTTGTCGCCGCGGCCGTGGGCGACCAGCAGGCGGTCGACGAGGTGCTCGTGGCCTACGCGCTGAGCAGCTGGCATCCGACGGCCGGCACGCGTGCGGCGGGCCGCGTCTCCCGGGAGCGCCGGGACGGCCGCCGCCGTCTCTACACGAAGGGACGGCTGCGGTTCCTCACCGGCGAACAGCCCGTGTCCCGCTGGCCGTTCCCCGAGCCGGTCGGCGACCGGCCCGTGATCGGCGAGTTCACGATGGCGGAGAGCGTGACCGTACCGCGTCATGTGCGTACGGAAGAGATCCGGACGTTCATGACGGCCGACGCGGTCGACGATCTGGTGTCCGCGGACACGCCGCCCCCGGCGGCGGTCGACGAGCACGGGCGCTCCGACCAGACCTTCCTGGTGGAGGTCGTCGTGCGCTCCGGCGACCGGGAGCGGCGGGCCGTGGCCCGGGGCCGGGACATCTACGCGATCAGCGCGCCCCTGGCCATGGAGGCGGTGTCCCGGATCCTCGACGGCAGGATCGGCGACGGACGGATCGGCGACGGAAAGGTGGAGGCGGGAGCCGCGTTCGCCGGAGCCGCGTCGGCGGGCGAGCTCTTCGACGCGTCGGCCTTCCTCACGGCGCTGAGCGGCGACGGGGACGGCGGACGGCCCGCGGACTTCGACTGGTCGCTGTCGCTGAGCTGACGGGCGGACGACGGGCGGCGGAACACGCCACCGCCGCCGCCCCTGCCTCGTCAGTCGGTCAGTCGGTCAGTCAGTCAGTCAGTCAGGAGAAGACCACGCAGGCGGCGGCCGGGACCGGCAGGGCGCCCGCGGGGCGCAGCCCGCCGGTCTGCGGGTCGACGTCGAACCAGGTGACGTCCCCCGACCACTCGTTGACCACGTACAGACGGCGCCCCGTGGGGTCGGTCACGAGATCGCGCGGCCAGCTGCCACCGCACGACACGCCGTCCGTGAGCCGTGGCTTGTCGGCACCGTCGGCGAGGGAGTACGTGAGGATCGTGTCGCTGCCCCGCACGGCGGCCCACACGAAGCGTCCGTCGGGCGCGACGCGGACGACCGAGGGGTAGACCCGTACGTCCTCCGGCACACCGTCGGTGTCGATCGCGACCTCCGCGAGCGGGTCGAGGCGTCCGGCTGCCGGATCCCAGTGGCAGACCGTCATCTGTGGTTCGAGCTCGTGCAGGACGTAGACCGTCTCACCGTCCGGGTGGAAGGCGAGATGGCGAGGCCCGGATCCGGCGCGCAGCGTGGTCTCGGCGTGGCTCCGCAGCTCGCCGGTGGCCGGGTCCGGCGCACAGACCCGTACCGAATCGGTGCCCAGGTCCACGCTGATCACCCACCGGCCGCTGGGATCGGGCAGCACCTGGTGGGCGTGCGGCCCCTCCTGCCTCTCGGCATCGGGGCCGGATCCCTGGTGTGCGAAGACGCGCGCGGGCGCCTCCGACAGGCTGCCGTCGTCCGCCACCTCCAGGCTGCTGACGCTGCCCGAGCCGTAGTTCGCGGTGAGCAGTCTGTTCCCCGCCAGGCTCAGGTACGCGGGTCCGGCGGCGTCCACCTCGACGAGTGGGCCGAGAGCGGTCAGGCTCCCGTCGGCGCCGGGCCGGAACGCGGCGGCCGCGCCCTCTTCCGTGTCGCTCACCGCGTAGAGCACGCCGGTGTCCCGGGCGAGGGCGAGGCACGACGGGTTCGGGAAGGGATCGACGGCCGTGTGCGGCGTCAGCGCCCCGCTCGTCGGGTCCACGGCCGCGACGGTGATGCCGCGGCCGCCGCCCGAGGTGAACGAGCCGATGTACGCCCACCGGCCGCCGGACGGCTCGTCGGTGCGATCGCCGCGCTGCTCGCCCCTCGCATCGCCGCTCACTTTGCCAGTCACGTATCCACTCACAGGATGTCCTCACTCGCCGACGGGGATCCGGTGCGGTGATCAACGATCGGCCCGGCGCCGTGGTCACCGCGGCTGTCGGCTCCTGCCCGTACGGTGCGGACATGGTCGACTTCGTGCTGGTCGCGGGTGCCTGGCTCGGTTCATGGGCCTGGGAGGAGGTGGTGCCTGAGCTGCGTGCCGCCGGCCACGGTGCTCATCCGCTGACGCTCACCGGACTCGCCGAGAAGCGGGGCATGCCGGCTCGGCAGCGGACCCATGTCCAGGACATCGTCGGCGAGGTCGACCGGCTCGGCCTTCGCGACCCCGTCCTGGTCGGGCACAGCTATGCGGCCGGCCCGGTCGCCCAGGCCGCGGCGAGGACCGGCGAGCGACCGGCCCGTGCCGTGTTCATCGACGGCCCCGTCCCGGCCGACGGGGCCTCGTGCCTGGCGGCCTGGCCCGATGAAGGTAGGGCGGTCGCGGCGGCGATCGCCGAGAACGGCGGTTTCTGGCCACCGCCCGGCCGCGCCGGTTACGACGGGCAGGGGCTGACCGAGGCGCAGATCGCACGGATCATGCGCGACTCGACGCCGCATCCCGGCGCCTCGCTCACCGACCCGGCCGTGCTGACGCGCCCGCTCGCGGAGATTCCGGCGACGTACGTCCTGTGCCTGCTCAACCGTGCCGAGCCGAGCGCCGCCGTGGCCGAGCTGGTGGCCGGGGGCCACTGGCGGCAGGTGGCGATGGAGAGCGGCCACTGGCCGATGTTCTCCCGGCCGCGCGAGCTGGCGCGGATCCTCCTGGACGCGGTCCGGTGAGGCCGGCCCTGTCGGTGACAGCCCGGAAACTTTCCCTTGAGAGGCGTAAACACCCCGCATGGGGTCAACTGGTGGAGAGGCGCGCGAATGGTGCGGGCACGGTGAGGCGTGGGAAGGGCCAGGGGGTCGATCATGGGCGACCGAAGCGACGTGACCGTCGGCGTGCTGGGCTCGTACGGCGGCTGCAATGTGGGCGACGAGGCGATCCTCACCGCCCTGCTGGACAGCCTCAGGCTCGGGCGTCCCGACGTCCGGGTGCTGCTGTTCTCCCGTAACCCCGCCTACAGCCGCCAGGCCCATCCGGACGTCGAGGTGGTCGGCTGGGAGGGCGTGTGCAGGGACCGGATCTCCGAGCATCTGCGCCGGCTCAGCGCACTCGTGCTCGGCGGCGGCGGGATCCTCTACAACACCGAGGCACGCCGCTACCTCCGGCTGGCCAGGACCGCGCAGGATCTCGGTGTTCCCGTCTTCGTCTACGCCGTCGGCGCCGGTCCCCTCACCGACGAGGCCGACTGCGCCTGGATCCGTACGACACTCTCCGACGCGGCCGAGGTGACGGTCCGCGACGAGGAGTCCCAGCTGGTCCTGGAGGAGGCCGGTCTCGCCCGGCCCGTCTCCGTCACCGCCGACCCGGCGCTGCTCCTCGAACCCGGGGACACCGGCCTCGAGCTGCTCCGCGCCGAAGCCGTCCCGGCAGGCGTCCGGCTCGTGGGCATGAGTGTGCGCGAGCCCGGCCGCGCGGCCGAGCACCTCGACGAGGAGGGCTACCACCACCTCCTCGCGAACGTGGGCGACTTCCTCGCCCACCGGCTGGACGCCCATGTCGTCTTCGTCCCGATGGAACGCGACGACATCCGGCACGCGCACGCGGTGGTGTCCCACATGATCAACGCCGATCGCAGCCACGTGCTGCACGGCGCGTACCGTCCGCAGCAGGTGCTCGACATCGTGAAGCAGCTCGACCTCGCCATCGGCATGAGACTGCACTTCCTGATCTTCGCCGCGCTCGCCGGGATCCCTCTGCTGCCCCTGCCGTACGCCGGGAAGGTCTTCGACTTCGCGCAGCAGATCGGCGCGCCCGCGCTGCGGGGGGTGGTCAGGGAGGCCACCGGCCCGCTCCTGGCCGAAGTGGACCGCCTGTGGGACGAGCGGCCCACGCGGGTGGCTCATATCGCCACCCGTACGGCATCGATGAAGCTGCGGGCGGCCGAGACCGCCGATCGGCTGCTCACCTTCCTCGACTACACCGCTCCGCGGCCGCTCGACCACAGCACCGCTCCGGCGGCCGTGTCCGGAACCGGCTGACGACATGAGCCGCACGGGCCGGATGAACCGCGCGCGTCACACGAGC
Source organism: Streptomyces sp. NPDC015346 (assembly GCF_043078785.1). NCBI lineage: Bacteria > Bacillati > Actinomycetota > Actinomycetes > Kitasatosporales > Streptomycetaceae > Streptomyces > Streptomyces sp. NPDC015346. Next base: position 747,369 of record NZ_JBIBTW010000003.1, on the reverse strand, counting down.
CCCTGACTTCCACGGAGGAACCGTGACCTATCTGATGCCGCCTCGTGTGCCCCACAGCGTGGAGCTGCCCCCGCGTCAGGCACTGCACGCCGGCACCACGCAGGTCCTGGTGATCGGTGGCGGGCCGGCCGGCATCGGGGCGGCGTTGGGGGCCGCGAACGCGGGTGCCCAGGTGGTGCTGGTCGAGCGGTACGGATTCCTCGGCGGAAACGCCACCGCGGCGCTGGTGATGCCGCTGATGAGTTTTCACAACGAGGTCAAGCAGGCCGCCGTCGGCGATGCCGCACGGCTGCTGCCACCGGACCACGGGGAGGGCGAACCGGTCGTCGCCGGGGTGCTGTGGGTGTTGCTGGAGCAGCTGGTGCGGGCACGGGCGGCGATCCGGCCGTCGCTCGAGACCGGTTACACGGTGCCCTTCGACGCGGAGCTGTTCAAGCTGGTGCTCTACGACCTGCTGGAGACACACGAGGTCCGCACGCTGCTGCACGCGTTCGCCTCCGACGTCCAGATGCTTCCCGACCGGGCGCGGGCGGTGTTCGAGACCAAGTCCGGGCCGGTCGTCATCGACGCGGACGTGATCGTCGACTGCACCGGGGACGGTGACGTCGCCGCGGCGGCCGGAGCCGCGTACGACCTCGGCCGGCCGGAGGACGGCTGGACCCAGCCCATGACGCTGATGTTCCGCATGGTCGGCTTCGACCACGACCAGTTCACCGCCTACGCCCGCGCCCACCCGGACCAGTGGAAGGGCGTGCACGGGCTGTGGGACCTGGTCCGCGCCGCCACCGATGCCGGGGAACTGGATCTGCCCCGGGAGGACATCCTCTTCTTCGCCACTCCGAACCCGGGCGAGATCGCGGTCAACTCCACGCGGGTGACGGAAGTGCTGGGCACGAGCGTCTGGGACCTCACCCGCGCCGAGTTCGCCGCTCACCGTCAGATGGCGCAGATCGCCCGCTTCCTGCGGGAGCGCGTGCCCGGGTTCACCGAGTCGTACGTCGTCCAGAGCGGTGTGCAGGTCGGTGTCCGCGAGACGCGCCGGATCGTGGGCGAGTACCAGCTGACGGGCGACGACGTGTTGACCGCCCGTAAGTTCGAGGACGCCGTCGCCCGGGGCGCGTACCCGGTGGACATCCACAACCCGAGCGGCCGCGGCACCACGCTGAGGCGACTCCCCCGCGGCGAGTCGTACGACATCCCCCTGCGCTGCCTCTTCCCGCGCGACGTGGACCGGGTGCTGGTCGCGGGCCGCTGCATCTCCGGCGACCACGTGGCCCACTCCTCGTACCGCGTCATGCCGATCTCGATGGCCACGGGCCAGGCGGCGGGCGTCTGCGCGGCTCTCGCGGCGGCCCAGGGGAAGCTCCCCCAGGACATCCCGGCCAACGCGGTCCAGCGGGAACTCCGTTCGCAGGGAGCCAGCCTTTCCTGACGGAGCGCGGACCGCCGTTGCCGCTCACTCGCTTGCCTCACCTATCGAATATCGATAGATTCCCATCGTGAGTCGATCGAGGGAGAGACGATGGGGAAAATGACAGTGCTCGCGCTGCGCGCCGTGCTCGTGGTGCTGCTCGCCGGGTCGGTGTTCGTGCAGACGGTGATGGTGGCGCTCCTCGCCAACGACTTGGAGGACCTCGACGGGGATCTCGCGCATCTGCGTACTCCGATCCTCGTGATCACGGTCCTGGGCCTCCTCACCGTCCAGGTGACCCTGGTCTCCGTGTGGCGGCTGGTGACGATGGTGCGCCGCGGAACGGTGTTCTCGCACGGCGCCTTCCGGTACGTGCACATCGTGATCGGCGCCCTCGTGGCGGCCGCCCTCCTGCTGTTCACGCTCGGGGTCCTCCTGGCGCCGGGCGAAGCCGTCCCGCCCGGCATCGTCCTGCTGATGGGCGGGGGCGTCCTGGCGATCCTGGGGGTCGCGCTCATCGTGCTCGTCCTGCGGATGCTGCTCGCCCAGGCCGTCGCGCGCGACGTCGAGGCGGCCCAGATGAAGGCCGAACTGGACGAGGTGATCTGATGCCGATCGCGGTCGACATCGACGTGATGCTGGCCAGGCGGAAGATGTCCGTGGGCGAGCTCGCGGAACGCGTCGGGATCACGCCGGCGAACCTGGCGGTGCTCAAGAACGGCCGCGCCAAGGCGGTGCGTTTCGCGACCCTCGCCGCCCTCTGCGAGGCGCTCGACTGCCAGCCGGGGGACCTCCTCCGCTGGGAACCCGAGAACGCGGCGCAGCCCGACGACGCCCTGGACGCCGTGGACACCGTGGACGGGTGACGTCAGATCCGCCCCCCATGCCCGGACCCGATGGCGACCACGCGCGCCCACGCCGGCGGTCGGGGAACGTCATCGGGATCCTCCTCGTCCCACGACCGGACTGCGTCGTGCCGAGGGAACAGGCCCACCACCGTCCGGCACGGTGGTCGCGTGGCCGGCCAGCGTGTCTGGCCGTCGGTCAGGACCACGATGACATCGGGACGGGGCCGTGCCCGGAGCGCCTTGGCGAAGCCCTTGCGGAGATCCGTACCCCCACCGCCCACCAGCGGTATTCCCTCGGCCCGGCACAGCGGGTGCACCACATGGGCCGCCGCGTCGCACGGCAGTACGGTGACGAGGTCGCGGCGGCCGCCCACAGCCCGGGAGATGGCGGCGACCTCGAGGAGCGCGCTGCCCAGCTCCGTGTCACTGACCGAGCCGGAGGTGTCGATGACCACGGAGACCCGAGGCGGTGTGCGCCGCAGACTCGGCAGAACGGCGCCGGGCACTCCAGCGGAGCGCCGTGACGGCCGGCCGTAGGTGTAGTCGTCGCCCGCACCGGCGCCGGAGGCCGCGGAGCGGATCGCCGCTCCCAGCAACTCCCGCCACGCCTGGGGTGGGTGGAAGGCCTCCTCCGCCCAGCGCCGCCACCCCCGCGGGGCGTGCCCCGGACGGCCCTTGATGCCCTGCGCCACCCGGAACCGGACGGCGTCCCGTTCCTGCTCGCTGAGTCCGTGCGCGCCGTCAGGTCCCAGCTCCCACTCCCGTTCCAGTCCGTCGGCGCCACTGCCGCAGTCGAGCCATACGACGCCCTGCGTACGCGGTCCGAGCCGGAACTGGCGGAGGTAGTCCTCCATCAGCTCCCCCTCGGGCAGCCCCAAGGACTCCGGGGTGACAGCGCCTTCGGGCCGGACAAGACCGTCGCCGAACACGTCGTCGTTGATCTCGCAGTCCGCGGCGATGTTCATCCGCAGCCGCTCCCCCGGGCCCGTGAGACCGCGCTCCCGTGCGACCCGGTCGCTGCGTCCGTGGTGGTCGCGCAGCAGGTGCGACACCTCGTGCACCCACACCCCGGCCAGCTCCTCCACCGGCGTCCGGTCCACGAACGCCGGTGAGACGTAGCAGCGCCAGTGCCGGTCGACGGCCATCGTCGGCACCCGCCTCGACTCGACGGTCGCCAGGGCGAAGAGAGCCGTCGCCAGGTAGGGCCGGGCGCGGGCGGCCTGCAGACGGGCGGCGAAGAGCTTGCCGAGGTCCAGCGTCGGAGGCGCGGCCGGCGACCCCTGGACGTCCGACCTCATCGGCCGGCCTTCGTGGCGACCGTGCCCCTGCCCGCCGCGCGGCCCGCGGCTCGGTCCGCGGCTCGGTCCGCGGCGCGGTCCGCCGCGCGGTCCGCCGCGCGGTCCGCCGCGCGGTCCGCTCGCCGGGAGAGGTTCACGACTGCGGCGAGCCGCTCGATCGACGCCGGAACGTCCCAGTCCTCCTGGCGCAGCCCGGCGAGGGTGGTGGCGGGTACGACCACCAGGTCCGGGGCTCCGCTCTCCGCCGCCCTCACCAGCAGCGCCCAGGCCGCGTCCCAACGCGTCTTCTCCGGGCGCCCACGGACCGCCTCGACCACACCGTCGAGTACGGCTTGGCGCAGATCGCCTCGCTGGGGCAGGACGGCTGCCGCGGGGTCGGCGAGCAGCAGTTCGGGGTCCGGGAGGTCCATCCGGTCCAGGCCGGCCAGCAGCTCAAGACCCGGACCGTCCCCCACCGTTCCCCTGACCAGCAGGGACAGTACGTCCCTTGACGAGCCGGCCGCGGTCGCGAAGGCGATCAGGCAGAGGGCCATGTCCCAGCTCCGGGGAGACGGCCAGGGACCGCCCCGGCGCGCCTCGTCGGTGGGGATCCGGTGGACGAGCGCGGGGCGGGCGGAGAGCAGGGCGCACACGGCGCGGCGGGCGAAGGCCACGGCCTCCGGCAGCTTCTCCGGGTCGAGCCGTGGCAGCGTCGCCCGGGGCCAGGTCCCGCCGAGGCCCCGTACCACCACCTCGTGGTCATGGGTCCACCGGAGATGGACGAAGCGGTTGGCCAGAGGCGGGCTCAGCTCCCAGCCGTCGGCGGCCGAGGACCGCGGATTGGCGGCGGCCACGATCCGTACGCCGGGAGGCAGTCGGAGGGCGCCGATGCGCCGTTCGAGGACGAGGCGGAGGAGGGCGGCCTGGACGGCCGGCGGCGCGGTGGACAGCTCGTCCAGGAACAGCAGCCCTCGGCCGGCTCGTACGAGGCGCACCGCCCAGTCCGGCGGGGCCATCGGCACGCCCTGTTCCGCGGGATCGTCACCGATGACGGGGAGTCCGGAGAAGTCGGAGGGTTCGTGCACGCTGGCGATCACGGTCGTCAGCGGGAGGTCAAGGGACTCGGCGAGCTGCGTGAGGGCCGCGGTCTTGCCGATCCCGGGCTCTCCCCACAGGACCACGGGCAGGTCGGCGGCCACGGCCAGGGTGAGCGCCTCCAGTTGGGTGTCGGGGCGCGGTTCGGTGGTGGCGTCGCGCAGCAGGGTCAGCAGCGCGCCGGCGACGTCGAGCTGGGAGTCGTGGACCGGGACGGTAGGGGTGGGGGGAGCGGCGGACGGGACGCGTGTGGGCATGAGTGATCACCTTTGGGTCGGTGGCGAGTGAGGTGGGTGACGTACGGGGAAGGCGAGACCGGTGGCCGGTCAGCGATCGGTCGCCTGCCGCGGGTGCGCGCGGTGGTCACGGGTACGGAGACGGTCCCCCGGGACCATGCGGCCGGGTCCGGGTTCGATCAGGCCCGCCCGGTAGAGCCCGTGGACGATGCGCCGCGCCGCGGCCGTCTCCAGTTCGTCCCGCAGCGGGCCGGGGCGCAGGAGCGCCTCGGGGCCCAGGAGCGCCTCGACGACGGCCAGCGCACCGGCGGTGTCGCCGTGGTCCAGGCGTTCACGGACGCCGGTGAGGCAGTCCGGTCGACGGTGCGCCTCGTCGATCGCCCGCAGGCAGGGAAGCGGAGTACCGGTCAGCGCGACCAGCAGTTCCTCCCGCCGGATCTCGGCCGGGTCGTGGTCCAGGGGCGCCAGCACCCCGTCGACCAGGCCGATCCGGTGCCGGGCCCCCCGGCACTCCACGATGCGCACCGATCCTGCCCGGTCCGGGGTGCGGGACGGGCCGGCCGGACCGTACTCCGGCTGATGCTCCGGCACCAGGGCCGAGGCGACCAGCGGGTGCAGCCGGTCGGCCTCGATCGCACCGGCACGGAGCAGTTCCAGGTCGGGAAGCACCCAGGTGGCCGCGTCGGGCAGCACCGGCAGCGCGGAGACGTCGCCGTCCGTGGACGCGCGGGCCACGACGTCCCCGAGCAGGTCCAGGACCAGCCGATGCCGGGCCCCCACCCGCACGGTGAAGGTGGAGGTGGAGGTGGAGGTGGATCGTCCGTCGGCGTGCAGCAGGATCCCCGCCTCGGCGGCCCACCGGTCGACGGCGCAGCGGTGCCTCGACGGCACCGACGTCAGCAGGTCGGGTTCCGGCGCGCGGGCCCCGTCGGCGGGCGAGCGATCGGCCCCGGACCGGATCCGCAGCTCGTCCGTCCTCCGGGCGTCCCACAGATGGCGGTGCAGGTCGAGGCGGAACCTCCGGTGGGGGCGGGGACGAGGGTGCCGGCACGCGTCGCTCCCGGGCTCGGACGCGGATCCGTCCCACAGCGCGAGGCTGATTCGCTGTCCCGCGTCCGCCCACGCCGGTGCGGTCCGCGCGACGAGGTGTTTCGGAGCAGCCCCGTCGGGTCCCATGGCGTCGTACCGAGCCAGAGAGAGGGTCAGTCCTGGGCGCAGGAGCCCATGGGGAGCGATCCTCGGCATGTGCCAGCGCAGCAGGTCGGGCGCCAGGTGGCGGAGGTCGGTCCGGATCCGGGCCGCCAGTTCCCGGCCATGGGTACGCCCCAGGCGGCGGAGGTCGAGATCGACGTCGAACCCTGCGGCGGTGCACGCACCGGCCCAGTCCCCGACACGACGGCGGGCGGTCGCGGCCTCGATCATGGACGGCGGCACGGCGTACTCGCGCACGCGCTGCCAGAAGGAAAGGCGGGAATCTCCGTTCGCGGTCTCGGTGAGCATCAGCACTCACCTTGCGCGGACGGGACCCCCAATCTGTGAACAGAATGAGTCGTCATCCCGATGATCGTATCGCCCGGGGTCCCCGACTGCCAGGGGATTGGAGCCGGTTCGACGTCCGGGGACCGGACCGGCGTCGCGTCCCCGTGGGGCCGCATGCGCCGACGGCGCCCGCGTCGTGCGGGCGCCGTCTCGACGAGATGTGTGGCCGGGCTCAGGCGCGGATGATGTTCTCCGCCTGGGGGCCCTTCTGACCCTGGGTGATGTCGAAGGTGACCGTCTCGCCCTCCGTCAGCTCCCGGTATCCGTTGCCGGAGATGTTGGAGTAGTGGGCGAAGACGTCCGGGCCGCCTCCGTCCTGGGCGATGAATCCGAAGCCCTTTTCGGAGTTGAACCACTTCACTGTGCCTCTGGCCATGCTTGTCCCTCTGCGTCAATCCATCGAGCAGCCCAGGGTCGAGCTGCCGTGGCGCCCTCCTCGAGCGCCCGCTGCAGTCTTTCCCGGGCGTCCCCCGATCTACACTCCCTCGTCCGATCTTGTCCGGAGTTCGTGTGTTCGGCTACGACAGGGTGGTCGGGGGCGCGGCCGGCTTTTCGCCGTCCGGAGTCACGTACGGCGGTGGTGCAGGCGGTCCAGGAGCGCCAGTTCGGCCTCCGAGAGGCGGAGCGCGCCGGCGGCCACGTTGGCGGCGAGGTGGTCCGGGTCGCCGGTGCCGGGGATCGCCAGGACGTGCGGTCCCTGGTGCAGCGTCCACGCGAGGCGCACCTGCGCCGGGCTCGCCCCGTGTGCCTGTGCGACGGCCCGTATCTCCTCGTCCTCGACTCCGGTGGCGCCGCTCTCACGACCGGCGCCGGCGATGGCGTAGAACGGCACGAACGCCACTCCCTGCTCGCCGCAGGTACGGACGAACGCGTCCTGCTCGGGCCGTACGCCGATGCCGTACGGGTTCTGGACGCAGACCACAGGAGCGATGGCCTGGGCCTCCGCGAGGTGGTCGGGGGTGACGTTGGAGAGGCCCAGGTGGCGGATGAGCCCGGCGTCGCGGAGCCGGGCGAGGGCGCCGAAGCGCTCGGCGATCGAGGCGGTACCGAGGACGCGCAGGTTCACCACGTCGAGGTGGTCGCGGCCGAGCTGGCGGAGATTCTCCTCCACCTGGCCGCGCAGCTCCCGCGGCCCGGCGTGCGGCAGCCACTCGCCCGAGGGGTCACGGCCCGGTCCGACCTTGGTGCTGATGACGAGATCGTCCGGATAGGGGCCGCCCAGCGCCCGGTTGATGAGCTCGTTGGCCGAGCGGAGGGAGGAGAAGTAGAACGCGGCGGTGTCGATGTGGTTGACGCCGAGCTCGACGGCGCGGCGCAGCACGCCGATCGCCCGGCCCCGGTCCCTCGGGGCCGCGTCGGCCGCGAACGCCTCGCCGCTCTGCGTCAGGCGCATCGCGCCGAGACCGATCCGGTGGACTGAAAGGTCGCCGAGGGTCCAGGTACCCGATGCGGCCGCGGTGATCGTCTGTGGGTTCATGTCGGAGATGATCGCCGCAGGGTGGGCTGCCGGGCCACTGATTCAGACATGGGTGAATCCTCGGGGTGGCATGGCGGTGGCTCCCGGTCCCTTCACGCGGGTGACGCCGCCGGACCCTCCGCAACTGGCGTATCCGGCGCGCGGCACGGGCTCCCTGTGGGAGCCCCGGGCCGCCGCGAGCGGGAGGAAGGCGCCGGCCGCCGTACTCGGTCGCTCCCGGACGCTGTTGCTGACTGGCCGGCCGCTCGGTGCTGTACGCCCGTACGTCCGTCGCGGAATAGCGCCGGAGAGGCAGGGAGGCGTGGCGGCGGGTAGGGCTCGGGTTTCGCTATACGGCGTCCAGCGCCGGGGCGACGATGGTGAAGGCCTGGTCCGTCAGTTCGGCCGGGTTCTGGGCGCCGTCGCTGTCGCTCCACCGTCGCAGGACGGTGTTGAAGGCGGTCAGCGCCGTCCCGGCCGCCAAGGTGGGGTACAGGTCGGCGACGGGGTCGCGCCCCAGACGGCGGGCCAGTTCCGCCGCCAGGTCGTCCCGCCACTGTGCCTGGCGCTCCAGGAAGCGCGCGTGGAGGGCTGGAGTGCGCAGGATCAGCTGGACGACGGGCAGGGCGCGCTCGGAGTGGTCGCCGCACGCGGCGAGGGGGACGGAGACGGCGTGCAGCAGTGCCACGGAGGGGCGTTCTCCGGCGGGGCGGGCCGCCAGCTCGGCGTGGATGCCGGTGCCCATGTCGGCCAGGAACTGGACGACCACGTCCTCCTTGGAGGCGAAGTACCGGAAGAACGTCCGCTTGGACACGCCCGCGGCGTTCACGATCTCGTCGACGGTGACCGTGTCGAAGCCCTTCCGGGCGAGCAACTGCAGCGCCGACTGCGTCAGTTCGTCGGAGACGAGCTGACGCTTGCGCTGGGCCATGGTGAGGTCCGGTCGAGGTGTGGTCACCCGGTCATCGTAACGCGCCATGCCCCGCATGACACTTGGTAGCACCTTGACACCAAGTGCCATGCGGGGCAACCTGTGCCGCATGACACGGCATCAGGAGCAAGAGCGGGAGCGACGGGTTCCGGAGCGCTGGACCGCCGAGCGGATCCAGGACCAGAGCGGGCGGGTCTTCGTCGTCACGGGGGCCAACAGCGGCCTGGGACTCGCGACCACGCGGGCGCTCGCGCGCGCCGGCGGGCACGTCGTTCTGGCGGTACGTGACGAGGAGAAGGGGCGCCGGGCGGCCGCGCGGATCAGCGCCGAGCAGCCGGGCGCGCGTCTTGAGGTACGCCCCCTCGACCTGGCGGACCTCGACTCCGTGCGCGCCTTCGCCGACCGGTTGCGGACCGACCATCCCCGGCTGGACGTGCTCGTCAACAACGCGGGCGTGATGGCGCCGCCCCGTTCATTGAGCGCACAGGGTCATGAGCTGCAGTTCGCGTGCAACCATCTCGGTCACTTCGCGTTGACCGGGCTGCTGCTCGACCGGCTCGCGCTCGGCCGGGATCCGCGCGTGGTCACGGTCAGTTCGACCAACCACCGTCAGGGGCGCCTCTTCTTCGACGACCTCTCGGGCGAGCGCTCGTACGCGCCCATGAAGTTCTACAACCAGTCGAAGTTCGCCAACGCCGTCTTCGGCCGGGAGCTGCACCGGCGGCTGACCGCGGCCGGCAGTCCGGTGCGCAGCCTGCTCGCCCATCCCGGCTACACGGCCACCAACCTGCAGACGAGCGCCCCGACCGGAATGGTGAAGCTGCTGTTCGGCCGGGTCCTCACCCCACTCGCCCAGTCACCGGAGCGGGGCGCGCTGCCTCAGCTGTACGCGGCCACGGCACGGGAGGCGGAGGGCGGACAGTTCATCGGGCCGGACGGCCCTGGTGAACTGCGCGGCCACCCGAGGCGGGTGAAGCTGTCCCCGGCGGCCGCCGACGCCGAGACGGGACACCGCCTGTGGGACGTCTCGGAGCGACTCACCGACGTACGTTTCCCCTTCGCGGCCGTGACCTAGCCGCCCCCGCCTGCGAGTGCGGTGCCGAGGGGGAGCCAGCGGCCGGGGGTGAGGGATTCGCCGGTTCGGTGGACTTCTACCGCTCCCGTGCCGGCGAAGTGGGCGGGGATGATCAGTTCCCCTTCGGTCGCGGCCCGTCGAAGGATGCGGTGGCGGGTGGCCGCCGCCTGTTCCGGGTTGAGGCAGAAGCAGCTGTTGCAGGAAGGGGCGAGGATCTGTACGGGGCTGTGCAGCAGGTCGCCGACGAAGACCGCCCTGGCCTCGCCGGAGGCGAGTCGCAGGAGGCAGGAGCCGGGCGTGTGGCCGGGGGCGGACTCCAGGGTGAGGTGGTCGTCGATGCGGTGTGCGCCGTCCCACAGGACGGCCTGACCGGACCGGTGGAGGGGCGCGATGCTGTCGGCGTAGACGAGATCGTCGTCCGTCGGGCCGCTGTCGCGGGGCGCGTCGGCGCGCGGAGTGCCGAAGTGGAGGTCGTCCGCGGCCGGGACGAGGTACTGGGCGTTCGGGAAGGTCGGGACCCACCGGCCGTCGACCTCCATGGTGTTCCACCCCACGTGGTCGGCGTGGATGTGTGTGTTGACCACGATGTCGACGTCCTCCGGCCGGACGCCGGCCCGGGCCAGGTGCCCCAGGAAGTCGCCCTGCCAGTGGTGGAAGTGGGGCATGCCGGGGCGCTCGCGTCCGTTGCCGACCCCGGTGTCGATGAGGATGGTGCGGCCGCCGCTGCGCAGCACCCAGGTCTGCAGGGCCATCACGGCCGTGTCGCTGTCCGGCTGCCAGTGGTCCGGGGCCAGCCAGTCCTCGTTGTCCTTCCACATCTCGGCGCGGGACTCCGGGACGAGTCCCCGGGCGGGCGCGAACGCCCCCTGCCATTCGACGACCCGGACGACTTCGACTTCTCCCAGCATCGTGCGCTGTGTGTTCCGCTGCTCCATGAAGTCGACCCTAGGTACCGGCGGGTGAGCGTCTCCATGCTCGTTCGGCTCGTGCGGATACGCGTACGTCTCACGCCGGACGGCTTCGGCCGGGGTAGCCTGCGCCGATGGATGTCGTGAGTGACGCGATCTCGGCCGTGCGCATCGGACGGCCCTCCTCCGACAGGTTCAGAATCGGCGGGAGCTGGTGCACCAGGCTGGCCTCGTACGAGGGGGCGGGCTTCCATGTGGTTCTGAAGGGGAGTTGCTGGCTGCTGCCGGACGGCGGCTCTCCCGTCTCCCTCGGTCCGGGGGACGCGGTCCTGCTGCCTCACGGCACGGGACATGTGATCGCCGACGCCCCCGCCGACACCGCCGCCGTCGCACGGGCGGTGCCTTTCGACCGATGGGCCGGGACTCCCCGGGCGCTGCCCCCGCACGCGCCCGCGGCGCACGACGAGGTCGAGGTGCTGTGCGGGAAGTACCGGCTCGACAGCCGTCGCGCGCACCCGCTCCTGGCCGAACTCCCGGCAGTCGTCCACCTGCCGGCCCGCGTCGGCGGCGGGGGCGGGGGCGGCGGAGAGCTGCGTGCCGCCATCGGTCTGCTCGGAAGCGAACTTGACGCGCATCGGCCCGGAACGGCCCTCGCGCTTCCCCACCTCCTGGACCTGCTCCTCGTCTACATGATCCGGTCCTGGATCGCCGAAAACGCCGCCGCGAACGCCGCCGACAACGCGGCCGGGAGCACCGGCACGTGGCCGGCCGCCCTCAACGACCCCGTCACGGCGGCCGCCCTGCGGGCCGTGCACGCCGACCCGGCCGCGCCCTGGAGCAACGACCGCCTCGCCGCCGCGGCGGGTGTCTCCCGGCCCACCCTCGCGCGACGCTTCACCGCCCTGACCGGCCGCCCGCCGATGACGTACCTCACCTGGTGGCGCCTGACCCTCGCCGCCACCTTCCTGCGCACCACCGAGGACACCCTCGCCGCCATCGCCCACCGGGTGGGCTACGGCAGCCCGTACGCCCTCTCGCATGCCTTCCACCGCGAGTTCGGCACCACTCCGGGCCGCTACCGCGCACAGGCGGCCGCGGCCGCGATCGCGTCGCCGACGGCCGGCGGGCGGGAAGGTGTCGATCCGGTCACGCTCCGGGCGGGGGACGTGCCGGACCGGGGTGGGCGGCGTTGATCCGGGCGTGAGCTGCCTCGACGGAACCGAAGGTCACACCCATCCCGCGGCCCTCCTCGGCGCGTATTGGCTGGAACCGGCCCGAGACGATCACGGCACGTGTCCGGGGTGTCCCCGGCCGGAACGTGCGGGATCGGGCCGGACCCTGTCCGTGGTGCGTCTCGTGATGGCCGGGCTGGCGGCCGTCACGGTCCTCGCCGCCCTGGCCGCGGCCCTCGCGGGCGCACCCCGATGACCCGCGCCCCCGGCGGGCCGACGGACGCTCAGCTCCGGGCGGTCCTGTCACGCCAGTGGGTGAAGAGGCCCTCCGCGTCGCCGCTGTAGGACCAGGGGACCGTGGTGGCCCGGTTGTCCAGAAGGGCGAACACGGCACCGGCCTCGCGGTGCAGCCCCGCGTGGACCAGACCGTGGGCCACGTGGTTCAGGTCGGCGACGTCCTGGGCGTACTCGGTGGTGCGCGGGGCGATCCACTTCTCCAGGGTGGTGCGCAGGTCCCAGCGGGCGCGCTCGCCCGTCCAGTGGTACGTCAGGCCGATCTCCGTCCTGCCGTCGGTCTCGGTGCGGTGGCGGTACTCCTCCGCCCTGGCCACCTGCGGCAGCGCCACGAGCGGGGAGCCGGTCGGAGCGTAGGCGGCAGCGTCCCAGGCGAAGTTGTACGCCGCGGTGTGCGAACCGTGCCAGCGGGCCGAGAGGTAGCGGAGCGCCTGGTGGTGGCCTTCGCGGTGGTACGGGTCCCTGGCCTGGAGCTCCTTCCACCAGTGGGCCATGTTCGGGTCCCCGTCCTCGTACAGCCTGCCGAGCGTCACCAGGGAGACGAAGGGGTACGGGTCGTCGGGCGCGAGGTCGGACGCCTGGATGCAGAGCCGGGCGACCCGGTCGAGGCTGTCCCGGGCCGGGAGCGTCCCGCCGCGGGCGTGGGCGAACGCGCGCATCACCTCGGTCTCCGCGCGCAGGACCGCCGCGTCCGGGTTCCCGGGGTCCGAGGCGTGCCAGACGTCCACGGTGCGCCGGTTCGCCGCCGCGTCCGCCAGCAGCCGGATGCGGTGCGCGCGCCGGTCCCAGTCGTCCCTGGGCCGCTTGGACAGCAGCTCGCGGGCGCCTTCCCACCGGCCCATCACCATGTCCTGGCAGCCCTCGGCGAGGGCTCGGTCGCCGAACGTCCGATCGTAGAGCGGTGCTCCGGAACGGCGGCGCGGCCAGGCTGCCATGGCAGGACACTCCTTGTGCGGGCTGGGCGGAAACTACGCGGGCGGCGGACGGCGGACGGACGGCGTCAGAAGTCGGTCGCCAGAAGTCGGTCGCAGAAGTCGGTCGTCAGAAGTACGTCGTCAGAAGTCGGTGAGGACGCCGTCTCGTCGTTCCGATCCGGCCGGCGCCGTCGGTTCGGGTCCCGCTCCCCCGTCGTACGCGTCCATCGCCTCGGCCTGTCCGGGGTCGAGCGGCCGCGGGCGGAAGTACGAGCTGCCCCGCGACCAGGACAGGAGCATCGGCACCAGGCCGACGGCGAGAGCGCCCAGGCCGATGGCGAGGGCGGCGCCGCTCAGTTCGGGGAGGGACCTGGCGAAGATCCAGGCCATGAAGAGCGCTCCGCCGAGCGGCCACAGGCCGATGAAGACGAGGTTGCCGACGGAGGTGAACAGCGTCTTGCGGTAGGCGACGACGACCGAGAGGCCGGCGAGCGCGTAGTAGAACGCGATGGGGAGACCGATTCCGCTGACGGCGTCCCTGACGAACCGCGTCCCGGATCCCAAGGTCGCCGACACGACGACCAGCAGCAGGGCGAGCGCGGCCACCGTGGCCGTCGCCACCCAGGGCGTCTGCCAGTCGCGGTGGACGCGGGCGAGGACGGCGGGCACGGTCCGGTCGCGGCCCATGGCGAAGAGCGTCCGGGTGGCCTGGAGCAGCGTGGTCTCCAGCGTGGCGACCATGGAGAGCACCACGGCCAGCACGAGCAGGCGGCCGCCCCAGCCGGGCCAGACGGCCTCGCCGAGCAGGGAGAGGAAGCTCTCGGGGTTCTCCCGCACGGCGTCGACACCGATGAGGACGTTGGCGGCGACCGTGAAGACGACGAAGACGGCGAAGGAGACCAGGACGCCGACGAGGCCGCCGAGGCCGAAGGCGCGGCGGCTGTTGCGGGTCTCCTCGCTGAGATTGCTGGTGACGTCCCATCCCCAGTAGCTGACGCCGGCGATCAGCGCCCCGGCGACGAAGGAGTGGGAGGCGTCGAAGTGGCCGAAGCCGAACCAGGAGAGCGAGAAGTCGGCCACGTTGCCGTCCTTGACCAGGGCGGCCACGGCGAAGGCGAGCAGCAGCAGGAGTTGCGTGCCGGTGAGCAGCATTCGGGCGTACGGGCTGATGCGGGCGCCCAGCGCCACGACGCACGCCATGAGGAGGAACCAGCCGGCACCGACGGCCGTGGCGGTCGCGGTGTCCGCGGACAGGGCCGGGTCGATGAGGGCGAGGGTCGCGGCGCCGGCGGGGACGGTGGCGGAGACGAGGAAGACGGTGGTGGCGACGACCAGGGCCCATCCGGCGAGGTAGCCGAGGAAGGGATGGAGGGCGCGGGCCGCCCAGGTGTAGGTGGCGCCGGCGTTGACGTCGAGTCGGCCCAGGTGGCGGAAGGCGAGGGCGATGCCGATCATCGGGATGGCGCAGTACAGGGGCACGGCGGGGCCGGCGACGCCGACGGCGAGGACGAGTGCGGGGATCGTCGCCGCGACGGTGTACGCCGGGCCGCAGCCCGCGATCGCCATGACGATCGAGTCGAACGTGCCGAGGGCGTCGGCGCGCAGGCCGCCTCGCTCGCTGCCGGTCCTGATGCTCACGTGCTGTGCCTCTCCGATGACGTACAGATGCAGGATCCTGCCCGCAGGAGCGTGGAAGCACAAGAGGCGATGTGCGTTTTCTTTTGGTATCACGACCTTGGAATGCCCATACAGCTACCGGGCGGGCGGCCGTGCTGCGGATTTCGTCGCGAGGCGGGCAGTCCGCCTTCGGCCCCTCCCTGACGGGAGGCCGAAGGCGGGGGCGTGCGTCAGGCGTAGGGGTCGAAGGGGATGCCGGCCGGTCTGGCCTTCTCGAGGTGGGCGGCGAAGTTGCCGTCCTTCAGGCCGAAGACGGCGCTGCCGAAGTCGGCCCGGCTCAGCTTGTCCCGGACGCCGGCGGGGTAGCCGTTCCAGCCGACGAGGGCGGGGAACTGCCACTGGCGGTCGTGGTTCTCCGGCGGCTCGTCGTTGGAGTTGGCGGGGCGGAAGCAGTGGGTGCTCAGACCGTCCTTGTGGTAGACGATCTTGGGGTGCGTCCCGTCCCAGCGGATCCGGTCGCGGCCGTGGACGTCGAACTTTCCGTGGGCGGACGTGGAGACGTACCGGGCCTCGTTGTTCTGGACCCAGACCACGACGTGTTCCCAGTCGTGGCGGTGGCCGCCGAGCCCGCTGCCGGTCACGGCCTGGTCCTTCTCGAAGTAGAGGCCGTACATGATCGCGCACCAGCCGTTGTTGCACGTGGAGCGGGCGTAGCCGTTGGTGTTGTCGAGGTCCCATGAGTCGCGGCACTGCCCGTTGAGGGCGCCCGAGGGGTTGAGGCCGCCGTTGAGGGTGCCGTCCGGGCCGATCGCGGGTGTGGGGTAGCAGCCGTCCGTGTCGTAGTCGTAGGCCGGCTGGAAGGTCTGTTCCAGACCGTCGGCCTGGGCGGGCAGTGCGGTCGGCGGCGCGGCGAGCGCGCTGCCCGGAAGGGCGACGACCAGTGCGATGCTGCCGGCGGCGACGATCGAGGCCCGGTACGAGGCCTTCAGCGAGGCCCTGAGCGGAGCCCTGCGGATCCGCGAACTCGTCTTCAACTGCGTCCTCCTGGGTGACCGCGCGTGGGAGGTGGGAGCGCGATGGCATTGGCATGCCCATATCAGCTCTCTCGAACCTCGCCCGTACGGCCGTGGCGGGATGCCGCCGGAAGGCGCGCGTGGTCTGCTGGGCTCGACCGACGGGCCGTCACACAGGGCGGTGGGGGGAACCGGACGCGACAGCAGGGAGACCCCGTGGCGATCTTCATCGAGGCCGAGCTCGAAGGCGTGACGACCGCGCAGTACGACGCCCTCAACGCCAAGCTCCGGCAACTGCCGGGCAACCCGTTCGAGGGCTGCCTCTCCCACGCGGCCGTCCCGACCGACTCGGGCCTGCGGATCCTCGACCTGTGGGAGTCCGAGGAGCACATGCGGCGCTTCGCCGACACCGTGATGCCGCTCGCCGCGGAGGTCGGCTTCCCGGCGGGGCCGATGCCGAAGATGTCCCAGGTGCACAACTACTTCCTGCCGGGCGCCTGATCGCCCACAGGGCCGGGCGCCGGATCGCCCGCCCTGCCGGGCAGCGATCGCCCCCCGGGCCGGCCTCGGAGCGTGTCCTAGACTCCGGTCCATGACCACCGTGCCTGATGTCGTCACCGAGGATCTGGCGCCGGAAGGCGTGCTCCGGGCCTCGATCAACCTGGGGAACCCGGTACTGGCCCACGGCACACCGGCCGTGCCGGCCGGTGTCACGGTCGACATCGCGCGCGAGATCGGCGCGCGGCTCGGCGTGCCGGTCGAGCTCGTCTGCTTCGACGCCGCCCGCAAGTCCTACGAGGCGATGACGGCGGGCCGTGCCGACCTCTGCTTCCTCGCCGTCGAGCCCGCCCGCGAGGCCGAGGTCGCCTTCACCGCTCCGTACGTCGTCATCGAGGGCGTCTACGCGGTGGAGCGGGACTCGCCCCTCACGTCGGTCGCCGACGTCGACCGCTCGGGTGTACGGATCGGCGTGAAGCGTGGATCCGCCTACGACCTCTTCCTCTCCCGCACCCTGCGGCACGCGACCGTCGTACGCGGGGAGGAAGGCGTCGACACGTTCCTCGCCGAGGGCCTGGAGGTCGCGGCCGGCATCCGGCAGCCGATGACCGCGTTCGTCGCGGAGCGCCCCGGACTCCGGCTGATCGAGGAGCCGTTCATGGAGATCCGGCAGGCGGTGGGGACGACGCTGTCGCGGCGGCCCGAGACCATCGCGTTCCTGCGCGACCTCGTCGAGGAGCTCAAGGCCGGAGGGTTCGTCGCCGACGCGCTGCGGCGCGCCGGCCAGTCCCCCACCCTGGTCGCCCCGCCCTTCTGATTCTCAGAGTCAGAAGGGGAAACGGGCCTGCTGGGTGGCGATCGTGACCCAGCGGGTGTGGGAGAAGGCCTCGATGCCCCAGCGCCCGCCGAAGCGGCCGTAGCCGGAGGCCTTCACGCCGCCGAAGGGGGCGTGGGGCTCGTCGGCGACGGACTGGTCGTTGATGTGGACGATGCCGGAGTGGACGCGGCGGGCGACCGCGAGGCCGTGGGTGGCGTTCTCCGTGATGATGCCGCAGGTGAGCCCGTTCTCCGTGTCGTTGGCCAGCGTGACGGCGGTGTCGTCGTCGCCGAAGGTGTCGATCACGCAGACCGGTCCGAACGCCTCGGCGTAGTGGATCTCCATGTCCGCAGTGACCCCGCTCAGCACGGTGGCCGGGTGCACCGAGCCCTGCGGACGTCCGCCGCCCGCGAGGACGGTGGCGCCCGCGTCGACCGCGTCCCGTACGAGGGCGGCGACCCGCTGGGCGGCCTCGACGCTCACCAAGGGGCCGATGACGGTGTGGGGATGGTCGGGGTCGCCGGCCGGGAGCGACGCCACCTTGGCGGTGAACTTGCCGGTGAACGCGTCGGCGAGGGAGTCGTGGACGAGGATCCGGTCGCCCGACATGCAGATCTGGCCGGAGTTCATGAAGACGCCGAACGCGGCGGCGTCGACGGCGTAGTCCACGTCGGCGTCGTCGAGGACCACCACGGCGTTCTTCCCGCCCAGTTCCAGTACGGCCGGCTTGAGATGCCGCGCCGCCAGCGCTCCCACCTCCCGGCCGACCCGGGTGGACCCGGTGAAGTTGACGGCCGCCACCCTCGGGTGGGTGACGAGGGCCTCGGCGATGCCGGCCGCGTCCTCCGGCGCGTTGGTCACCACGTTCAGGACCCCGTCGGGCAGCCCCGCCTCGCTCAGGACGTCGGCGACGAACAGCCCGGCGGCGACCGGCGCGTTCTCGCTCGGCTTGGCCACCACCGTGTTGCCCGCGGCGAGGGGCGCGGCCACGGCCCGGACGCCCAGGATGAGCGGCGCGTTCCAGGGCGCGAAGGCGGCGACGACACCCAGCGGTTCGCGTACGGCGAGGCCCAGCGCGCCTTCCTCCTGGGCGCTGAGCACCGAGCCGCGCGGTGCGGTGACCGCCGCCGCGGCCTCACGCAGGATGTTCGCGGCGAGCGACACGTTGAAGAGGGACCATGGCCGGGTGGCACCCGTCTCACGGGCCATGAGCGCGACGGCCTGCTCGGCGCGGGAGTCGAGGAGGTCGGCGGCCCTGAGGAAGATCTCGCGGCGGGCGAAGGGGGCGAGCGCGGCCCAGGCGGGGAAGGCGGCGTCGGCGGCCTCGACCGCCCGGGCGACGTCCTCGGGGCCGGCGGCGGCCACCCGCGCGTACACCTCGCCGGTGAAGGGGTCGATGTCCTCGGCGGTGCGCCCGGAGGCCGCGGGTACGTTCCGGCCGCCGATCAGCAGCTCACGGGTGACAGTCATGGTGCGGTTCCTCGGGTACGGGGCGCGGGGACGGGACCCGATCGTGTTGATCTTTGGCCCCGTGCGCGCTGGTGGAAGGGGGAGGGCCGACGAGAAGCTGTGCAGGAGGCCGGCCGGTGGGCCGTGCCCGTGGAACACGGCACAAGGTGAGGAAGACGAATGGCTCTGGAGATGCGTGATCGCTGCGAGCGGTGCGAGACCGCGGCCCTGCCGCAGGACGAGCCAGCCCGCATCTGTTCGTACGAGTGCACGTTCTGTGTGCCGTGCGGTGAGGCCCTGCGGGACATCTGCCCCAACTGCGGCGGCGAGCTGGTCCCGAGACCGCGTCGCGATCGAGCATGACGTCTCCTTGCCGTGGCGACCGTTCCATCCTGACGCCCGCGCGCTCCGTCCGCCGCCCGGCGCATGGGCGATCCTGAGGTGGGGAACAGGCAGAACACGGTCCCGGGCCGGAGATCGACACCGGGCGGACTGCGGTAAGGAGGCAGCCGTGGTGCTGGTGGCAGCGGATGTGGTGGGAGCGCCGTGCTGGCTGAGTCTGGTGGCGCGCGATCTCGAAGCGGCGCAGCGCTTCTACGGCTCGGTGCTGGGCTGGACGTTCCGGCCGGGCGGGTTCGGGCGGGCCTTCTCCGTCGCCGAACGGGACGGGGTGCCCATCGCGGGCATCGGGGCGGTCGCCGGGGAACTGGCCGTGCCGGTCGCCTGGACGGCGTACTTCGCCGTCGTCGACGCGGATCAGGCGGTGGCACGGGTCCGGGAGCGCGGCGGCACGGTCGGGGTGGGCCCGGTGTCGTACCCGCCCCGAGGCCGGGCGGCCCTGGTCGCGGACCGGGAGGGGGCCACGTTCGGCATCTGGGAGGGCGGGGTGCTGTCCGAGTGGAGCGTCGGCGAGGGGAAGGCACCCGCCTGGCTCGAACTGCACACCCGTAACGCCTTCGACGCGGCCGTCTTCTACGGCGAGGTGCTGGAATGGGCCACCGACGGCGGGAGCTGCTGCGAGGTCTCCTACGAAGATGATCAGGTCGTCCTGCGGCGTGCGGGCGAGCCGGTGGCGCGACTGAACAGCGGTCCGGTGGAGGAGGCGGCGTGGAAGCCGCACCTGCGGCCCCGCTGGCTGGTCCACTTCAAGGTCCGCGACCTCGACGCGGCGGCGGCGCTGGCCGTCGAGAACGGCGGGCAGACCGTGCCGGACCCCGAGTGGGGCGGCGGCCGCCACCGGCAGGTCACCCTGCGGGACCCGGACGGCGCGCTCTTCACCCTGGACGAGTCCTCCGACGCCGTGTGACGGCCGTGACGGCCTTCGTGTGACCCGCCGCCGTCGAGCGGAGCGGGGCCACGCTGTCAGGAGGGGCCGCTGTCAGGAGGGGCCGGAGGTGGCCTTCAGGACGAGGACGGCGATGTCGTCCGTGCGCAGCAGGGCGGGCCGGGCCTTGCGCAGCAGGGAGTCGATGAGAAGGCTCAGATCCCGGTCGTCGGCCTCGGCGAGATGGCGCGCCAGGTCGGCCACGGAGTCGTCGTAGTCGGTGCCGGGCGTCTCGACGAGCCCGTCGGTGTAGAGCAGGAGCATCAGCCCGGGGGCGAGCTCGGTCTCGGTGACGGGGTATTCGGCGTCCGGGTCGATCCCGAGCAGCGGCCCCGGAATGACGTCGAGGGGTGCGGTGCGGCCGTCGCGGTGGCGTACGAGCGGCGGCGGATGGCCCGCGCTCGCGAGGCTCACCCGCCGGTGGGCGATGTCCAGGTGGACGTAGAGGCAGCTGGTGAACAGGCCGGGATCGAGGTCCGAGACGAGCCGGTTGGCCGCGGCGAGCACTCTGTCCGGGGGTGTGGCGAGGGTCGCGTGGGCGTGGACGGCGGTACGGACCTGGCCCATCAGGGCGGCCGCGGCCACGTTGTGGCCCTGGACGTCGCCGATCACGGCCGCGGCGCCGGTGTCGCCGAGCCGGATCAGGTCGTAGAAGTCACCGCCGATGTCCATGCCGGCGGTCGCGGGCAGATAGCGGGCGGCGACGTCGAGGCCGGCGACGGCCGGGAGGCTGTGCGGCAGCAGCGCCTGCTGGAGCCCGTGGGCGAGCCGATGCTTCGTGTCGTACAGACGGGCCCGGTCCAGGGCCTGCGCGATGAGCCCGGCGAGCGACGTCATGACCGCGCGTTCCTCGGCCGAGAACGTGTGCGGGCGTTCGTAGGACAGGACGCAGCAGCCGACGGCCCGGCCGGAGATGATCAGCGGCAGGAACGCCCACGCCTGCTTTCCGCTGACCAGTGGGGCCTCGGGGTAGATGCGCCGCATCTCCTCCGGATCGCCGAAGAAGGACGGGATCCCGCTGGCGAGCGCCTGGCCGGCGGGGGTGAAGGTGGTGTCGAGCGGCAGGCCGTCGAGGCGCTCGATCACCTCGGCGGGGTAGCCGCGGTGACCGGTGATGCGCAGCCGTCCCGAGTCGACCATGGAGAGGACCAGGCCGTGGGCGCCGAAGGCGGGCATGATCTGGTCGGCGACCAGATCGACGACGTCCTGGACGCCGACGACCTCGGTGAGTCCGGCGGCCAGGTGCATGAGCTGGTAGAGCTGCCCCGCGCGGGCCGGGGTGGTGGTGCTGCCGGTGGTCCGCCGGGGCGCCGGGGCGGGCGGTGGTGCGGCGCCGGTGGGCACGATGCGGATGCTGATGCCGCTGGCGTCCGGGTAGAGGTGGAATTCCAGCCACTGGTCCGGCGGGCGGCAGGCCGTGAAGGAGACGGGCTCACGGCTGAGCACGGCGGCGCGGTAGCGGTCCTCGTAGGTGGGGTCGTCGAGCCAGGGCAGGGACTGCCACGGCAGTGTGCCGAGCAGGCGGCCCGCGTCCCGTCCCAGCAGCTCCGCTCCGCCGGATGTCAGGTAGGTGATGCGCCCCTCCAGGTCCAGGGAGCAGCAGCCGCCGGGCAGACGCTCGGCGAAGTCGGCGGCGGCCCCGGCCGGGCCGGCCGGCCGGTCGCCGGTGTCCGGGGGAAGGACCCGGGGCCGGTCGGCCGTGACCAGGGGCCGGCCGGACTCGACGGCCTCCTCCAGGAGCCGGGCCAGGCGGCGGCAGCAGGCGGCGATGTGGCCGTGCTCGCGCCGGGTCATGCGGGACGGCCGCGTGGCGGGCCACATCAGCAGCAGCGATCCCCAGCACCGGTCGCCGATGACGGGCGCGGCGGCGAGCGCGAGCGGGTAGGGAAGCGCGACGGCGGTACGGGGGTAGGAGCGGGCCATCTCCTCCTGGCTGCCCACCCAGATCAGGCGCTCGTCGCGGACGGATTCGGCCACCGGGGCCGGCGCGGCGAGCGGCACCCGCGACCAGGGTGCGGCGACGTCCGCCGGCGCCCCGAACAGTGCCTCGAGCAGCAGCACGGGCTCGTCCGGTGCCAGGAGGTAGACGGCGCCGATGGAGGCGCCGGTCCGCCGCACGGTCTCCGCGAGCGCGGCGTCCAGCTCCCCGGCGCCTCCGACCGGACGGGCCGTGCTGGTCACGAGGCACCTCCCAGCCGTCAGAGCCCCTGTGCTCCGCCCCGCCCTGTCGGACCGGCGGGGGCACGGGCGGAACCATGAGCCCCATTATCCGCGCGGGGGGCCGCGGGCGCCTCGGAGAGGGCGCCTCGCCGGGGGGAGGGCGCGGGCGCCCGCGGGCGTCCCGTGGGCGTCCGGGGTGCGCGGTTCGCGGGAGTCGCGGCTCGCGGCTCAGAAGACGGAGAGGCCGGTGATCGTGGTGAAGCGGTCCAGGGCCGCGACGCCCGCGACCGAGTTGCCGCGCTCGTCCAGGCCAGGGCTCCAGACACAGAGGGTGCAGCGGCCCGGGACGACGGCGATGATGCCGCCGCCGACCCCGCTCTTGCCGGGCAGCCCCACGCGGTAGGCGAACTCGCCCGCCGCGTCGTACGTCCCGCAGGTGAGCATGACGGCGTTGATCTGCTTGGCCTGGCTGCGGGTGAGCAGCCGTGAGCCGTCGGCCCGTATGCCGTGGCGGGCGAGGAACCCGGTGGCGAGCGCGAGGTCGGCGCAGGACGCCTCGATCGAGCACTGCCGGAAGTACTCGCGCAGAAGGGCGGGCACGGGGGTGGAGATGTTCCGGTACGAGGCCATGAAGTGGGCCAGCGCGGCGTTGCGGTCTCCGTGCGCGGTCTCCGAGGCGGCCACGTCCCGGTCGAAGTCGAGGTCCTTGTTGCCGCTCTCGGCGCGGAGCAGGTCGAGCAGAGCGCCCGAGGCGTCCCCGGTCAGGCCGTGCAGCCGGTCGGTGACGACCAGGGCGCCGGCGTTGATGAACGGGTTGCGGGGGATGCCGTTCTCGTACTCCAGCTGCACCAGGGAGTTGAACGGGTTGCCCGACGGCTCCCGTCCGACGTGCTCCCAGAGCGTGTCGCCCTCGCCGGCCAGGGCGAGGGCGAGGGTGAACACCTTGGTGACGGACTGGGTGGAGAAGGGCTGCTGCCATTCGCCCACGCCGTAGACGGTGCCGTCCGGTTCGGCGACGGCCATGCCGAAGCGGCCCGGGTCGGCGGCGGCGAGCGCCGGGATGTAGTCGGCTGGCCTGCCCCGGGCGGCGATGTCCCCGATCTCCTCGGCGATGCGCTCGAGGACGGGCTGGAACGACTGCGGCATGCCCCTCATTGTGCCGTCCGGCGCCGCACGCCCTTCTCCCGGGGGCGGCGCGGGTGGCCCGCCGCGCCGTCGAGCGGCGCCCCTCCGCGCCGGCCCCGGGAGCACGGGGTGCTGGGACGGCGGTGGGTGTACGACGGTACGCACGACCCGGTGCTCGTGGCGCGGCTGCTCGCGCTGGTCGAGGGCCGGGCCGAGCCGCAGGCGCAGAGCGAGTCCGACACCCCCGACCCGACCGTCACCCGCCACTTCCGGGGCCCCGGAGGCCTGAGCGCGCCGAAGACCGCCGAGGACGGGCCGGAGGGGACCGACCTGCTCGTGGAGGCGACGGGCGGTGGCTCGGATTCGGCCGCGTCCCGGCTCACCCTCACGGTGACGCGGGTCCTCCGGGCGGAGGATTCCGAGGCCGACGGCGTGACCGCCGGGACTCTGGGGGGTGTCACGGCGGGCTGGCGCACTCCGGAGGGCCACGAGCGGCGCGGCTCCTTCGTGGTGCTGCGCGAGCCGGCGCGCTGACGCGCCGTCGTTCTCTCGGTCCGGGACGGGCCCGCCCCGGGGAGGGGCGGGCCCGTCTGGCCGTCACCGGTCCGGGGTCACCGGGTCGGCGGTGCTCCGGTCGTGCCGGATGGGGCGGGGGCGTAACCGGTGGGGCGGGTGGTGAAGGTGCCGCGGCCCTGGGTGCGGCCGCGCAGGCGGGAGGCGTAACCGAAGAGTTCGGCCAGTGGCACGGTGGCGGTGATCACCGCCGTACCGGCCCGCGAGGTCGAGCCGTGGACCCGGCCGCGGCGGGCCGCCAGGTCGCCGAGGACGCCGCCCACCGCGCTGTCGGGCACCGTGGCCGTGACCTCGACGACCGGTTCGAGCAGTGTCATCGCGCCGGCGCGCAGCGCCTCGCGCAGGGCGAAGCGGCCCGCCGTACGGAACGCCATCTCCGAGGAGTCCTTGGAGTGGGTGGCTCCGTCGGTGAGCGTCACCCGCACGCCCGTCACCGGGTGGCCGCCGAGCGGGCCCTCCGCCAGGGCGTCCCGGCAGCCGGCCTCGACCGCGCGGACGTACTCCTGCGGCACGCGGCCGCCGGTGACGGTGGAGGAGAAGGCGAACTCCCCGTCCTCGCCCGCGGCGTCGTCGCCGGTACCGAGTGGTTCGACGTCGATGACGACATGGGCGAACTGGCCCGCGCCGCCGTCCTGTTTGACGTGCCGGTGGACATGACCGGTCACGCCGCGGACGACCGTCTCGCGGTAGGCGACCTGCGGTCTGCCGACGCCGACGTCCAGGCCGTGGGCCCGTCGGACCTTCTCCACCGCGACCTCCAGGTGCAGTTCGCCCATCCCCGACAGCACTGTCTGGCCGGTTTCGGGGTCGGTACGGACCGCGAGGGAGGGGTCCTCCTCGACCAGCCGTGCCAGTGCCGACGCGAGCCGGTCGGTGTCCAGGCTTCGGCGGGCCTCGACCGCGACGGAGACCACCGGGGCGGCCGGCGTGGGCGGTTCGAGGAGCAGGGGAGCCGAGGGCGCGCAGAGCGTGGCGCCGGGGCGGGCCGTCTTCGGTCCGACGACGGCGACGATGTCGCCGGCCCGCGCCCGGTCCACCTCGGTGTTCCGGTCGGCCCGCACCCGCAGGATGCGGCCGATCCGCTCGGTGCGCCGTGCGGCCACGTCGAGCACGACGTCTCCCTTCTCGATCGTTCCGGAGTAAACCCGCAGATAGGTCAGCCGTCCGGTGGCGGTGGAGTGCACCTTGAACGCCAGGGCGGCGAAGGGTGCTTCCGGGTCGGCGGCCTGTTCCCGCTCCTCACCGTCCTGGGTGCCGCGCACCGGGGGTGCGTCGAGCGGCGAGGGGAGGTACGAGACGACGGCGTCGAGCAGCGGTTCCATCCCCCGGTCGCGGTAGGCGGATCCGCACAGCACGACCACGCCGTCACCGCCGTGGGTCAGGTCGCGCAGCGCCGTGGTCAGCGTGCGCTCCCCCAGCACCGGCGAGCCGTCGGTGGCCGGCCGGGCGCAGAACTCCTCCAGTGCGCCCGGATGGAGTTCGGCGACGGCCTCCTCCAGTGCTCGGCGGCGCCGCCGTGCTTCCTCGCGCAGGCCCTCAGGCACCGGCACGTCGGTGAACGTGTCGTGGCCGGCGGCCCAGAGCAGGGCGCGCATGCGGACCAGGTCCACCACTCCGGTGAAGCCGTCCTCCCGGCCGACCGGCAGTTGGACGACCAGCGGCACGGTGTGCAGCCGGTCCCTGATCGACGCCACGGCGGTGTCGAGGTCGGCGCCGGCGCGGTCCATCTTGTTGACGAAGGCGATCCGCGGGACCCGGTGCCGGTCGGCCTGCCGCCAGACCGTCTCGCTCTGCGGCTCGACGCCCGCGACGGCGTCGAACACCGCGACGGCGCCGTCGAGGACACGGAGCGAGCGCTCCACCTCGTCGGAGAAGTCGACGTGGCCGGGTGTGTCGATCAGGTTGATCCGGTGACCGTCCCAGTCGCAGCTGACCGCCGCCGCGAAGATGGTGATCCCACGGTCGCGTTCCTGCGGGTCGAAGTCCGTGACGGTCGTGCCGTCGTGGACCTCGCCGCGCTTGTGGGTGGCGCCGGTGAGGTACAGCATCCGCTCGGTCACGGTGGTCTTGCCCGCGTCGACGTGGGCGAGGATGCCGAGGTTGCGGACGCGGTCGAGCGGGGTGGTCGGGGGAAGCTGAAGGTGGGTACGCACGGCCCAGTGCCTTTCGCGTGTACGGGAGAGGGCGGCGCGATTCCCGGACGCGGCGCCCCGCCGGCACATCGGGCAGGCGAGGGTCAGGAATGCGTCACGGGCATCCGATGGCGGCCGCGCAGCCGGCATCGGGCGGCGCGGGACATCAGGATCACGTCGTACCGGGACCGGAGAGACCGGAGGGACCGGAGAGACCGGAGGGACCGGAGAGGCCGGAGGGACCGGAGGGACCGGGGAGCGACGACGGCGGTACGGCAACGCACGGTCGGGCTCCCCTCGTCGGTCGAAGTCGGTCGAAGTCGGTCGATCGGCGCGCCGGCGTGACGGCACGTCGACGGCGCGTGCGGCGAGTCTAGGGATCCCGAGCGCGGTCGCGACACCGATTTACGCCGTACCGCGCGCATCGGCGAGGCGAGCGCGCGACCCTCAGGACGTGAAGGGCTCCGCGGTGGCGGGCGCCGCGAAGTAGCGGGCGACGGCGTCGGGCGTCACCTCGGCGAGCGTCGCCGGGGACCAGCGGGGGGTGCGGTCCTTGTCGACGACCTGGGCGCGGATGCCCTCGACGAGATCGGCGGAGGAGAGCGCGGCGCACGAGAGCCGGAACTCCATGTTCAGCACGGTCTCCAGGGAGTCGTGGCGCCGGGCCCGGCGGATCGCGGCCAGCGTCACCTTCAGCGCGGTGGGCGATCTGGCCAGGAGGGTGGTCGCGGCCTCCTTCGCCTCGGGCACACCGGAGTCGAGGAGCCGGTCGACGATCTCCTCCACCGTCTCCGCCGTGTAGCAGGCGTCGATCCACGCGCGGCGGGCGGCGAGGCCGCCGGGCGACGCCGGGCGGGCGTACCGGGGCAGCACGTCGTGCGCGGGTGCCCGGGTCAGCTCCTGGGCCAGGCGGGGCAGCTCGTCGGAGGGGACGAAGTGGTCGGCGAGGCCGGTCAGCAGGGCGTCGGCGGCGCCCACCCCTTCGCCGGTGAGGGCCAGGTGGGTGCCCAGTTCGCCGGGGGCACGGCTCAGGAGATACGTACCGCCGACGTCGGGGACGAAGCCGATGCCCGTCTCGGGCATCGCCACGCGGGAGCGCTCGGTGACGATCCGGACGGAACCGTGGGCCGAGACGCCGACACCGCCGCCCATGACGATCCCGTCCATGAAGGCCACGTACGGCTTGGGGTAGCGGGCGATCCTGGCGTTGAGGCGGTACTCGTCGCGCCAGAAGTCGACGGAGGCGGTACCGCCGGCGCGGGCGTCGTCGTGGATGGCCCGGATGTCCCCGCCGGCGCACAGTCCGCGCTCTCCGGCGCCCTCGATGACGACGGTCTCGACGGCGGGATCGTCCTCCCAGGCGGTCAGCGCCTCGTCGATGCGGCGCACCATGGCGTGGGTGAGGGCGTTGATGGCCTTCGGGCGGTTCAGGGTGACGAAGCCGGCCCGCCCCTCGGTGCGCGGCAGCACATCCTGGATCAGTCGCATGTCCCCGTCACTTCCGTCCGGAACGATCTTCCGACCACCGTAGCGTCTCGCCGGCGGGGCCCGGTCGCGGGGCGGCGAGCACGCGGGATCAGGGGCTTTCGCTCAGTGCGGCTGAGTACCGGCGCTCAGGTCCCGGGCGCCGTCCGCACGTACCCTCCCTGTCATGAACAGTCAGAACGCCGTCGTCGACGGCTCCGTGCGGGTCGGCATCACCGGGGTGGGCACCTGCCTGCCGGAGCGGGTCATGAGCTCGGAGCGGCTGCGGCAGCGGGTGTCCGAGGCGGGCGGGTTCGCGCTGCCGGCCGGTGTGTTCGAGCGGGCCACCGGCATCCGCACCCGCCGCGTCGCGCGGCCGGACGAGTACGCCTCCACCCTGGCGGTGGGCGCCGCACGGGGCGCGCTGGCGCGGGCCGGCCTCGACCCGCTGGACATCGACCTTCTGGTGTTCGCCTCCGCGTCGCGCGACATGGTCGAGCCGGCCACCGCGCACATCGTCCAGGCCGAACTCGGTTCCCGGGCGCACGCCCTGGACGTGACGAACGCCTGCAACAGCTTCGTCAACGGCGTGGATCTCGCCCGTTCCATGATCCTCGCGGGGCGCGCCCGGCGGGCCCTCGTCGTCACCGGCGAGACGCCGAGCCGGGCCGTACGGCACGATCCCGCCGATCTGGACCAGTTCCGGGACGGCTTCGCCGGCTACACCTTCGGCGACGCCGGGGCGGCGGTGGTCCTGACGGAGGTCGACCGCGGCGGGATCCTCGACGTGGACAGTCAGACGCACTCCGAGCACTGGAGCGTCGGGGGGATATTCGGCGGCGGCTCGCGTCACCCGCGCGGGGAGGAACACACGTACTTCCGCGGTGACGGCGGCGAGCTGCGCGAGGTGTTCGAGAAGGTCGGCACGTCCGTACTCGACCGGGTGCGGCACCGTACGGGGTACGACTGGACCGACTTCCGGTACGTCCTCGTCCACCAGGTCACCGTGCCGTATCTGGAACGGTTCGTGGAGATCACCGGCGTGCCCGAGGACCGTCTTGTCGTCACCGTTCCCGAGCTCGGCAATGTCGCCAGTGCGAGCCTGGGCATCCAACTCGACCGAATACAGGACACGTTGGAGTCCGGCGACCGGGTGTTGTTCGTCGGCCTGGGTGGCGGCGTCAGCATCATGACGATGGTCTGGGAGCAGGCGTGAGCGCCCTGTGGGTGGTGGTGCCCGCCCACCAGGAGGCCGCGCGGATCGGCGACACCCTGGAGGCGCTCGCCGCGCAGCGGGACCGTGACTTCCACCTCGTCGTGGTGGACAACGCCTCCGAGGACGACACCGCCGCGATCGCCCGCGCGTTCGCGGAGCGGGCACCCTTCCCGGTGCATGTGCTCGACGAACGGGAGAAGGGGGTGGGCTGCGCCGTCGACACCGGCTTCCGGTACGCGATCGCGCGGGGGGCCACGCTGCTCGCCCGCACCGACGCCGACTGTCTGCCGCGTCCCGGCTGGACGGCGGCGGCGCGGGCCGCGCTGCAGGGCGGTGCGGGCCTCGTGTGCGGGCGGATCGACGCCCGCCGCGACGAGCACGGGCCGCTCGGCCGCGCCCTGTTCCGTACGCTCGTCGCCACCGCGGCGTTCTTCGGGCGGATCCGGCCCGCGCACCGGCGCCGGCACGGCTACCTCACTCCGTACCGGATGCACGCGGGCAACAACATGGCGATCACGGCCGGTCTGTACGAGGCGGTCGGCGGGATGCCCCGCCGCCCCTCCCCCACCGACCGGCTCTTCCTGAACCGGGTGCGGCGCCACACCACCGCCATCACGCACGCCCGGGACATGGTCGTGGAGAACTCCACCCGGCGCCTGCGCGCCTACGGAATCGTCGGAACCGCCCGCTGGTACCTCGACAAGGGTCCGGGGCGTCACGGGGAGGACCCGCGCTGATGCTCGACGCTCTCGCCCACACCCTGCGGTCGAACCCCGGCCGCCCCGCCGTCCTCGGCACCACCCGCACCGGCGCCGTACGCACCAGGGCGACCTGCGGCGAACTGGCCGACCTCGCCGACCGGTACGCGCTCGCCCTGCACGCGCGCGGTGTCGAGCGCGGTGCCACGGTCGGAGTCGCGGTCCGGCCGGGACCGCGGGCGCTGGCCGTGATGCTGGCCGCGTACCGGCTCGGTGTACGGGTCGCGGTCCTCGACCCCGGAGCGGGCCCCGACGTGCTGCGCGCCCGGCTCGCGCTGGCGCGCCCCGACATCGTCCTGGCCGACGCGGCGGCGCAGGCGGTCGCCGGCTGGGCCCGGCCGCTCGCGCGCCGGGCCCAGCTCGCCCTGCCCGATCTCGCGGAGCTGGGTGGCCCGGTGGCCACGGTCGGGCGGAGGCTGCCCGGTTCCGCCCCCGCGCTGGAGGCGGGGGCGAGGTCGTCGTCCGGGGGTGGATCCCGGCCGGGAGCCTCGGGACTGCCGCGACCGGTGGACGAGGACGGCGACGCGGTCATCGTCTTCACCTCGGGCACCACCTCGCTGCCGCGCGCCGTGGTCCACACCCGTTCCTCGCTCGCCGCCGGCATGGCCACCGTGACGGATCTGGTGCGGCCGGAGCCGGGCCGACCGGTCCTCGGCGGGACGTTCTTCGTCCTCGTCCCCTCCCTGGCGAGCGGCGCGCCGGTCGCGCTGCCCGCCCGCTCACCCCGGGTCCTGGCGCGGCAGATGCACCGCCTGGCCCCGCAGGCCACCTATCTGACGCCGCCCCACCTCCGTGCGGCCCTTACGAAGGGCGCCAGGTTCACCGGACGGGTGTGGACCGGATCCGCCCCGGCCAGTGCCGACCTGCTGACCCGGGTCAAGCAGGCGGGAGCGGACGAGGCGTGGGGGGTGTACGCGCTCACCGAACTGTTCCCCGCCGCGGCCGTCGAACAGGCGGACAAGGCGGCCTTCGCCTCGGACGGCGACCTGGTCGGCGCGCCCCTGCCGGGGGTCGAGGCCAAGACCGGGCCGGCGGGGCAACTGCTGCTGTCCGGCCCGGCGGCCCGGGACCGCTACCTCGGCGAGGTGGCCGATCCCTGGGTCGACACCGGCGACCGGGCCCGGCTGGAGAACGGGCGGATCGTGCTGGAGGGACGCTGCAAGGACATGGTGCTCAGGCGGGCCGAGAACATCTACCCGGGTCTGTACGAACCCGCGCTGCACGTGACCGGCGTCGAACTGGCGCTGCTGGTGGGGGTTCCGGCCGAGGACGGTGACGAACGGCTGGTCGCCGTCGTCCAGCCGCGCCGGGGAGCGGACCACGCCCGGGTCCGGACCGCGCTCGCCGCACCGCTGGAACGCATGGGCAGCGCCCGGCCGGACGCGCTGCTGTTCGCCGACATCCCGCTCTCGGGCCGCTCCCTGAAGCCGGATCGCGCCGCCACGGCGGCCTTGGCGGCGGAACGGCTGACGGCGGAGCGGGCGGGAGGACGGGGCCGATGACGGCCGATACGCGTACGACTCCGAGCACGGCGCTGCGCTCGGCACCGGGCACGGCACGGGACACGGCACCGAGCACGACACCGGGCACGGCACCGGGCGAGACGGAGAGCACGGCGGAGAGCGGGACTCCGACGGGGGCGGTGCCCGTGCCCGTATGCCCGGTGACGTCCGCCGTCCGTGCGGCGCGCCGGCGTGACCGGCGCGTGTACACACGCTCGCACCCGCTGCTGTTCGCGCTGCTCGCGGCGGTACGCCGTCGGCCCGTGGTCCGCATCGGGCGCGCGGTGGTGGTGAACGGCGCCGAGCCGTACCACCGGGCGCTCACCCGGATCCCCCTGGATCGGACCGCCGCCGGGACCACCGGGGGCGCGGCCCGCGAACTGGGCGGCGGCGGCATGCTGTTCGACCAGGACGGAGCGGGTCACCGTGACAGCCGGCGGGCCATCGCGGGAGACCTGGGCGCCGCCGGTGTGGCACGGCTGCGTCCGGTCTGGCGGGCGGTGCTCGACGGGGGCCTCGCCCCGCTCGGCGAGGGCCGGGCGGTCGATCTCGTACCGCTGGCCCGGGAGTTGGCCGGGGCGACCGTCTGCGCGCTGCTGGAGACGACGTCCGATCCGGTCGCCGTGGCGCGGGCGGCCGGCGAGGCGGCGGCGGCCGCCGTCCGGGACCATCTGCCCGGGCCCCGCCCGCCCGGCTCCGCACGGGTCGCCGCCGAGGCCACGGCCCGGCTGGAGGCGCTGCTCGCGGGTGAGGCCGAAGGGGGCGCAGGCGACGGCGGTCCGGAGGCCGGGCTGCGGGCCATGCTCGCCGTCGCCGCGGTCAACACGACGGTCGCCGCGCTGCCGCGCGCCGCGGCCTGGTGCGCGGACGCCGGCTGGTGGGAGCAGGCCGAGGACGAGCGGCTGCGGCCCGCCCTGGTCTCCGAACTGCTCCGGGTCACCGCGCCCTCCCCGCTGCTGCCGCGGGTCGCCGCCGCCGACGCCGAGCTCGGCGGCTGCCCGGTGCGGGCGGGTGACCGCTTGCTGCTGGTCGCCCGCCACGCCGTGGGGGCGTACCGCGATGTGCCGGACGCCCGGCGTCCGGCGCCGCCCTCGGTCGCCCAGCTCGTCTTCGGTGCCGGTCCGCACGCCTGCCCCGGCGCGGCGCTGGCGCGAGCTCAGCTCGACGACATGCTGGCCGCACTCGCCCCGTACCGCCCGAGCGTGGTGCGGGCCCGGGTGGACCGGCGGGCGGCGCTGCCGGGCTGGCGCAGCCTGACGCTCCGCGCGCCCGCCGACCGGGCACGAGCCGACGGCGGAACGGCAGAACGGAGCAGCGCATGAGGACCATCGCCGTGACCGGAGCCAGTGGCTTCTGCGGCTCCCATGTCGCCGCGCTCGCGGCGGCGCGTGGCGCGGAGGTGCTGTGCGTGGGGCGCCGGCCGGGTCCGGTGGGCCGGCACATCCCCTGGGACGCCGCGGACGCCGTGCCGGAGCTGGCGGGCGCCGACCTCGTCGTGCACTGCGCGGCGGCCGTCGGTGATCCGGTCCCCGGATCGCCGGCCGAGGCCACGATGCGCGCCGTGAACGTCGACGGCACCGCACGGTTGCTGGAGGCGGCCGCGGGCCGCCCGGTGGTGTGGGTGAGCAGCGCGAGCGTGTACGCCCCCGGGCCGGGCCGCGCCCGGATCACCGAGGAGCAT
Organism: Streptomyces sp. NPDC015346; assembly: GCF_043078785.1. Classification (NCBI taxonomy): domain Bacteria; kingdom Bacillati; phylum Actinomycetota; class Actinomycetes; order Kitasatosporales; family Streptomycetaceae; genus Streptomyces; species Streptomyces sp. NPDC015346. Next base: position 714,884 of record NZ_JBIBTW010000003.1, on the reverse strand, counting down.
CCGGTGTGCGGGCAGTTGAACGCCTACGGCCGTACGAAGGCGGCGGGCGAGGCGCTCGCGCTCGCCGCCGGGGCGGTGGTGCTCCGCCCGCGCGCGGTCTACGGGCCCGGCGATCCGCACCTGGTGCCCCGGCTCCTGGCGCGGGTCCGCGGCGGGGTGTTGCTGCTGCCGGGCCGTGACGTCCGGCTGAGCCTGACCGCCGTGGAGAACCTGGCGGAGGCCTGTCTGGCGGCCGGGGGCTGGCCGCCCGGGGCGTACAACATCGCCGACCCCGTGCCGTACCGGCGTGACGAGGCGGTACGGACGGTCCTGCGCGCCCATGGGATGCGGGCGCGGCTCGGCCACCTGCCGCTGCCCGTGGCGCGGGGCGCGGCCGTGGCGGCGGAGGCCCTGTCCCGTCTGCGGCCCCACGCCGAGCCTCCGCTGACCCGGTACGCGGTCGACCAGCTGGCCCACACGGTCGTCCTCGACGTCTCCAGGGCGCGGGCCCAGGGGTGGACGCCGCACCGCACCCTCGCCGACTACGCGGCGGCGAGAGCGACGGCGGCGGCCTGACCGCCCGGCGGCGTATGCGGGTCGCGGGCGGTCCCGGGCTGTCGTCGGCGGGGATCAGCAGAGGGTCGGGCGGTCGCCGGCGGATCCGTAGAGGGGCGGGCGGTCGCCGGCGGGATCCGCAGCGGTCAGGCGGTCGCCGGCGGGATCCGCAGCGGTCAGGCGGTCGCCTGGCGGGGATCCGCAGCGGTCAGGCGGTCGCCGGCGGGGATCCGCGCGCATAGTCCCGGGGCGCTCGGGCAGGCGCGAGGCAGCAGCCCGCCGGAAGGAGCGCGCCATGCCGACGGACGCGGTCCCGGCCGCGATCAGTGGCGGTTCGTACTGGATGCGGGGCACCCCGTCCCCCGACCACGCCCCTCTCGACGGCGACCTCACCGCCGACGTCGTCGTCATCGGCGGAGGCATCGCGGGTCTGTGCGCCGCGCACGAGCTGGTACGGGCCGGGCGTGAGGTCGTCGTGCTCGAGGCGGACCGCGTCGCCCGCGGGGTCAGCGGGCACACCACGGGGAAGCTCACCTCGCTGCACGGCCTGCTCTACGCCGAGCTCCGTGACGCTCAGGGTCCCCTCGCCGCCGCCCGGTACGCCCGCGCCCAGCAGGAGGCGCTGGACCGGGTGGTCGAGCTGTGCGCCGAGACCGGCGTCGACGCCGAGCTGGAGCGGGCCCCGGCTTTCACCTACGTCGTCGACGAACGGCGGGCGGAGGAGATCCGCGCCGAGTACGCGGCCGCACGGGAGGCGGGGCTCGACGCCACTCTCGTGACCCGGACGGACCTGCCCTTCCCGGTGGCCGCCGCCGTGCGTGTGGAGGAGCAACTGCTCTTCCACCCGCGCAAGTTCCTCCTCGCCCTCGCCGACGATCTCGTCGCGCGCGGCGGCCGGATCCACGAACACACCCGCGTCACCTCGCTGCGCGAGCACGCACACTGCCGGCTGCGGACCGAGGGCGGCGCGACGGTACGGGCCGAGGACGTCGTCATCGCCACGAACTTCCCGCTCACCACCCACGCCTCGCTCCTGACGAGGCTGAGCGTGCGCCGTGAACTGGTGGTCGCCGCCCCGGTGGCCACCGCCGCCGCGCCCGAGGGCATGTACCTCACGCCGGAGGACCGCACACGCTCGGTGCGCACCGCCCCGTACGACGACGGCCACCGGCTGCTGATCGTCACCGGCGAGGCCTTCGAACCGGGCGCGGGTCACGCCCGGGAGCGGCTCGAACGGCTCACCGCGTGGGCCGGCCGGTGGTTCCCGGGGTTCGGCGAGGCGGGGACCGTCTTCCGGTGGTCGGCGCAGGACGTGATGTCCGCCGACCGCCTTCCGTACGTCGGCCATGAGCATCCCGACACCCAACACGTCTTCGTGGCCACGGGTTTCGGCGGCTGGGGCATGAGCAACGGAGTGATGGCGGGCCGTCTGCTCGCCGCGCACGTGACCGGCGCGCCGCGGCCCGACTGGACCGAACTCTTCGATCCGCGCCGCCATCTGCCGCTGCGGGACATCCCCGAGGTGGTCAGGTCGCAGGCCCAGGTGGCCCGGCACGTGCTCGCCCGGCACGCGCCGCGGTGCACGCACATGGGGTGCGAACTCGGCTTCAACGACGCCGAGAACACCTGGGAGTGCCCCTGCCACGGCTCGCGTTTCGCGGCCGACGGCAGCGTCCTGCAGGGACCGGCCACGCGCCCCCTGGAGGAACGGGCGGCGGGAGAGCCGCACCGAACGGGGGCGGGCGAAGGACGTCCGGCCCTCGACACGGAACGGAGGCGCACCGAATGACCGACGCGTCCACGCCCACCCGGCCGGAGCCCGAGGGCCCCGGCCCCGTACCGACCACACCCGATCCAGTACCGCGCGATCCGCGTCCCGCCCCTGCTCCCGAGCCGGGGTCGGAGCCCGGCCCCAGTGGCCCGTCCGAGCCCGTTCCGGAGCCTCCGGACTAGCGGCGTCGCCGCCCCCGCACACGCCTCGACCACAGAGCGTGACGATTCGAGATGCGAAGCCGCGGCCGCACTGGTTCTCTGAAGGAGGTCTCACCCTCCCCCAATGACAAGGAGTGACCATGAGCATGTCCGATGAAACCCGCGGCCGGGCCCAGCAGATGCGCGAGAAGGCGCAGCAGCTGCAGGAGCAGGCCGAGCGCGCCTCGGATCCGCAGGAGCGTCAGCGCCTGCAGGAGAAGGCACGCAAGCTGCGGGACCAGATCGAGCAGCAGGGCGGTATGACCGGCGGCGGTATCTGACCGCTCGACGTCTCGTCTCGCTCAGCTCAGGTACGGCCGGCCTCCCCGTTTCGTCCGGGGAGGCCGGCGTCGTGCTGTTCAGCGGCGCAGCGGACCCTCGCAGGTGAACGTGGACGTTCCGGCGCGGGCCCCGGACCAGATCTGGACCGGGCCGAAGGAGCAGTTCATGTCGTTGAAGTTGTTCCCGCCGGTCAGGCTGCGGTCGAGGACGAAGTAGTCGACGGTCTCGGACATGTCCTTGAAGACCTGGTCGGGGTCGGTGGCGTCGGCGAGGTTGGCGGTGATCCTGCCGGTGCAGACGAAGCGGGGCAGATCGGTGCCCGTGCTGCCGGTGCAGGTGGGGGTGTTGCTCGTCGCCGTGGCGAAGGCGGCGCGTATCTGCGCCGGGGTGGCGTGCCGCAGGGTCGCGGTCGGCTGGTGGGTGGTGGCGGGCACGAAGAGGTCGTCCACTCGGGCGATCTGCCGGTCGAGGAAGGCGTCGTAGGCGCGCTGGGTCCCGGCGTCCCTGCCGATCGTGTCGCGCCAGGTGTCGTAGCCGCGGACGTCCCCCGCCCGGAGGTGGTCGTACATGGTGCGCAGCAGGGCCGGGCGTTCGGTCCAGAGGTACTCGAAGAACGTTCCGGCGTACGCGTAGAAGCGGAAGCCGTCGCCGTCGTAGGTGGCGTGGAGGATCTGGTCGACGGTCATGCGCGGTCCGCCGGACGCGGTGTCCCGGATGACGCTCTGCACCAGGGACTTGCGTACGGCGATCCCGTCGTCGCGGGTGGCGCCGTCGAAGAACTCCGCCGTGCCCTCGTCCATGGCGGTGGTGCGGTCGTTCTCGTACCAGGGGCCTTCGCCGAAGAAGCCGGGGACGGCGTAGCGGCCGTTGAGATAGTGGACGTACTCGTGGCGGAAGAGCTCTTCGAGGGTGAGGCTGGAGTCCTGCGGGACGCGGCGCTGGTACGTGTAGAAGGTCGCGCCGCGCTCGATGTAGATGCCGCCGTTCTGGGTCCCCATGCCGGTCAGGATCGGGTGGTACGTCTCGTAGTCCTGGCGGGAGGCGTAGAGGACGACGGTGAGGACGGTGTTGGGGTCGCCGGCGAGCGGCTTCTCGGTGCCGAGGACGCGGTGGAACTGCGCCTTGACCTGCTTGCTCGCGTAGTAGAGCTGGTCGACGGTGGCGCGGTCGAGGCCGGTGCGGACCTTGATCGCCCCGTTGTCGTAGGTGTACGTGTGGGGGAAGATCCGCGCCTCGATGTCGGCCTTGCAGACTCCGTAGGGGGCGCAGGCGTCGTAGTGGTTGAGCCAGTTGACGAGGGAGGCCCACGGGGCGCTTCCCGTACCGAAGTCCCGTTCCACCGGGGCGAGCAGGGCACCGAGGTCGGCGACGACGCCTGGGCGCAGGCCTTCGATCTGGCCGAACCGGCCGTATTCGGCGAGGGCGTCGCGGACGACCCAGGCGTTGGCGGTGTTCTTGAGATGCGTGTGGCCGGCGAAGGCCTTGAAGGCGGCGCGGTAGGCGGGGTCCTGGGCGACGGCGGTGTGGAAGGCGGTGTCCTGGTTGCCGGGGTAGACGCCGAGGTAGTTCACGGAGAGGGCGGCGAGGGCCGCCCCGGCCCAGCCGGGGTCGGTGGCGGTCGCCGGGTGGTCGGCGCCCATGCGGGCGAGGACCTTGACGATCAGGCCGAGTTGGTGCTGCCGCAGTCCGGGCGCGCTGCCGGTGTAAAGGGCCTCGCGGAGGGTCTGGGCGTTCTGCGGGGTGACGTCGAAGGTGCGCGGGGCGGCGGCGTAGGCGCTGGTGGCCGCGCGTATCGCCGCGACGGTGGGGGCGTCGGTGATGTCGATCTCGGAGCGGCCGAAGTCGTGGTAGGCGACCGCGTGGAGATAGGTGAACATCTCCAGAAGGTGGGTGGTGTTGCGGCCGTCGTGGGCGGCGGCGAGGTGGGTGATCCGCTGGGCGACGGCCTGGACGTGGGCGTCGGACATCACGGGGGCGAGGCGGGCGTCCCAGGTCCAGATGAGTCCGCGCAGGCAACCGTCGGCCTGGACTGCGGGGTCGGCGAGGAAGTCGGCGAGCTGGGTGGGGGAGAGTTTCGTGAGGCCGTCGAGGGTGCACTCCACTCCGGCCAGGGTGGTGGCGGCGGCCGCGGTACGCGCCCGGTCGGCGGTGACGGGGGCGTTCTGGGGTCCGGGGACGCGTCCCGCGGTGATGCCGCGGGGCGCGGTGGCGGGGCCGGTCCTCACGGCCGGTGCCTCGGCGAGGCGCTCGACCTCGTCGCGCGGGTTGGCGACGAGCGGCGTGGGGGCGGTCGCGCCGGTCCTCTGGGGGGCGAAGGTGGCGGGCACGGTGCTCGGGGCCGCGGCCTGGGCCGTGGAGACGAGGGGTGCGGTGAGGGTGGCGGCGAGCGCCGCGGCGAGAAGGGTCGTGCGCACGGCTCTGTGCTGGGACACGAAGTCTCCTGGTATGGGGGGTTGGTGAGATGCGAGACGGTTCCAATGGGAGGAACCGGAGGCGTGAACTGCCCTTGCGTGCAAGGTGGTTGGGCTGCCCCTGGTCCGAGGCATGCCGTGTAACATAGCAATGTGAAATTGCACTGAGAAGCCTTGTGCGTCATCAGTTTCCGTACGCGGAGGGCCGGTTCGGGCCCCTGCGGCTTCGCCTCCGCGCTCACACCACGCCCCTTCTTCTTTCTCCCCTCCCCCTTCTCCCCTTCCGGAGTCCTCAATGACCGAGGTGTCCGTACGCCCCCACACCAGCAGCCACGACCTGCCGGTGTCCCCGGAGCTCGCCACGTTCATGGCGGGCGGCTGGGCGCCCTCGCCGCTGCCCCGCGACGCCCGGGTCCCCGGGTCCGGCCTCACCCCGGCCCGGCGCGCCCGGCTGTCCGCCCGCTTCCCCGGTGAACGGCTGATCGTCCCGGCCGGCGAGCCGCGCGTCCGCTCCAACGACTGCGACCACCGCTTCCGCCCGCACAGCGCGTACGCCTGGCTCACCGGCCTGACCGGCGAGGACCAGGCCGGTCACGTCCTGGTCCTGGAGCCGGACGGGACGCGGGGACACGAGGCCGTCCTCTTCCTGCGGCCGCGCTCGCCGCGCGACGGCGGCGAGGAGTTCTACCGCGACCGCCGCCACGGCGAGTTCTGGGTGGGCCGCCGCCCCGACCTCGCCGAGGCCGAGCGGCTGACCGGCATCCGCTGCGTCCACCTCGACGGCCTCAAGCGGCTCCCACCGGGGAGGGACGCGGCGCGCGACGCCGAACTCGCCTCCGTGCTGAGCGAGTTGCGGCTGGTCAAGGACGCCTGGGAGGTGTCGCAGCTGCAGGCGGCGGTGGATCACACGACAGCCGGTTTCGAGGACGTGGTACGGGCCGTTCCGCGCGCCCTCGCCCACCCCCGGGGCGAGCGGTGGATCGAGGGCGTCTTCGACCTGCGGGCCCGGGCCGAGGGCAACGGAACGGGGTACGAGACCATCGCCGCCTCCGGGGCGCACGCCTGCGTCCTGCACTGGACGCGCAACGACGGCCGGCTCGACCGGGACGACCTGCTGCTTCTGGACGCGGGCGTGGAGACCGACACGCTCTACACCGCCGACATCACCCGCACCCTGCCGCTCTCCGGCCGCTTCTCCCCCGTTCAGCGCCAGGTGTACGAACTGGTCCTGGCCGCGCAGGAGGCGGGCATCGCGGCCCTGCGACCCGGCGCCTCCTTCCGGGACTTCCACCGGGCGGGCATGAAGGTCATCGCCGAGGGGCTCGCCGACTGGGGCGTCCTCCGGTCCCCCGAAGGCGAGCTGCACCGGCGCTACACCCTCTGCGGCAGCGGGCACATGCTCGGCCTCGACGTCCACGACTGCGCGCAGGCACGGTCGGACGCCTATGTGGACGGGGCCCTGGCGGAGGGCCACGTCCTCACGGTCGAGCCGGGGCTGTACTTCCAGCCGGACGACGAGACCCTGCCCGCCGAACTGCGCGGGATCGGCGTGCGGATCGAGGACGATCTCGTGATCATGGAGGACGGGGCCCGGCTGATGTCCGGTGCGCTCCCCCGTACTCCGGAGGCGATCGAGGCGTGGATGGGCGCCCTGCTGGACGGGTGACCGGGAGGGGGCTCAGGGGCGTAGAGGCGCTCAGCGGGCTCAGGGGGCTCAGGGGGTTCAGGTCAGGGGGCTCTCCGGGAGGCACGAAGTTCGTTTCTGGCGAGGCTTGTTGGGACCCTTGGCAAGCACAGTGGCATGTGAAATATTACCGCCGTGCCCACGAGACACCCCACAGCGGCGCCCGACGTCATCGTCGTCGGCGCCGGAATGATCGGCGCGGCCTGCGCCTACTACGCGTCACGCGCGGGCCTCTCCGTCACCGTCCTCGACCGCGGTCCCGTCGCGGGCGGGACGACCGGGGCCGGCGAGGGCAACCTCCTGGTCTCCGACAAGGAGCCGGGACCGGAGCTCGACCTCGCCCTGCTGTCGCACCGCCTGTGGCGCGAACTGGCCCCCGCACTGCGGGCGGAGGCCGAGTTCGAGCCCAAGGGCGGCCTGGTGGTCGCCTCGGACGAGACAGGCCTCGACGCCCTGCGCCGGTTCGCCAAGGCCCAGGGCGCCGCGGGCGTCGAGACCGGCGAGATCCCCGGCGACCGGCTCCACGATCTGGAGCCGCACCTCGCCGAGGGTCTCGCCGGCGCCTTCCACTACCCGCAGGACGCGCAGGTGCAGCCGGCGCTCGCCGCCTCGCACCTGCTGCGCGCCTCCGGCGCCCGCCTCCGCCTCGGCGAGGAGGTCACCGCCCTGCTCACCGGGCCCGACGGGGCCGTGCGCGGTGTGCGCACCGCAACCGGCGTCCGCCTGCACGCGCCCAGGGTCGTGAACGCCGCCGGAACGTGGGGCGGCGCGTTCGCCCGGCTCGCGGGCACGGAGCTGCCGGTCCTCCCCCGCCGCGGCTTCGTCCTGGTCACCGAACCGCTGCCGCGACTGGTGCGCCACAAGGTGTACGCGGCGGACTACGTCGCCGACGTCGCCAGCGACTCGGCCGCGCTGCAGACCTCCGCCGTGGTCGAGGGCACTCCGGCGGGCCCGGTGCTGATCGGCGCCAGCCGGGAGCGGGTGGGCTTCGACCGTACGCCGTCGACCGAGGCGCTGCGCCGGCTCGCGCGAGGGGCCGCGCGGCTCTTCCCGGTGCTCGCCGACGTGCGGGTGATGCGCGCCTACGCCGGCTTCCGCCCATACCTTCCGGACCATCTGCCCGCGATCGGCCCCGACCCGCGGGTTCCCGGGCTCCTCCACGCCTGCGGACACGAAGGCGCCGGGATCGGACTGGCCCCGGCCACCGGGCTGTTGATCTCCCGGTTCCTGACCGGGGCCCCGCCGGGCCTCGACACCCGGCCCTTCCGGCCGGAGCGGTTCCCGCCGGATCCCCTCGGGCGGACGGCCTGACCGGGAAAAGTCCCGTACACCGTCCGCCGCCGGCCGTCCGCCGCGAAGCGCCAACCGTCCCCCACCAGTCAGCAGTCACCAGCCACCAGACGTCAGCCGTCAGCCGTCAGCCGTCAGCCGGGAGAGAGCATGCCGCGTCGCCTGGGTAAGTCCACGGAGCCCCGCCCCCGTACACCGCTCTCGCTCGTCGACGCGCGGCCGGGGCCGCCGGTCGAGTTCACCTTCGACGGGCGAGCCCTCACCGCGCTGCCGGGGCAGTCGCTCGCCGCCGCGCTGTGGGCGGCGGGCATCACCTCCTGGCGCACCACCCGCGAGGGCGGCCGGCCACGCGGGGCGTTCTGCGGGATCGGTCAGTGCTTCGACTGCCTCGTCACGGTCGACGGCCGCCCCAATCGGCGGGCCTGTCTCGTCCCGGCCGGTCCCGGAGACGTCGTCACCACGCAGGAGGGACACGGCCGTGCCGCTCTCGACCCCCGCTGACCCCGGCACCCCCACGGGCGGCAGGGCGGACTCGTACGACCTCGTGGTCGTCGGCGCCGGTCCGGCGGGGCTCGCGGGCGCCGTGGCCGCGGCCGAACGCGGTCTCTCGGTGGCGCTGCTCGACGGCGACGCCCAGCTCGGCGGCCAGTTCTACCGCCACCCCGCCCCCGGTCTGGGAGCCGCCGTACCCGAGGCGCTGCACCACGGGTGGGCGGCGTTCGACGGGCTGCGCCGTCGCTGGGAGGCCGGCGGCGGCTCTCATCTGCCGCACCACCACGTGTGGACGGTGGCGAGCGAGCGGGCCGCCACGCCGGGGGCGGGCGCGGACGGCGCGTCGTGGGTGGTGCACGCGGTCACCGGCCCGGACGGGGACGGGGAACGGCCCGTCGCCGTACGGGGCCGGGCGGTCCTCCTGGCGACCGGCGCGGCCGAGCGTCAGCTGCCCTTCCCCGGCTGGACCCTGCCCGGGGTGATCGGGGCGGGTGGCGCCCAGGCGATGCTGAAGTCGGGGCTCGTGCTGCCCGGCGGGCGGGTCGTCGTCGCGGGCAGCGGGCCCCTGTTGCTCGCCGTCGCGTCCTCGCTGGTCACGGCGGGGGCCCGGGTGCCGGCCCTGGTGGAGGCGTCGGGATATCTGGGCTACGCCCGGCGGCCGGACGTCCTCGCCGCCGGTCCGGGGAAGCTGGTGGAGGCGGCCGGGCACGTGACGCGCCTGCTCGGGCACGGGACGCGGCCGTATCCGCGCCACGCCGTGGTCCGCGCGCACGGCGCGGAGCGCGTGGAGGCGGTGACGGTCGCCCGCCTGGACGACGACTGGCGGCCGGTGCCCGGCACCGAGCGGCGGGTCCCCTGCGACGCGGTGGCCGTGGGGCACGGCCTCGTGCCCCGGATCGAGCTGGCCACGGCGCTCGGCTGCGCCACGCGCCGCACGGTGGACGGCGCGGTGGCGCTCGTCCTCGACTCCGCCCAGCGGACCTCGGTCCCCGGCCTGTGGTCGGCAGGTGAGACGGCCGGTGTCGGTGGCGCCCCGCTCGCCATGGCGGAGGGCGAGTTGGCGGGGACGGCGATCGCGGACCGGCTGCGCGGCGCGGCGGTCGCGCGTCCCTCCGCCCGGACCCGCTCGCTGCTGCGCACCCGGGCGCGGCTGCGGGCCTTCGCCGACGTGATGGCCGCCGCGCACCGGCCCGGTGACGGGTGGCCGGCGTGGCTCGACGACGCCACGGAGGTCTGCCGCTGCGAGGAGGTCACCGCGGGCCGGATCGCCGAAGCCGTGGAGGGCCTGGGGGCGGGCGACGCCCGCACCGTGAAGCTGCTGACCCGCGCGGGCATGGGCTGGTGTCAGGGGCGGGTGTGCGGGCCGGCGGTCGCCTGCCTCGCGAGGCGCGGCGGACACGGTGGAGGCGGCGGGGGCGGCGGGCGCGACCGGCGCGGCGCGGAACCGCTGAACCCGCTGCCCGCCTCTCCCGAGCGCCGCTCACCGGCCGTTCCGGTCCGCCTGAGCACCCTGGCCGCGCTCCAACCGGACCCGGACGGTGACTGACTCCGTCACCGCGTTTCGTACCTGACGAACCATCAGTGCCATGTCACACCTCACTCACGAAGGGCTCGACGTGACCGCCACTCCTCCCCCCGCCCACTGGACCGCTCAACGCCCCTGGCGCGGCATCATGGTCGCCACCGCCCTCCCCTTCCGGGAGCACGACCTCTCGGTCGATCACGACGCCTACGCCGAGCACGTCCGTTGGCTGATCGACAACGGCTGCGACGGCGTGGTGCCCAACGGCTCGCTCGGCGAGTACCAGACGCTCACCGCCGAGGAGCGCGCCCGGGTCGTCCGTACGGCCGTCGAGGCGGCGGGCGACGGCGCCCGGGTCATGGCGGGCGTCGCGGCCTACGGAAGCGCCGAGTCGCGCCGGTGGGCCGAGCAGGCCGCCGAGGCGGGCTGCGGATCGGTCCTCCTCCTGCCGCCGAACGCCTACCGCGCCGACACGTCCGCCGTACGCGCCCACTACGCCGAGGTGGCCGCCGCCGGCCTGCCGGTCGTCGCGTACAACAATCCGCACGACACCAAAGTGGACCTCACCCCCGCGCTCCTCGCCGAACTGCACGCGGCCGGCCACATCGTGGCGGTGAAGGAGTTCAGCGGTGACGTCCGCAGGGCGTACGAGATCGCCGAACTCGCACCGGAGCTCGACCTGTTGATCGGCGCCGACGACGTGCTGCTCGAACTGGCGGTGGCCGGCGCGGTCGGCTGGGTCGCCGGCTACCCGAACGCCTTCCCCGCCTCGTGCGCGGAGCTGTACCGGGCCTCGGTCTCCGGCGATCTCGACCGCGCCCTGCCGCTGTACCGCGGGATGCACCCGCTCCTGCGCTGGGACTCCAGGACGGAGTTCGTCCAGTCGATCAAGCTGTCCATGGACATCGCGGGCCGCCGCGGCGGCCCCTGCCGCCCGCCGCGCTCCCCGCTCACCGGCGCCGTCGAGGCCGAGGTCCGGGCGGCCACCGAGAAGGCCGTCGCCGACGGCCGGCACTGAGAGGAGCCCCACCGTGCGCACCCGTCATGTGTTCCACGCCGTCGACTCGCACACCGAGGGCATGCCCACCCGTGTCGTCACCGGCGGCGTGGGGGTGATCCCCGGCGCCACGATGGCCGAACGCCGTCTGCACGTCATCGAGCACATGGACCACATCCGCACGCTGCTGATGTACGAGCCCCGCGGCCACGCCTCCATGAGCGGCGCGATCCTCCAGCCGCCGACCCGGCCGGACGCGGACGTCGGCGTCCTGTTCATCGAGGTGTCCGGGCTGCTGCCGATGTGCGGGCACGGCACGATCGGGGTGGCGACGGTGCTGGTGGAGACCGGGATGGTGCCGGTGACCGAGCCGGTGACCACCGTCCGCCTCGACACCCCCGCCGGTCTCGTGCGGGTGGAGGTACAGGTCGAGGACGGAGCGGCGAAGGCGGTGACGCTCACCAACGTTCCCGCCTTCTGCGCCGCACTGGACCGGGAGGTGAAGGTACCCGGGTACGGCACGGTCCCCTACGACCTGGCCTTCGGCGGCAACTTCTACGCCTTCGTCGAACTGGACGTGCTCGGGCTTCCGTTCGACCGCGCGCGCAAGGACGAGCTGCTCAAGGCGGGTCTGGCGGTCATGGAGGCCATCAACGCCGACGACCGGCCGGTGCACCCGGACCGGCCGGAGATCGGCGGCGTCAAACACGTCCATCTCACCGCGCCCGGCTCGGACGCGCGCCACTCGCGGCACGCCATGGCCATCCACCCCGGCTGGTTCGACCGCTCTCCGTGCGGCACCGGGACGTCGGCCAGGATGGCGCAACTGCACGCGCGGGGACGGCTTCCGCTGCACCAGGACTTCGTCAACGAGTCGTTCATCGGCACCCGCTTCACCGGCCGGCTGGTCGGCGAGACCGAGGTGGGCGAGGTACCGGCCGTGGTGCCGGCCATCACCGGCCGGGCGTGGATCACCGGTACGGCGCAGTACTTCCTGGACCCTGACGACCCGTTCCCCGCCGGGTTCCTGCTGTGACGGCCTCCCGCCGTACGTCCCGACACTGTCTCCCGCCGTGAAAACGTGAAATTGTACGCTGGTGCGGCGGCGCCTTCCCGCGACAGCCGGGCGGCGTGACAAGCGGAAGTCGGAGAACGGCACATGGGCCACCTGAAGCAGAGTCACCTCATCACCACCCGCGAGCGGCTGCGCGACCAGGTGGCCCACGCCCTGCGGGCCGCGCTGATCTCCGGCGAGCTGAAGCCCGGGGAGGTGTACTCGGCGCCCGGTCTGGCCGAGGACTTCGGGATCTCCGCGACGCCGGTCCGCGAGGCCATGCTCGACCTCGCCCGCGAGGGCCTGGTCGAGCCGGTGCGCAACAAGGGTTTCCGGGTCACCGAGGTCGACGAACGCGACCTCGACCAGTACACGGACATCCGGCTGCTCATCGAGGTGCCGACGGTGGGCCGGGTCACGCTCACGGCGGACCGCGCGGAGCTGCGCGCGCTGCGCCCGATCGCCGAGGACATCGTGGCGGCGGCCCGCGCCCACGACCTCATCGGCTACCTCGAATCCGACCGGCGCTTCCACCTCACGCTGCTCGGCCTCTCCGGCAACGAGCGCCTGGTCGAGACCGTCGGCGATCTGCGCAAGCGCTCCCGGCTCTACGGCCTGACCGCGCTGGACGAGCGGGGCGAGCTGCTGCCCTCCGCCGAGGAGCACCTGGAGCTGCTCGACCTCATGCTGGCCGGCGACGCGATGGGCGCCGAGGCCTGCATGGTCCGCCACCTCAGCCACGTACGGTCCCTGTGGGCGCGGGACGACTCCCGTACGGTGCCGGCCGGCCCGCGCGGGAGCGCCGGGACGGTGGGCCGGCCGCGCGGCCCTCGCCAGGACGTACGCCCAACCAGGGCATGAACTCCCGAATCGGACAGAAGCACCCTTTCCCTCCTTCTGCTTCGATATCGCCTATCAGGGCTGATGCATGGCGATGACCGATATTCCCTGCCGGTGACATGAATCACCCTCAGGGAAATCCCGGGTCGTCACCCGACCGCACCCCCTTGCGCGTCAAGGAAGTTCGGAGTCGAGGAAACCAGGGGCGGAAATAACGGAGACTCGCCGCGTCTTGTTTCCGCCGGTATTTCTCGCCTACGGTCACCTCCATTCGGACGGATCGCCGAATCCTGCCACCGTCCGAAAACCCGATCATTACACCCGTCGGCAGGAGCGGGGGACCCAGGTATTTCGCCGGTCCGGATTTCCGGACCGGCTCGGGGTGAAGCCGCACGTGTGCGGCCGGGCATCTCCAGCCCGAACCCGACAGCTCACCCCGCAGGCGCCGGAGAGGAATCCCAACATGCCCGCTCACGGTAAGCACCGGCGCCCCAAGACCCGTCTCCGTCCGCTCAGCCGCGGCATCGCCCTGGCGAGCACGGGTGGCGCCGCCCTCGCGCTGCCCCTGGTCGCCACGGCCGCCGCCCACGCCGCGCCCGCGACGGCCCCCGCGGTCGCCACCGAGAAGACCGTCGTCAACTCGGTGGAAAAGATCAAGAATGCAATTCCCGCCGGAAAGGAATCGGTGCGCAAGACGTACACGGTCGTATCCGGCGACTCGCTTTCGGCGATCGCTCAGGAACAGCGTGTGCGGGGCGGCTGGAAGGCTCTGTACCGGACCAATCGAAGTGTCGTCGGTGACAACCCGTCACTTATCCACCCCGGTCTCGAACTGACGATCCGCCCGCTGACCGGCACCGCCCCGCAGGCGAAGCCGAAGCCCGCCGCGAAGCCGAAGCCGAAGGCCAAGCCGGCGAAGGACACCGGCACCGCCGGCGACCGGGCCAGCCGCTCGCAGGAGCGGACCGCCCCGGCGGCCCCGGCTCCGGCCGCGGCCCCGGCGGCCGCGAAGAGCTACAGCAACGACCTCGACGGCTGGATCCGGGAGTCGCTGGACGTCATGGCGCGGTACGGCATCCCCGGTTCGTACGAGGGCATCCACCGCAACATCATGCGCGAGTCGTCCGGCAACCCGCAGGCCATCAACCTCTGGGACTCCAACGCCGTCAAGGGCACCCCCTCGAAGGGTCTCCTCCAGGTCATCGAGCCGACCTTCCTCGCCTACCACGTGCCCGGCACCTCGATGGACCTCTTCGACCCGGTCGCCAACATCACCGCCGCGTGCAACTACGCCGCGGACCGGTACGGCTCCATCGACAACGTCAACGGGCCCTACTAGGACGCCCCCACCTCCTGACCCGTCGGCGAGGACCCGTGGAGTTCACCTCCGCGGGTCCTCGCCGGCTCGGCGCGCGGCCTCGTCGTGCGCGGCCTTGTCGTCCGCCGCGTGGCCGCGCTCCAGGCAGGCGATGACCTCCTCGTCCGGGGTCTGCGAGAAGTCCGCGTAGAACTGGCCGATCGCGTAGAAGAACTCCGGCTCCCGCACGGCGACGGCCTCGTCCACCTCCCCGCCGAGCCGGGCCGGCCAGCCGTGGGGCGCGACCGGCACCGCGAGCACGATCCGCGCGGCCCCCCGGGCGCGGACCACCCGGCAGGCGGCGAGCGCCGTCGACCCCGTGGCCAGGCCGTCGTCCACCACCACGGCCGTGCGGCCGTCGAGCGGGACCGGTCGCCGCGCCCCGCGATAGCGCTGGACGCGCTCAAGCAGCACCCCCCGCTCCCGCTCCTCGACGGCGTCGACATCGCGGTCGGAGACCCCCGTCTCCCGCAGGACCCGCTCGTTGAGGACCCGTACGCCGTCCTCGCCGATGGCGCCCATGGCCAGCTCGGGCTGGTAGGGCACGCCCAGCTTGCGTACGAGACAGATGTCCAGGGGCGCGCCGAGGCTGCGGGCGACCTGTTCGGCCACCGGCACCCCTCCGCGGGGCAGTCCGAGGACCACCACGTCCTGGTCCTTGAGATGTTCCAGGCGGGCGGCGAGCTGCCGTCCGGCGTCCGTGCGATCGGTGAAGTACATGTCCCGCTCGTCTCCTTGGCTCCGCGAGGGGCGCGCCGTCGGGCCCGGGTGGTGTCGTCCGCTAGGTGGGCGAGGCGACGAGGGTGCCGTCCTCGTCGAGGTCCACGTGCGCGCCGTAGGGCCGGCTGGTCCGGCTGAGAACGTCGTGCAGCCACCGCGTGTCCCGGCGGGAGGCGTGCTCCAGCCTCATGCGCCGGGCGTGCAGCGGAATGATGCGTACCTCCTGGAGTGTGCCGTCGGGGGCCACCGTGGGGAGGTGGAGCAGGCGCAGGTCGTCGCGGTACTGCTCGTACCCCGTGATGCCCTCGTAGTCGTTGATCAGGTCGCCGCAGCCGTGCAGGACGAGCCGGCCCCGGTAGACCTCCAGGGGCCGGGGGTGGTGCGAGGAGTGTCCGTGCACGATGTCGGCGCCGCTGTCGATCAGGGCGTGGGCGTAGTCGACGTCGGCGCGGGAGAGGGCGTACCCCCAGTTCGAGCCCCAGTGGACCGACACCACCACGATGTCGCCCGGCTTCTTGGTCTCCCGTACGCGGGCGACGAGGCGGGCGGCCGTGGTGTCGACCGGCGAGGCGGCGAAGTGGACTCCGCCGCGCCGGGCGGTGGCCGCCCAGTCGCGCGGGATGCCGCTGGACGCCATGCCGAGGGCGTGGACGACGACGCGGGCGCCGCCGGGCAGGTCCACGACCGCGGGCCGCTCCGCCTCCCGCGCGTCCCGGCCCGCGCCGACCGTGCGCATGCCGGTTCCCATGCCGTGCAGCGCGGTGAGGGTGTCGTCGAGGCCGCGCCGGCCGTGGTCGAGGACGTGATTGTTGGCCAGGACGCAGACGTCGGGGCGGACGGCCGCGAGGCTGGGCAGATTGTCCGGGTGCATCCGGTAATGCACGGCCTTGCCCGGTGCGAACTCGGGGTTCACGGTCACGGCCGTCTCCAGATTGACGATCCGGACGTCGGGTGCGGCCTCGGCGAGGGCCCCGAGCGCGACGCCCCAGGGGTAGGCGTAGTCGACGCGGTGGGGAATCGGGCCGCCGGCCGACTCCGCGAGGGCCACATAGCTCCGGGCGTCGTGCACATAGCGCTCGCGCAGGGCGGGATCCCCCGGGTGGGGGAGGATCTGGTCCACCCCGCGGCCGAGCATCACGTCTCCGCAGAGGAACAGTCGGACCGGGTCACTGCCCATACACCCAGGGTAGGACGCGGGCCCGGGGCGGGACGCGCACCGGGCCGGTCCCCCTGGACCGTGTCGAGCAGGACGTTCACCCGGCCAGGATCACCTCCAGCCGGCGCGGGCCGTGCACACCCTCGACCCGGTCGAGCTCGATGTCGCTGGTCGCGGAGGGGCCGGAGATCCAGGTGAGAGGGCGGGTGGGGTCGAGTCGGCCGAGGGCCTGCGGCACGGAGGAGACGACCTGCTCGGGGACGCGCACGACGCAGATGTGGTGGTCGGGGACGAGGGTGATGCGGCGGCGGCCCTGGTCCGGGCCTCCGTCGAGGACGAGCGTGCCGGTCTCGGCGACGGCCACCGCGCAGCCGGTGACCACACTGGCGATCCGGTCCAGCTGCCGGGGCGTGTCCTCGGCCCGGTCCTGGAGCTGCTCGGCGGCGCTCGCCGCGAGCCAGTGGGGCGGCAGGCCCGCCGGGACCAGCACGGAGCGCGTGCCGTGCTCGGCGAGGAGGCGGGCGAGCAGCGCGGGGAGTCCCGGCTCGTCGGTGCGGTGCACGATCGCGCGGTAGTCGGCGAGGTTCTCGGCCAGCAGGTCGACGGTTTCGGCGAGGGTCCGTTCGCCGTGTGCGTGCCGGTAGCCGCGCTGGACGGCCCGCTCGTACGGAGGGTCGTCGGCGGGTACGTCGGTGAGGGCGGCGCGCACCCGGCCGAGGATCAGGTCCCTGCTGCTCATCGCCGGCCGTCCTTTCCGCCGTTCGTCCGCTGCCACCAGTCCCGGAACGGTTCGGGGGGCATCGGCGGCAGGTCCCTGGTCGCGGTCCACGCCTTCCCCGGCCCGGGCAGCGTGCGCGGGTGCAGCCGCCGGGTCCGCGAGGCCAGCCGCTGGCCCGCGCGCAGGACGCCGGGGTGGTCGGCGGCCCAGCGGGCCGCGCGCATCGCCGCCCGCTCCGCCGCGTGCCCCCGCGCGGGCCTGATCACCGTCTTCTGACCGCCGCGGGTCACCGGACCGCCCTCGACCACCCGCTCGCGCAGGTGGACGAGCACCTCGGGGATGTCGATGGCCACCGGGCAGACGTCGTAGCAGGCGCCGCAGAGCGAGGAGGCGTACGGGAGGGAGGCGTCGATCTCGCTGCCGGTGCCCCGGAGTTGGGGGCTGAGGATCGCGCCGATCGGGCCGGGGTAGACGGATCCGTAGGCGTGGCCGCCGGCCCGTTCGTACACCGGGCAGATGTTGAGGCAGGCCGAGCAGCGGATGCAGCGCAGGGCCTGGCGGCCGACCTCGTCGGCGAGCGTGTCGGTACGGCCGTTGTCGATCAGCACCAGGTGGAAGGAGCGCGGGCCGTCCTCGTCGGTGGTGCCGGTCCACATCGAGGTGTACGGGTTCATGCGCTCGGCCGTCGAGGAGCGGGGCAGCGTCTGCAGGAAGACCTCCAGGTCGCGCCAGGTGGGCACCATCTTCTCGATGCCGACGACCGAGATGAGCGTCTCGGGCAGCGTCAGGCACATGCGGCCGTTGCCCTCGGACTCCAGGACGACGAGGGTGCCGGTCTCGGCGACCATGAAGTTGGCGCCGGAGACGCCGACCTTCGCGCGCAGGAACTTCTCCCGCAGGTGCAGGCGCGCGGCCTCGGCGAGGGCGGCGGGCTCGTCGGTGAGGTCCTCGGGGGCGGGTCTCCCCCACGCGCCCATCTCGCGGGCGAAGATGTCGCGGATCTCGTCGCGGTTGCGGTGGATGGCCGGGACCAGGATGTGCGAGGGGCGGTCCTCGCCGAGCTGCACGATGAGTTCGGCGAGGTCGGTCTCGTAGGCGTGGATGCCTTCGGCCGCCAACGCTTCATTGAGGCCGATCTCCTGGGTGGCCATCGACTTGACCTTGACGACTTCGGTCTCCCCGGTGGCCTTGACGAGGTCCGCGACGATGCGGTTGGCCTCCGCGGCGTCGAGGGCCCAGTGGACGGTGCCGCCGGCGGCGGTCACCGAAGCCTCCAGCTGTTCGAGGTAGCGGTCCAGGTGGCGGAGGGTGTGGTCCTTGATCTGCCGGCCGGCCTCGCGCAGCGCGGCCCAGTCGTCGAGTTCGGCGACGGCCACCGCGCGCTTGTCGCGGATGGTGTGGGTGGCGTGCCGCAGGTTCGCCCGGAGCGTGGTGTCGCGCACGGCGTCGCGTGCCGCGCGGGGGAACGCCGGCATGCCGACGAAGGCCGGTCCCTCGGCCTTCGTGGGCCGCCGCGCGGCGGCGGGCGGGGGCGAGGGCGTGGCGGCGTGGACGGGCCTCGGCCGGGGCGTGTCGGCGTGCGTCGCCGGGGGCGGCTTCTCGTCGCTCATGACCGGTTCTCCCGTGGCTGGGTCTGCCATGACAGGGGCTCCCATGACAGGGGCTCCGCTTCCGTGCTCGCCAGGATCTCGGCGAGGTGCACCGGCCGCATGCCGACCCTGAGCCGGCTCATCGTGCCGCCGATGTGGGTCAGACAGGAGTTGTCGGCGGCGCACAGCACATCCGCGCCGGTCGACACGGCGTGGCGTACCTTGTCGGCGCCCATCGCCGCCGACACGTCGGGGTTCTTCACGGCGAAGGTGCCGCCGAAGCCGCAGCACTCCTCGGCGCCGGGCAGCTCGCGCAGTTCGAGTCCCTTGACCGCCTGGAGGAGTTGGAGCGGCCGGTCCGCCAGGCGGAGGCCGCGCAGACCGTGGCAGGTGGGGTGGTAGGTGACCGTGTGGGGGTAGTACGCGCCGACGTCCGTGACGCCCAGGACGTCGACGAGGAACTCGGTCAGTTCGAAGGTCTTCGGCACGACGGGGGCGACGGCCCGGGCGAGCGAGTCCCCGCGGCCCTCCGCCCGCGCCCGGGCGCCCATGCGGGGGTACAGCTCGCGCACCATCGACCCGCACGAACCGGAGGGCGTCACGATCGCGTCGTACTCCCCGAAGACGTCCGCGAAACGGCGGGCGAGCGGTTCGGCCTGGTGCCGGTAGCCGGTGTTGTACTGCGGCTGGCCGCAACACGTCTGGCCCATGGGGAAGTCGACGTCGACGCCGAGCCGGTGCAGCAGCCTGACCACGGCGCGTCCGGTGTCGGGGAAGAGCGTGTCGTTGACACAGGTGAGGAAGAGAGCGACACGCACAGCGGCTCCTTCGTATCGGTCGGTCGGCGCGCCGGTGTGCCGGGGCGCGTGGTCCCCGTCCGCCCGGCGCCGGTCGATCATCACACGGCGAGCCGTGCGGCGGCTACGTCCCAGGGCGCCCGGTCGCCGCGCGGCTCGTAGCGCGGGAGCGGCTGGGTGCGGGAGAGCAGTCGCCGCATCGCGGGGCGGTCGCCGACGAGGCCGTGGGCGCGGGCCTGTACGAGGACGTTGCCGAACGCCGACGCCTCCGCGGGGCCGGCGACGACCGGCAACCCGCAGGCGTCGGCGGTGAGTTGACACAGCAGCTCGTTGCGGGCGCCGCCACCGACGAGGTGGACGACGTCGACCGGGTGGTCGGCGAGCCGCTGGGCGTCCTCGATGGCGCGGCGGTGCGCGAGGGCGAGCGAGTCGAGGACGCAGCGGGTGACGCCGGCGCGGGTCGGCGGCGGCCGCTGCCCGGTGGTGCGGCAGGCTTCCGCGATCCGCTCGGGCATCCGGCCCGGCGCGAGGAACGCGGGGTGGGTGGAGTCGACGACCGCTCCCGGTCCGGGGATCGAGGCCGCTTCGCGCAGCAGCGCGGTCAGGTCGGGGTCGCCCCAGTCACGCAGGCACTCCTGGAGCAGCCAGAGGCCCATGATGTTGCGCAGGTAGCGGACGGTGCCGTCGATGCCTAGTTCGTTGGTGAAGTTCGCGGCGCGGCTCTCCTCGGTGAGGACCGGCGTGTCGAGTTCGAGGCCGGCCAGGGACCAGGTGCCGGTGCAGATGTACGCGAACCGTTCTCCGTCGGTCGCGGGGACGGCGGCCACGGCGGACGCCGTGTCGTGCGAGGCGACGGTGGTGACCGGGACGGGGCCGGTCAGGCCGGTCGCCTCAAGGACGGCGGGCGTGAGAAACCCGGCCGGGTCGCCGGGCCGGCGCAGCGCCGGGAAGAGCGAGAGGTCGACGCCGAGGCGGTCGGCGAGGGGGTACGCCCAGTCCCGGGTGCGCGGGTCGATGAGCTGGGTGGTGGAGGCGTTGGTGAGTTCGGTGCCCTGTTCGCCGGTCAGCCAGTACGCCATGAGGTCGGGGATCAGCAACAGGCGCCGCGCGGCGGCGAGTGGGGCCGTGCCCTGGGCGGCGACGAGCTGGTACAGGGTGTTGAAGGGGGCGTCCTGCAGTCCGGTGGTGGCGTAGAGCTCCTGGGCGGGGATGGTCGCCGCCACCTTCTCGGCGATGCCGCGGGTGCGGTCGTCCCGGTAGTGGACGGGGTTGCCGAGCAGGTTTCCGTCGGGGTCGAGGAGGCCGTGGTCGACGGCCCAGCCGTCGATGCCGACGGATGCGACCAGGCCCGCGGCGCCTGCGGCGCGCAGTCCGTCCAGGACGCCCGTGTAGAGGGCGAGGGCGTCCCAGCGCAGGCCTTCGGGGAGAAGGACGGGGCGGTTGGGGAAGCGGTGGGCCTGGGTGAGTTCCAGCGTGCCGGGGCCGACGCGGCCGACCATGACGCGCCCGCTGGAGGCGCCCAGGTCGACGGCGGCGAACGCCTTGGCTCGTTCGCTCATCGCAGGAAGGCCGCGGCGACGCCGGCGTCGACGGGGATGTGGAGGCCGGTGGTGTGGGTGAGGTCGCCGCCGGTGAGGGCGAAGACCGCGTTCGCGACGTGCTCGGGAAGGACCTCGCGTTTGAGGAGGGTGCGCTGGGCGTAGAACTCGCCGAGCTTCTCCTCCTCGATGCCGTACGTCGCGGCGCGCTGGGCTCCCCAGCCGCCGGCGAAGATGCCCGAGCCGCGCACGACGCCGTCGGGGTTGACACCGTTGACGCGGATGCCGTGGGCGCCGAGCTCGGCGGCGAGCAGGCGCACCTGGTGGGCCTGGTCGGCCTTGGTGGCGGAGTAGGCGATGTTGTTCGGGCCGGCGAAGACGGCGTTCTTGGAGGCGATGTAGACGATGTCGCCGCCCAGGCCCTGGTCGATCATGATCCGGGCCGCCTCGCGGGAGACGAGGAAGGAGCCCCGGGCCATGACGGCGTGCTGGACGTCCCAGTCGCGTGCGGTGGTCTCCAGGAGCGGCTTGGACAGGGAGATGCCCGCGTTGTTGACGACGAGGTCGACGCCGCCGAAGGCGAGGACCGTCGCGTCGAGGGCGGCGGTGACCCGCTCCTCGTCGGTGACGTCGACGGTGACCGCGACGGCCCGGTCAGGGCCGCCGAGTTCCTCCGCCACGGCGGCGGCCTTCTCCCCGTCGAGGTCGGCGACGACGACGCAGGCGCCCTCGGCGGCCAGCCGGTGGGCGATCGCCCGGCCGATCCCGCTGCCCGCCCCCGTGACCAGCGCGATCCGGGTCGCGAGCGGCTTGGGCGGGGGCATGCGCCGGAGCTTGGCCTCCTCCAGCTCCCAGTACTCGATACGGAACTTCTCCGCCTCGTCGATCGGCGCGTACGTGGAGACGGCCTCGGCGCCCCGCATCACGTGGACGGCGTTGACGTAGAACTCGCCGGCCACCCGGGCCGTCTGCTTGTCCTTGCCGAAGGAGAACATGCCGACGCCGGGGACCAGGACGATCGCCGGGTCGGCACCGCGCATGGCGGGCGTGTCAGGCCCGGCGTGCCGCGCGTAGTAGGCGGCGTACTCCTCGCGGTAGACGGCGTGGAGCTCCCGCAGCCGTGCGAGGGCGTCGTCGAGGGGGGCGGCGGGCGGCAGGTCGAGGACGAGTGGTCTGACCTTCGTACGGAGGAAGTGGTCGGGGCAGGAGGTGCCGAGGGCCGCGAGGCGCGGGTGCTCGGCGCGGGCGAGGAAGTCGAGGACGGGTGCGGAGTCGTCGAAGTGGCCGACCTGGGGGCGGTCCCGGGAGGCGAGCGCCCTGATGTGCGGGGCGAGCGCGGCGGCCCGCGCGCGGCGCTCGGCCTCGGGCAGCGGCCCGTACCCGTCGACGACCGGACCGAACGGTTCGGGCCGTCCCCGCTCGGCGAGGAAGGTCTCGGCGGTGCGGACGATGTGGAGGGAGTTGGCCTCGCACTCCTCGGAGGTGGCACCCCAGGCGGTGATGCCGTGGCCGCCGAGGACGCAGCCGACCGCCTGGGGGTGGGCTGCCTTGACGGCGGCGATGTCCAGGCCGAGCTGGAAACCGGGACGGCGCCACGGGACCCAGACGACGGTGTCGCCGAAGCACTCGGCGGTCAGTTTCTCGCCGTCGGCGGCGCAGGCGAGCGCGATACCGGAGTCGGGGTGGAGGTGGTCGACGTGCGGGGCGTCGACGAGGCCGTGCATGGCGGTGTCGATGGAGGGGGCGGCGCCCCCCTTGCCGTGCAGGCAGTGGTCGAACGCGGCGACCATCTCGTCCTCGCGCTCGACGCCGGGGTAGACGTCCTTCAGGGCGCGCAGCCGGTCCAGGCGCAGGACGGCGAGCCCGTCGGCGCCGAGGGTCCCGAGGTCGCCGCCGGACCCCTTGACCCACATCAGCTCGACGTCGCGGCCGGTCACGGGGTCGGGCCCGGTGCCCTTCGCGGACGTGTTGCCGCCCGCGTAGTTGGTGGTACGCGGGTCGGCGCCGAGCCGGTGGGAGCGGGCGAGCAGGGCGGCCGCTTCGGGAGGAAGGGCGGAGGGCATGGGAAGTCCTTCGGGGGTGGTCGTGGCGGGGGCGGCGCGGGAGGCTGGGAGCGGTGGCGTGTGCGCGGGAGGCTGGGAGCGGTGGCGAGGCGGGCGGAGAGCGGGGATTTACGCGCCCCAGCCGGCCTGCTGTCCGCCGACGCGCTCGTCGGCGATCTTCCGTGCCCAGCCGGAGCGGTGGTAGGCGGCGACGGGGTCGGGGTCCAGGCCCCGGTCCTCACGGACCTCGGCGAGCAGCGGCCGTACGTCGGTGTTGTACGCGTCCATGAGGACCGCGTTCGCCGCCAGGACGTCGCCGGAGCGCTGGGCGGCGGCGAGGGCCTCCCGGTCGACGAGCAGCGCCTTGGCGGTGGCCTCCTGCACGTTCATCACCGAGCGGATGACCGCCGGGATCTTCGCCTCGATGTTGTGGCACTGGTCGAGCATGAAGGCGATGTCCGGGGTGAAGCCGCCGCCCCCGATGACCTCGTACATGATCCTGAACAGCTGGAAGGGGTCGGCGGCACCGACCATGAGGTCGTCGTCCGCGTAGAAGCGGGAGTTGAAGTCGAAGGCGCCGAGCTTTCCCGCCCGCAGCAGCGTGGCGACGATGAACTCGATGTTGGTGCCGGGCGCGTGGTGACCGGTGTCCACGACGACCCGCGCCTTCGGCCCCAGGGTGAGGCAGTGCGCGTACGCCGTGCCCCAGTCGGGCACGTCGGTGGTGTAGAAGGCGGGCTCGAAGAACTTGTACTCGAGCAGCATCCGCTGCTCGTCACCGAGCCGGTCGTACACCGCGCTCAGGACCTCGGCGAGGCGGTCCTGGCGTGCGCGGATGTCGTCTTGGCCCGGGTAGTTGGTGCCGTCCGCGAACCACAGCTTCAGGTCGCGCGAGCCGGTCGCGTCCATGATGTCGACGCACTCGAGCAGGTGGTCGAGCGCCTTGCGGCGCACCTTCGCGTCCGGGTGGCAGACGCTGCCGAGGCGATAGTCGTCGTCCTGGAAGGTGTTGGAGTTGATCGCGCCGAGCTTCAGGCCGCGCTCCTCGGCGTGCCGGGCGAGCGCCGCGTAGTCCTCGACCCGGTCCCAGGGGATGTGCAGCGAGACCGTCGGGGTCACGCCGGTGAACTCGTGCACCTTCGCCGCGTCGTCCAGCTTCTCGCGCGGGGTGCGCGGGACTCCCGGCTGGGCGAACACCTTGAAACGCGTACCCGAGTTCCCGTACGCCCACGACGGCGTCTCCACGGCCTGGGTCCTCAGGGCGTCCTTCACTGCGGGAAGGGCGTCGGTCATGCGGGCTCCTACGGCGACAGAAGCGAGTGAAACGATTCAGATGCAGAAGCTATGAGCGCGCCAAACCCCTGTCAACCCCATTGACCATGAAGCGACCACCCCTTTAGCGTCGCCGCGAAGACGTTGTGAAACCTTTCACCACACAGGCCCGGAGGCGGCATCCATGCAGCGCGTCTGCTTTCTGCTCAAGGTGCGTGCGGACCGTGTCGCCGAGTACCGCGCCCGGCACGCCACCGTGTGGCCCGAGATGCTCGACGCGCTCTCGGCCACAGGCTGGCACAACTACTCCCTCTTCCTGAGGGAGGACGGCCTGCTCGTCGGCTATCTGGAGACGGAGGACTTCGAGAAGAGCCGGCGCGCGATGGAGGCCACCGAGGTCAACGCCCGCTGGCAGCACGAGATGGCGCCGTTCTTCGAGTCCCTCGACGGCACCCGGCCGGACGAGGCCATGAAGCCCCTGAGCGAGGTCTTCCATCTCGCCTGAGCGGTACGGGGACGGTGGCCGCGCGCGGGGGCGGCATCGGCTCGGCTCGGCTCGGCTCCGCGTCGATTGTCAGACCCCTCGGATACGTTGCGGGCATGACGGACTTCGTACTCGTGGCAGGCGCGTGGCTCGGAGCGTGGGCGTGGGACGAGGTGGTGCCGGAGCTGCGGGCGGCCGGGCACGGCGCCCACCCGGTCTCACTCTCGGGGCTCGCCGACAGGCAGGGCGTCGCGGCAGGGCAGCAGACGCATGTGCGGGATGTCGTCGACGTCGTCGAGCGTCTCGATCCGCGCGATGTCGTCCTGGTGGGGCACAGTTACTCCGGGATACCGGTCGGTCAGGCGGCCGAGCGGATCGGCGACCGGCTGTCCCACGTGGTCTTCGTGGACTCCAACGTTCCGGCGGACGGTGAGTCGTTCGTCTCCGCCTGGCCCGACGGCCGGGCGATGGTGGAGGCCTCGATCGCCGCGAACGGCGGCTTCTGGCCGCCGCCGGCGGCGGCCGATTTCGAAGGCCAGGGCCTGGACGAGGAGCAGATCGCCCGGCTCGTCGGCGGAGCGACCCCGCACCCGGGCGCCACACTGACCGAGCCGGCCGTGCTGGCCGGGCCGCTCGGCGCGCTGCCGGTGACGTACGTCAAATGTCTTCTCGACGGTGCCGAGCCGAACGACGACGTGGCCGCGCTGCTGAGGAGCGAGCACTGGCGGCTGGTCACGATGGAGACCGGACACTGGCCGATGTTCTCCCGGCCGCGCGAGCTGGCCCGCATCCTCCTGGAGGCGGCGACGCCCGGCGCGTGACGGCGCCGGGCCCTGGTTCCGCGAGAACCCCGGCCACGCCGCCCGCTCCGGTGCGGGCGGGGCGGCCGGGCCCCGACTCACCCTAGAAGTTGCCGTAGTTGACCTGCCATGTGGGCAGGCCCATGCGGCGCCAGACGGCGACCACCCGGTCGCGGTCGTCGAGCGAGACGCGGACCGCGTAGCGGTGGCGGACGTGGGCGTCGAAGAGTTCGGCCTTCACGATGTCGTCACTGCGGCCGTCGTCCGACGCCCGCATCCACAGCTCGTCGTAGGGCACTTCGTGCCGGGCGAGCCACTCCTCCGTGATCCGCCGGTGGTCCTCGCTGCGCCCCGACAGCAGCACGATGGTGTCGTTCTCGGCCGCGCGGAACGCCCGCAGGGCCTGGCGCACCGAGACGTTGAGCAGGTCGAGGTCGCAGCGGGTGAAGTCGTACGGCCCCCGGTCGCCGCGCAGGGCGAGGGTGCCGTCGATGTCGCACATGACGGCCGAGGGCAGCGCCGGGTCGGCCACGTACGGTTCGGCGGCCGGCTGGGCGCCCAGCCACTCGGCCGTCAGCCGCCAGCCGCCCCGGGTGGCCTTGGCGTGCTTGTCGGCGAGGATCCGGATGATCTCCTCGCCGACGGACCGCTCACGCGCGGCGTCGCGCCGTACGCACTCCTCCACCGGCACGCCGGTGAAGTCGTGCACGACGAAGCTCGCACCGAGGCCGGTGACGGCGGCCTTGAGGCGCTTGGGGATGTGCGGGGTCAGGTGCGTGTTGTCGACGACCACGTCGAAGCCGCCCTCGACGGCCGACCGGACGGCCGCGTCCTGGATGTCGAGGACGGTCCGTTCGTGCGCGTGCGAGCGGCCGCGCTCGGGCGCCGGGACGTCGAGCATGGTGCGCAGGTCGTCGAGGTTGACACGGCGCACGCGCCCCTCGGAGTCCGCCTGGAGCCGCCGGGCGGCGGTGGTCTTCCCCGAGGCGGGGAGTCCCGTCATGACGTGTACTACGGGCACGGGGTCAGTTCTCCACATCGGTCGTGAACGGGTCGGACGCCTCGGGACGGACGGCGCGCCAGACGACGAGGTCGGTGGGGCGCCCGTCGAGGCGCAGGAACATGGCCGAGCGGACGGTGTGGTCGGCGGGCAGCGCCTTGACGGCCCGCGCGAACGCGCCCCGGTCGCCGGCCAGGTGGGCGATGCTCCGGTACGCCTCGTCGATGGCGCGCTCGTGCGCCGCCGCCGCGTCCTCCAGGCGGGCGATCACCTCGCGTACCCACGTGTCGAACTCGTCCGGCACCTGTTCCAGGAGGGCGTCCAGGGGGCGCCCGCCTGCCTCCCGGATCCCACCGAGTTCGGCGAGCGAGCAGCCCAGGCCCTGCGCGAGCCGCTTCGCGGACATCCCGGCGAAGCGCTGGATGCCGTGGCTGCGCCAGATGTCCCGTTCGGTGACGCCCGTCAGCACCTTGTGCAGCCGTACGTACTCCGCCAGCTTGGCCTTCGCGCGGACGCCGGAGGCGTACCGCAGCACGAAGCCCTCGGCATCGGTGCCGGTGGCGGCGCGGCCGCCGGGGAGTGTGTTCGACTCGGTGAGCGCGAGCAGTTCGGTCATCGGCATGGCGGGCCAGGTCCGGACGACCGAGCCGATCTCGGCCCAGTGCTCGGCGGCCTCGGCGAGCGGCAGTTCCGTGCCGTCCTGTTCGAAGGCGGCGAGCAGCACCAGGTCGCGGCGGTCGCCGTAGTCGACGACGATACGATTCTGCGGATACAGGATCTCGGCGAGGTAGGTGACGCCGGGGGTCAGGGCGCGGGTGTCCCTGGCGGCGAGTCGCCGCTGCGCCCAGGTCGCCTGGGCGCTGGTGAAGGATCCCTTGGACGCGACCTGCCAGCGGCCCGCGTAGTGGAAGACCACGGCCAGGCTGCCGTCGACCTTGTCGTAGACCTCGAAGGGCTCGTCCGGCAGGGCGGGCGCGTACGGCCGGCCGGCCTCGTGCTCGCCGACGTTGAAGAACTTCGGCAGCGGGAGCGCGACGATCCTTCCGGTCGTGTCGTCGGCGACCAGTCCACGGCAACGGGTGGTGACCTGATTCCAGATCCGCTCGTACTGGCACGCCCGCGTGTAGGTGTAGAGCGACAGCGGCAGCTCGGGGTGCGACTTGCGGGTGACGTGTCCGGCGTCGAGCGCCGCCGCCAGTTCCCGCGGCGGCAGCAGCTCCTGGAGAGTCAGGTACGCCTGGCTCATGGGTTCCTCCTGGTCTTGGTGACTCATTGTCACCTGCCGGAGGTCCGGGGGGACACCGCTTTTTCCGTGGCCGCGCTCGACCGTAGACCTCCAGGGAGACCAGTCCGTGCAGGTGGCCCCAGATCCGCAGGGCGAGCGCCACACCGGCGGGCGGGAGGTCGGGGAAGGCGGGCCGGACCTTGTCGAGGAGGCCGCGCTGGCCCGGTTCGTGCAGAGGCGGTTCACGGTGGGGTACTGAAGGGGATCCGCGCGATCGCCGTCCGCGCGACACGGACGGGCCGGTCGTGGATGCGCGATCCCGCTGCGGGGTCGACCGATCGGATGACGGCGGGGTCCACCGGTCGGCTCTCCACCGGCATCCGTCGGAGCGACCCGGGTGGGGCCGTGGCGGACCCAGGATGGGTGAACATCCTGAAGGGACGACTCCATGCACACCGACGACCAGCTTCTGCTCGCGGCGGCCCGCCGCGGGGACCCGATCGAGGTCCGCGCCGCGCTCGCCGCCGGCGCGGACGTCGAGAGCCGCGACCACGAGGGCCGCACGCCGCTGCTTCTGGCCGCCGCCGGGGACCAGGTGGCCGCCGCCGAGATCCTGCTGGGCGCGGGCGCCGATCCCGACGCGCGGGACGGCCGGGACGACACGCCCTGGCTGGTCACCGGGGTCACGGGCAGCGTCCGCATGATGCGCCTGCTGCTGACCGCGGAGCCCGACCTGCGTCTCACCAACCGCTTCGGCGGCACCTCCCTCCTCCCCGCCGCCGAGCGCGGCCACGTCGCGTACGTACGGGCGGTGCTGCGGGAGACCGACATCGACGTGGACCACGTCAACCGGCTCGGCTGGACCGCCCTGCTTGAGGCGGTGATCCTCGGCGACGGCGGCCGCGCGCACGAAGAGGTCGTCGAACTGCTGATCACGGCCGGGGCGGATCCGCTCCTCGCGGACCACGACGGCACGACGCCGCTCCAGCACGCGCGCCGGCGCGGCTTCGACCGGATCGCCGGACTCCTCCAGGCCGCCTCGGCCCGCGCCACGCCCACGGGACAGGGGGACCCCCGATGACCCCGAGGACCGACACGCCTTGCCCGGGGCGGGGAACACCCGATGACCCCGATGACCGACATGCCTTCCCGAGGGCTGGGGAACCTCCCGCCGTCGCGGGGTTCGACACGCCAGCCCCCAAGACCGGCACGAGCCCCGCGAGCACCGCTCGGCCCACGAGCACCGCTCGGCCCGCAAGCCCGTCGTACGCGCGTCGCGCCGGGCGCCTCGCACGTACCCTCACCTGCTGCGCGGCCGCAGCGCTCCTGATCGCCGGCTGCGCCGCCCACGACGGAGCCGCGCACACCTCCCCCGCCACCCCGACCGGCCCTCCCGCCCCCACGGCCACCGCCACGTCCGGCGGCACCCTCCTCGTCGCCGACTTCGGCTCCGACACCGTCACCTTCGTCGACCCCCGGCGGGGCCCGGTCGACTCCGTCGAGGTGGGGACGGCGCCCTACGGCCTGGCCGTCGGCGCCGACGGACGGGCCTGGGTGGCTACCGCCGAAGGGGTCGCCGTCGTCGACACCCGCACGCGGGAGCGGCTCGCCCTCATCCCGTACGAGACCGACACCGGCCCCGTCGGCACCGGCGAGTACCGGGGCGGCGGCATGGGCATCGCCCTCTCCTCCGACGGCGGGCGGGTCTACGTCGGCGTCAACGTGCCGGGCGGCAACGGCGTGTTGGAGGTCGTCGACACGAACCGCCGTGAGGTGACCGGCACCGTGCCGGTCGGGCGTCGCCCCTTCGACGTCGACGTGTCGCGCGACGGCTCGGAGGTCTACGCGACGAACCACGACTCCTTCGACGTCACGGTCGTCACCACCGACTCGCTCGCCGCGCGCCGCGTCGAGGTCGCCCCGTACGGCACGGAAGGCGGGCTCGGCTCCTGGCTCAAGCCGCACTACGCCGTCGTGCGGCCCTCGGACGGCAGGCTGTTGCTGCCCTTCGAGGGCGAGCGGCTGGTGGTGGTCGATCCCCGGACGGGCCGCTCGGAGATCCGGCCGATGACCGCCGACACCCACCAGCACGGTGCGACGATCACGCCCGACGGCACGCTCCTCGTCGTCGGCACCGGCCCCATCGACCCGTCCGAGGACGAGGGACCTTCGCTCACGGTCCGTACGACCGCCGGTGACGAACGGGTCTATCCGCTGGAGGGCCCCCACGAGGACGTGGCCGTGTCGAAGGACGGGCGCACCGCGTACGTCACCGGCGGTTTCACCCGTGACGGCTACTGGAACGGCATCACCGTCGTCGACCTGCCGACTGGTGCGACCCATCGCCTCGCCGCAGGTGACCGCCCCCTCGGCATCGCGGTCCTGTCCGCCGACCCGGCGGCGTGACGGGGAACTGGATCTCCCTCGCCGGCGTCCCATTCCATGTCCGGCGCGCTTTGGGGTCGGAGATCCCGCAGCGGCGAAGGGCAGACATGAGCGAGCGGAGTGACGATTCTTCTCGGGCGCTTCGGCGGCGAGGCCGGGTCACCGGAGTGGTCGTGTCCGCCGTCGCCGCCGTGGGCTGTCTGCTCCTCACTCACCCCATGTGGCCTCGCCGGCCGGGGAACGTGGTGGGGCTGTTCGAGACCTTCCTCCCCTGGCTCGGCCTGGTGGTGCCGGCCGGGCTCGTCGTGGCCGCGGTCCGCCGGTCGGCCGTCGTCGCGGTGGCGTGCCTGGTGGTCGCCGCGGTGTGGGCGGGTGTCTTCCGGGAGGTGCTGCTGCCCCCGGCCGTCGCCTCACCGACCCCGTACGGGTTGACCGTCGTCCAGCACAACGTGAGCGACGAGAACACCAGCCCGTCCCGCGTCGCCCGGGTCCTGCTCGCCGCCGACCCGGATGTCGTCGCGCTGGAGGAGCTGACGCCGGCGAGCCTGCCCGCCTACCGCATGGAGCTGGGCCGGACCCATCCCCATCACGCCACCGTGGGAACGGTCGGGCTGTGGTCGGTGTACCCGCTGACGGACATCGGCCGCGTCGATCTGCGGCCCCGGGCGGTCGGCGCCGGCTGGGACCGCGGCCTGCGGGCCGTCGTACGCGGCCCGCACGGGGACGTGGCGACGTACGTGACGCACCTGCCGTCCGTCCGGATACGGCCGACGCGGGGGTACGCCACGGGGTGGCGGGACGAGAGCGCCGCGCTGCTCGGGCGGGCGTTGGAGAAGGAACGTTCCCGCGCGGTGCTGGTCCTCGGCGACCTCAACGGCACCGTCGACGACCGGGGCCTGGCTCCCGTCCTGTCCCAGGTGCGCGGGAGCCGCGAGGAGTGGGCCTTCAGCTGGCCGGCCGGCGTCCCGCTGGCGCGTATCGACCACGTCCTGGCGCGCGGCGCGGAGGTCACCGCGACCTGGACGCTGCCGGACACGGGGAGCGATCATCTGCCGGTGGCCGCGCACGTCCGCTTCCCGGCCGGCGCCTGACACCACGGCCCGGGGCCCATGCCCCGGGGACCGTTTTGGATTGTCGGACGATCATCCCTACGATCCGGCAGATGATCACGAGAAAACGGCTGGCGACCGGAGCATGCGCCCTGCTCGCCGCCCTGGCCGCCGGGCTCTTCCCCACCGGCGCCGCCGCCGACGAACCGGCGGCCAAGGAATCCCCCAAGGTAGAACTGGTCCTCGACGTCAGCGGTTCCATGCGGGCGCGGGACATCGACGGCCAGTCCCGGATGGCCGCCGCCAAGCAGGCGTTCAACGAGGTGCTCGACGCGGTGCCCGAGGACGTCCAGCTCGGCATACGCACGCTGGGCGCCGACTACCCCGGGCAGGACCGGCAGAAGGGGTGCAAGGACACCCGGCAGCTGTATCCGGTCGGCCCGCTCGACCGGACCGAGGCGAAGACCGCCGTCGCCACGCTGGCACCCACCGGCTGGACCCCCATCGGCCCGGCCCTGCTGGGCGCGGCGGAGGACCTCAAGGGCGGTGACGCCACCCGCCGGATCGTGCTCATCACGGACGGGGAGGACACCTGCGCCCCGCTCGACCCCTGTGAGGTGGCGCGTGACATCGCCGCCCGCGGCATCCACCTCACGATCGACACGCTGGGCCTGGTGCCGAACGCGAAGATCCGGCAGCAGCTGACCTGTATCGCGGAGGCGACCGGCGGCACCTACACCTCCGTCCGCCACACCGAGGAACTCTCCAAGCGCGTGCGGCAGTTGGTGGACCGCGCCGCGGACCCGGTGGTCACCCCGGTGGCCACCGAGGGCACGGACCGGTGCGCCGACGCCCCGCGGCTCCAGCCCGGTCTCTTCACCGACCGGGAGACCTTCGGCCAGCACCGCTGGTACCGGGTGGACGTCCTGCCCGGGCAGGAGCTGCGGGCCTCGGTGAGCGTGTCGGCCGACCGCGCCGTCAACGACGACTACGGCGTCCTGCTGCGCGCGGTGACCGTGCGCGGCCGGGAGATCGTCCGGGGTTCCGAGGCGGGCGACGGTCGCACGGACGTGATCTCGACGGGGCTGCGCTATCCCAAGCCGCCGCTCGACGGCGTCGACGGGGACGCGAAGCCGGCCGCGGAGACCGTCTGCCTCCAGGTCAGCAACTCCTTCTCCGCGCCGCCCGGCGTCAAGACGACTCCGGGCATGCCGATCGAGCTCGCCGTCGACCTCGTCGACGCGCCCGACGAGGCCTCCGACGTGGCCGCCTTCGGTCTCGGCCGCGGCTGGTGGCTGCTCGCCGTGCTCGTACTGGCCGGTTTCGTGGGCGGTCTGCTGTGGGGCTGGCTGTCCCGCTGGCGCGTCGCCGTCTGGAGGACCAACTGATGCGTACCGTACGCGCGCTGACCGCCGCCCTGCTGACGGGAGCCGGTCTCCTGACGGGCGCCGGGCTGCTCGGCCCGGCCGTTCCCGCCCACGCCGACACTCCCTCCCCGAGCGGCAGCGCGAGCACCGCCGCGGAAGCGGCCGCGGGGCCGACGGAGGCGGGCACCACCTTCCGTACCGCCGCCGCGTTCCGGCAGGGGCAGCGGGCTACCGCCGAGGCCTCGACGGGCGACTACCTCTACTGGGTCTTCCCGGCGGACGCCGGGCAGCGCCCCACCGTGTCGGCCTCGGTCACCCTGCCCGAGTCCGCCGCCCGCCACGGTTCGTCGACCTGGCGGATCGACGTCTACGACGGCCTGCGCCGCCGTCAGCCCTGCATGTACGGAACGCAGTCCCGGACCGTGGCGAAGGAGGCGCCGACCGCGGAGCTGTCCTGCACGCTGCGGACGGTCCGGCCCTGGGCCGAGACCTGGGACAACGACGCCCTGCCGGGCAGCTATTACGTACGGCTCACGGTGACGGGGCTTCCGGAGGAGGATCTCGGCCAGCCGTTCGCGGCCCGGATCGGCGCGGTGTCCGTCGACCAGGGCGGCGCCTACGCGGGCGGCGGCTCGCTCGCCGCGCCGCTGGTGCCCGGTGCCACGACCGAGGACGCGGTCGAGGCGCGGGCGCCCGAGGGTGGCTGGTCCTCCGGCTGGTGGTCCGACCGCTGGGTCTGGACGGCGGTGGGCGGTGCGCTCGGCGCCCTGGCGGGGATCGGCGGGTACGTGCTGACCCGCGGCTCCGGGCGCCCCTCACGGGTGCCGCCGGCCGTCTGACGTGACAGGTGAGCGGCCGTGGGGGGGGCCCCCGGCCGGGGGCCCCCCCCGCGCCGCGCGGCCGGGGGCCCCCCCGGGGGCGGCCCCCCGCGGGCGCGGCCCCGCCGCCGGCCCCACGCGGCCCG
>NZ_JBIBTW010000003.1:316624-681334 GCF_043078785.1 Streptomyces sp. NPDC015346 | reverse complement strand
CCCCGCGGGGGGGGGGGGGGGGTGGCGGGCCGCGGCCGGGCGCGGGGCGGCGGGGGGGGGGGGCGGCGGGGCGGCGGCGGGCGGGGGGGGGGGGGGGGGGGCCGGGGGGGGGCCCCCCCCCCGGGCCGCTCGGCGCGTTCCGGGGAAGCCGCGGGTTCAGCGCGCCGCGGGTCCGGTCCAGTCGGCCGGAACATGGGCGAGGCGGACGCGCTGGGGGTGGTCGCCCACGGCGACCGAGGCGACGGCGCGGCCAGTGGCGAAGTCGATCGCCGTCACACGGTCGGCGCCGCTCTCCGAGATCACGCAGGCGCGGCCGTCACCGCTCACCGTGGCCCAGTAGGGCTTGGCCGCCTCGACCAGCGGGCCCTCCCGCAGCGTGGTGCGGTCGACGACCGTGGCGTAGTCGTCCATCGTGGCGGCGACGCAGAGCCGTCGGCCGTCGGGGCTCATGGACATGCCGTGGTGGCGGGAGTCGTTGACCCAGGTGGTGCGGTCGGGGTCGGTGGCAGGGTTCTGCGGGAGGGTCTTGACACGGGTGATGCGGTCGCCGGCGACGTCGTACTCGAGGAAGCCGTTGAAGAACGAGACCTGGAAGTAGAGCGTCGACTCGTCCGGGGTGAAGGCGACCGGCCGTACGGCGTCGGAGAGGTCCTTGCGGCCGAAGGCGTCGAGCCGCGCCCGCATGTCGATGACGCGCACCCGCTCGAAGGTGCGGGCGTCGACGACGGTGATGCGGCGGTCGCCCTTGGTCCAGTCGAGGGCGGGGGCGTCGAGGGCCGTGGTGACCTCGCCGATGGACATGTTCCACAGGTAGCGGCCATCGGCGGTGAAGACGTTCTCGTGCGGCTTGTCGCCGGTGGCGAAGGAGCCGAGCTCCCTGCCCGTGGTGATGTCGAGGACGTGCACGGTGTTGGAGGTGGAGGCCGAGACGGCGACGCGGGTGCCGTCGGGCGAGACGGCCATGTGGTCGGCTCGGTAACCGGACACGGGGAAGCGCCAGTTGAGCGCGCCCGTACGCAGGTCGATCGAGACGACGTCGGCGAAGCTGGGGCGGGAGACGACCATGGCCGAGCCGTCCGGGGTGGCGTACATGTCGTCGACGAACTGGTCGTGTCCCTCGCCGGGGCCCTGGCGGATGCCGAGGAAGTACGCCAGCTTGACCGGGTTGAGCCCGATCTCCCACATGCGGCGCTCGCGGTCGGGGATGACGTCGATCCGGGCGATGCGGGAGAAGTCGCCGGTGGACTCGATGACGTCGGCGGTGCCGTCCCAGTTGTTCCCCACGAACATCACCTGCCGCAGGCCGGCCGGACCGGGCGTCGAGGCCGGCCCCGGAGACGCGGCCACCGTTCCCCCGCTGCCGAGGGCGAGGACGAGCGCGGCGGTGAGCGAGCCGAGGAGGAGGCGACGCACTGGACGCGTCCGGGGAGCGGACATCGTTGTTCCTTCCGGGAGACCGTTCGACATCAACTGCCCCTTGGTCACGGGCAACTTACCCGACGGTAAGGAGTTGGCGCGCTGACCACAAGACGTCGGCGTCGGTACGGCAGAAGTCGCGGACCGGGAAGGCCTCAGCGACGGGCCGTCAGGGCGGGCCCGGCGACCGCCTCCCCGGCCGGAGCGTGCGGAGCACCCGGGGCATCCGGCGCGTCCGGGGCGTTCTGGACCTGGGCCGCCTTGCCCGAGCGGCGCTCCAGCGCCGCCGAGACCACGGCCAGGACCAGGGCGGAGCCGGCGAGCAGGGCGCCCACCCAGTTGGGGGCGGTGTAGCCGAGGCCGGCCGCGATGACCATGCCGCCGAGCCAGGCGGCGAGCGCGTTGCCCAGGTTGAAGGCGCCGATGTTCACCGCGGAGGCCAGGGTCGGCGCGCCGTGGGCCTGGTCCAGGACCCGCTTCTGCAGCGGGGGCACGGTCGCGAAGCCGAGGGCGCCGATCAGGGTGACGGTGACGGCGGCGAGCACCTTGTCGTGCGCGGTGACGGTGAAGAGGCCGAGCACGAGGGCGAGGGCGCCGAGGGAGACGTACAGCATCGGCATCAGCCGGCGGTCGGCGTACCGGCCGCCGATCAGGTTGCCGACGACCATGCCGAGGCCGAAGAGGACGAGGAGCCAGGTCACGGAGGACTCGGCGTAGCCGGCGACCTCGGTCATCATCGGGGTGATGTAGGTGATCGCGGCGAAGACGCCGCCGAAGCCGAGCACGGTCATGGCCATGGCGAGCAGGACCTGGGCGTTCTTGAACGCGGCCAGCTCGTGGCGGAGTCGCACGCCCTCGGGGCGGGGCAGGTCCGGGACGAGCCGGGCGATACCGAGCAGTCCGACGACGCCGAGCGCGGCGACGATCAGGAAGGTCACGCGCCAGCCGATGGCCTGGCCGATGAAGGTGCCGCCGGGGACGCCGACGACATTGGCGACCGTCAGGCCGGTGAACATCATCGCGATGGCCCCGGCCTTCTTCTCGGGCGCCACGAGCTCCGCCGCGACGACGGAGCCGATGCCGAAGAACGCGCCGTGCGCGAGTGAGGCCACGACCCGGCCGGCGAGCATGACACCGAAGGCCGGCGCGAGCGCCGAGAGCACATTGCCGACGACGAAGAGCGCCATCAGCAGCATCAGCATCCGCTTGCGGGAGATCTTGGTGCCGAGGACGGTCATCAGCGGGGCGCCGATGACGACACCCAGGGCGTAGCCGGTCACCAGGAGTCCGGCGGCGGGGATCGACACCGCGTAGTCGGCGGCGACCTGGGGCAGCAGCCCCATGATCACGAACTCCGTGGTGCCGATGCCGAAGGCTCCGATCGCGAGGGCGAGGAGGGCGAGAGGCATGGAAGGGTCCACCTTCTGACGTGCGGGGGGGGTCGCGCCACCTCATCATTGCGGGAGCGCTTTACGTGCGTCCACCATAGTTGCACACGCACTTACTTGCAAGCGCGGGCTACTGCGCCCGACACTGCCGCCCCGGCCTCTCTTTACAGTTCGCTTCGCGAACTACTATGATTCGTAGTACGAACTAAGCCTCTTATCCCGGGAGCGGACATCAATCGACGCCGCGGGCTTTCGTCAGTCGCCGGAGGCCGTGTCGCCCGTCTCGCCGAACACCGTCGGCACCTTGTTGTCCGTCACGACCCGGGCGAGAAGCTCGGCGAGCGTGTCCCGGTCCGCCTCGCCGAGCCCGGCGGGCAGCCGCTCGACGCGACGACAGGTCTCGGCGTAGAACTCCGCGGCCACCCGGGCGCCCTCCTCGGTGAGGGCGACCCGCACCGCACGGCGGTCCTCCGGGTCGGGCTCGCGCCGGACGAGACCGCGCCGCGAGGTGCGGTCGACCAGTCCCGTGAGGCTCGACTTCGCGAGACCGAGCACCGCGCCGAGCTCGCTCATGCCGTACGGCTGCGACAGCAGCACGCACAGCAGCTGCCCCTGCTGCGGGGTCAGGCCGTACGCGCGGCCGGACTCAGCGTAGACCGCGTTGACCAGAAACGAGGAGCGGACCAGGGCGGCGACGACACCCATCCGCTCACCCGAGGAATTTCCCATCCGGAAAGAATACGGCAGCGAATGAGGGGCGCCGCCACGACCGTAATTCGCACAGCGAACTATTTGCCGCACTCCCCTTGAGGGCGTGCTGGGGGAGGGACAAGCATGCACCGGACACTCTTCGGAACCGGCCTCTCGACCGCCGCGAGGTCCGCGCGGGAGACCCTGCGCCTCGCGGTGCGGGCGGACCGCGCGGGACTCGACCTGTTCACCGTCTCCGACCACCCGTACCAAGGCGCCGGCCTTGACGCGTACTCCTTCGTCGGGGTCGCGCTCGGCCGCACCGAGAACATCTCGGGGCTCGTCAGCGTCACCAACCTGCCGAGCCGGCCCGCGCCCATGCTGGCCCGCGCGGTCACCTCGCTCTCCACCCTCTCGGAGGGCAGGATCGTCCTGGGCCTCGGCGCCGGCGGGCTGTGGGACGAGATCGTCCGGCTGGGCGTCGACCGGCTCGGACCGGGAGCCGCCGTCAGGGCGTTCGAGGAGGCCATCACGCTGATCCGGCAGCTCGGCGGGGGCGGGAAACCGGTGAGCTTCGAGGGCGAGTTCTACCGGGTCCAGGGTCTCGAACCCGCCGCGGCACCGGTCCCCCCGATCTGGACCGGCTCGGTGGGTCCCAAGTCGCTGGCCGTCACCGGCCGGCTGGCCGACGGCTGGATACCGGGGCACGCCTCGGACTGGCTCAGCCCGCGCTACCGCGAGTCCCGGCCGCTCATCGACGAGGCCGCGGCCGCGGCGGGCCGCGACCCCCGGGAGATCGTCACCGTCTACAACCTGCCGGGCGTCATCACGACCTCCCCGCTGGCCGCCACGCGTGGCCCGGACGGCCGGTGGATCGGCGGCTCGGTGGCGCAGTGGGTGGAGGAGCTCACCGGGGCCGTACTGGAACACGGCGCCTCCGGCTTCATCCACTTCGCGGTCGGCGACACCCCCGCCGAGACGACCCTCGCCCGCTGGTCGGAGGAGATCGCCCCGGCGGTCCGCGAGGCCATCGCCGTCCGGACATGAGGGCCGGCCACCGCCCGGGCGGGACGGGCCGGCCACCCGACAGGGGCTGACGGACCGTCGCCGCCCAGGCGGGACGGGCCGACCACCCGCCGGGGCCTGACGGACCGTCGCCGTCCGGGCGGACGGGCCCGGTGGACCGTCGCCACACGGGCCCGGTGGACCGTCGCCGTCCGGGACTGGCAGGCCCGGCTCGTACGGCCGGGGGCGGACCGTCCCGGACGACCGGGGGCCGGACCGTCCCGGACGACCGGGGGCGGACCGTCCCGTACGACCCGGGGGCCGGACCGTCCCGTACGACCCGGGGCCGGACCGTCCCGGGCGAGCCCGGCCGGGGTCGTCGCGTGGGTCAGGGCATGCGGCGGGCGCCCTCCATGATCGCCTCGCGGATGCGGTTGTAGGTTCCGCAGCGGCAGATGTTGCGGATCTCGTCGAGGTCGGCCTCCTCGATCTCCCGGCCGGCCTCCCGGGCCCGGCGGACCTTGGCGACGGCCGTCATGATCTGGCCGGGCTGGCAGTAGCCGCACTGGGCGACGTCCAGGTCGAGCCACGCCTCCTGCATCGGATGGAGCTCCTCGCCGACGGTCGCCGGCAGCCCCTCGATGGTGGTGATCTCGTCCGTCGGGGCGATGTCCTTGACCGGCACCGAACAGGGGTTGAACGCCTTGCCGTTGATGTGGCTGGTGCACGCCTGGCAGACGCCGAGCCCGCAGCCGTACTTCGGCCCGGTGACGCCCAGGACGTCCCTGAGCACCCACAGGAGCCGGACGTCGTCCTCGACGTCCGCCGTGACGGCCTTGCCGTTGAGGATGAAGGTGTGCTGCGGCACGGGGGAACCCCAGGTCTCCTAGAAGGCGCGGTCGAGGCCGTCGACCGGCGAGGCGGGTATCGGCGGTGTGGTGGGCAGCGGCTCGAACCCGAGCGGCTCCGCGTGGTTGACGGGGAACGTCGTCGGCATCGTGCCGGTGGCCCGGCCGTACGCGCAGGCGACGGCGGCCATCGCGCCCGCGACGGCCAGTTCCCCCGCGCCGCCCGGCGTGTCGGAGGTGGGCGGCATGACCACGATCTCCAGCTCGGGCGGGGTGTTCCACTGCCGGGTGTAGAAGTAGTTGTCCCAACTCCCCTCCGCGAAGTGGCCGTTCTGGAGGTGGAGGCCGGAGGTGAGGGTGACGGCGATGCCGTCGATGATGCCGCCCATCATCTGGGCCTCAAGCCCGCGCGGATTCACGGCGAGGCCGACGTCGACCGCGCAGACGACCTTCGTGACGCGCGGACCGGTGTACGCGTCGTGGATCTTCCGTCCGGTGGTCTCGGGACGGCAGTCGATCTCGGCGAGGACGGCGACGAAGGCGTGGTACTCAGGGTGGACCGCGATCCCCTGGGCGGTGCCGGCCGGCATGCGACGGCCCCACTCCCCCACCTCGGCGACCTTCTCCAGAACGGCCCGCGCGCGCTCGTCCTTGAGGTGCTGCCGGCGGAACGCGTAGGCGTCCCTGCCCATTCTGCGGGCGAGTTCGTCGACGACCAGCTCCTGCGCGCAGCGCACGTTCGGTGAGTAGATGTTGCGCATGGAGCCGGTGTTGAAGCCGTTGTCGGTCTCGCTCAGCAGCTGGGTCGTGGCACCGAAGTGGTACGGACTCTGCTGGGTGAGCTGGAACATGGTCTCCGAGAAGGTGAGGTCGGCGACCGGGAGCCGGGCCGCCTCGGCCGTGATGATCTCGCCGAGGCCGTGACCGAAGTCGGTGACGACGGAGGTGTGGCGCTGTTCGTACGTCAGCACCTCGCCGAGGGAGTACGTGGCCCGGACGCGGGAGGTCGACATGGGATGCGTACGGCCCTGGCGGAAGTCGTCGGTCCGGTGCCACATCAGCTTGACGGCCTTGCCCACGGCGCGGGAGATCTCGGCGGCCTCGCGGGCGGCGTCGGGGAAGAGCTTGCGGCCGAACGAGCCGCCGCCCTCGGTGACATGGACCTTCACGGCGCCGATGGGCAGGCCGAGCTGGAGCGCGATCTGTTCCTGGGCGACGATCGGCGACTTCAGGCTCGCCCAGATCTCGGCCGAGTCCCCCCGTACGTCCGCGATCGCGCAATTGGTCTCCAGCGCGCTGTTACTGGCGAAGTGGAAGGTGAAGCGAGCGTCCACGGCCTTCGTCAGCAGAGGCAACGGCGGTACGACGAGAGGAAGTTCGGCGGCTCGCAGCTTCCGCAGAACGGTCGCGTCGGACGCGCCCTCGGCGGTACCGGGGCCCCAGGAGACCCGCAGGGCGCGGACGGCGTCGATGCACTGGCCGAAGGTACGGGCGCGGACGGCGACGCCGGTGGAGATCCGTACGACGTCCGTGACACCGGGCATGGCCCGGACCTCGTCCAGGTTCCCGACCGAACGGACGGTGCCGTTGATGGTCGGCGGCCGACAGACCATGGTGGGCAGCGCGCCCGGGACCCGCACGTCCATGGCGAACTTCTTGCGCCCCGTCACGGCCTCCAGGGCGTCGATCCGGCGCTGTGCCGTGCCGATGACCCTGAACTCGGACGGCTTCTTGAGGGTGACCCCGACGGCGGTGTCGGTGAGGGAGGCCGCCTTGGCGGCGAGTTCGCCGTACGAGAGGCTCCTGCCCGTCACCGAGGAGACGATCGCACCGGCCTTCGCGGTCAGTGCGCCGACGGCCTCGCCGAGTTCCAGTGCGGCGGCCCGCAGCAGCCGTCCCCGGGCGACGGCGGCGGCCACCCGGATCGGGGTGAAGGTGGAGATGGTGGTGTTGGAGCCGCCCGTCAGCTGGTTGAACAGCAGCTCCGGCCGGGCGTCGGCGAGGGTGACCCGGATCTTCTCGAGCGGGAGGTCGAGCTCCTCGGCGATCAGCATCGCGCTGGAGGTGGTGATGCCCTGGCCGACCTCGGCCCGCGGCAGGGCGAAGGAGGCGGTGCCGTCGGCCTCGATCCGGAGGGTGATCAGATGCGCGGTGGGCAGCGCGGCGTGCGTGAGCATGTCGTTCAGGTCGTAGATCTCGGACGCACCCGGCAGCGAGGGAACGACCGAGGGAACCGCCGCGGCGGCCGGGGCGGGGGCGAGGACCGCCTCGCCGAGCTGCGCGGCGACGGTCAGGGTCGGTGCGGCCAGTACGTAACCGAGGAAGCGCCGCCGGTCCATCCCGCGCGGCGCGGACTCCCCCGGCACGGACTCCTCCTGCGGGTGCTGCTGCGCATCGTCGCGCGCTGTCATCGTCTGCCCTCTCGACGAACCACGAAGTCGGGGACGATCATCGCGCACCCGACGCCGTATCCGCCCCGGAACGGCGCGGACTTCACGCGGAGCGTGCCAAGTCCTCACCCTCGGAGGGAATACCTCTGCGGATCACCTCTGAGGGAATAGGTGCGGCGGGCCCCGCGGTTCTGCCCTGGCGTGGCACTCGGCCGCACCGCTCGGAAGGAACTCCCATGAAGATCGGCATCATCGGCGCAGGCAACATCGGCGGCAACCTGACCCGGCGTCTCACGGCCCTCGGGCACGACGTCTCCGTCGCCAACTCCCGTGGACCCGAGACCCTCGCGGCGCTGGCCGAGGAGACCGGCGCCACCCCGGTCACCGTCTCCGAGGCGGCGCGCGGCGCCGAGATCGTCGTGGTCACCGTCCCGCTGAAGGCGGTCCCCGACCTGCCGTCCGGGCTCTTCGACGGCGCGGCGGAGGGCTTCGCCGTCATCGACACCGGGAACTACTACCCGCGTGAGCGCGACGGCCGGATCGCCGCGATCGAGGACGACGGCCTCACCGAGAGCCGCTGGACCGAACGGCACCTGGGCCACCCCGTGATCAAGGCCTTCAACGGCACCTACGCCGACGACATCCTCGACAAGCCGCGCCCGGCCGGCGACCCCGAGCGGATCGCCCTGCCGGTGGCGGGCGACGATGAGGTGGCCAAGAAGGCCGTACGGAATCTCATCGACGAGCTGGGCTTCGACACCGTCGACGCGGGCGGCATCGACGAGTCCTGGCGCCAGCAGCCCGACACCCCCGTCTACGGTCTGCGCGACGGCGTCGAGGCGGTCACCAAGGCCCTCGCGGCCGCCTCCCCGGAGCGCCCGGAGGCCTTCCGGGGCTAGGTCGTGTCCGGAAAGTCTCGCCGACCCGTCCGCCGACCCGTCCGCCGCCGCGTCAGTCGGCGTACTGGGCGCGCGGCGGCTCCGGGGGGCGGGGCCCCAGGGTCGGTGCGAGCCACGTGTCGTACGAGGTCATCCACGGGCTGCGCCCGCCGCCCTTGCGGTAGTCCTCCAGGACCGCGTTGACCCGGCGGACCAGGTCGGTGTCGTCCTTGTTCATGGCGACCCCGTACAGGGCGGTGTCCAGACGCGGCCCGACCAGTCGCACGGTCGGGTCCTGTGCGGCGAGGCCCGCGGCGAGGGTGGCGTGGGTGAGGATGGCGTCGACCTTCCCCTGCTGGAGTTCGACGAGGCAGTCGAGATGGCTCGCGGTCTCCACGGCCCGGGCGCCGGTGCCGGACGTGCGCAGCAGGTCGGCGGCGGAGCTGCCCTTGCCGAGACAGACCCGGCGGCCGCGCAGCCGCTCGTCGAACCCGGTGATCGGCGACCCTTCGGGCACGAGGAGCCGGTGCCCGGTCTCGAAGTAGACGCTGGAGAAGGCGACTTCGGTCAGGCGCTCGCAGGTGATGCTCATGGTGCGCACCATGACGTCCACCTGACGGGCCTTGAGACGGGCGATCCGCTGCCCGGGCGGCATACTCACGAAGCGGACGGTGGCCCCGGGGCCGAGGATGTCACGGGCGATCGCCCGGACGAGGTCGACGTCGAAGCCGACCGGCTGGCGGGTGTGCGGGTCCAGGGAACCCCAGAGGTAGCTGTTCAGGTCGACACCGGCGACGAGATGGCCCCGCTCGCGGATGCGCCGCACGGCCGGGCCGTCCACCCGCGAGGGGCGCGGACTCGCCCGCCTCGGGTCGCAGGACGGCGCGGGGGCGGCCGGAGCGGCCACGGGCCGGGCGGCCTCCTCGCGGACGGTGGGCCGTTCGGCCGTCACGGCGGCGGCCGGGACCGCGACCAGCACCGACGACAGGAGCGCCACCCACAGGGCGGCCCGCCTCGCCGCCGGCCCCCGCACCCGCCGTCCCGCTCTGACTCCAGCAGTCACCAGCCCCACCCCCGCCCAGCCGACTCCCTCCCCCAAGGCTACGCACGCCGGTCCCAACGCGCAGTCCCTGCCGCAGAGTTGTCCGTCGGTTGAGAAGACCTTCACCGACCACGCAGGGCGGGCAGGGAGGCGAGGGGCGACCGTCCGGGGACCCGGCGCACCCGCGCCGTGCGCAGCGCCCGGCCGCCGCAGGTGCGCAACTGGGAGCGGGAGAGACGGGCCCGCTGCCCGCCACTGGTGATCAGCGCGTTCACCGGAGTCATCGGGTCGGCGCCCACCGACTTGGCGAGCAGCACACCGACGACGAGCGGGAACAGCGCCACGGCGAGCGCCGATCCGGTGGTGGTGACGTGCCGCATACGGCGGTCGCGCCGCACGTCCAAGGTCTCCGAGGTCTCCGAGGTCTTCGAGATCATGGTCGCCATTCCACCGGGCTCGGCCTGTCGCGGGCATCGGGCGAGGTACTCAGACCACCCGTCCCCCATACTCATGGATCGGGTGATCGCACCGTACGCAGCTGAACGAAGGAGCCCCCGTCGCCATGGCCGACTACCGCATCGAGACCGTCCGCAACGGCTACCGGCAGTGGACCGCCCGCAACGATCGCGGTGCGGAGGTGCGGATGGGGGCGGCGGACGACCCGGACGCGCAGCCGTCGTTCA
Organism: Streptomyces sp. NPDC015346; assembly: GCF_043078785.1. Classification (NCBI taxonomy): domain Bacteria; kingdom Bacillati; phylum Actinomycetota; class Actinomycetes; order Kitasatosporales; family Streptomycetaceae; genus Streptomyces; species Streptomyces sp. NPDC015346. The sequence continues at coordinate 670,994 of NZ_JBIBTW010000003.1, read as the reverse complement.
CACCGGTCGAGCTGTTGCTCGCGGCGATGGGCGGCTGCGGGGGCATCGTGGTGGACCGTACGGCCCGTGCGGTCGAGCACGAGGATCTGAAGATCGTGGTGGAGTCGGTCTCGGGGCCGGAGGACGACGGCCGGGTGGGGCGGATCAGGGTGAGTTACGAGTTCGAGCTGCCCGAGAGCAATCCGCGGGCGGCCGAGGTCTTCGCGCGCGGTGTGCGCCTGACGCACGAGAAGTTCTGCACCGTGAGCCGGACCGTCGAGCACGGGGCGGCGGTGGAGGCGGTGCTGCCGGACGGGACGGTCGGCTTCCGAGCCGGCTGAGCCGGCCCCGGTCGACCCCGGCCGACCGCCGCCGGAGGTCCGGAGAGCGCGGCTACGCGGCTACTCCTCGATGGCGCCGCCGATCCGGCGCAGGTGCTGCCGGAAGGTGTACGACGGGTCCGCGTCCCGGCGGGCGAGATAGTCGTCGAACCGTGTCTGCGCCCGCAGGGTCTCACCGGCTCCGACCCGGCGGGCCTGTTCGCGCTCTGTACGGTGGATGGCGTGCGCCGTCTCCAGGACGGCGTCGACCCGGTCCGCCGCCACGAACAGCACACCGTCGTCGTCGCCGAAGACGACATCGGCGGAGCTGACGAGGTGATCGCCGCAGCGCGCGGTGCGCAGCGCCTCCGGCTCGCGCGCGTCCAACCGGACGGGGCCGGGGGCGTGCCGGCCGTAGGAGAAGACGGGCAGCCCGATCTCGACGAGATCGGGGGTGTCCCGGTGCAGACCCCACACGACCAGGCCGGCGACACCGGCCGCTCGCGCCTCCAGGACGGCGAGGTCGCCGACGCACGCCTCGTCGTCGCGGCCGCCGTTGTCGATGACGAGGACGTCACCGGGCTCGGCGGCGGTGAACGCCTCCAGGAACACGTCCACGCTGCCGTAGTGGCGTGCGGGCAGCACGCGACCGGCGACGCGCTGTCCGGGGACGACGGGAGCGACACCGGCCGGAGCGGCCCGCAGCACTTCCCCGAGCCGCACACAGGCGTCCGCGATGAGCGGCGTGGAGAGGTCGGCGAATTCCTTCAGCATCGTGATGCTCCGTTCTCCGGCAGGGCACTTGGTGCGCGTCGCGCGATGGTAGCGCCGGGGCCGAGAGCGCGGGGCGCGTCGGCAGGGCGGCGCTCGGGGGCAGGCCACCGGAGACGTGTGTGGCCCGCGCGGTGGCCGCTTCCGGAGCGTTCCCTTCGGTGGGCCGGCTTGATTCGGTAGGTCCGTTTAGCGGCGCGCGCGCCGGTGAGACGCCAAGAGAGGTACCGACGCCATGGAAAGGGAGGAGGCGGCCGTGTCCCTCGAAGGAAAGAACGTCCTCGTCATCACGACGAACTACGGCACGGAGCAGGAGGAGCTGAAGAAGCCGGTCGCGGCGCTGCGCGAGGCGGGCGCCCGGGTCACCTTGGCCGCGAAGAAGCCCGAGCCGATCCGGACGCTGGTCTCTGACGAGAAGCCGGGCGAGAAGGTACTGCCCGACACGACGTACGCGGAGGTCTCGGCCGACCGGTACGACGCGGTGATCGTCCCCGGTGGAACCATCAACGCGGACCATCTTCGCGTCGACACGACGGCCCAGCGGCTGGTGGCGGACTTCGCGAAGGCCGGTAAGACGGTGGCCGCGATCTGCCACGGTCCCTGGCTGCTCATCGACAGCGGTCTCGCCCGTGACCGGGAGCTGACGTCGTACCCGACGCTCCGTACGGACGTGACGAACGCGGGCGGGAGCTGGGTGGACCGGAACGTGGTGATCGACGAGTCCGGTGGCTACCGGCTCATCACCTCGCGCAAGCCCTCCGACCTGCAGCCGTTCTCGGAGGCGATCGTCGAGTCGCTGAGCGCCCGCGACAAGGCGGCCGCCGCCTGAGCCGCACCCGACAGAGGCTCTCGTGACGGCGTCGCTCGGACGCCGTCACGAGGGCCTCACTCACGCGCGTGCCCGCCGCGTGCCCTCCGCGGCCGGGCCCCACGGCGCACGGCCCCAGGCCCCCGGGTCCCCGGGCCCCTGGGCCCCCGGCTCAGTCCAGCCAGAGTTCGCGGACCTGCCGCAGCGGGTCCCGCTCCACGCGCGGCGCCGCGGCCCAGACCATCGTGGAACGCTCGGCGGCCGTGTAGCGCGGCCAGTCCTCGCCCGGATCCTGGTCCCGTACGAAGGCGACCCACGCCCTGTGCATCGCGTCGGCGAGGGCCCGTGGCGGCGCGTCGCCGAGCGCCGCCGTGACGCCCTCGGCGTCCAGGAGGTCGAAGGCGTAGGGCAGGTCCAGGCAGTGGGAGGCCATGGCGGTGACGGGTGACTCCCACACGAACTGGTAGAGCCAGGTGGGCCGTTCACGCGCGGCTCGGGCCTCGGCGACGGCCAGGGACGGCGCCCGGAAGGTGGCGTCGGTCATCGCCTGTCCGAACAGCCGGTCGGAGCCACCCGCCGCGTACGCGGTGGTGAAGGCGTCGATCCGGTCGGCGCCGAGGCCGAGGGCGCCGATCAGGACCGGGAGGGGCGGCTGCCCGGGGCCCGCGGCGGGGGCGGGGAAGCCGTTGAACTCGTGGGCGGTGAAGCCCAGCATCAGCGGCACGTCCGCGCCCGCGTCGCCGTCCGTCAGCGCGTCGAGCACCGGCTCCGGGATCAGCTCGCCGTCGGCGAAGGGCGCCAGGGACAGCAGCGGGGGCAGCCCCTCGCGGTCGGGACCCGGGGCGCTCATCCGGTCCTGGAGGCCGAGCAGTTCGTCGTCGCCGAGGTCCCGCAGCGCGGCGGCGGTGGCGGGGACGCCGGTACGGGCGGTGAACAGGCGGGCGGCGGCGCGGCCGACCTCGGGGCCGTCGGGGCGCATGACCGCGCCGGACACGGAGAGGGCGCCGCGGAACAGGCCCCGGGCGGCGGGGACGGCGAGCAGCGTCTGGACGGCGCCGCCGCCCGCCGACTGGCCGGCGACGGTGACCTTCGCCGGGTCGCCTCCGAAGCGGGCGATGTTGTCGCGGACCCATTCGAGGGCGGCGATCCAGTCACGGACGCCTCTGTTGTCGGGGGCGTCCTCCAGGTGCAGGAAGCCCTCGATCCCGAGCCGGTAGCCGAGGGAGACCAGCACGACGCCGTCCCGGTTGAAGGAGGACCCGTCGTACCAGGGGCTCGCCGCCGAGCCGGCGACGTAACCGCCGCCGTGGATCCACACGAGGACGGGCAGGCCGGCCGCGGGGTCGGTGGCGGGCGTGAAGACATTGAGGTTGAGCACGCCGTCGCCCGGGACGGAGGGCTCGGGAATGGTCGTGACCTCGGCGAAGGGACGGCGCTGCGCGGTCGGGCCGTACGCGGTGGCGTCGAGCGGTTCGGACCAGGGCTCCGGCGGGACGGGCGCGGCGAAGCGGAGGGCCCCCACGGGTGGCCGGCCGTAGGGGATGCCGAGGAAGCGGACGCTGCCGTCCTCCCGCCGCTCACCGCGGACGGGGCCGCGGGTGGTGGCGACCGTGGTCGTGTTCAAGGGGCTGCTCCTGACGGGGGCGACGACGTTGCCGTACCCGAAGGTGACACGTGTCACTGACCCGTGTCAACGTCGTGCCGAGCCCCAGGCGCACCTCATCGGCCTCGGTCGGCACCGCCACCCGCCGCACGGCCACCCGCCGCGCCGCCACCCGCCGCACGGCCACCCGCTGCACCGCCCTCCGCCGCACGGCCACCCGCCGCGCCGCCGTCCGCCGCGATCACAGCTCGATCCAGTAGCGCCGCTTGAGGCCGATCTCCGTCTCGCGGACGTCCTCCAGGACTCCGCCGTTGCGCTCGATCGTGCGCGCGGAGGCGATGTTGTCGTCGTCGCAGGTCACCAGGAGCCGTTCGATGCCGAGCGCGCGGGCCTCGGGGAGCACCGCGCCCAGCGCCCAGGTGGCGAGGCCGCGGCGGCGGGCGGAGGGCCGGATGCTGTAACCGACGTGTCCGCCGGCGCGCAGCAGGAAGTCGTTGAGCTCGTGCCGCAGGTCGATGGCTCCGACGTACGCGCCGTCCTCGACGATCCACCAGTGGGTCGCGTGGACCCAGCCCTCCGCCAGGGGCCTGGTGCGGTCGGACTGTTCCCGCAGCCGTCTCACCCACGCGGCGAAGAGCACGGGATCCGCGAAGCCCTCGCCTGCCGCGAGACGCACACCGGCACTGTCCAGGCGGGCTCCGGGACGCCACTCCGCGTCGGCTTCCAGCCAGGAGGTGTGAAGGCGTGCCGTGGGGGCGATCAGTTCGGGCATGCGGGCGACGATAACAGGGCAACGACCCTGGTGAGCAGGGGATTTCCCGGACCGCGCGGGTGTCGCCGAACCCGCCCGCGCTACGCCCCGGTGCGGCCGTCGAGACGGTCGCGCACGAGGTCCGCGTGGCCGTTGCGCCGGGCGCGGCGAGTACGTCTCCTCCCCGATGTGTCCGCCGCGTCGACGGCGGCGCGGACAAGCGGCCGCCGCCGACGTGCAGGGCGTTTCTCAGGGCGTTTCCGGACGCGCGCCCGCGCCGGCGTCAGCTCACTTCTTCACGGCGTAGTCGCCGAAGCCGACCCAGTCCAGGGCCACGCAGGGCTCGTCTCCGAGGGTCCAGGCGTCGTGCCCGGGGCTCACGGTGAAGAAGTCGCCCGGCCCCACCTCCGCCGACGCGCCGTCATCCATGACGATCTTCAACCGGCCGCTGACGACGTAACCGGCGTGCTCGGCCTGGCAGCTGTCCGTGCCGGCGATCGGCTTGACGTGCTTGGACCACTGCCACCCCGGCTCGAACACGGCCCTTCCGACCGGCCCGCGGTCGGAGTTCACCACGTCCAGCCTGCCCTTGCCGTCCTCGAAGGGACGGGTCTCGTCTGCGGAGTCGAAGTTCTTGCTTGCGATTCCGGTCATGTTCGTCCGCCTCCCGGCGGTGGACGTACGAATCCCCGAGTCCACTTCCAGGCTACGCCGAACGGCCGCCGCCCGACGCCCGGTTGCCCGGGGCGCCGATCTCCTTTGCGCCGGCGGGTGAACACGCGTTAGCGTGCTCGCATGACTGCCGGGTCGGCCATGAGCGGTGATCGAGTAAGGCACCCGGCCTTGGCGTGACCGCCGCCGGACGGGCGCGAGGCCCGCCACGGTCGTCTTCCGCGCGTGTCGAATCCGCGCACACGAGGTATCCGTACGCCACCGACGGTGAACACATCCCGGAGGGGCTTCCGGCGACCCCCTGAAGACAACCGCGCACGCCCTGTGAAAGGACCAAGAGCCCCATGGCCGTCGAGCTCAACCACACCGCCGTCCACGCCCGCGACAAACACCTCTCCGCCGAGTTCCTGGCGACCGTCCTCGGCCTGGAGGTCGGGGCCCCGTTCGGCCCGTTCGTCCCGGTGGACACGAGCAACCGGGTCACCCTCGACTTCTACGAGGACCCCGACCTGACGTTCGTGGCGCAGCACTACGCGTTCCTCGTGCCCGAGGAGGAGTTCGACACGATGATCGCCCGCCTCGAGGCCCTCGGGGTCACGTACTACGCGGACCCGCACCACACCGACCCGGGCCGCGTCAATCATCTGTTCGGCGGCCGGGGCGCCTACTTCGCCGACCCCGACGGACACAACATGGAGATCATCACCCGTCCGTACACGAGGGTTCTGCCGGACTGACGGCGAGCCCGGCCATTCGGTGAACATTCATGGAACGGTCACTCTCTTTGGAGGATCTCCGCATATCCGTCACGCGTTTTCTGTACGGATCCCTTATCGGACAGATCTACACATAAAGGCCAGATAAGCGCACAATGAAACAGCGGCACGATGCCGCGAAGCCCGATCAGACGTGCATGACGCCAGTAAGGAGGCGAGCCGTATGTCTGACGTCTCTCACCGCCCAGGTGATATCAGGGGACACCCCGACGCACCGGAAATGCGTGACCGCTACTCCCGGATGCTCCAGACCCGAGGCGTGGCGGCGGTGGAGGAACTCGTGATCCTCGCCGGTATCTACGCCGCGATCTCCGCGTGGGTGGTCCACTTCTCGACCGCCAGACCAGAACTCGCACTCAGCAACCTGGTGACCGGCATCGCCCTCGCGGTTCTCGGCCTGTGTATGTCGATGGCCCCCGAGCGCTCCCAGGATCTGAACCTGGTCGTCCTGCTGCTCGGCGCCTGGCTGATCGTGTCCTCCTGGATCGTCCCCACCGCGGACGCCGGCACCGGCCCGATCGTCAGCAACGTCATCACCGGCGCCTGCGTGTGCCTCTTCGCCATCGTCGCGGGCGGCCTGCTGATGACCAAGAGAAGGACGTGAGGAAGGTCTGATCCTCTCCGGACGGCGTCGCCACCTCTGCATCAGGTGGCGGCGCCGTTCGCTGCGCCCTCACGCAAAACCAGACACACCGGGCTCTCAACGGCCATCCCCAGGTAACGAATTGACCCACGCCGTTTCGGCCACATAAGTTCTGCGTAAGCCTTGCTCCACAGGGACAGGCTCCCAACACACATCCCAGTCCTTGGGGGGACAAAGTGAACTGGTACCTCGACGTTCTGAAGAAGTACGCGGTATTCGGCGGCCGTGCGCGCCGCAAGGAATTCTGGATGTTCACGCTCTTCAGCGTGATCATCAGCATCGTGCTGACGATCATCGACAGCGCGCTCGGCATTCAGCTGCTCAGCCTCATCTACTCGCTGGCCGTGCTGATTCCGACCCTCGCGGTCTCCGTCCGCCGACTGCACGACACGGGCCGCTCCGGCTGGTGGATCCTCATCGGTCTGATCCCGCTCGTCGGCGCGATCATCCTCATCGTGTTCTACGCGACCGAAGGCAACCAGGGCGAGAACGCCCACGGCCCGAACCCGAAGCTCGCGCCCGCCTACTGAGCGCCCGCGCACTGACGTCCGCGTACGGAACGTCCGCGTTCTGAGCGCAGTGACACCCGAAGCCCCGGAAGATCTCTTCCGGGGCTTCACCCGTTCCCGGAGCCGCCGCCTTGGCCAGTGACGGTTCGTAGCATTTGGTCCCCGCGCCTTGTGCATGGTGGCGCACGACCCGCGTCGGCCGCCGCACCTAGCCTCGCCGCATCAGTACGAACGAGGGGCGGTACCGGTGAACTGGCTCATCCATGACTACCGCGAGAGCGATCTCGCCGCGGTCGTCCACCTGATCGACACCACGGCCGAGCTCGGGCAGGAGTCCGTCTTCTCCCTCGCCGAATGCATCGGCGCCCTGACGTCGCGCCAGCCCGCCGTCGTCGCCGTCCACCAGGGCGTGCCCATCGGAGCGGCGCTCGCCTGCGTGGCCGGTGAGCGGGCCTGGGTGATGCGGATCGCCATCTCCTCGGCCTGGCGCGGCCGGGGACTGGCCAGCGCCCTCCTGGTCGAGCTGGAGCGACGGCTCGTCGCGGCGCGGGTGGGGCGGATCGCGTACGTCCTGCCCGAGGAGGACCTGCTCGGCGAGGGGCTGTTGAACGCCGGGTATACCCGCCAGCCCGCCGTCGCGTACTTCGAGAAGGTGGAGCCGCTGCACGGGCCGGCCGCCAACCTCCTGGAAGACCTCGGGGGCAGGCTGCTGCCCGGCGACCTGTGGGCCAAGGTCGCCGGCATGGAGCGGGAGAAGGATCTCATCGAGCGGCGGGTCGTCCTGCCGCTCGCCGAACCGGAGCGCGCCGCGCGCCACGGGGTCCGGCCGCCGCGCGCCGTGGGGCTGTTCGGCCCTCCCGGCACCGGAAAGACGACGTTCGCCCGCGGGATCGCCTCGCGGCTCGGCTGGCCGTTCGTGGAGATCCTGCCCTCCCGGCTGGCGGACGAGGGCAACCTGGCGGCGGCGCTGCGCTCCGCGTTCGCCCGGATCGCGGAGCTGGAACGGGTCCTCGTCTTCATCGACGAGGTCGAGGAGATCGCGCCGGTCCGCTCCGAGCCCGCGCAGCCCGGTGGCATGCACGGCGTCACCAATGAACTGCTCAAGCTCATACCGGGCTTCCGGGAGCGCGACGAACGGCTCCTGGTCTGCGCCACGAACTCGATCCGCTCCCTCGACCCGGCCTTCCTCCGCCCGGGCCGCTTCGACTACCTCATCCCGATCGGTACGCCGGACAAGGCGGCCCGAGCCGCGATCTGGGGGCGCTACACGGACGGGCGGCCCGACGTCGACATCGACGAACTGGTCGTGGCGAGCGAGCAGTTCACCCCCGCCGACATCGAGCACGCGGCGCGGATCGCCGCCCAGAACTCCTTCGAGCGCGACCTGGTCTCCGTCGGCGGCCGGAGCGGGGCGGACGAGCGGCTCCCCGGGGCGACGACGGCGGACTATCTGGAGGCCATCGCCCAGTGCCGTCCGACGGTGACCTCGGAGATGATCACCCAGTTCGAGTCGGACATCACCACGCACGCCCGCTTCTGAGCGACCGGTGTCCATATTCTGTGCACGGGCGGTGTCGACGGCATCGGACGGGCGACGGAGGGGCGGGCGCATGGAGTCGTACGAGGGGCTCGAGGTCATGACGGTGAAGGAGGTCGCCGAACTGGAGTCCTGGCTGGAGGCCCACCACGCCGACGCGCCCGGGGTATGGCTGAAGGTCGCCAGAAAGGGCTCCGGCGCCACGTCGTTGACCGTCCCGGAGATCCTGGACTGCATGCTCTGCTTCGGCTGGATCGACGGACAGCGCCGCGCGCTGGACGCGGAGTACTTCCTGCAGAAGTACACCCCGCGGCGCCCGCGCGGCCTCTGGTCGCGGGTGAACGTCCGGAAGGTCGAGGCGCTGACGGCCGCCGGGCGGATGCGGGAGCCGGGGCTCGCCGAGGTGCGGGCGGCGCAGGCGGACGGCCGGTGGGCGGCGGCGTACCCGTCCCAGGCCGAGGCGACCGTGCCGGACGACCTCGCGGCGGCGCTGGCGGCCGACGACCGGGCGCGGACCTTCTACGAGGGACTCGGGAAGACCGATCAGTACCTGGTGATCCTGCGGCTGTGGCAGGCCCGTACGCCGAAGAACCGCGCGGAGCGGCTGCGTCGGACGATGGAGAAGCTGGCGGCGGGCGAGAAGATCCGCTGAGCTCCCGGACACCGGACGGCACGGCACGGGACGGACAGAACAGGGCGGGGCGGCGGGGTCAGGCGCGCTTGCGGTAGAGGACCTGGTGGGCGTCGAACTCGACGAAGGACTCGGCGTGGACCATGCCGAGTCCTTCCAGGAGCCGTCGTGAGCGGCCGTTCGCCTGCTGGGTCACGGCGACGACGCTCGGGACGCTCTCCAGCGCCCGCTCCACGACGGCGGCGACCGCTTCGCGCGCGTACCCCTGCCCCCAGTGCTCGGGCAGGAACTGGTAGGAGACCTCCGCCTCGCCCTCCCGCGCCTCCGGCTCCACCGTCACCAGACCGAGCAGCACCCCGTCGGACGCCCGCACGACGGCGTGGACGCCGGTCGCTCCGACGATCCGTCGCTGCCGGATCCGCACGACCTGCTCGGCGACGGGTCCGCCCAGATGGAGCCGGACCTCGGGGTCGGTCCACAACCGGGTGACGGCCGGTACGTCACCGGTCCGCACGGGCCGCAGCAGCAGCCGCTCGGTGGTGACCGTCGCGGCGGTGCGGTGCCCTGCTTCCGGGGCGGAGGAAGGAGCCATGCCCCGATCATCTCAGCCCGCCCCGACCGGGACCTTCGCCGCACCCGGATCGGGCCTCCGGCCGTGAACGGGTGTCGCCATGTACGGGTGCCGCCGTGTACGGGTGTCGCCGTGTACGGGTGTCGCCGTGTACGGGTGTCAGGGCATCCGGCGCCGGAGTGCGGCCAGTGCTCCGGCGCGGCGGCCCGGGACCAGCTGCCGCAGCGCGACCAGGGCGGGACCGAGCTCACGGGCGCGGACGGGGTCCTTGATCTGCTCCCACTGGTGGTGGGCCCGGTCCACGGCGCCCTCGACATCCGGGTCGCCCGGCCCTTGACTCAGTTCGAGGCGGGCCTGGGCGGCGGTGAGCCACAACTCGCAGCTCCGGGCGGGCTCCCCGGCGAGGCGCGCGAGATCGGCCCGTACCTCCATCCAGTGCACCGCTTCCTGCGAACGCGCTCCGTACCGCCGCAGCGCCTCCTGCTCCCAGGCGACCGCCAGGGTCACGGCCTCCCCGTGCCGCCCGGCGCGCGCGGCGGCGAGGATGGCGGGGTGCGGGTCGTCGTACCCGGGTTCGGGGAGGGGGGCCGGGGACTCGCCGTGACCCGCCGCGGGCTCGGCGTCCGGTACGACCGTACGTACCGCGACACCGTCACCCGTACCGTTCTCGCCCCGTCGCGGCTCCGACGCCGGAACCGACACCGGCACCGACGCCGGAACCGACACCGGCACCGGCACCGGCACCCGGACCGGAGCGGGCACCGGAGCAGCCACGGGGACGGGCACGGGCACGGGCACGGTAGGCCGCATGGCGGGGACGGGGGGAGCCGAGAGGCCCGAAGGAGGCGCGGAGACCGGGGAGTTCGGCGCGTCGGCCACCCGCGCCACGGCGGGCGCCGCCACCGAGCCCGCCGCCGCTGTCGGCACTCCGTACGCCGAGCCCGCCCCCGGCGGCGCGGTCCGCGCGACGGCCGTCGGGCCGTGGTCCGGGGTGAGGAGGAGCACGCCGTCGACGCCGGCCTGCGCCGCCGCCTCCGCGTGGAGGAGGGTCGTCGGGGGCCGGGCGCCCGTGCGCCAGATCGAGGCGAAGGCCCGGAGGTACTCCGGGGTCGCGGGCTCGCCGCGCCGGGCGGCCGGGGCGATACGGCCGTAAAGCAGCGGTCCCGGGCCCAGGGACACGAGTCCGGGGACGGACACCAGCCGCTCCCAGACCTCCGCATCCGCCACGAGGTCCACCACGACCGTCGTCGTCCCCGCGCGCCGCACCGCGAGTTCGGCCGCGAGCCAGTGCCAGGGCAGGCCGGTGTACCGCAGCGTCGTCGGTGTGCTGCGGGCCAGCGCGAGGTGCGGCAGACGCTGGCGGCGGTCCAGCTGGAGCTGGCCCGCGAGGTAGACCGCCAGCGGCCCCGGCGTCGCCGCCGCGGCCCGCAGCCGGGTCAGGACGGTCTGCGGGTCCAGCGGGTCGGCCAGTTCGACCACCGTCGCCACCGGCGTGCCGGTCAGCGCGCCCGGCGGCACCGCCGCGAGGGCGGGCAGCACGGACGTCGCGTCCACCGCCCGTCCCCGCCCTGCCGGGGCCGCCGCCAGCAGCACCGCCGTACCCACCGTGTCCACTTCGTCGTTCACCACAGCAGCACCGTAACCTTCCCACCGGCACGATCCGTTACCACCCTGATGGCCGATAATCGGCGGGCCTTTGGCATATGCCAGAAGCACCACCGTATCGAGTGTTGCCAAATCCCTTACGGCCTGTCTCCGCCTGTGCGACAGTCGAGACCGGGCCTTGTTCCTCGTTCGCAACTGGCCGCGCCGCGCCTGTATCGGAGTACGACATGCCGTCCCATATCTTCGCGGACCGTCCCGCCCAGCCGCCCGAGCCCGGCACGGTGGACGCGTTGATCTCGCAGACCCGCCGTCTGCGCGGTGACGTGGACGCCGTGCGCAGGGACGCCGTCATGGACGAGGACGACCCCCGCAAGCGCTGGCAGCGCGCGCTGTGCGATCTCGCCGTCCACCAACTCGACGACCTCGGCGCCCACTTGGGTCAGCTCAAGGCCGGCGTACCGGACGAGCCGCCGGCCACGCCCGGCGCGGAGGACGGGAGCGCGGCCGAGGCCGTCACGGCCCCCGGCGCCGCCTACGGCGCTCCGGCCGCGTCCACGGGCACGGGCTCGCTGCTCAGCCGCGTCGGCAGCGCCGAGTGGAACCTCCTCACCGACGAGGTCAGCTGGTCCGAGGAGCTCCACCAGATCTTCGGCCGGACCCCGGACAGCGGCCCGATGTCGCTGGACGAGCTCCCGTCGGTGGTCTTCGCCGAGGACCAGCCATTGCTGCAGGCGATGGTGACGGACTGTCTGATCGACGGAAAGCCGATCGACGGCGAGTTCCGCATCGTCCGTACCGACGGCCGGGTCCGCACCCTGCACATGATGGGCGAGCCGGTCCTCGACGCCGACGGCTGCACGGCCTCCATGTGGGCCGTCTTACGGGACGTCAGCGAGCTGCGCCGCAGCGAGCGCGCGGTCCGCGAGTCCCGGGACTCCCTCCAGCGCCGTCGGCACATGGAGCGCACCGAGCGCCGGGTCGCCGTCGAGCTCCAGGAAGCCGTCCTGCCCCCCTGGCGCGGTTCGCTGCGCTTCGCCCACGGCGGTCCCGGCGCGCCGCTCGACGTGGCGGGTCACTATCTGCCGGCCGCGTCGACGGGACTGATCGGCGGTGACTGGTACGACGCCCTCGCGCTCCCCGACGGGGACGCGCTCCTGACGGTGGGCGACCTCACCGGGCACGGCGTGTCCGCCACCTCCTCCATGGCCATGCTGCTCGGCGCGCTGCGCGGTATGGCCGTGGCCGGCATCCGCCCCGGCGCCCTGATGGGCCATCTCAACCAGCTCCTCGAGACCTCCGGACAGCCGGCGCTGGGCAGCGCGATGTGCTGCCGCTACGACCCGGCGAGCCAGAGGCTCTCCTGGGCGCAGGCGGGACACCCCGCCCCGCTGCTGTTCCGCGACGGGACGGGGCGCGCCCTGGCGCGGCCGGACGGGGTGCTCCTGGGAGCGACGCCCCGGACCGCGTACGAGGAGGCCGAGGTCCGGCTGCTCCCCGGGGATCTGCTGGTGCTCCACACGGACGGGTTGACCCGGCGCGGGGGCATGGACGATTCGGGTACGCGACGTCTCCTCTCGTTGGCGCCACGGCTGGCCGGGGCGCGGGACGCGCAGGACTGCGTACGGACGGTGGTCGAGGAGTTCGGTGAGGCGCCGGGCGAGGACGACGCCTGCGTGATGGTGGTCCGGGTCGGCCAGTAGGGACCCGTAGCCCTCGGGGAGCTGAAGGGGCGCTTCCGGTCGCCGCCGAGCGCCCGCGCCCGCGGCCTCGGCCTCGGCTCCCGCCGGCCCGCGGCGTGAGTTCCCGCCTCAGATCTCGCCGGTGCGTGGGCGCTTGGCGGCGGGCTTGGGCAGGGCGAGCGCGATCTCCTCGCGCAGGTGCTCGATCTTGGTGTAGCCGGCGTACTGCCCGGTCAGCCGGTACATCTCCCGCAGCCGGTCCCAGGTGCGGTGCGAGGAGGTGTCCCCCATGGAGACCAGCGCGAGCCGGGCGTACCGGTCGGCCTGCTCGGGGTCGTCGGCGATGAAGCAGGCCGAGGCGAGCGAGATGTGGTCGAAGAGCTTCGAGCGGTCGTGGCCGCCGCTGCGCAGCTGGATGGCCAGCTTGGCGTGGCGCTGCGCGGGGATCGCCGCCGCCGGGTCGTGTTCGGCCAGGGTGCGGTAGGCGAGCGCCTGCATGCCGTGGAGGTCGGCCTCGTCGAAGTTCTGCATCCAGCCGGGCTTCTCCTCGCCCCGGTCGGAGACGAAGAGGTCCTCCGCCTCGCCGAGGGTGCGGCGCATCGCCTGGCCCCGGCCCATCGACGCCTGCGCCCAGGCCTCGATGGTGTGGAACATGGCCTGGGTCCTGGGCAGTACCCGCTCCCCCGCGCCGGACTTGGCGAGTGTCATCAGGTCGAGGGCGTCGTCGGGGCGGCCCAGATGGACCATCTGACGGGCGGCGCGGGACAGCGCCTCACCGGCCCGCGGCCGGTCGCCGCCCTCCCGGGCCGCGTGGGCGGCGATGACGAAGTACTTCTGGGCGGTGGGTTCGAGGCCGACGTCGTGGGACATCCAGCCGGCCAGGACGGCGAGGTTGGCGGCGACGCCCCACAGGCGTCGCTGGAGGTGGTCGGGGTGGTGGTAGGCGAGCATGCCGCCCACCTCGTTGAGCTGGCCCACGACCGCCTTGCGCTGGAGTCCGCCGCCCCGGGAGGCGTCCCAGGCGCGGAACACCTCCACCGAACGCTCCAGTGCCTCGATCTCCTCGGACCCGATGGGGGCGGCCTCGTAGCGGTCGAACCCGGCGGGGTCGGCGTGGAGGGGATCGTGCGTGCGGGGAGCGTTCGCGGTGCGTGCGGGGTCGGTGTGCAGCCAGTCGTGCATGGCGCTGCTGAGGGCGGAGCCGGCGGCGAGCGCGGCGCCCGCGCCCACCAGGCCGCGTCGGTTGAGCATGAGGTCCATTCCCGTGAATTCGGTGAGGACCGCCGCCGTACGCTCGGGCGCCCAGGGCAGCCCGTCAGGGTTGTCGTTGTTCCTGACGTTCTGCCGTCTTCCGGCGCGCCCGCGTCGTACGAACCCGAGGTCCTCGATGGTCACGACACGGCCGAGTCGCTCGGTGAACAGCGCTGCCATCACCCGGGGGACGGGGTCGCGGGGGATCTCCCCCAGGTCGATCCACCGCCGAACCCGTGAGGTGTCCGTCGCCAGCTGGGGGTGGCCCATGGCCGCCGCCTGCCGGTTGACGAGTCTCGCGAGCTCTCCCTTGGACCAGCCGGCGAGGCCGAAGAGGTCTGCCAGGCGGGTGTTGGTCTGTCCGGTCACGTCTAAGCCCCCAGGTTCTCGGCTGAGTTGACAGTAACCCCCTGTCATAGGGCTGGCGACTATTCGCCAGGGTTCGCCAGGGTGCGCCCGATGTTCCGCCACCCGCGCCCGGGTGTCAGGTAGGAACGCGCCACCCCGCCCCGGCAACCGGCCCTCATTCCCCAGGGTGCGGCCCGGAGGTCGGGCGGGGCGACGCACGTAACTCGTCGGCACACGAAGGGATCTGTCTCCTCCATGTACACAGCATCGTCCTCCGTGTCTGCCCCGCCCCGGCCCCAGCACCGTTCCGTACCGGTCGGCAGCGGACCGTATCTCGCCCCCGCCTCCCCCACCGCGGGCCGGGCCAGGCGCTGGGCGGGCGGCACCGCTCAGGTGCCCAGCGGCAGAATCGACCTGTCGGGCCCGCAGGGCGCGCAGTTGAGGATGGCGATCGCCTCCGTCCACCGGATCTGCCCGGAGTTCAACCCGGTCCAGGTGCTGCGGCGCAGCGGCCGTTCCGTCCTGATCGTCGGCACGACCGGACGGACCACGGCGGTCGCCAAGTGTTTACTGGACCACTCCCCCGCGTGGGTCGAGCGGTTCCAGCACGAAATAGCTGCCTATCGCTCCTTCGTCCGGCACCGTCCGCCGGTGCGGGCGCCGCGGCTCATCGCCGCTGACCCGGAGAACTGCACGCTGGTGATCGAGCGGATGCCCGGGCGGGCGGCGGCGCTGACGCGCCACCCCGTGGAGGCTCCGCCGCGGGCGGATCTGCGGGCGGCGCTCGGCGCGATCGTGCGGCTTGGAACCTGGCGTCCGCCGGCCGGGACGTTCGACGCCCCGCTCGACTACGCGTCGCGGATCTCGCGGTACCACGAACTGGGTCTGTTCACCGACCGTGACCGGGACGATCTGCAGAAGCTGCTGCACGGTCTGGCGCACGCCGGCGGACGTCAGGGGATGGGCCAGTTCTGTCACGGTGACGCGCTGCTCTCCAACATCCTGCTGTCGCCCACCGGTCCGGTCCTGGTCGACTGGGAGCACGCGGGCTGGTACCTGCCCGGCTACGACCTGGCGACGATGTGGGCGGTGCTCGGTGACGCGCCGCTCGCCCGGCGTCAGATCAGTCAGCTCGCGCAGCAGGCGGGTCCGGCGTCGCGGGACGCCTTCCTGGTGAACCTGATGATCGTGCTGACCCGGGAGATCCGTACGTACGAGACGGCGGTGCAGCGCACCATCAGGGAGGCGCCGCCCGCCGGTTCGGTCCCCGTCCCCTCCGGTGCGGTCTCGCCCGGCGAGGAACAGCGGCGGCTGCTGCGGCGGCTGCACGACGACTGCGCCATGGCACGGCGGGCCGTGCGCGCCGCGGTCGGCACGCGCTAGGACACGACCTGGGCGCGGGTCGGTCGAAGACGCGGGGGAATGCTCCGCGCGCCCGGTGCCGACACATCGGGGGCGCGGGGCATCGTCGTGTCCGGGACGGGTGCCCCGCACCGGCATTGGTCCACTCCACTGACGCGCCGCAGGCCCGCGCGCCGCCGCCGCGAAACTCCGCCATCCGGCCCCTGACATGGGAAGTTTCCTCAGCGGGTGGGTGATTGACGGATCGTCCGGGAGCCGATACCCCTGTACGGGTTCGGCCCCGCACGCCCCCTCATCACCCCCCGGTCCCTGGAGGCTGCCTTGCACCGTTCCGCGTCGCACAGACGGGTCCCCCGAGCGGTGGGCGCCGTGGCGTCCGCCGCTCTGCTGTTCCCGCTCCTCGTCGCCGCCCCCTCCGCCACCGCCGAGCCGGTCGCGGCGGGCACGCTCCAGGAGCAGTTCGCGGAGGCGGCCGCGCGCCGGGGGGTGCCGCCGAGTGTGCTTCTCGCGGTGTCGTACCTCCAGTCGCGGTGGGACGCGCACGCCGGTGCGCCGAGCGTGACCGGGGGCTACGGTCCGATGCATCTGACGGACGCGGTGACCGCCCTCGCCCGGGCCCCGCACCACTCGCACGGCGAGGAGGACGCGCGGGGCGACGAGTCCCGGGCCCCGCGGATCGTCGCGGAGCCGGACGTCGCGCCGCCGACGGCGGGCGAGCTGCCGGCGCGTCTGAAGACGCTGGAGCGGGCGGCGGAGGTGTCCGGCATTCCGGCGGAGGAGCTGCGGACGAGCACCGCGGCGAACATCGAGGGCGGCGCGGCGCTGCTGGCCGCCGCCCAGCGCGCGTCGGGCCGGCCGCTCAGTGCCGACCCGGCCGACTGGTACGGAGCGGTGGCGCGTTATTCGGGCGCCGACGACAGGGCGACCGCGGCGATTTTCGCGAACGACGTCTACGACGTGATCCGAGCCGGTGAGACGCGGACGACGGACAGCGGGCAGGTGGTCACCCTCCCGGCCGACCCGGACATCGCGCCGGCGACCGGGCAGGTGGAGTCGCTCGGGCTGCGGACGGCGGACGCGGGGCGGACCGAGTGCCCGAAGACCGTGGCCTGCGAGTGGATCCCGGCGCCGTACGAGGAGTTCGGCGACGGGGACTACGGCAACCACGACAAGGGGAACCGGCCGGATTCCCAGGACATCGACTACATCATCGTCCACGACACCGAGGCGACCTGGGACGTCACCCTGAAGCTGGTGCAGGACCCGACGTACGTCTCCTGGCAGTACTCGCTGCGCTCCTCCGACGGACACATCGCGCAGCACCTGCCGCTCAAGGACGTCGGCTGGCACGCGGGCAACTGGTTCGTGAACGCCAAGTCGGTGGGCCTGGAGCACGAGGGCTTTCTGACCGCGCCGGACTCCTGGTACACGGAGGCGATGTACCGCACCTCGGCGCGTCTCGTACGCCATCTGGCCCAGCGGTACGACATCCCGCTGGACCGGCAGCACATCCTCGGCCACGACAACGTGCCGGGCACGGTCGCGTCGACGATCCGCGGGATGCACACCGACCCGGGTCCCTACTGGGACTGGGCGCACTACTTCCAGCTGCTCGGCCGGCCCTTCACGCCGAGCGCGGGCCCGGACGCGGGTGTGGTGACGATCCGCCCGGACTACGCCACGCATCAGCCGGTCTACACGGGCTGCGCGAAGGCGGGTGAGGCGTGCGCCCCGCACGGCAGTGGCGCGGTACGGCTGCACACGGAGCCGAGCGCCGAGGCCCCGCTGGTGAAGGACGTCGGCCTGCGGCCGGGCGGGCAGGCCTCGACGACCGGGGTGAACGACACCGGTGCGCGGGCGTCGACGGGGCAGCAGTACGCGGTGGCGGAGCGCCGGGGCGACTGGACGGCGATCTGGTATCTCGGCCAGAAGGCCTGGTTCCACAACCCGAAGGCGCGACCGACGGCGGTGAACGCGCGGGGCCTGGTCCTGACGCCGAAGGACGGCGCGGCGCAGATCCCGGTGTACGGACGCGCCTATCCCGAGGCCTCGGCGTATCCGGCCGGGGTGCCGGTGCAGGCGGTCTCGCCCCTGCCGTACAAGCTGCTCGCCGGACAGCGGTACGTGGTGGGCGACCGCACCCCGGGCGAGTACTACTTCGCACCGGTGTTCGACACCACGGGGCACACGGTGGTGCGGGGCCAGGAGGAGTACTACGAGATCCAGTTCGGCCACCGGGTCGCCTTTGTGAAGGCGGCTGACGTGCGCGTTTCCCACGCCTGAGCAGAGCGGCGGGCAGGGTGTGAGGGGTGTCGCCGGGGTTCCCCACCGGCGACACTCCTTCGGCGTTCATACGACTAATACGGGCACGGCGTGGGCCCTACGGGCGAGGGGTAGGGCTCGGCCGGACACTGCCCACGCGCACGCTCACCGAAAGGCCCCGCACGCATGGCTCAGCCCTTCGTACTGCCGGATTTCTACGTTCCGTATCCGGCGCGGCTCAACCCCCATGTGGAGACCGCCCGGACGCACACCCGGGAATGGGCGCGGTCGATGGGGATGCTGGAGGGCTCCGGCGTCTGGGAGGAGCACGACCTCGACTCCCACGACTACGCCCTGCTGTGCTCCTACACACACCCGGACTGCGACGCCGAGGCCCTGTCACTGGTCACCGACTGGTACACCTGGGTCTTCTTCTTCGACGACCACTTCCTCGAGGTCTTCAAGCGGACCCAGGACCGGCCGGGCAGCAAGGCCTATCTGGACCGGCTGCCGCTCTTCATGCCGATGGACGCGGCGACGGCGATGCCCGAGCCGACCAACCCGGTCGAGGCCGGCCTCGCGGACCTGTGGACGCGCACGGTGCCGTCCATGTCCTCCGCCTGGCGCAAACGGTTCGCCGAGGCGACCGAGCATCTGCTGTACGAGTCGCTCTGGGAACTGGACAACATCAACGCGGGGCGGATCGCCAACCCGGTCGAGTACATCGAGATGCGCCGCAAGGTGGGTGGCGCGCCCTGGTCCGCCGGGCTCGTCGAATACGCGGCGGGCGCCGAGGTCCCCGAGCAGGTGGCGGACTCACGGCCGCTGTGCGTGCTGCGGGACGCCTTCTCCGACGCGGTCCATCTGCGCAACGACCTCTTCTCCTACCAGCGCGAGGTCGAGGACGAGGGCGAGAACAGCAACGGCGTCCTCGTCCTGGAGCGGTTCCTCGGCTGTACGACGCAGGAGGCGGCCGACGCCGTCAACGACCTGCTGACCTCACGGCTGCAGCAGTTCGAGAACACGGCCCTCACCGAGGTGCCGGGCCTCTGCCTGGAGAAGGGGCTCACCCCGGACGAGTGCGCGGCGATCGCCGCCTACGCCAAGGGGCTCCAGGACTGGCAGTCCGGCGGCCACGAGTGGCACATGCGCTCCAGCCGGTACATGAACGACGGCCTGGACACCGGTCCTTCGGGGTTCACGGGCGTTCTCGGCACCTCGGCGCTCGACATCAGGACGCTGTTCGGCCGCCCCGCCGCCGCACGGCTGCGGAGCCTCACCCATGTCCCCCACCAGCAGGTCGGCGCCTCGATCCTGCCCGACTTCGACCTGCCCTTCCCGCTGACGCTGAGCCCGCACCACGAGGAGGCGAAGCGGCTGTCCGTGGACTGGGCGGAGCGGATGGGCCTGCTCGAGGACGTCTGGGACCGCCCGATGCTGGAGGGGTTCGACCTGGCCCTCTGCTCGGCGGGCCTCGACCCGGACGCCACGCCGGAGGAGCTGGAGCTCAGCGCGGAGTGGCTGACGTGGGGAACGTACGGGGACGACTACTACCCCGCGATCTTCGGCCGGTCACGCAACCTGCTCGGGGCGAAGGAGTGCACCGAGCGGCTCAAGTCCTGCATGTCCGTGGACGATCCGGCCGCCGGGGCGGCGATCGCCGTCGCGCCGCTGGAGCGTTCGCTCGCCGATCTGTGGGCACGTACGGTGGCCCCGATGGGTCCGGACGCGCGGGCACAGCTGCGTGAGGCCCTGGTCCAGATGCTCGACAGCTGGATGTGGGAGCTGCACAACCAGGCCCAGCACCGGGTGCCCGATCCGGTGGACTACCTGGAGATGCGCCATCGGACGTTCGGCTCCGACCTGACGATGCTGCTCTGCCGGCTCCGGCACGCGCACGAACTGCCCCAGGCGATCTTCCGGTCGGGGACCGTGAACCGCCTGGAGAAATCGGCGTCGAACTACGCCTGCCTCCTCAACGACCTGTTCTCGTACCAGAAGGAGATCGAGGTCGAGGGAGAGGTCCACAACGGTGTCCTGGTCGTGCAGAAGTTCTTCGACATCGACTATCCGACCGGCGTGGGGATGATCGACAACCTCATGCGCGGACGCCTTGACGAGTTCCTGCACGCCAAGGAGCACGAACTGCCCGTCCTGTACGAGGACTTCGGCCTGGACGCACGGGGGCGGGCGGCGATGGAGGCGTACGTGCGGGAGCTGGAGGACTGGCTGGCCGGCATCCTCAACTGGCATCGCAGCGTGCGCCGTTACGGAGCGCAGGACGTGCACTCGGGCAGCGGGACGGCGCTGCTGCGGCGGGGCCCGACGGGGCTCGGCACGTCGGCGGCGCGGGTGGCGGCGCTGCTCGCCCGATAGCCGCGGGGCCTGCGGGGGCGCCGGGTTCCGGTTCCGGTGCCCCTGGGGCCTGGCGGTCAGGAGGGGCGCATGCCGCGCAGTTGATCCAGTTCGCGGCGCTCGCGCTTGGTCGGCCGGCCGGCCCCGCGCTCGCGGACGCCGGCCAGGGCCACGTGCTCGCGCGGGGGCGGCGGCGGGCTGTTGTCGACGTAGGCCTCGGCGGCGACGGGCGGGCCGACCCGCTTGGTGAGGAGCTGCTTCACCTCGACGATCCGTTCGCGGCCGCCGTGGAAGAGCCGTACCTCGTCGCCGGGCTTCACGGGCTGGGCGGGCTTGGCGCGCTCACCGTTGACCTTGACGTGACCGGCCCGGCAGGCCGCGGCGGCCTGGGAGCGGGTCTTGGTGAGGCGGACCGCCCAGATCCAGCTGTCGACGCGTGCGCTCATCGGCCCCCGCCCTCCCCGTCAGCCCTGCTGGAAGAGCTCGGCGGGCAGCGGCTTGAGAAGCGCGTAGAGGTCGTCGGTGATCGGCCGGTCCCAACTGGCGATCGTGACGAGGACGTTGTCGCTGCGGTCGAACTGCACACAGGAGATCCGGCTCTCGGAGAGCTTCAGGCGGCGCACGATCAGCAGGTTGTCGCCCTGCATGACCGGCATGTCCTCGGTGTCGAGGACCTCGACCGGCTCGTCGTTCTCCAGGGCCGCGAGGAGCTGGGCGACCTCGAAGGGGATCTGCCCGTCGGCGAGCTCCCGCGCGGGGGAGCCCTCGGGCAGGTTGCCGATGATCATCGCGGGGCCGCGGCCGCCGAACAGGTCGTAGCGCAGGAAGACACCCTGGCAGCTTCCGTCGGGGGCGGGCAGCAGGCCGGCGCCGAGGTTGCCGGGCCAGTCCCCCGGGTCCATGGCCAGGACGTCGAAGTCCGGGCCCGCGGGTGTGGCGGCGCTGCGGCGGCGGAGGAAGGACATACGGCCATGGTACGTGCCCCGGCCCACCCCGCGACGCGCCGGGGCACTTCCGTCAGGCGCCCGCCGCGCCGCCCGCGCCAGCCGAAGGCGAAAGCCCCCGGAGCCGGCCTGCGGACCTCCACGGCACCCACCGCGCGACCCGCCGCGGCCGGACCGGGGAAACCCCCCGGAGCGTGCCGGCTCCTCCACGGCGGCCACCGCGCGGGCCGCCGCGGCCGGACCGGGGAAACCCCCCGGAGCGTGCCGGCTCCTCCACGGCGGCCACCACGCGGGCGTCCGCGGCCGGGCCGGCGAAACCCTCCGGAGCGGGTCTGCGGACCTCCGCGCCGGCCACCGTGCGAGCCGCTCCGGTCACTCCCCGGAAGCGCGCCCGCGCCAGTGCCCCGCCGATTGGACGGCCCTCACGGACCGTGACCGGCAGGGCGGGGCGACCGCCCGGTCCGGGCCGCGCCGCCCCCGCGCCGGGGTGGGGGCGGGTCGGGTCGGGTCACGTCAGGTCGAACTCGCCCTCACGCGCGTTGACCACGAACGCCCGCCACTCCGCCGGACTGAAGATCAGGGACGGCGCCTCCGGTCGCCCTCCGTTGCGCATCGCGATAAAGCCCTCGACGAAGGCGATCTGGACGTCTCCCGCTCCCTGGCTGCTCGACCGCCAGTCCGCCTCGCTGAGGTCGAGTTCCGGCTTGTCCCAGCCCGCGAAGGCGTGCTGGGTGGTGGTGGTGCTGTCCGCCACGTCCGTGCTCCTCCCGCATTGCGCTCCGGCGCATCGTCGCCGTCCGGGGCTCAGGTTAGCGAGCGGCACCCCGCGCCGACAGACCTCACGCGCCGGGTGGCCGGTCGCCGACGAGCCACATGGCGAAGAACTGCGCGCCCCCTCCGTACGCGTGCCCGAGCGCCCTACGCGCGCCGTCCACCTGGTGTGCGCCCGCCTGCCCGCGCACCTGGAGCGCGGCCTCGGCGAAACGGATCATCCCGGAGGCGCCGATGGGGTTGGTCGAGAGGACGCCGCCCGAAGGGTTCACCGGGAGGTCGCCGTCGAGTTCCGTCACCCCGGCCTCGGTGAGCTTCCAGCCCTCGCCCTCCGCGGCGAAGCCCAGGTTCTCCAGCCACATCGGCTCGTACCAGGAGAAGGGGACGTACATCTCGACCGCGTCGATCTCCCGGCGCGGGTCGGTGATGCCGGCCTGCCGGTAGACGTCGGCGGCGCAGTCCTTGCCGGCCTGCGGGGAGACGAAGTCCTTGCCGGCGAAGAGCGTCGGCTCGCTGCACATCGCGCCGCCGTGCACCCAGGCGGGCGGCTTCGGCGAGCGCTCGGCGCCCGCCCGGTCCGTGAGGACCATGGCGCACGCCCCGTCGGAGGACGGGCAGGTCTCGGAGTAGCGGATCGGGTCCCAGAGCATCGGAGAGGCCTGCACCTTCTCCAGGGTGATGTCGTGCTCGTGGAGGTGCGCGTAGGGGTTCTTCAGCGCGTTGCGGCGGTCCTTGTACGCGACGAGGGAGCCGACCGTGTCGGGGGCGCCGGTGCGGCGCATGTAGGCCCGTACGTGCGGGGCGAAGAAGCCGCCCGCTCCGGCGAGCAGCGGCTGCTGGAACGGCACGGGCAGGGACAGGCCCCACATCGCGTTGGATTCGGACTGTTTCTCGAAGGCGAGGGTGAGGACCGTGCGGTGGACCCGGGCGGAGACGAGGTTCGCCGCGACCAGGGCCGTGGAGCCGCCGACGGAGCCCGCCGTGTGGACCCGGAGCATCGGCTTGCCGACGGCGCCGAGGGCGTCGGCAAGGTAGAGCTCCGGCATCATGACGCCCTCGAAGAAGTCGGGGGCCTTGCCGATGACGACGGCGTCGATGTCCGCCCAGGTCAGTTCGGCGTCCTCCAGGGCGCGCCGCGCGGCCTCACGGACGAGGCCGGCGATCGAGACGTCCCGGCGGGCGGCGACGTGCTTGGTCTGGCCGATCCCGACGACGGCGACGGGCTCATTGGGCACGGGAGTCCCCTTCCAGGACGGCGACCAGGTTCTGCTGCAGACAGGGGCCGGAGGTCGCGTGGGCGAGGGCCCGGTCGGAGGCGCCGCGGTGGATGCGGGCGGCGGCCTCGCCGAGCCGGATGAGGCCCGCGGCCATCATCGGGTTGGCGGCGAGCGCCCCGCCGGACGGGTTGACCCTCACGCTCTCGTCGAGGTCGAGGGCGCGGCGCAGGACGACCTCCTGCGAGCTGAAGGGCGCGTGGAGTTCGGCCGTGTCGACGGGCCGGTCGAAGGCTCCGGCGCGCTCGGCGGCGAGGCGGGTGGAGGGCGAGTCGGTGAGGTCGCGCACGCCGAGGGAGTGGGCCTCGATGCGGTGGTCCATGCCGCGGATCCAGGCGGGCCGGGCGCACAGGGCGCGTGCCGTGTCCCCGGCGGCCAGGATCACCGCGGCGGCGCCGTCGCCGACGGGCGGGCAGTCGCCGGTGCGCAGCGGCGCGACGACGTAGTCGCCCTGGGGGCGGCGACCGGTGACCTGCGCGTGGGGGTTGGCGGTCGCGTCCTCGCGGCTGCGGGCGGCGACGGCGGCCAGCGCCGGTTCGTCCGTGTGTCCCGCGTCGATGAGCGCTTGCGCCTGGAGCGCGGCGAGCGCGACGGAGTCGGGCCAGAGCGGGGCGAGGTAGTAGGGGTCGAGCTGCCGGGTGAGGACATCGCGTACGGAGCCGGGCGAGGCCTTGCCGTAGGAGTAGACGAGCGCGGTGTCGGCCTGGCCGGTCAGCAGTTTCACCCAGGCCTCGTACAGTGCCCAGGCGCCGTCCATCTCCACATGGGACTCGGAGATCGGGGGCCAGGCGCCGACCCCGTCGAGGGCCATGGTGAAGGAGAAGGCGCGCCCGGCGAGGTAGTCGGAGGAGCCGGAGCAGGTGAAGCCGATGTCGGAGGTCTTGCATCCGGTCTGCCGCAGCACGTCGTGCAGGACGGGCATCACCATCTCGACCTCGGACAGTTCGTCGGTGCGCCGCCGGTGGTCCGACTGGGCGAAGGCGACGATCGCCACCTCACGGTCCGGCGTCCGTGGGTCCGTGGTCACAGCAGCTCCTTGTACGTGTCGTAGTCGGCGTCGGGCTCTCCGCAGGGCCGGTAGTGGTCGGGGTAGCGGCTGCCTTCCGTCCACACCGGTTCGACGCGCAGGCCCATGCGGACCTGGTCGTAGGGGATGCCGCCGATCCGGCCGTGGAGGGCGAGGTCCGCGCCGTCGAGGGCGATGTGGGCGTAGACGTACGGGACCTCGATGTCGAGGTTCTTCGCCTTGATGTTGACGATGCAGAAGGTGGTGACGGTGCCGCGGGGGCCGACCTCCACACGGTCGGTGGTGGCGACGCCGCAGGTGGGGCAGGCGCCTCGGGGCGGGACGTACACCTTCGCGCAGGACGGGCAGCGTTCGCCGACCGTCTTCCGTTCGGTCAGGGCCTGGAGGTAGCCGGTCTGGGCGCGGCCGGGGCTGTAGGTGTAGTCGAGCCGGGCGGGCGCGAGAATTCCGGCGACGTGGTCGTCGAAGGCTCCGTCGTGGGGGCGTGTGCCGTGGGTCTCGGCGCTCTCGTACGGTTCGAAGCAGGCGATGTCGGTGATGGCGCCGGCCCGTTCGGCGGCCCAGCGGACCCTGACCCGCAGGCCGGTGCGGACGGCGTCGGGGCCGGGCGCGTCGAGGGCGTGCAGGAGGGCGGTGTCGGCGCCGTCGAGCCGTACCAGGACCCAGGCGAAGGGGGTGGTCAGCGGCTGGCCGGGGCGGGGCTCGGGGTTCCAGGCCCAGGTGGTGACGGTCCCGGTGGCGGCGACCTCGACGAGTTCGCGGAGTTCGGCGGCGGTTTCGGGGTCGTATTCGACGGGCGGGACGAGCACCCGCCCGTCGGCGGCCCGCACCCCGAGGACGGTCCGCTCGCGCAGCCCGGTGAGGAACGCGGACTGTACGGGTCCGAGGGACCGGGTGAAGGGGAACTCCACGACGAGAGGCGCGCTCAGCACCTCCGGCGCGGGGGTGGCTGTCATGGGCGGGCTCCATTCTGTGGACGGGGTGCGGAGCGGGCGGCGAGACTTTCCGGACACGACCTGGGGTCCGTCACTCCCGGCGGTACACCGGCGCGCGTTTCTCCGCGAAGGCGCGGGCGCCCTCCTTCGCGTCGGCGGTGGCGAAGATGGGCCAGCCGCGCTTCAGTTCGGCCGCCAGGCCCTCGGTCTCGGTCATGTCGGCGGTCTCGTACACCGAGGCCTTCACCGCCTCCACGGCGAGCGGGCCGCAGGCGTTGATCTGCTCCGCGACGGCGAGGGCCCGCTCCAGGGCGGTGCCGTCGGGGACGACCTGGCCGACGAGTCCGATGCGGGCGGCCTCCTCGGCGCTGTACGGGCGTCCGGTCAGCAGCATTTCGAGGGCGTGGGTGCGGGCGATCTGGCGGGGCAGCCGGACGGTCGAGCCGCCGATCGGGAACAGTCCGCGCCTGACCTCGAAGAGTCCGAAGGTGGCGGAGGAGCCCGCGATCCGGATGTCGGTGCCCTGGAGGATCTCGGTGCCGCCTGCGACGCAGTAGCCCTCGACGGCGGCGATGACGGGTTTGCGCGGACGGTGGTGGCGCAGCATCGCCTTCCAGTGCAGATCGGGGTCGGCCGTCATCCGGTCCCGGTACCGCTCGCCCTCCATTCCCTTGCCGGCCAGCGCCTTGAGGTCCATCCCGGCGCAGAAGGAGCCGCCCGCGCCGGTCAGGACGACGGAGCGGATGGTGTCGTCCGCGTCGGCCTCCAGCCAGCCGTCGTGGAGCCCGACCAGCATGGGCAGTGAGAGCGCGTTCTTGGCCTCCGGCCGGTCGAGTGTGAGCACGAGCGTGGCGCCTTCGCGCCGCACGGTGAGGTGTTCGGTGCCACCCATGGGCGTTCTCCCGTCTCCAGACCTAGAACAGGTTGCAGGAGTGGCGGGTCCAGTTCAATAGTTTCCTGACACTCAGTCAGATTCTTCTGTGCGACCCCTTCCACCCGCCGCGCCGCGGCGCTCTAATGACCGCCGAGTCAGTTCGGACACGGGGCGATCAGCGGCGTCAGGAGGAACGGTGGAGTACAACCTTGCCGACCTGTTCGAATCGGTCGTCGACGTGGTCCCGGACCGCGAGGCGCTCGTGTACGTCGACCACCCCGGCACGGGGGCGGAGCGCCGGCTCACCTACGCGGAGCTCGACGCCGCCGCCAACCGCGTCGCCCACCATCTGATCGACTCCGGCATCCGGCCGGGCGAACACCTGGGCCTGCACCTCTACAACGGCGTCGAGTACCTGCAGACGGTCCTCGCCTGTCTCAAGGCGCGGATCGTGCCGGTCAACGTGAACTACCGCTATGTGGAGGAGGAGCTGGTCTACCTCTACAAGGACGCCGATCTCGCCGCGCTCGTCTTCGACGCCGAGTTCACCGGACGGGTCGCGGCCGCCCTGCCACAGACGGAGAAGCTGCGGCACCTCGTGCGGGTGGGGACCCCGGACGAGGGGGCGGCCGCGCTCGACTGCGTGGACTTCGCGGCCGCCGAGGCCGCCGGTTCCCCCGGGCGCGGCTTCCCGGAACGCTCCGCCGACGACCTTTTCATCATCTACACCGGCGGTACCACCGGCATGCCGAAGGGCGTCATGTGGCGCCAGGAGGACCTCTTCTTCGCGGGGCTCTTCGGCGGCGAGCCGGCGGGCGAACCGGTGAAGCGGCCCGAGGAGCTGGCCGAGCGCGTCGCCGCGCGCGGCGCCGGGCTCACCTTCTTCCCCGCTCCCCCGCTGATGCACGGCACCTCGACGCTGACCTCGTTCATCGCCTTCAACTACGGTCAGAGGGTGGTCATCCACCGCAAGTACGTGCCCGAGGAGGTGCTGCGCACGATCGAGAAGGAGAAGGTCTCGAGCGTGTCCCTGGTGGGCGACGCGATGCTCCGGCCGCTCGTCGACGCCCTCCACGGCCCGCTCAAGGGCACGGACCTGTCGTCGCTGTTCAGCGTCTCCTCGTCCGGGGCGATCATGTCGGAGACGGTGCGGGCCCAGTTCCAGGCGCTCGTCCCGAACGTGCTGCTCCTGAACAACTTCGGGTCCTCGGAGTCCGGCTCCAACGGGAAGGCGACGGACGACTCGGGCCCGGAGAAAGGCTTCCGCCTGGAGGTCAACGAGCGTACGCGGGTGGTGGATCCGGTCACCCACGAGCCGGTCCCGGTGGGGACGCCGGGGCGGCTCGCCCAGCGCGGCCATGTCCCGCTCGGCTACTACAACGACCCGGCGAAGACGGCCGAGACCTTCTTCCAGCGGGGCGACGAGCGGTGGGTGCTGCTCGGTGACATGGCCACGGTCGACGAGGACGGCATCGTGACCGTGCTCGGCCGCGGCTCGCAGTGCATCAACACCGGCGGCGAGAAGGTCTATCCGGAGGAGGTCGAGCAGGCGCTCAAGTCCCATCCGGACGTGTACGACGCCCTGGTGGCCGGCGTGCCGGACGCGAAGTGGGGCAACCACGTGGCCGCCGTCGTCCAGCTGCGCGAGGGCGCCCCGGCCCTGGACCTCCAGTCGGTCCAGGCCCACTGCCGCAGCCGCCTGGCCGGCTACAAGATCCCCCGGCAGCTGGTGCTCGCCGACCGCATCCAGCGCTCCCCGAGCGGCAAGGCGGACTACCGCTGGGCCCGTTCGGTGGCGGCGGCCGAGGACACCGCCGCCCGGATGCCCCAGACGCCCCGGACTCCCTAGACGCTCTAGACGCCGAAGTCCCGCAGTGCGGCGAGGTATTCGTCCGGCTTGGAGGCGTGGATCAGGTGGCCGGCCTCGATCGTGACGTGCCGGGCACCGGGGATCCGCCCGGCCAGCCACGCGAGCTGTTCCTGCGGGAGGTGGCTGCTCTCGCCGCCGCCGAGGACGAGGGTGGGGGCGGTGACGGCGGGCAGCTCCTCCTGCCAGGCCGGGTCGGGCGCGTTCAGCTGGGCGTCGGTCGCCAGGACCACCTCCCAGTCGAGTGCGAGCGGCCCGTCCGGGCGGTCGGCCGGGGCACGCGGCGGGTCGAGCGGGAAGAAGGCCGGGGAGTCCTCCAGGACGAGCCGGCCGATCAGGTCCGGCTCCCGCTGGGCCAGCAGGCAGGCCGCCGCGCCGCCCATGGAGTGGCCGACGACGGTGGCGCCGCTCAGCCCGAGCGCCTTGAGGAAGCCGCGCAGCTCGTCGCGGAACACGTCGAAGCCGTAGTGGCCGGGCCGGTCGCTCAGCCCGTGCCCGCGCAGATCGACGGCGTACACCCGCCGGTCCGTGGCCAGTTCCCCGGCGACACGTGTCCAGTCGGCGCTGCTCCCGCCCCGGCCGTGGACCAGGACGACGGGCGGGGCGCCCTCCTCGCCCCACACCCGGTACGCGAGACGGACCCCGTCGATCACGACCGTACGGACCTCCGGGTCGAGGAAGGCGGCGACCGGACGGACGAAAGCGCCCGGGTCGTCCACCCAGGGGAAGTGTCCGGCGCGCGGCTGCACCACCAGCTCGGCGGCGGGGAAGAACACCGCCTGCTCGGCCGCCTTCGCCGGGGTCGGGGCCGCGTCGTACTCCCCCGCGAGGACCAGGACGGGCGCGGTGAGCGCGGTGAGCGCGGCCCGGGTCGCCTTCGGATCGTAGGCGCCGGGCCCGTGGTAGGCGGCCATCGCCTCCGCGTGGATCTGCCCGGCGGCGGCCGCGGCGTGCTCCTGTGCGGCCTCGTCCCAACGCCCGTAGCCGAACGGGCCGATGATCTCCAGGACCTCGGGCAGCGAGGTGTCGGGGCCGAGGGTCGCCAGGGCGGCCCGGGACGCGGCGTACCAGGGCTGGTCCGCGAAGACCTCGACGGCCTCGTCCCACTCCTCGTCGGTGGTGTCGACGCCGACGGCCCGCAGGCCGGCGGTGACCAGGACCAGGGAGCGCACCCGTTCGGGGTGCGCCGCCGCGTAGAGGGTCGCGAGGTTCCCGGCGCCGGAGTGCGCCAGCAGGTCCATCCGCTCCAGGCCGAGGTGGGCCCGGAGCGCCTCGACGTCGGCCACCTGCCGGTCACAGCGGTACGTGCGCGGGTCGGTGGGCGTCCCACTGGCGCCGACGCCGCGCGGGTCGAGCACGATCAGCGTCCGGTGGGCGGTGAGTCCGCCGAGGTCGCCGAGGTACGCGGAGTCGCGCATCGGTCCGCCGGGCAGGCAGACCAGCGGCTCCCCTTCTCCCCTGGTGTGATAGGCGAGTTGGGTTCCGTCGTACGTGGCGAAGTGGGGCATGGCGTCGATCCTGCTCGCCCGTCGACGATCTTCGCAACCGTGTTCGCCGACGGCGCGATACGGTGGTGTGTCCACCCCTACCGGCGAAGGAACCGCACCACCATGTCTTCCGAGACCCTCCGAGGCGACTGCGCGAACTGCTTCGGGCTCTGCTGCGTGGCGCTTCCCTTCGCCAGGTCGGCGGACTTCGCCGTGGACAAGTCCTCCGGCGAGCCGTGCCGGAACCTCGGCGAGGACTTCCGCTGCTCGATCCACACGAGGCTGCGGCCGAGCGGCTTCTCCGGCTGCACGGTCTACGACTGCTTCGGCGCGGGCCAGAAGGTCTCGCAGGTCACCTTCGGCGGTGTCTCCTGGCGCGAGGCCCCGGAGACCTCGCGCCGGATGTACGAGGTGTTCCCGGTGATGCGTCAGCTTCACGAGCTGCTGCGCTACCTCACCGAATCGCTCACGCTGCCCGCGGCCCGCTCGCTCCACGGTGAGCTGTGGCGCGCGCTGGCCCGGGTGGAACAGCTCACCGAGGGCACGGCCGACGTCCTGGAGAAGCTGGACGTGGCGGCGGTACGGGGGGAGATCAACCCGCTGCTGCTGAAGACCAGCGCCTTGGTACGGGCGACGGCGGGCGGCAGGGCCAAGAGCCGGCGGGGCGCCGATCTGATCGGCGCCCGGCTGCGCGGGGCGAAGCTGCGTGGCGCGGACCTGCGCGGGGCGCTGCTCATCGCCGCGGACCTGTCGGGCGCGGATCTGACCCTGGCCGACCTGATCGGCGCCGACCTCCGCGACGCCGATCTCTCCGGCGCGGACCTGACCGGCGCCCTGTTCCTCACCCAGCCCCAGCTCAACGCGGCCCGCGGCGACACGGCCACCCGCCTGCCCGAGGGCTTCGAGCGACCGTCCCACTGGAGGTCGGCCTAGGCGCCCACGTAGGCCGCGAGGTGCTCACCGGTGAGGGTGGAGCGGGCGGCGACGAGGTCGGCGGGGGTGCCTTCGAAGACGATCCTGCCGCCGTCGTGGCCCGCGCCGGGGCCGAGGTCGATGATCCAGTCGGCGTGCGCCATGACCGCCTGGTGGTGCTCGACCACGATGACCGACTTGCCGGAGTCGACGAGCCGGTCGAGCAGACGGAGCAGCTGCTCGACGTCGGCGAGGTGCAGACCGGTGGTCGGCTCGTCGAGGACGTAGACACCGCCCTTGTCGCCCATGTGGGTCGCCAGCTTCAGGCGCTGCCGCTCGCCGCCGGAGAGCGTGGTCAGCGGCTGGCCGATGGTGAGGTAGCCGAGCCCGACGTCGACGAGCCGTTCGAGGATCTTGTGGGCGGCCGGGGTGTGCGCCTCGCCCGAGCGGAAGAACTCCTCGGCCTCGGTCACCGGCATCGCGAGGACCTCGCTGATGTCACGGCCGCCGAGGCGGTATTCGAGCACCGACGCGTCGAACCGCTTGCCCTCGCAGTCCTCGCAGGTCGTGGAGACACCGGCCATCATCCCGAGGTCGGTGTAGATGACGCCCGCGCCGTTGCAGGTGGGGCAGGCGCCCTCGGAGTTGGCGCTGAACAGCGCCGGCTTCACGCCGTTGGCCTTGGCGAACGCCTTGCGGATCGGGTCGAGCAGTCCGGTGTACGTCGCCGGGTTGCTGCGCCGCGAGCCCTTGATCGGACTCTGGTCGACCGAGATCACCCCGGCGTCGGCGGGGACCGACCCGTGCACGAGCGAGCTCTTGCCGGAGCCGGCGACGCCGGTGATGACGGTGAGCACCCCGAGCGGGATGTCGACGTCGACCTTCCGCAGGTTGTTCGCCGTCGCGCCGCGGATCTCCAGGGCGCCCGTGGACTTCCGTACGGTCTCCTTGACCGCCGCCCGGTCGTCGAGGTGCCGGCCGGTGATCGTGCCGGAGGCCCGCAGCCCGTCCAGGGTGCCCTCGAAGCAGACGGCGCCGCCCGCCTGCCCCGCGCCGGGACCGAGGTCCACGACATGGTCGGCGATCGCGATCATCTCCGGCTTGTGCTCCACGACGAGGACGGTGTTGCCCTTGTCCCGCAGGCGCAGCAGCAGGTCGTTCATGCGCTGGATGTCGTGGGGGTGCAGGCCCGCGGTGGGCTCGTCGAAGACGTAGGTGACGTCGGTGAGCGAGGAGCCGAGGTGGCGGATCATCTTGACGCGCTGTGCCTCGCCGCCCGACAGCGTGCCGGCCGGCCGGTCGAGGGCGAGGTAGCCGAGGCCGATCTCCACGAACGAGTCGAGGGTCCGCCGCAGCGAGGCGAGCAGCGGAGCCACCGAGGGTTCGTCGAGGTCGCGCACCCACTCGGCCAGGTCCCTGATCTCCATCGCGCAGACGTCGGCGATGCTCTTGCGCTTGATCTTCGACGACCTGGCTCCCTCGCTGAGGCGGGTGCCGTCGCACTCGGGGCAGGTGGTGAAGGTGACCGCCCGCTCCACGAACGCCCGGATGTGCGGCTGCAGCGCCTCCTTGTCCTTGGACAGGAAGGACTTCTGGATCTTCGGGATCAGGCCCTCGTAGGTGAGGTTGATGCCATTGACCTTGACCTTGACCGGCTCCCCGTAGAGGAAGGCGTGCATCTCCTTCTTGGTGTACCGCCGGATCGGCTTGTCCGGGTCGACGAAGCCGGACTGGGCGTAGACCTGCACGGTCCACTGGCTGTCCGACTTCCAGCCGGGGATGGTGAACGCGCCCTCGGCGAGCGACTTGGAGTCGTCGTAGAGCTGGGTGAGGTCGATGTCGGAGACGGTGCCCCGGCCCTCGCAGCGGGTGCACATGCCGCCGGTCCGCTGGAAGGTCGCCTTCTGCGCCTTGGTCCTGTCGCCGCGCTCGACGGTGATCGCGCCGCTCGCCCGGACCGAGGCGGTGTTGAAGGAGTACGCGCTGGGCGGGCCGATGTGCGGCTTGGCGAGCCGGCTGAAGAGGATGCGCAGCATGGCGTGGGCGTCGGTGGCGGTGCCGACCGTGGAGCGCGGGTCGGCGCCCATCCGGCTCTGGTCGACGCTGATGACCGTGGTCAGCCCGTCGAGGACGTCGACCTCGGGGCGCGCGAGGGCGGGCATGAAGCCCTGCACGAAGGCGCTGTACGTCTCGTTGATCAGCCGCTGCGACTCCGCGGCGATCGTGTCGAACACCAGCGAGCTCTTGCCCGAGCCGGAGACCCCGGTGAAGACCGTCAGCCTGCGCTTCGGTATCTCGATGCTGACGTCCTTGAGATTGTTCTCGCGCGCGCCGACCACGCGGATCAGGTCGTGGCTGTCGGCGGCGTGCGGCGCGGGCGGCCGTGTGTCGGTCCTCGTGGCCCTGCTCATATCTCTCCTCTGTGGCGGCTGTGCGATGTCGCGGCCCGGGCGGCGCGGGACCGGAGTCAGTGCCCGCGGGGCTGGTTGAAGCGCAGCATGTTGCCGGCGGGATCGCGGAAGGCGCAGTCGCGGACGCCGTACGGCTGGTCCATGGGCTCCTGCAGCACCTCGGCGCCCGCGGCGCTGATCCGTTCGAAGGTGGCGTCGACGTCGTCGGTGCGGAAGATGACCCCGCGCAGGAGGCCCTTCGCCAGGAGTTCCGCCATGGCCTCCTTGTCGGCGGGCGAGGAGTTCGGGTCGGCGAGCGGCGGCTCCAGCACGATCTCGACGTCGGGCTGTGACGGCGAGCCGACCGTCACCCAGCGCATGCCCTCGAACCCGACGTCGTTGCGCACCTCCAGGCCGAGGACGTCCCGGTAGAAGGAGAGCGCCTTGTCGTGGTCGTCGACGGCGATGAAGCACTGTGAAAGCGTGATGTCCATGCGTACGACGCTACGGTCGGGGGGAGGGTTTCGCTTCTCCATTCCTGACCGGTCGTGTGTGGATCTTGGCGACGCAGGCCGGGATGCCGGCGCCCGCTTCGTGGTCGCGGGCCCGGTAGGCGCTCGGGCTCTCGCCGACCAGCTCGGTGAAGCGCGAGCTGAACGATCCCAGTGACGTACAGCCGACGGCGAAGCAGACCTCCGTGACCGTCATGTCACCGCGTCGAAGCAGCGCCTTGGCCCGCTCGATCCGGCGCGTCATCAGATAGCTGTACGGCGTCTCGCCGAAGGCGGCGCGGAAGCTCCGGGAGAAGTGGCCCGGCGACATGAGGGCGACGCGCGCCAGCGCCGGCACGTCGAGCGGCTCGGCGTACTCGCGGTCCATCAGGTCACGGGCCCGGCGCAGCCGGACGAGGTCTTCCAAGGTCACGCCACCACCATCCCACAGCGCCGAGTCGCCGGAGTGGTCGTCGTGGAGGTCGGCCCGCCAGGCCCGGAACGGCCACTTTGGGTAGCGTGGAGGACGTCATGAGTCACCTCCTTCCGCGAAGGACGGCCCCATGGAACCTCTCGTCTCGCCGGTCAATTCACACAACGAGTGGGATCCGCTGGAGGAGATCGTCGTCGGGCGTCTCGACGGCGCGACGATTCCCTTCAGACATCCGGTGGTGTCCTGCAACATCCCGCGGTGGGCGGCGCGCTTCCAGGGGCTCGCCGCCGGGTCCCGGTTCCCGCGCATGCTGATCGAGCCGGCCCAGCGGGAGCTCGACCAGTTCGTCACGCTGCTCGGATCGCTCGGCGTCACGGTCAGGCGGCCGGAGGCGGTCGACCACCGGCGGCGTTTCAGCACGCCCGGCTGGAAGTCGCGCGGCTTCGGCAACACCTGTCCGCGTGACAGCATGCTGGTGATCGGCGACGAGATCATCGAGACTCCGATGGCGTGGCCGTGCCGGTATTTCGAGACCCACTCCTATCGGCCGATCCTCAAGGATTATTTCCGGCGCGGTGCGCGCTGGACGGCGGCGCCGAAGCCCGAGCTCAGCGACGCCCTGTTCCAGCAGCGTTTCTCCGTCCCCGGGGCCGACGAGCCGATGCGCTACATCCTCACCGAATTCGAGCCGGTGTTCGACGCGGCGGATTTTGTACGTGCGGGCCGGGACATCTTCGTGACGAGGAGCAATGTCACCAACGGCTCGGGCATCGAGTGGCTGCGCCGCCATCTCGGACCCGAGTACCGCGTCCACGAGATCGAGAGCCGCTGCCGCGCGCCCATGCACATCGACACGACCTTCCTGCCGCTCGCGCCCGGCAAGGTGCTGGTCAACCCCGAATATATCGACGTCGACCGGCTGCCCTCCATCCTCAGCTCGTGGGACGTGCTGATCGCACCGCAGCCGGACCCGATCAAGGGGCCCCTGCTCAAGCTCACCTCGATGTGCGGCAAATGGCTCAGCATGAACGTGCTCGTGATCGACGGCAAACGCGTCATCGCGGAGCGGCACCACACCGCCATGCTGCGCGCGCTGGAGTCATGGGGGTTCGAGCCGATCCCGTGCGACCTTCTGCACTACGCCCCGTTCGGAGGCTCGTTCCACTGCGCGACGCTCGACGTCCGGCGTCGCGGCACCCTGGAGTCCTACTTCTCCTGACCCTCAGACGCCCTCGGGGGCGTAGACGTACGGCGTCGTCGTGGTGAGGGCCGCGAAGCCGAGGCGGGCGAGGATCGGGCGGCTGGTGTCGGCCGCGTCGACCTGGACGAAGCGGTGGCCGCGCTCGATCGCGAGCCGGGTCCGGTAGGCGACCAGGGCGCGGTAGAGGCCCCTGCCCCGCCATGGCTCGACCGTGCCGCCGCCCCAGAGTCCGGCGAAGTCGGTGCCGGGGTACAGCTCGAGACGGGCGGCGCTCACGGGTTCGCCGCCCGCCGTCGCGACCACCGCGGCGACGGTGTCCGGCGCCGTCGCCAGCTGGTCGAGGAGCCGGCGGCCGATGTGGGAGCTGTCGCCGCCGAAGGCCCGGTCGTGGACCTCGGTCACCAGCTTCACCCCGGCCGCGTCGGTGATGGGGACCAGTTCGACGCCGTCCGGCAGTTCGACGGTCGTGGGCAGCGCGGCCGCGTCGGCGATCATCAGGGTCTCCCGCTCCTCGGCGGTGAACCCGGCCGCGAGCAGCCGCTCCGCGAGGTCCGCGGGGCCGTCGTGTCCGTACACCTTCCACTCGAAGGCGCGGCCGAGTGCGGTGAAGTGGCGGATCTGCTCCGCGATGACCGCGTCGGCGCCGGCCTCGTCGAGGCCGGACCAGAGGATGCCGTTCCAGGCGTGGGACGGCCCCGTCTGGCGTACGACGGGGCCGGTGCGCTCGATGCGGCTGCCGGGCGTGTCGGAGCGGGCGCCCCGCCGCATCTGGCGGTCGAACAGGGCGAGTGTCGCGGTGTGGTCCATGCGGGCACTCCACCACCGCCCCTCCCGGGGCGGCAAACGATTTCCCGACGTGTCTACGCCTGCTCGGGGGCGTGCCGCAGCGGGGTGAGCTGTTCGATGTCGTAGCGGCGGCGGAGCGCCTCGACGGCCGCGTGGTCGACCTCCCCTCCCGAGCCGAGGATCTCCATCAGCTCCTCGAAGTACCGCTCGTGGTCCGGCGGCGGGGAGGCCTGGAAGAGCATCCGGGCCGGCTCTCCCGTCGGGTTCGCGAACGCGTGGGGGCAGCCCGGCGGTACGAGGATCAGGGTGCCGGGTCTCGCCCGTACGACGCGCTCGCCGGAGGCGGACTCCCAGTCGCGCCAGCGGTCCGGGGTGCGGACGAGCGGTTCGAAGGCGAGGACGTCCAGCTCGCCTTCGAGGAGGTAGAAGAGTTCCTCGCTGTGGCCGTGGGTGTGGGCGCCCACGTCGAAGCCGGGCGGGACCTCGACCTCGAAGGTGGAGGCGGTCGGGGTGTGCTCGCCGGTGACCTTGAACGTCACCCGCTGGGCGGCGGTCGTCAGCGTCTTGCCGTGGCCGGGCGGCACGACCAGGCCGTCCGCGGGCCGGATCGTCGTCATCGCGCTCTGTGTCCTCTCACCGGTTCTCTCCTCTCACCAGGCGACGGGCAGGGTCTCGGGGCCCCTGATCAGGGCGCCGCGCTGCCACTGGATCTCCTCCTCGGGCACGGCGAGCCGCAGCTCGGGGAACCGCTTCCACAGCGAGTCGAGGAGGATCTCCGACTCGATGCGGGCCAGGGCGGAGCCGGGGCAGTAGTGCGGGCCGTGGCCGAAGGCGACGTGCGGGTTGTAGCCGCGGTCGAAGTCGAGCCGCTCGGGGTCGGGGAAGACGTCCGGGTCGCGGTTGGCGGTCAGGTACGAGACGTAGACCGGGTCGCCGGCCGGGATGAGGACGCCTCCCACCTCGACGTCCTCCATGGCGATCCGGGAGAGGCCCACCGCGTTGCGGTGCGGGATGTAGCGGAGCAGTTCGTCGACCGCCTGCGGCAGCAGCTCGGGTTCGGCGCGGAGCCGGGCGAGGTGCTCGGGGTGGGTGAGGAGCGCGTAGACCATGTTGGCGCTGTTGTTCCGCACGGCGTGCCCGCCGCCGATCTGGATGAGGACCGCGAGACCGACGGCCTCGTGCTCCTCCAGGGTGGCGTCGTCGATGGCGTCGGCGAGGACGGCGACGAGCGTCTCCTTCTCCGTGCCGTGGCTGCGGCCGATGAGGTCGGTGAAGTACTGCCCCATGTCGGCCTTGGCGCGCTCGCTGGCCTCGCGGCCCGCACCCGACGAGATGATCGTGTCGGACCACTGTGCCATCAGCGGCTGGTCGTCCTCCGGTACGCCCATGAGTTCGCTGACCATGGCGAGCGGGAAGGGCCGGTTCACCATCGCCATCAGGTCGGCGGGGGAGCCGTGCTCCGCCATGGCGTCGAGCAGACGGTCCATGGTGGCCTGCGCGTGGTCGCGCAGGGAGCGCAGGGCGCGGGCGCTGAAGGCCCGGGCCACCACCCGCCGCATCCGGGTGTGGTCGGGCGGGTCGGCGAAACCGACGGCTCCGTCCATGGGGATGAAGTGCGGGGCGAGGCGGGTGACCTGGCGTCCCCAGACGGCCTGCCGGCTGAAACGGGGATCGACGGAGACGAACTTGACGTCTTCGTAGCGGGTCACCAGCCAGGCGTGGCCCTCGCCGTTGGGAAGGCGGATCCGGGTGACCGGGTCCTCGTGGAGCAGCTTGGCGAGCAGCGGGTCGAATTCGAGGCCGGTGAGGTCGGGCACGGCCCAGAAGTGGACCTTGGGGGCGTCGGAGGATTCGGGGGTGGCGGTGGTGGTCATGGGCGGCTTTCGCGAGGGCGTGGGACATGACGGCACCGGTGACGGGGACGGACCGGCATGGAGGTCCCCTGCGTCCTCCGGTTTCTCTCCACGTTCCCCTCGCGCACGGAGAATCCGCGCCGGGACGGACAAACACACTCGATCGCGTGAGCGACGGCGTGCGGGACGGGCGACAGGCGCGGGCCCGACGCGCCGGAGCCCCGGGGGTCCACCCGGGGCTCCGCGCGGGCCGGAAGGGTCAGACCCGGTCGGCCACGATCATCAGGTAGTGGAAGCTGCCTTCCTTGTACGCGGTGAGGAACGGGTCCTCGATGCCGGTGGCCACCGAACACTTGGCCCGCAGCTCCCAGTACGGGATCGTCGCCGCCGTCAGGTCGACGACCTGGATGGGCACGAGGTTGTTCTCGGCGAGCGCGCGGAAGTAGGCGCTGCGCGGGTGGATGTTGCAGGTGTAGTGCTCGTCGATCCGGCTGACGGCCTTGGAGCGCAGGCCGGTCACGTCGTTGGAGCAGCCGGTGATGCAGACGTAGCGGCCGCCGTGCTCCAGGAGCCGGGAGAACTCCTCGTAGAGCTCGAAGAGGTCGACGTACATCGTGGTCTCGTTGGTCCAGATGGCCTGGCGCGAGCCGGTGGCGAAGCCGGTGTCGAGCATGTTCCTGAAGTGGAACTTGACCCGGTCGGCGACCCCGCGCTTCTCGGCCTGCGCGTTGGCGAAGTCGACCTGGTACTCGGAGATCGAGACGCCGTCCACGTGGCAGCCGAAGCGCTGCTCGGCCATGATGCTGGTGCCGCCGCGGCCCGAGCCCGCGTCCAGGAGCCGGTCGTTCGGCGTGCGCTCACCCAGATGGTCGAGCAGCAGCTCCGCCTGGGCGGTCTCCAGGCGGTGCAGCTCCTGGATGATCCGGGCGTCCCGGGTGTCCTGCGGTCCGGCGAGGACGGAGGGGTCGTAGTCGCCGATGCCGTAGTGGTGGTGGTAGAGCCCGTCGATCTCGCCGAGCTTCAGGTTCACCGGGTCGTGCTGGTTGGTGTTCCAGTAGCGGGCCACTGACTCCTGATAGGGCGTACGCAGCACGGCGGATGGGGTGGACGTGGTCATGCGTGGGGTTCCTTACCTGGTGTGGTGGGGGACAGAGGGGGGCGGAGCGTGGGGTGTGGCGTCACTCCGTGGTGCGGTACCGGGCGCTGCCGGCGTGCCATTCACGGTTGCCGCCCACCCAGGCCCAGGTTCCGGCCAGGAAGCGGGCCAGCTGCGGGGAGCCGCTGCGGGCGAGGACGGCCGCCTCGGCCTCGAAGGTGTGCATCAGCTCGTCGTGGATGAGGACGCTCTGCTCGACGGCCTCCTCCATCGAGCACTCCTCCTCGGCCGCGATCAGCATGGGCAGGCTGAAGTCCGTGGGGTCTTCCTTGCCCATCGAGTAGAGGTCGTTCATGAGGACGGTCGCCGTGCCGGCCAGATTGAACGCGCGGCGCACCCGGGGGTCGGAGAACTCGGCCATCGGCACCTCGTAGCCGGCGATGGCGTCGACGAGGACCATGCACGGGATGAAGCTGTTCTCGTGCCGGTGGGTGAGGTACTCCCAGACGGGCGGGCGCTGCCCGGTGGTGTGCCAGACGCCTTCCTGGTTGTACGCGACGAACATGATGGCCAGTTCGTGGCGGAGCCGGCGCACCTGGGTCGTCGAGACGTACTGGGCGAGGTTGTCCAGGGCGGACCGCAGGGCCATCGCCACCGGGTCCTTGCGGACGGCCTCCTCCAACTGCGGCGCGTAGCGCAGCGGAAGCTGTGCCTGGTCGATCACCGAGTGGCAGATGGCGAGGCGTTGGCCGAGGACGTCGTGCCGGGGTTCCTCGACCTCGCAGTCGACGATGTGATCGTCCACCGCCCATTCCGACAGTCCGCACTTGGCCGCCGCGAGGAGCCTTTCGGGGTCGTCGGACTCGGGGTGGGCGAGCATCATCAGCCGGCCGAAGTTGGCCGAGCGGACCTTGTCGAGGTGGCCGGGGTAGATGCCGACCTCCTCCGCCCACAGCACGAGGCGCTCGTTGACGAACTCGCCGAGGGCGGGGTCGTCGCGGACGGCGGGCGGGCAGTAGAGCGTGGGTACGCCCTTGGGCGGCGGCGTCCCCGTGGCCGGCCCCGCGGCTCCCGCGGCTCCCGCGGCCGCCGTGCCGGCCCGCGGCCGCTCGGTGATCCGGGTGGCGATCCGGGCGGCGGAGGTGCCGAGCCCGGTCGGCCCTCCCGGAACAGCTCCGGCGGTTGCGGGAGCGGCGGGGCGGAGGGCGGCCGGGGGCGCGGCGGAGGGGGACGGCTGCGGGATCAGGAACCGCGCGGCCGAGGTGCCGAGGCCGGTGGGCCCCGGCGAGAGGGTTCCCACGGCCGTCGGCGACGGCGTCGCCCCGAACAGGTCGGGCCGCCCCGGCCGTACGGGATCGGAGAGCACCGCGTCGATCAGCGCCGCCACGTCGTGGGAGCCCGCGGCGGCGGCCATGCGGGAGAGCACGGACACGGCTCAGCCCCCGTTCCCGCTCGCCGGGCTCGTCGGGAGGTGAGGGTCAGGCACGCGGACGCACCTCGACGTTCTCCAGGATGCCGATCGCGTCCGGGACGAGAACGGCGGCCGAGTAGTAGGTGGAGACGAGGTAGGAGATGATCGCCTTCTCGTCGATCCCCATGAACCGGCAGTTGAGGCCGGGCTCGATCTCGTCGGGAAGTCCGGTCTGGTAGAGGCCGATGACCCCTTCGTTGTTCTCGCCGGTACGGACGGCGATGATCGAGGAGATCTGGTGCTCGCTGACCGGGATCTTGCCGCAGGGCAGGATCGGGACTCCGCGCCAGGCGGGGATGGCGTGGCCGTCCACCTCGACGGAGCGGAGCATGAGCCCCCGCTTGTTGCACTCCTTGCCGAAGGCGGCGATGGCGCGGGGGTGGGCGAAGAAGTACTGGGTGCCGCGGCGCATGCTCAGCAGGTCGTCGAGGTCGTCCGGCGTGGGCGGTCCCGACTGGGTCTGGATGCGCTGGTCGTAGTCGGTGTTGTTGAGGAGGCCGAACTCCGGGTTGTTCACCAGTTCGAACTCCTGGCGCTCCCGGAGCTCCTGGATGGTCAGGCGCAACTGCTGCTGCGTCTGGTTCATCGGCTGGTTGTAGAGGTCGGCGACGCGGCTGTGGACCTTGAGCACGGTCTGGGCGACGCTCAGCTCGTACTCGCGGGGCTTGAGTTCGTAGTCCGCGAAGGCACCGGGCAGCACGGTCTCGCCGCGGTGTCCGGCGCTGAGCTCGATCGCCGCCTCGCCCGCCTTGTTGGTGGGCCGGCGGTGTCCGTTGGAGCCGAGGTTCTGGACGTGGGCGCGCAGGTTGTCGTACTGGTCGGCGACGGCCTTGTACGCGGTCTGGGGCAGGGCCAGGATCGTGACCGCGGTCACCGCCTTGGCCGAGAACTCCCACTTCCCGTCACCGGCGAGGATCTGGCCGCCGAAGGTGTCGCCGTCGCCGAGCCGGCCGAGGAGGGTCTCGTCACCGTACTTGCCGGTGCCGATCTTCTCGACCTTGCCGTGGGCGATGAGGTAGACGTGGTCGGCCTTCTTGCCGGCGTGCACGATCACCTGGCCGGGTTCGTACTCCTTCTGCACGAACCGGTCGGCGAGCGCGCCCAGCGCGGTCGGGTCGTCGAATCCGCGCAACAGGGGCAGTTCGGCCAGTTCGGCGGGGATGACCTGGACCTTGGAACCGCTCTTCACGAAGGTGACGCGGCCGTCGCCGACCACGTAGGACAGCCGTCGGTTGACCCGGTAGGTGCCGCCGGGGGTGTGCACCCAGGGCAGCTTGCGCAGCAGCCAGCGGGAGCT
Source organism: Streptomyces sp. NPDC015346 (assembly GCF_043078785.1). Taxonomy (NCBI): domain Bacteria; kingdom Bacillati; phylum Actinomycetota; class Actinomycetes; order Kitasatosporales; family Streptomycetaceae; genus Streptomyces; species Streptomyces sp. NPDC015346. Next base: position 629,452 of record NZ_JBIBTW010000003.1, on the reverse strand, counting down.
GATGCCCTGCATCTGGGGTTCGGACTTGGTGGTGGTCGCGAGGTTGCGCGCCGCCGCCGTGCTGAGGCTGAGCTGCACCTGGCGCACCTCGGCGGTGGGGGCGGGGGCGGGCGCGGGGGCCGCCGGCTCTGCGTCGACCGACATGGGCTGACTCCGTTCCTGGGACTCAATGTCGTAGGTCACTCTCCGCGTCCAGGTGTAACGCATGGTTGCCTTTGTCATATGCGTGTGGCGCGGCCGCAGCGGGAGCACTCCGTGCCCGTGGAGCGCCCCCGCAAGCGCCCTGCGCGCTCCGCCGTCCGGGCGACCGGAAAGACGGACCCGCACTCTTGCCAAGAACAGGGTGCGTGCGGATTTACTGACTTCGGGATCTACCGAATGATCGGTAGGTGACCTTCGTACGTAGGGCCGACGGGACGGGAGTGGTGGGCGCATGACGACGGAGCTGCTGGACGAGGGCGAGCGCCTCGGGCGGGCGGAGCTCGAGAGCCTCCAGCTGGAACGGCTGCGGGCCACGCTGCGCCACGCCTACGAGAACGTGGACTTCTACCGGAAGGCCTTCGACGCGGCGGGGCTCACCCCCGACGACTGCCGCTCGCTCGCGGACCTCGCCGCCTTCCCCTTCACCACCAAGGACGATCTGCGCGAGAACTACCCCTTCGGCATGTTCGCCGTCGACCGGTCGCGGGTCCGGCGGATCCACGCCTCCAGCGGCACCACCGGGCGGCCGACCGTCGTCGGCTACACCGACCGCGACCTGGACACCTGGGCCGACGTGGTCGCGCGCTCCCTGCGGGCGGCCGGCGCCAGGCCCGGGCACACGGTCCATGTGGCCTACGGCTACGGTCTCTTCACCGGCGGCCTCGGCGCGCACTACGGCGCGGAGCGGCTCGGCTGCACGGTCATCCCCGCGTCCGGGGGCATGACGGCGCGTCAAGTGCGGCTGATCCAGGACTTCCGGCCCGAGATCATCATGGTGACGCCCTCGTACATGCTGACGCTGCTCGACGAGTTCGAACGCCAGGGCGTCGATCCGCGGTCCACCTCGCTCAAGGTCGGCGTCTTCGGCGCCGAGCCGTGGACCGAGGCGATGCGCCGGGAGATCGAGGAACGGTTCGCGATCGACGCCGTCGACATCTACGGCCTGTCGGAGGTGATCGGTCCCGGCGTCGCCCAGGAGTGCGTGGAGACCAAGGACGGGCTCCACATCTGGGAGGACCACTTCTATCCAGAAGTGGTGGATCCGTTCACCGGCGAGGTGCTGCCGGACGGCGAGCGGGGCGAGCTGGTCTTCACCTCGCTCACCAAGGAGGCCATGCCGGTGATCCGCTACCGCACGCGGGACCTCACCCGGCTCCTGCCGGGCTCGGCCCGGGTGTTCCGGCGGATGGAGAAGGTGACCGGCCGCAGCGACGACATGGTGATCCTGCGCGGGGTGAACCTCTTCCCCACCCAGATCGAGGAGATCGTGCTGCGGACGGCGGGGGTGGCTCCCCACTTCCAGCTGCGGCTGACCCGTGAGGGGCGGCTGGACGCGCTGACGGTACGGGCCGAGGCGCGGCAGGGGGCGACACCCGAGCAGCGCGCCGAGGCGGCCCGGGCCATCGCGGCGGCCTGCAAGGACGGGATCGGGGTCTCGGTCGGCGTCGAGGTGGTGGACCCCGAGACACTCGAACGCTCGGTCGGGAAGATCAAGCGGATCGTGGACCTGCGAGGCGGTCTCCGAGCCCCGCTCCGGGGGGACGCGTAGCCTGGAAGGGAGGAAGGAGGAGGTGGTGGAGATGCTGGCGGACTCGTCCGTGGTCGCGATCGTTCCGGTGAACGACATGGCCCGCGCGAAGCGCTTCTACACCGAGACCCTCGGACTCACCCTGACGAAGGAGTCGCCCGAGGACACCAGGCTGGAGAGCGGTGCCGGCACGGCCATCGGTCTCTACGAGACGCCCTACGGCGGCAAGGCCGAGCACACCCTGGCGAGTTGGAAGGTGGACGACCTCGACGCCGAGATGTCGCAACTGCGGTCCAAGGGTGTGACGTTCGAGGAGTACGACCTGCCCGGGATCAAGACGGTCGACGGCGTCGCCGAGACGGAGACCATGCGGGGCGCCTGGTTCAAGGACAGCGAGGGGAACATCCTCTGCCTGACCGAGGACCGCTGAGCGGTCACCCGTGAGGCGGGAACCGTTCAGGAAGCGGTGAAGCGGTCGCGCAGTTCGCGTTTGAGGATCTTCCCGCTGGCGTTACGGGGCAGCTCGTCCACGAAGAGCACCTTCTTCGGCGCCTTGAAGTGGGCGAGCTTCTCCCGTGCGTGGTCGAGGAGTTCGGCCTCGGTGACCGTGCCCGGCTCGTGGGGGACGACCACGGCGGTGACCGCCTCGATCCAGCGCTCGTCGGGCAGGCCGACGACGGCGACCTCGGCGACGGCCGGGTGGGTGTAGAGGGCGTCCTCGACCTGGCGGGAGGCGACCAGCACTCCCCCGGAGTTGATGACGTCCTTCACGCGGTCCACGACGGTGTAGTAGCCGTCGGCGTCGCGCACGGCGAGGTCGCCGGAGCGGAACCAGCCGTCGCGGAAGGCCTCCCTGCTCTCCCGCGGCTTGTCCCAGTAGCCGTCGCACAACTGCGGTGAGCGGTAGACGACTTCGCCGGGGGTGCCGTCCGGGACCTCTTGGCCGTCCTCGTCGACGACCTTGGCCTCGACGTGCCGGACGGGCCGGCCGCAGGAGTCCATCCGGCCCTCGTGCTCGTCGGGGCCGAGGACCGTGGCCAGCGGGCCGATCTCGGACTGCCCGAAGCAGTTGTAGAACCGCAGCCCCGGCAGCCGGTCGCGCAGCCGCTCCAGGACGGGTACGGGCATGATCGAGGCGCCGTAGTACGCCTTGCGCAGGGCCGACAGATCACGGCTCGCGAACTCGGGGTGGTTCGACAGGCCGATCCACACGGTCGGCGGCGCGAAGAGGCTGTCCGCGCGGCCCGCCTCGATCAGATCGAAGAGGACGGCCGGATCGGGGCCGTCGACGATGGTGTTCTCGGCGCCCACCGCGAGATACGGCAGCAGGAAGACGTGCATCTGCGCGGAGTGGTAGAGCGGCAGTGAGTGGACCGGCCTGTCGTCCTCGCGCAGGTCGAGCGCGTCGATGGCGCTGTCGTACTCGTGGACCAGGGCGCGGTGGGTCATCCGGGCGCCCTTGGGCAGGGCCGTCGTTCCCGAGGTGTAGAGCAGCTGGACGTACTCGCGGGCGTCACGGTCGGTGTCGTACGTGTCCGGCTCGGCGAGGGCCGCGAGGAACGAGTCGTCGGTGTCGCGCAGCGGCCGCACGGCGAGGCCGGCGGGGACACGGTCCATGAGCGCGGGATCGGCGAGCACGAGCGAACTGCCGGACTGGCGCAGGATGTACGCCAGGTCCTCGCCGGTGAGGTGGTGGTTGACCGGGACGTGGATCAGGTCCGCCCGGGAGCAGGCGAGGAAGGCGATCAGATACGCGTCGGAGTTGTGGCCGTAGGTCGCGACCCGGGCGCGCTCCTGGAGCCCGTACCGCTCGCGCAGTACGGCGGCGGCGGTGGTCACGGCCGCGTCCAGCTCCGCGTAGGTCCAGGACCGGTCCGCGTACCGTACGGCGATCCGCTCGGGGACGCGCTGCGCGCTCATCCGCAGGACGCCGTCGACGGTGCGGCTCAGGAGTCGTTCCATGGCTGGATCCTCGGTGGGCGCCGAGGGGCCGGTCAAGTACCGCGAAGCCACGGCATGGCTCCGATATGGCTCCGGACCTCGGATACCGAACGGGATGTTGACAAAGCAAGCGCTCAGCTGCGTGCATGGTCCAACCCGCATACACGGTCCCTCTGTTGGGAGGCACGTTGCACCTCCGCACCCGCCTGAAACAGCTGGCGCTCGCCGGCGCCGCGCTCGCGACCGTCACCGCCTCGCTGCCCGCCGCGGCGGTGGCCGACTCCGGTGAGCGGCACGACCGCCCGTCGGAACGGGGCCTGTCGGCCGTCATCCGCTACACCGAGTACGGCATCCCGCACATCGTCGCCAAGGACTACGCGAACCTCGGCTTCGGCACCGGCTGGGCCCAGGCCGCCGACCAGATATGCACGCTCGCCGACGGCTTCGTGACCGTGAACGGCGAACGCTCCCGCTGGTTCGGCCCCGACGGGACGCCGGACGGTTCGCTCTCCTCGGCGACGAGGAATCTCTCCAGCGATCTGTACTTCCGCGGCGTACGGGAGGCTGGCACGGTCGAGGGCCTCCTCGCCCAGCCCGCCCCAGCCGGCCCCAGCACCCGGCTCAAGGAGCTGATGCGGGGCTGGGCGGCCGGCTACAACGCGTGGCTGAAGCAGAACCGCGTCACGGACCCCGCCTGCGCGGGCGCGCCCTGGGTGCGGCCGGTGACCCAACTCGACGTGGCGCGCCGCGGGTTCGCGGTCTCCGTGCTCGGCGGGCAGGGCCGCGGGATCGACGGCATCACGGCCGCGCGGCCGCCCGCCTCCCCGGCGTCGGCGAGCACCGCCACGTCCCCGGACCCCGCCCGTACGGCCGAGGCGGCCCGCGAGCTGTTCGCCGCGTCGGGCGCCGACATGGGCTCCAACGCCGTGGCGTTCCACGGCAGTACGACGGCGAACGGACGCGGACTGCTGCTCGGCAATCCGCACTATCCGTGGCAGGGCGGCCGCCGGTTCTGGCAGTCGCAGCAGACCATCCCCGGCGAGCTCAACGTCTCCGGGGCCTCGCTGCTCGGCACGACCGTGGTCAACATCGGCTTCAACGACAAGGTGGCGTGGAGCCACACCGTCGCGACCGGCGTCACCCTCAATCTGCACCAGCTCACCCTGGACCCGGCCGACCCGACCGCCTATCTGGTCGACGGGAAGCCCGAGCGGATGACCCGGCGCACGGTGACCGTGCCGGTGAAGGACGGCCCGCCCGTCACCCGTACGCAGTGGTGGACGCGGTACGGCCCGGTCGTCACCGGGCTCGGGGCGCAGCTGCCGCTGCCGTGGACGGCCACGACGGCGTACGCGCTCAACGACCCGAACGCCGCCAACATGCGCGGCTCCGACACCGCGCTCGGCTTCGCCAAGTCCCGCTCGACGGCGGACATCCTCGACACCCTTCGCCGCGTCCAGGGGCTGCCCTGGGTGAACACCATCGCCGCCGACGCGGCCGGGAACTCCCTCTTCACCCAGTCGCAGGTGCTCCCCCGGATCACCGACGACCTCGCCCGGCGCTGCTCCACCCCGCTGGGCCGGGCGACGTACCCCGCCTCTGGCGTGGCGGTCCTGGACGGCTCGCGGACCGACTGCGCGCTCGGCTCGGACCCGGACGCGATCCAGCCCGGTGTCTTCGGACCGTCGAAGATGCCGGTGCTGCGCAACGCTCCGTACGTCGGGAACTCCAACGACAGCGCGTGGCTGTCCAACGCGGACCGGCCGCTGACCGGTTACGAGCGGGTCTTCGGCACGATCGCCACCCCGCGCTCGCTCCGTACCCGCGGCGGGATCGAGGACATGGCGGCGATGGCCGCCGAGGGCGGTCTGACCGTGGCGGACCTCCAGAAGCAGCAGTTCGCCAACCGGGCCCCGGCCGGTGATCTGGCCGCCGCCGACGCGGCGAAGGCGTGCGCGACCGTGCTGCCCGGCGACCCGGAGGCCTGCCGGGTGATCGGGGCCTGGGACCGTACGGTGAACACGGACAGCAGGGGCGCGCTGCTCTTCGACCGCTTCTGGCGCGCGTTCACGCGTACGGTGCCCAGCGGCGAGCAGTGGAAGGTGCCGTTCTCGGCCACCGACCCGGTCCGGACGCCGCACACGCTGAACACCGCATCGCCCGCCTTCACCAAGGCGCTCGGGGACGCGGTCGCGGAGCTGCGGGCGGCCGGCATCCCGCTGGACGCGCCGCTGGGCGCGCACCAGTTCGTGGTACGGAACGGCAAGCGCATCCCGGTGAGCGGCGGCACGGAGTCGCTGGGGATCTGGAACAAGACCGAGCCGGTGTGGAACGCGGCCGGCGGCGGCTACACGGAGGTGGCGCACGGTACGAGCCATGTCCAGGCGGTCGGCTGGGACGGGTCCCGCTGCCCGGTGGCCCGCACCCTCCTGACGTACTCCCAGTCCTCCGATCCGAACTCGGCGCACTTCAGCGACCAGACGGAGCTGTACGCGCGGGAGCGTTGGGTGACCTCGCGGTTCTGCGAGAAGGACATCCTCAGGTCGCCGCAGCTGAGGGTGGTGCGGGTGCGCGACTGATCAGGGGCTGAGCGACAGGAAGACGAAGGCGGCGAAGATCGAGAGGTGGACGCCGCCCTGGAGGAGAGTGGCCCGTCCGGGCACCACGGTCAGCGCGCTCACCACGGCGGTGAGGACGAGCAGCACCATGTGCACGGGTCCCAGGCCGAGGACCAGGGGCCCGGACAGCCAGATCGAGGCGAGCGCGATCGCCGGAATCGTCAGGCCGATGCTGGCGATCGCGGAGCCGTAGGCGAGGTTGAGGCTGGTCTGCATCCGGTCGCGGCGGGCCGCGCGGACGGCGGCGAGCGTCTCGGGCAGCAGCACCATCAGGGCGATGACCACGCCGACGACGGCCGTGGGGAGTCCGGCCGACTGGACGCCGTCCTCGATGGTGGGCGAGACGAGCTTGGCGTTGCCGACGACGGCGACCAGCGCGAGCAGGAGCAGGCCGAGGCCGGCCCAGGTCTCCCGGTCGGTGGGCGGCGGGGCGTGCTCGTCCTCCGACTCCGGTACCCCTCGGTTCTCGCGCGCGACCGGCAGGAAGTAGTCGCGGTGCCGGTAGGTCTGGACGGTGACGAACACCCCGTACAGGCAGAGGGAGGCGACGGCGGCGAAGGCCAGCTGGGCGCCGGAGAACTCGGGTCCCGGCCGGCTCGTCGTGAACGAGGGCAGGACCAGCGTCATCGTCGCCAGCGTGCAGACGGTGGCGAGCGCGCCGCCCGATCCCTCGGCGTTGAAGACGGCGACCCGGTTGCGCAGGGCTCCGACGAGGAGGGAGAGACCGACGATGCCGTTGCAGGTGATCATGACGGCGGCGAAGACCGTGTCACGGGCGTAGGTGGAGGTCTTGTCGCCGCCGCCCGCCATCAGGGTGACGATCAGTCCGACCTCGATGACCGTGACGGCGACGGCGAGGACGAGCGAGCCGAAGGGTTCGCCGACGCGGTGGGCGACGACCTCGGCGTGGTGGACGGCCGCGAGCACGGCGGCGATCAGGCAGAGGGCGATGAGCACGACGGCGAATCCGGGCAGATCGCGCCCCCACGCGAGCCCGAGGGCGACGGCCGCCACGACCGGTCCCCACGTCGTCCACTGCCGGGTCAGCCGCGCCGTACTCGAACTCATGATCAGCATACTGCCACAAAAGCCGCATCCGGCGGCCGGCCGGTTGCTCCGCCCGGCGTCCCGGCACAAGCACCGCCGTCACGAACCCGACGCCGCAGCGGCTGTCTCCGCGCCGGCGTTCTGCCCAGGCCGACCCGCCGTGACGACGTAGTAGTCAAGGATCCCTTGCTCGTAGACACGCAGAAAGTTCCGCGGCCAGGTCCCCGGGGCCCACCACCGGCTGAGCCACAGGTCCCATCCCGGCCAGACATGCGGCCCGATCGACTCGACGCGCACGCTCGTGAACCCGGCCTCTGTCAACGCGTCAGCGAGCGCCTTCACCGGCCGTGCGATGTCCAGGCCGCTGGCGTACGTATCCAGCAGCCGCGCGAGTTCCTCCGGCCGGCCGGGCGCGTCGTCCACGGTGAAGAAGCTGGCGACAGCCACCCGGCCACCCGGTCGCAGCACCCTCCACGTCTCTGCCGCGAAGGCGCCGAGATCCGGGAAGTGCTGAGCGGCCTCCACGCTGATGACAGCGTCGAACTCACCGTCCTCCAACGGCATGCTCTCCGCGGCCCCCTGGACGAACCGCAGCCGTGCCGGCTCCTCCCGAAGCAGGTCGGCATGCGCGCTGCGCGCCCGCCGCAGCTGCTCCGGATGAATGTCCATGCCGGTCACCGTGGTGCGGCGGAACTCCCGCAACGTCACCACGCATCCCATGCCAAGCCCGCAGCCGACTTCCAGCACCTTCGGCCCTCGCGGTAGCCCGGCGGCGTCCAGGACATGACGGTAGAGATCCTCCTGGCTACGGACCCGCTCCACCTCGCTGAGCGGCAGGCCCAGGTCCACTGCCCGCCAGTACCCGAAGTTGATGAATCCCCCGGCGAAGACTCGATGGCCGCTCAGATCGGCCGGACCGTACGTCTCCTGCACCACGGGTCGCATGGCGGGGCGAGCCCGCTGAGCACCGCCTGACACTGTGCCGCACCTCCTCAAAGCGCCCCACCGTACGTCATCACCTGGGGAACGAGGACCGGCGCGGCAGGTCACTGCTGCCGCCTGCGCGCGGTCCGGACGCCGGGACGGCACGCGCCCCCGCAGCGATCCGCCACCCAGGATGGGGCCGATCCTGTGCGAAATTGCCCAGTGGCGGGGTGAACGCCCTAGAGCGGGCGGTCGTGGCCCTCCCAGTACGGTGCGCGCAGCCGTCGCTTGTAGAGCTTGCCGTTGGGGTCGCGGGGCATGGACGCGATGAAGTCGACCGACTTGGGGCGTTTGTAGCCGGCCAGGTGGCGCGCGCAGTGGGCGAGCAGGTCGGCCGCGAGGGCCTCGCCCGGCTCGTGGCCCTCGGCCGGTTCGACGACGGCCTTGACCTCCTCGCCCCAGTCCATGTGCGGGATGCCGAACGCGGCGGCGTCGGCGACGGCGGGGTGGCTGAGGAGGGCGGCCTCGATCTCGGCGGGGTAGATGTTGACCCCGCCCGAGATGATCATGTCGATCTTGCGGTCGCGGAGGAAGAGGTAGCCGTCCTCGTCGAGGAAGCCCAGGTCGCCCACGGTGAAGAAGTCGCCGATACGGCTCGACGCCGTCTTGGCCTCGTCCTTGTGGTAGGCGAAGCCGCCGGTGCTCATCTTCATGTAGACGGTGCCGAGTTCACCCGGTGGAAGCCGCTTTCCCTCGTCGTCGAAGACGGCGAGTTCGCTGATGGGCCAGGCCTTGCCGACTGTTCCCGGCTTCTTCAGCCAGTCCTCGGCGGTGGCGAAGGCGCCGCCGCCCTCGCTCGCCGCGTAGTACTCCTCGACGCAGGTGCCCCACCAGTCGATCATCGCCCGCTTGACGTGGTCGGGGCAGGGGGCTGCACCGTGGATGGCGTGGCGCATCGAGGAGACGTCGTACCGGCTCCGTACCTCCTCCGGGAGGGCGAGGAGGCGGTGGAACTGCGTCGGGACCATGTGGGTGTGGGTGCAGTCGTACGTGTCGATGAGCCGCAGCATCTCCTCGGGCGTCCACTTGTCCATGAGGACGAGCGGGTGCCCGATGTGCAGGGCGGCGGCCGCGAACTGCAGCACGGCCGTGTGGTAGAGCGGTGAGCAGACGAGGTGGACGTTGCCGTCGAAGGGCCGGATGCCGAAGATGCCGAGGAATCCGCCGAGGTACGTCTCCTCGGGGAGCTTGCCGGGCAGCGGACGGCGGATGCCGCGCGGGCGTCCTGTGGTGCCGGAGGTGTAGTTCATGACCCAGCCGAGGGTGCGGTCCTCGGGCGGGGTCCGCGGTCGCCCGTCGAGGAGTTCGGCGTACGGCCGGAAGCCGGGGATCGTCCCGACGGCGTGCCGGCGGGCGGCGGGCAGGGCCGCCTCGTCGGCGGCGGCCGTCGCGGCGGCGGCGAAGCGCTCGTGGGCGATGAGGACCTTGGCGCCGGAGTCGGCGACGATCCAGGCGATCTCGGGCCCGACCAGGTGGTGGTTGACGGGGACGAGGTAGAACCCGGCCTGGGAGGCGGCGAGATGGGCGGTGAGGAACTCGACGCCGTTGGGCAGGACGACGGCGAAGGCGTCCCCTCGCTCAAGGCCGGCCGCGCGCAGCCCGTGGACCAGGCGGTTGGCGTCGGCGTGGAGGCGCCCGGCGGTCCACTCCTCGCCGTCCGGTGCGATCAGGACCGTACGGGCCGGGTCGGCGGTGGCCTGGGCCCAGAAGCCGTTGAGTTCGCTGCGTTCGCTCACGGTGCGCTCCGTCCGGCGATGCGGTTGATGCGGTCGACAGCCCGCTCGAAGCCGCGGGTGAGGTCGTCGAAGACCTGTTGGACGCTGCGTTCGGAGTTCATCCGTCCGACGATCTGTCCGACCGGGGTGCCGAGCAGCGGCTCCACCTCGTACTTCTGGATACGGGAGACGGCCTCGGCGACGAGCAGTCCCTGCAGGGGCATGGGGAGGGTGCCGGGCCCGTCCGGGTCGTCCCAGGCGTCGGTCCACAGGGTGCGGAGCTGGCGGGCGGGTTTGCCGGTCAGGGCGCGGGAGCGGACGGTGTCGCCGGAACCGGCGGCGAGGAGTTTGGCGGTCAGCGCGCGGGAGTGCAGGTCGGCCTCGGTGGTGGTGAGCCAGATCGAGCCGAGCCAGACGCCCTGGGCGCCGAGCGCGAGGCCCGCGGCGATCTGTTCCCCGCTGCCGATGCCGCCCGCGGCGAGGACGGGCAGCGGGGAGACGGCGTCGACGACCTCGGGGGTGAGGACCATGGAGGCGATCTCGCCGGTGTGGCCGCCGGCCTCGTAGCCCTGCGCGACGACGATGTCGATGCCGGCCTCGGCGTGGCGGCGGGCGTGCCGGGCGCTTCCGGCGAGGGCCGCGACGAGGACGTCGTGGTCGTGGGCGCGGGCGACGACGTCGGCGGGCGGGGAGCCGAGCGCGTTGGCGAGGAGCTTGATGGGGTAGTCGAAGGCGATGTCGAGCTGGCCGCGGGCGACCTGCTCCATCCAGCCGGTGATGCGCCAGCCGGAGGCCTCGCCCTCGGCGAGTTCGGGGACACCGTGCTTGGCGAGGGTCGCGCGGACGAACTCGCGGTGCCCCTCGGGGATCATCGCCTCCACATCGGTCTCGCTCACCCCCTCGACCTTCTTCGCCGGCATGACGACGTCGAGGCCGTAGGGCAGCCCGTCGGTGTGGTCCTGCATCCAGTCGAGGTCACGGGCGAGGTCGCCGGGGGCGGTGTAGCGCACCGCGCCGAGAACGCCGAATCCGCCGGCTCTGGTGAGGGCGGCGGCCACCGCGGGGAAGGGCGTGAAGCCGAAGATGGCGTGCTCGATCCCCAGTTTTTGGCTCAGCTCCGTCTTCATGGGCGGCAGGATGCCGCAAGGGACCGGACGAGGGAAGAGATTTTCTGATGCAGCGTCAGATTCTTTGCCCTGCCGCCCGCTTCCTTGACCCGCCCTCACCCCGGTAAGAAAGTTTCAGTCGATACGGGTGTGGCCGAAGGATTCTTTCAGCCGGGTGGGAGAGGGTGGGTATGACGGAGGAGACGGCAGAGGGTTCGACGGGCCGGGGAATGAGCCGCCGCGCGTTCGGCGGCGGGGTTCTCGCCCTGGGAGGTGCGCTGGTGGTCGGCTCGATTCCGGGGGCCGCCGAGGCCTCCGTACCGCGGGGCGGACGGACGACGCTGCGGCACGGCTCCGCCGAGCGTGCCGGGCTGCTGCCCGGGCATCTGGACCGGCTGGTCGCCGACGCCGAGGCGTTCCTCGGGCCCTCCCCCAAGCATCCGTGGTACGCGGGCGCGGTGCTGCTCGCCGGGCGGGGCGGCACGGTGGCGCTGCACCGGCCGATCGGCACGGCCGTACGGTACGCGGGGTACGACGAGAAGACGGACAGCGGGATCGAGCTGCCGGCGGAGCGGCAGATCCCGATGGCCGAGGACACCGTCTTCGATCTGGCGTCCGTCTCGAAGCTGTTCACCTCGATCCTGGCGGTCCAGCAGATCGAGCGGGGCGCTCTGGAGCTGGAGGCGAAGGTCACGGCGTATCTGCCGGAGTTCGGCGGTGGCGGCAAGCAGGACGTCACGGTCCGTCAGCTCCTCACCCACACCTCGGGGTTCCGGGCCTGGATCCCGCTCTACAAGGAGCCGACGCGGGAGGGGAAGCTGCGGCTGCTGTGGAACGAGACCCTGGCCGGGCCCCCCGGCACGAGGTATCTGTACTCCGACCTGAACCTGATCGCACTCCAGCTGATCCTGGAGGAGATCACCGGTCACCCGCTGGACGCACTGCTCCACGACGAGATCACCGCTCCGCTCGGGATGCACCGCACGCGGTTCAATCCCCCGCTCTCGTGGCGGCCGAAGATCGCGGCGACGGAGGACGCCCGGCGTCCGTGGTCGGGCCTCGACCGGGGCATGGTGTGGGGCGAGGTCCACGACGAGAACGCTTACAGCCTCGGCGGCGTCGCCGGGCACGCGGGGGTCTTCTCCTGCGCCTGGGACCTCGCCGTGCTGGCCCGTACCCTCCTCAACGGCGGAGCGTACGGCCGCGCCCGCATCCTCTCCCCCGCGTCCGTCGAGCTGATGTTCACCGACTTCAACACGGCGTTCCCCGGCGACGAGCACGGCCTCGGCTTCGAGCTGTACCAGCACTGGTACATGGGCGCGATGGCCACGCCGCGCACGGCCGGACACACCGGCTTCACCGGCACCAGCCTGGTCCTGGACCCGACCACCGACGCCTTCCTCGTCGTGCTGGGCAACTCCGTCCACCCGGTGCGCACCTGGCGTTCCGGCTCCGCGCCCCGGGTCGCCGCCGCGAACAACCTGGCCCGCGCCGTGCCGGTCCGCCCGGCGCGCGGCCGGACCGCCTGGTTCTCCGGGACGGCGAGCGCCACGACCGCCACCCTCACGCTGCCGCCGCTCGCGGCTTCCACGCGGCTGGAGTGCGCCCTGTGGTGGGACACCGAGCCGGGTTCGGACGCGGCCTTCCTGGAGGCGTCGCGGGACGGCGGTGCGAGCTGGGAGCCGGTGCCGTTCGCCACCGTACGCGGCGACGGGCCGGCGCGACCGCACCCGGCCGGGTCGGTGAGCGGCTGGTCGGGCCGGGTCTGGCACCAGGCGACGGCGGAGCTGCCGACCGGGGAGGGACGGGAACTCCGGGTGCGCTGGCGGTACACGACGGACCAGCGCTACGTCGGGCGCGGGGTGTACGTCGACGGGCTGCGGATCCTCGATCCGGTCGGGCGCCCGGTGTTCGACGAGACGCGCCCCTCGGACGGCGTGCGGATCGAGGCGGTGGGCTGGACCAGGTCGGCCGACTGAGCGGTACACCCGGTCCACTGGCGTGGCGCGGCCGCGAACGGATGATCGATCGAGGTACCGTCCGGCGAGAAGGCCACCGAACCGCTGTCGCTCGCCCGTTCCCGGTGGCCTTCGCGCTCGCGGGGGGCCGCCGCGGTCGGCTCGCTCGCGCACGGCATCACCGTTCCGCGCCGCGCCGCACGACCGTCCTTCGCGTCCGCCGTCCCCTTGAGGTGCCCCCGCATGCTCCCCCTGTCCGAGCGCCGCCCACCGGGCGCGCGCCGCTCCGCCCTGTCCGCGTGGCTCCGCGTGCTCGCCCCGGCCGTGCCGGCCGCGCTCGTCCTCGTGGTCGCGTCGTCGTCGCCCGCGCCCGCCTCGGTCACCCGGGCCCTGGTTCCGGCCCAGGTGTCGATGCCGTTCAAGGCGGGTGAGGACTACCACTGCACGCGGATCCCGGCGCTCGTCACCACCCGCTCCGGAGCCCTGCTCGCCTTCGCCGAGGGCCGCGTACGGGAGGAGAGGGCAGGCTGCCACGACGTCGGCGACAACGACCTCGTGCTGAAGCGGTCCACCGACGGCGGCCGGACCTGGAGTCCGCTGGAGCGCGTGGTCGGGGAGGGCGACCAGCTCGCGCACGGCAACCCGGCGCCGGTCGTGGACGCGGTGACCGGCCGGATCACCCTGCTGTACTCCAGCAGCGACTGGAACCGTGACGCCTCCGCACCGAGTCGCGGCGGCTTTCCCCGTACCGTGCACGCGAAGCACAGCATGGACGGAGGCGTGACCTGGTCGCCGGGCGTCGCGCTGCCGCAGCTCAAACCCACCGGCTGGGGGTGGGTGTCCACCGGCCCCGGCCACGGCATCCAGCTCAGTCGCGGCAAGCACGAGGGACGACTGATCGTGCCCGGCGACCACACCGCCAAGAGCGACACGGTCGCCGGCGGCCAGCTGTACTACAGCGACGACGGCGGACTCAGCTGGGAGCTGGGCGCCACCTCCGAGGCGGACCAGACCGGTGCGTTCCCCGTCGAGCCGGCGGTCGCCGAGACCGCCGGCGGGGGCGTGTACGTCAACGCCCGCTCCTCCCGGCCCGTCCCGTGCACCACCCAGGAGCACCGGCTGGCGGCCACCAGCGCCGACGGCGGCGCCACCTTCACCGCCCCCTTCGCCCCGGTGCCCAAGCTGGACACCACACCGGTCTCCGGCTCTCTGCTGCGGCTGCACGCGCGGGACCTCGACGGCAAGCCCGACCGGCTGCTGTTCTCGGGGCCCGCCCGGCTGGGGCCCAACCCGCTGGAGGACCGGCGCGAGCTGGCCATCCGCTCCTCCACCGACGAGGGGAAGAGCTGGCAGACCGCCGGCACCCTCGTCTCTTCCGCCCGCACCGGCTACTCGGACCTGACCCTGCTGCCCGACGGGTCGGTCGGTGTCCTGTACGAGACCGGCGGGAACATCCCGCACGGCAGCGTCGTCTTCACCTCCTTCTCCGAGACCGCCATGGACGCGGCGAGGACCGAGCTGCGCCGCCCCCGCACCACCGACACCTCCGCGCCGCCGCCCGGTGAGTACGGCAACCACGCCGTCGTCCACGGCGGGGCGCGGCTCGGCACGCGCGGCTCCGGCAAGGCCATGGACTTCGACGGCCGGGACGACTACCTGCGGCTGCTCGGCTGCTCGGACTCCCTGCGGGTGCGCGCCGGGGACTTCACCGTCACGGCCTGGTTCCGACACTCCGCCACCACCGGTGTACGGCCCCTCGTGTGGGCCTACGGCGCGCCGGGCACGGACCCCACGATCCGGCACTTCTCGCTGCGGGCCGAACCGGAGCGGGGCGTCCTGCGCGCGACCATCGGCACGGACACCGAGTCGGGCGAGGTGACGGTCCCCTCCTCGTACAACGACGACAAGTGGCACCACGTCGTGTTCAAGCGCACGGGTGATCGGCTCGTTCTCGCGGTCGACGGCGGTACGGAGTCCACCGCGCCCGCGCCCCGTGGCGACATCACCCCGGCCGGCCAGTTCAACGTCCACATCGGTGCCCGGCCGGACTTCCCCGACCAGCCGGTCGGGGTCACGCGACTCTTCCACGGCGGTCTGGACGACCTCCGCGTCTTCGGGCGCGCTCTGTCGGCCGCCGAGGCGGGCCGGGTGAAGAACGGCGCCCTCGACGTGGCGGTCGACCAGGAGCGGGTCCGGCTCGGATTCACCACGATCTGGTAGCGGCCGAGGGCCGCCGAGCCGGCCGGCCCGAAGCGGGCTCGGTTCGGGGTCGGTCAGGCGCCGGGCTCCGCCGCCGTGCGCAGGGCGGTGAGCACGGGGCTGATCAGCGGATGGTCCTCGGCTCCGCGCCGTACCGCCGCGAAGACGCGGCGGGTCGGGGCCACGCCGTCCACCGGGCGGATCAGCACGTCGTCGAGCTCCATCCCGCGCAGCGCCGAGCGCGGCACGAGCGCCACTCCCGCGCCCGCCGACGCGAGCGCGACGACGGCGCGGAAGTCGTCGGAGGAGTGTTCGAGGCGGGGCGCGAAGCCCGCGTACTCGCAGGCCAGGACGGTCACGTCATGACAGGGGTTGCCCGCCGACTGCCCGATCCAGGCGTCCTTGGCCAGGTCGGCGAGTGCGACCCGCTCGTCGTCGGCGAGCCGGTGCCCGAGCGGCAGGACGGCGTCGAAGGGCTCGGCGTACAGCGGTACGCGGGTGAGCCGGGCGTCGTCCTCGCCGGGCGCGCCCCGGTACTCGACCGCCACCGCCACGTCGACCTGCCGGTCCAGGACCATCAGCAGGCTCTCGTCCCCCTCGGCGTCCCGCACCCGTACCCGGATGCCGGGCGCCGTCCGGGCGAGCTGGGTGATGGCGGGGGCGACGACGAGGCCGATGCCGGTGGCGAACGCGGCCACGGTGACCGTGCCGGCCTCGCCCGACCCGTAGGCCGCGAGTTCGGACTCGGCCCGCTCCAGCTGGGCGAGGACGGCGTTGGCGTGGCTGAGCAGGATCTCGCCGGCCGGGGTGAGCCGCGCGCCCCGGGCGCTGCGCTCGACCAGCCGGTGGCCGGTCTCCTGCTCCAGCGCGGCGAGCTGCTGGGAGACCGCCGAGGGGGTGAGGTAGAGCGCGGCGGCAGCGGCCGTGACCGTGCGGTGGTCGGCCACCGCACGGAGGATGTGCAGCCGCCGCGCTTCGATCATGCCCCTAGTCTCGCAGGGCGGCGCGGGCGGCGACGAACGCGTCGACCGCGCGGTTGACGTCCTCGGTGGAGTGCGCCGCCGACAGCTGGACGCGGATGCGCGCCTGGCCCTGCGGAACGACCGGGTACGAGAATCCGATGACGTACACGCCGCGCTCCAGGAGCAGCTCCGCCATCCGCCCGGCCTCGGACGCGTCGCCGATCATGACGGGGGCGATGGCGTGGTCGCCGGGGAGGATGTCGAAGCCCTCGTCGGTCATGCGGGAGCGGAACAGCGCGGTGTTGGCGCGCAGCCGGTCGCGCAGGTCGCCGGCCGACTCCAGAAGGTCGAGGACCTTCAGGGAGGCGGCGGCGATCACCGGGGCGAGGGTGTTGGAGAAGAGGTACGGGCGGGAGCGCTGGCGCAGCAGGGCGACGATCTCGGCGCGGGCGGCGACGTAACCGCCGGAGGCGCCGCCGAGTGCCTTGCCCAGGGTGCCGGTGATGATGTCGACGCGGTCCATCACGCCGTGCAGCTCGGGGGTGCCGCGACCGCCGGGGCCGACGAAGCCGACGGCGTGCGAGTCGTCGACCATCACCATGGCGTCGTGGCGCTCGGCCAGGTCGCAGATCTCGTCGAG
Source organism: Streptomyces sp. NPDC015346 (assembly GCF_043078785.1). Lineage (NCBI taxonomy): Bacteria > Bacillati > Actinomycetota > Actinomycetes > Kitasatosporales > Streptomycetaceae > Streptomyces > Streptomyces sp. NPDC015346. The sequence goes on along the minus strand of NZ_JBIBTW010000003.1, from coordinate 612,553 downwards.
CGGGGCGACGTAGCCGTCCATCGAGAAGACGCCGTCGGTGACGATCAGCTTGCGGCGGGCTCCGCCGTCGGCCGCCTCCTTGAGCTGCTGCTCCAGGTCGGCCATGTCGCGGTTGGCGTAACGGAAGCGGCGGGCCTTGGAGAGGCGGATGCCGTCGATGATGGAGGCGTGGTTGAGGGCGTCGGAGATGACGGCGTCCTCGGGGCCGAGGAGCGTCTCGAAGACACCGCCGTTGGCGTCGAAGCAGGAGGAGTAGAGGATCGTGTCCTCCTGGCCGAGGAAGGAGGACAGCCGCGCCTCCAGCTCCTTGTGCACCTCCTGGGTACCGCAGATGAAGCGGACGGAGGCCATGCCGTAGCCCCAGCGGTCGAGCGCCTGGTGGGCGGCGGCGACCACCTCGGGGTGGTCGGCGAGGCCGAGGTAGTTGTTGGCGCAGAAGTTGAGCACCTCGCCGGGCCGCCCGCCGGCGGTGACGGCGACGGTGGCGGACTGGGGGGTGCCGATGACGCGCTCGGGCTTGTGCAGACCGGCGGCACGGATCTCGTCGAGGGTGGTACGGAGGTCGTCGCGTACGGAGTCGAACATCGTGGGTTCCTTAGAGGGGATCTGACGGTCGGACGGATCGATCGCGGATCAGCCCGATCGGACGGATCAGAGGATCAGACGGTCCAGTCGAGGATGATCTTGCCGCCCTTGCCGGACGCGGCGTCGTCGAAGGCGGCCTCGAAGTCGCGGTAGTCGTAGCGGCCGGTGATCACGGGGGCGAGGTCGAGTCCGCCCTCCAGGAGCACGGACATGGCGTACCAGGTCTCGAACATCTCGCGTCCGTAGATCCCCTTGATGGTGATCATCGAGGTGACGATCTTCGCCCAGTCGACGGCGAAGTCCTCGGCGGGCAGGCCGAGCATGGCGATCTTGCCGCCGTGGGTCATGTTGGCGACCATGTCGCGCATCGCGCGCGGGTTGCCGGACATCTCCAGGCCGACGTCGAAGCCCTCCTTGAGGCCGAGGGTGCGCTGGCCGTCGGCGATGGTCTGCTGCGCGACGTTCAGCGCGAGCGAGACGCCGGCCTTGCGGGCCAGGTCCAGGCGCTCCTCGCTGACGTCGGTGATCATGACGTGGCGGGCGCCCGCGTGCTTGGCGACGGCGGCGGCCATGATGCCGATCGGGCCGGCGCCGGTGACCAGCACGTCCTCGCCGACGAGCGGGAAGGAGAGGGCGGTGTGCACGGCGTTGCCGAAGGGGTCGAAGATCGCGGCGACGTCGAGGTCGACGGGGACCCGGTGCACCCAGACGTTGGAGGCGGGCAGGGCGACGTACTCGGCGAAGGCGCCGTCGCGGCCGACGCCGAGGCCGATGGTGGCGCGGCAGAGGTGGCGGCGGCCGGCCAGGCAGTTGCGGCACTTGCCGCAGACCAGGTGGCCCTCGCCGCTGACGAGGTCGCCGACCTTGATCTCGGCGACGTCACGGCCGGTGTCCACGACCTCGCCGACGAATTCGTGGCCGAGGGTCAGCGGTGTGGTGATGGTCCGCTGCGCCCAGCCGTCCCAGGAGCGGATGTGGAGGTCGGTGCCGCAGATGCCGGTCCGCTTGACCTTGATCAGTACGTCCCCGGTGCCGGTCTCGGGCTCCGGTACGTCCGTGAGCCAGAGTCCCGGCTCCGCCTTCTGCTTGACCAGTGCCTTCAATGCCATGGCTCCCGACGTGTGTGTCCTGTGACGTGCGGGGTCCGGGCGCGGTGGTGCGCCCATGATCCCTGAAAGGAATCTTCCGTATGTCGGGCTCGCGGTCCATCGAGGTTTTCTTAAGCGCGGTCGCAGGTCAGCTTCACGCCCGTGGTGGGAGCGCCGCGGGTGTCGCCGGGCGTCAACGTCCGAGCGCCGCCATCGCCGCGTTGTGACCGGGGATGCCGCTCACTCCGCCGCCGCGGACGGCGCCGGCGCCGCACAGCAGGACGTTGGGATGGGAGGTTTCGACGCCCCAGCGGCCGGTGCCCTCTTCCCCGTAGGGGAAGGAGAGGTCGCGGTGGAAGATGTGGCCGCCGGGCAGGCGTAGTTCGCGTTCGAGGTCGAGCGGGGTCTTGGCCTCGATGCAGGGCCTGCCGTCGGCGTCGAGGGCGAGGCAGTCGGTGAGCGGCTCGTCGAGGACGGTGTCGAGGGTGGCGAGGGTCGCCTCGAGGAGTTCGCGGCGGGCGGTGTCGTTGTCGGCGGTGAACAGGCGCGCGGGGGCGTGGAGTCCGAAGAGGGTGAGGGTCTGGTGGCCGCGCTCGGCGAGCTCGGGGCCGAGGATGCTGGGGTCGGTCAGGGAGTGGCAGTAGATCTCGGAGGGCGGTGTGCTGGGCAGCCGTCCGGCGGCGGCCTCGGCGTAGGCGGTGGCGAGCTGCTCGTACCCCTCGGCGATGTGGAAGGTGCCGGCGAAGGCCTCGCGGGGGTCGACCGAGCGGTCGCGGAGCCGGGGCAGCCGGGTGAGCAGCATGTTGACCTTGAGCTGGGCGCCTTCGGCGGGCGGTGGGGGTGTCTCGCCGAGGAGGGCGGCCAGGGCTTGGGGGGAGGCGTTGACGAGGACGTGGGCGGCGGCGACGGTGCTCTCGCCGTCGGCGGTGCGGTAGGTGACCTCGGCGCGGGTGCCGTCGGTCTCGATCCGGGTGGCCTCGTGGCCGGTGCGGATCTCGGCGCCGGCGGTGCGGGCCGCGTCCGCGAGGGCGTCGGTGAGGGCGCCCATGCCGCCGACGGGGACGTCCCAGTCGCCCGTACCGCCGCCGATGACGTGGTAGAGGAAGCAGCGGTTCTGGAGCAGGGTGGGGTCGTGGGCGTCGGCGAAGGTGCCGATGAGGGCGTCGGTGAGGACGACGCCGCGGACGAGGTCGTCGGCGAAGGTCTCCTCGACGGCGACGCCGATGGGCTCCTCGAAGAGCATCCGCCAGGCGGTCTCGTCGTCGACGCGGGCGCGTAGTTCGTCGCGGGTGGGGAGCGGCTCGGTGAGGGTGGGGAAGACCCGCTGGGCCACCTGGGCGGTGCGGCCGTAGAACGCCTGCCAGGCCTCGTACTCGCGGTCGGAGCCGGTGAGCGCGGCGAAGGAGGCGCGGGTCCGGTCGGGGCCGCCGCCGACGAGCAGCCCGCGGTCGTCCTTCGGGGTGTACGAGGAGATGGACCGTTTCCGCAACGAGAACCGGAGCCCCAGCTCGCGCACGATCTTCCCGGGCAGGAGGGAGACCAGGTAGGAGTACCGCGAGAGCCGGGCGTCGACCCCCTCGAACGGCCGCGTGGAGACGGCGGCGCCCCCGGTGGCCCCGAGTCGTTCCAGGACGAGGACGCTCCGCCCGGCACGGGCCAGGTAGGCGGCGGCGACGAGTCCGTTGTGTCCACCGCCGACGATGACGGCGTCGTACGAGCGCTGTGCGGTCATGTCTCTTGCTAACACGCGAAGATCGCCCCGGGAACCCCCGACCCACCGAAGGAACCGAGGGGCGGGAGAGCCACCGGCATGGCGGCTGATCTACGGGGCGGTCTGTCGGCCGTTGGTGTGGGGTGGGGGTGGCGTGGGGTGGTGGAGGCGGGACGCTTCGGTGGGGCGGCCGAGTTGTTCGAGGCAGTGGGCCTCGTCCTCGCGGGCGGTCAGGGTGTCGGGGTGGTCGGGGCCGAGGGTGCGGGTGCGGGCCTCGGTGACCTGGTGGTAGGCCGTCAGGGCCTCGTCCCAGCGGGAGAGCCAGCCGAGGCCGACGGCGACCTCGCGGCGGCTGATCAAGGTGTCGGGGTGGTCCGCGCCGAGGACCCGTTCGCGGAGGGCGCACACCGCACGGGCTTCCGCCACGGCCTCCTCCCAGCGGGAGAGGCGGCCGAGGTTGACGCCGACGCCGTGGCGGGCCCGGAGCGTCTCGGGGTGCTCGGGGCCGTGCACCCGGGTGCGGGCCTCGGCCAGGTCGCGGTAGAGGTCCAGGGCCTCGGCGCCCCGGCCGAGCCGGCCCAGACAGATGCCGACCTCGTAGCGGGCGGCGAGGGTGTCGGGGTGGTCGGCGCCGAGGACGGTGGCACGGGCCGCCGCGACCTCGCGGTAGCCGTCGAGCGCCTCCTTCCAGCGCCCCGACTGTCCGAGCGTGTACGCCACTTCGTACCGCGTCACCAGCGTGTCGGGGTGATCCGCCCCGAGGAGCCGGCCGCGCGCCTCCGCCACCTCGCGCGCCATCCGGTACGACTCCTCCAGGCGTCCCAGCCTGCCCAGGTTGAACGCCAGGTTGTGGCGGCAGCGCAGGGTGTCGGGATGGTCCTGGCCCATGGTGCGCTCGCGCGAGGCCAGCACCGCCGCGTACACCTCGTGCGCCTCGAAGTGTCGGCCGAGGCGGCCGAGGACGTACGCCGTCTCCTGCCGCGCGGCCAGGGTGTCGGGGTGGTCGGCGCCGAGCACGCGCTCCCTGGCCTCGGTGACCCGGTGGAACTCGCGCAGCGCGTCGGTCGGCCGGTCGAGCCGTCCGAGCGCGAAGCCCCATTCGTACCGGCTGGTGAGGGTGTCGGGGTGGTCGGGTCCGAGCACCCGCTCCCGGTCCTCGACGACGGAGCGGTGGACGGCCTCGGCCTCGTCCCAGCGGCCGAGCCGGCCGAGGCCGAGCCCCGCCCGGTGCCGGGCGGCGAGCACGGCGGGCAGCTCGGCCCGCGCGTCGGCCCGCGCGTCGGCCCGCACCTCGGACGTCGGGCTGGGCGGAGCGGGGGCTTCCGGGGTGCGTGCCACGCCCGAGCCGGTCGTCCACTCCCCCGTCAGCCCGGCCGCCGGGTCGTACCCCCGCGCGGCGAGTGCGAGGGAACCCCCGGTCGCCTTGTGACCGGTGGTCATCCCGCGCGCCCAGGACGGGAGCCGGGGCGCGGGTTCGGAGACCTCCGGCACGCGGAGCAGGGGCGCGAACACCGGGACCGGCACGGGAACGGAGACCGATACGGAGCGGGCCGAGACGATCCGGCGGCGCAGGTCGGTCGCGTCGGTGGGCCGGCCCTCCGGCGTCTTGGCGAGCAGGTCGAGGACGATCCGGTCCAGATAGTCGGGCAGTTCGGCCCGGCGGGTGCGGAGCGGTTCGGGCGGCGTGTCGCGGTGGCCGACGAGGACGGCCCAGGCGTCGTCGAGGTCGAAGGGCGGGGCGCCGGTGGCGATCTCGTACAGCACGCAGCCCAGCGAGTACAGATCGCTGCGGTGGTCGACCTCTCCCCCGCTGATCTGCTCCGGCGACATGTAGTGCGGGGTGCCCATGGCGATGCCCGTGCCGGTGAGGCGCGAGGTGAAGCCGATGTCGGCGCCGAGGCGCGCTATCCCGAAGTCGCAGATCTTCACCGCGCCGTCGCCGAGCCGCATGATGTTGGCGGGCTTGAGGTCGCGGTGCACGATCCCCTGGCGGTGGGTGTACGCGAGGGCGTCGGCGACCTGTTCGGCGATGTCCACGACGTCCTGCACCGGCAGCGGGTGCTGCTTGTTCTCGTCGAGGAGCTGGCTGAGGTTGTGGCCCTCCAGGAGCTCCATGACGAGGAAGAGCACGCCGTCGGACTCGCCGAAGTCGTGGACGACCGTCACCCCGCGGTGCTGGAGCGAGGCGGCGACGCGCGCCTCGCGCCGGAACCGCTCGCGCAGCACCTTCATGAAGTTCGCGTCCTGCTGCGGTCCCAGCGGCTTGAGGCACTTGACCGCGACCCGGCGGCCGAGCGACTCGTCGGTGGCCCGCCACACCTCGCCCATGCCGCCGCGCCCGATCACGTCGTGCAGCCGGTAGCGGCCCTGGATCAGCCTGGTCTCCGCCATCGCGTGCTGTCGCCCCCGTCGATTCGCTGCGCCCTCCCCGGCCCGTCCAGTATGGCCGCCTGGCTGCGGAGTTTGTACGGGGCGGGGGCGCACGGCGGGGCGCGGCGCGCCATCGTTTTCACGCTGTGACCTGGCGGCGGTCTCGGCGGCTTCGGTGGTGGCGTTCGGGCCGAAGAGTCCGGGGCGGGCGTCCTACGCGGGACGCCCGCCCCGGGGCGGGGTGTCAGCGCCAGATCGTCTGGACCGAGTCGAACTGGACCCAGGTGATCGGGTTGCCGGTGTTGGCGCCGTAGATGCTCACCGAGCCGGCGGTGTTGACCTCGAAGCGGCAGGCGTTGATGCCCTGGCTGTTGTTGCGCGGCGCCGTGGCGCGCGTGTACCAGGTGGGCCGCAGGGTGGCGGGCAGCGTGGCTATCTTGGCGTCGGCGGTGAGGTTGCAGGTGATCGCGCCCCGCGCCTGGAGGAAGGTGGTGCCGGCGATCGTGACGATGCGGACCTGCGGGGTCGCGCCGACCTGGGCGGTGACGCCGGGCTCGAGGATGAGGTCGGCCCACTCGCCGGCCTCGACGCCACCGGTGGCGGCGGCCGCCGGCGCGGCGGTCATCAGGCTGCCGGCGGTGAGGGCGGCGGGCAGGGCGAGAGCGGCACCGAGGATGCTGCGGCGGTTCTGGGACATGGTCGATCGTCTCCTAGACGAGCCGTGGAAGGAAAGGAAAGTAAGGAAAGAAGGGAACGCCTGAGGCGCGGCCGGGGAGGTCAGCGCCAGACGGCGCTGAAGGTGTCCAGCTGGGCCCAGGTGATGGCGTTGGTGGAGCGGCCGCCGTAGAGCCGGAGCTGCCGGTCCGAGTCGGCCTCGACGCGCGCGACGGAGTAGCCGGCGCTGTTGTTCCGGGGCACGTTCGCGCGGGCGACCATGCTCGGCGTGAGCGCGTCGGGCAGCGTGCCGATGACGGCGTCCGCGTCGAAGGTGCCCTTGACGCCGCCGCTGAGCTGGAGCGTCGTGGTGCCGGCGATGCTGATGAGCCGCCCCTTGGGGGCGTTCTGGTCGACGAGGGCACCGGCGGCGAGGCTGATGGGCTGCCAGTCGGTGAGCACCTTGACGCCGTCGATCTCCGGCGCGCCGGAGAGGGACAGGATGGTGCAGGTGCGCGGGCCGGGGTCCTCACAGGCGAAGCCGAAGTGGAGGTGCGGGACACCACCGCGTACGGAGACGGCCATGCCCTCGGGCTCGCGGTACTCCAGACCGGGAGCGGCCAGGACGTGCTGCTGGTCCAGGACGGCGCCGGTGGCCCAGTCGACGGCGGTCAGATAGGTGTTGCCCGGGAACGGGTTGGCCGGGTTGTCGGCGGCGATGGCCTGGCCGGCGAGCATGTACAGCACGCCGCCGAGGGAGGCGTACCCCTGGAAGACGCCGTTCGGGTCCGGCTGGGCGATGCGGGCGATCGGCTCCCACACGCCGGCCGCGGCCTTGGCCAGGTCGTACGACTCGTACTTCATGCCGCTGAGGTTGAAGCGGACCACGAGCCGGTTGGTGGTGGGGTCGATGGTGCAGGTGACACCGGTGGCGCCGACGGCGGGCGTGTACGGCTTCGCGTGCAGCGAGGAGCCGTGGTCGAGGACCGTGTTGCTGCGGAACTCGAAGTGGGTGATGGCCGTTCCGTAGCCCTCGTTCTTGCTGTTGGGCTTGGACGCGGTCTCGGTCCACAGGTAGGAGACGCCGGCCCGGTTCTCGACGCCCATCGAGACGCCGTGTCCGAAACCACGCAGGTACATGAAGCCGGTGATGGCGCCGGTCTGGGAGAGGCGGGTGACGCACAGGTCGCCGTTGGCGACCCGGTCGGCCCCGCTGACCGGTCCGGACTCGCCACTGAGGGTCAGGCCGCCCTGCACGACCTGGAGTACGAAGATCTCGCCGGTGACCGGGTCGATGCCGAACGACTGCATCACCGTGGAGTTCTTCAGCGGGCGCCGGTGGAGCAGCTTGCCCACCGGCCCCGCGAGGTCTATCTGTCCTTCAACGCTGACGCTCAACGCCGCGGCTCCTTGTCGTTCTTCATGCTCGTACTTCGAACTTCGTGCTGGTATTTCTCGTACTTCTCGTACGTCGAGGTCGGACCGGCGACAGTGTGCCAAAGGAACCCACCCGCCGTGACCACGAGGGTGTCCTGATCGCCCGCCGGACTCTAGGGGGTGTCCGGTTCATCGGTCCAGGTGAGGGACTCGACGAGCCAGGCGCCGGTGCCGGAGCACAGTTGGAGGGCCGCGCGGCCCCATCCCGTGAACGGGACGCCGTCGCGGACGCCGTGCCTGAACAGGAGTGAGGCGCGCAGGGCCCGTCCGGCCGTGACCACGGTCGTCCAGGACACCTCGAACACGTCGAAGTCGGCCGGTTCTCCGCCGCCCGGCGACGAGCCGACCCGCTCGACGACGGCGTCGGGGGCGAGGACGGAACGGGCCGCGTCCGGGTTCACCGGCTCTCCGCCGGCGCGCGTGAACGAGGAGAAGAACGTGGCGGCCGCCGCGTCGACGGCGCGCTCGTCGGCCGAGCGTGGCCGGGTCCTGCGCCACTCGGTGGCGAGGACTGCGAACATGGAGTCGTTGCACCAGTCGTTCTTCAGGTACGAGTTCCGCCGCATGACGGCCTCGTGGCGCATCCCGATGCGCCGCATGAGGGCCGCGGAGGCGACGTTCCGCACGTCGCAGACGCCGTACACCCGGTGCCAGCCGAAGCTGTCGAAGGCGATGTCGAGGGCGGCCGTGACCGCCTCGGTGGCGATGCCGGTGGCCCACACGTCCGGGTGGAAGGCGAAACCGACCTCTCCGGTCGCCGGTTCGCGGTCGTCCCGCCGGAGGAGGACCTCGCCGACGACGCGGCCCCGCTCGGTCTCGACGGCGAGGCCCAGCCAGTCCCCCGGGGTGGCGAGCGACTCCCCGCCGATCAGGCGCCGCAGGGTCTGCTCGGTCACCTCCCGGGTGTGCGGCTCGTGCGGCAGGTAGAGGGCGACCTCGGGCAGCGAGCGGTGCGCGTGGACGGCTTCCAGGTCGTCGGTGCGTACGGGTCTCAGGCGCAGCCGCTTCGTCCGTACCGGGTACTCCGGGTGCACGGGGGCGGTGTCCATCGGGGCTGCCGGCGGGTTCACCATCGGTTCTCCGTTCGCTCAGGTGTCCGCACAGTCTGCCCCGACGCGCCCGACCGGCCCCGGCCGGGTCGCCCCGCCGGGATCACCCCCGCCCGACTCACCCCTTGCCGGATCGATGGGCGGCTAGCGCCGAACGCGGGGCATTCCCAGGCCGATCCAGGAGATGATCTCGCGCTGGATCTCGTTGTTGCCGCCGCCGAAGGTGAAGATGACGGCCGAGCGGTAGCCGCGTTCGAGTTCGCCGTGGAGGACCGCCCCGGCGGAGCCTTCCTTCAGTGCGCCGGCCGCGCCGACGACCTCCATGAGCCAGGCGTAGGCGTCGCGGCGCGCCTCGGAGCCGTAGACCTTGACGGCGGAGGCGTCCTGGGGGGTGAGCGTGCCGTCCTGGACGGCGTTGACCATCTGCCAGTTGAGGAGCTTCATCGCGTCGAGCCGGGTGTGGGTGCGGGCCAGGCTCCGGCGCACCCAGCCGAGGTCGATCACCCGGCGGCCGTCGGCGAGCTTGGTGTCGGCGGCCCAGCGCTGGACGTCGTGGAGGGCGCGGATCGCCATCGTGCCGTGGGCGGCGAGGGTCACGCGCTCGTGGTTGAGCTGATTGGTGATCAGCCGCCAGCCCTTGTTCTCCTCGCCGACGCGGTGGGAGGCGGGGACGCGGACGTTGTCGTAGTAGCTGGCGGTGGTGTCGTGCGAGGCGAGGGTGTTGATGAGGGTGCAGGAGTAGCCGGGGTCGCTGGTCGGCACGAGGAGCATGGTGATGCCCTTGTGCGGTGGGGCGTCCGGGTCGGTGCGGACGGCGAGCCAGATCCAGTCGGCGGTGTCGCCGTTGGTCGTCCAGATCTTCTGCCCGTTGACCGTGTAGTGACCGGTGGTCTCGTCGCCCTCCCGGACGGCGCTGGTTTTGAGGGCGGCGAGGTCGGTGCCGGCGTCGGGCTCGCTGTAGCCGATGGCGAAGTCGATCTCCCCGGAGAGGATCTTCGGCAGGAAGAACGCCTTCTGCTCGTCGGTGCCGAACCGCATGATCGTCGGTCCGACGGTGTTGAGGGCCATCAGCGGCAGCGGGACGCCGGCCTGGGCCGCCTCGTCGAAGAAGATGAACTGCTCCATCGGGGTCAGTCCGCGCCCGCCGTACTCGGTGGGCCACCCGACGCCGAGCCAGCCGTCACCGCCGAGCCGGCGCACGGTTTCCCGGTAGAACCGCTTCTGGGCGGCGGGATGGGTGTAGCGGGCGCGGACGTCGTCCGGGACGAGCGCGGCGAAGTACGCGCGCAGCTCCGCGCGCAGGCGGTGCTGCTCGGGCGTGTACTCGAGGTGCATGGGGCCCTCCCGTGGCGGCGTCCTGGGTGGTGTGCGCGCGACGGCGGCCACGGTAGAACGTGTTCCATAAATGGGGAAGGCCCGCGGCGGTACGGGGAGGGCCGGGCGCCATCGGCGGGAACGGCGCCTGTCGGTAGCCGGGCGGTCGCCGCTCGCGACGGCGGGAGCTCGCGTCGGCGGGAGCTCGCGACTGTACGGCTCCGGCCCCTCGGCCCGGCGGGGTCCGGGTCGAGGGGCCGGCGAGCGCTGTTACCGGGTCGTTTCAGGGCAGGAGCTCGTCGAGGGAGGCCCGCCCCTTCTCCGCCATACGGCGCTCCGCCCACGCGAGGTTCTTCGGGTTCACGTCACGCCCGGAGGCCAGGACCAGGTCCTCCGCCGTGTACTCGCCCTCGGACCCGGCGTGCAAGAGGCGATCGGGCGTCGGGCTCTCCCCCGGAGATGTCATATCGGACTCAGCGTTCATGCCGCCTCCTACTGGTTCATTCCGGCACTGGCCATTCTCCTGGCCTCCCCCCACTCCCGCATTCCGGGCCGACGGAGCGGCCGACGGGGCGGGGCGGGAGGGGGCGGGCCGGGAACGGGGAAAACTCCGGCACGCCGTGTCCTCGCCATGGCGTCGGCGGGGCGCGGGTTCGACAATAGGGGGGATGACCGAGGACGAGCGGCGCACGCGCAGTGGCGAGATCGGGCCCAACGAGCGGCTCGCCATGAATCGGACCGGCAGCTTCGACTGGGACCTCGACACGGGCACCATCGACGTCGACGAGGCGGGGCTGCTGGTGTTCGGGCTGGACCCGGAAGGCTTCGACGGGCGGCCGGCCTCGCTCGTCGGCAGCCTGGAGCCGGAGGAGCGCGCCCGGCTCGAGGCGGTGATCCGCCGTGCGATCACCAGCGGCGAATCGTCCTACACCGCGCACTTCAGGATCGAGGGGGAAGAGGGAACACCCCAGTGGACGCATGTCCAGGCGCGGATTCTGCGCACGCCGGACGGGCGGGCCCACCGGATCGTGGGGATCGTCCGGGACACCACCGCCGAGGTCACCCACTCCGCCTTCGTCCTGGAGCTGGAGAAGCGCCGCGAGGTGCAGACGAACATCGTCGAGCGGACCACGCAGGCGCTGTCGCGCGCGGTGACCGTCGACGACGTGACGGCGGCCCTCACCGGTCCGGGGGGCCTCGCCCGGCTCGGCGCCGACGGCCTCGCGCTCGGTCTGGTCGAGAACGGCTCGCTCAACGTCATCGCGCTCAGCGGGGAGTCCCTGGACGCTCTGAACGACTTCCGCAGCCGCCGCCTGGACAGGGGGCTGCCGCTGGCCGAGGCCGTGCTGAGCGGGCGGCCGCGGTTCGTGTCCTCCTTCCAGACCCTGGGGCGGGAGTTTCCCGAACTCGCCCCGTATCTCGGCCGGCTGAAGTTCAAGGCGGCCTGCTATCTGCCGCTGGTCGCGCAGGCCCGCTCGCTCGGCGGCATGGCGCTGTTCTACCGGGGCCGCGCCGCCTTCAGCGCCGACGAGCGCAACCTCGCCCTCGGCCTCGCCGCGATCGTCGCCCAGTCGCTCCAGCGGGCCCTCCTCTTCGACGAGGAGCGGGAGCTGGCCACCGGGCTCCAGGAGACGATGCTGCCCCGCCGCATCCCGGCGATCACGGGCGGCGAGATCGCGGTCCGCTACCACGCGGCGTGGAGCGGACGGCAGGTCGGCGGCGACTGGTACGACGTGATCTCGCTCCCCCGCAGCCGGGTCGGGATCGTGGTCGGCGACGTCCAGGGCCACGACACCCACGCGGCCGCCATCATGGGCCAGTTGAGGATCGCGCTGCGGGCGTACGCGGGTGAGGGCCACGCTCCCTCGACCGTGCTGGCCCGGGCCTCGCGCTTTCTCGCCGAGCTCGACACCAACCGCTTCGCCACCTGCACCTACGCCCAGGTGGACCTGGGCACCGGGACCGTGCGCGCGGTCCGCGCCGGGCATCTCGGACCGCTGATCCGGCACACGGACGGTCGCGTCGGGCAGCCCAAGCTCAGGGGCGGGTTGCCGCTCGGTCTCGCGACCGTGTTCGGCGACGAGGAGTTTCCGGAGACCCGGCTCGACCTCGTACCCGGCGAGACGCTGGTGCTCTACACGGACGGGCTGGTCGAGCAGCCGGGGTCGGACATCGAGTCCGGGATGGCGGAGCTGTCGGCCGCGATGAGCAGCGGCCCGCCGCAGGCGGAGGCCCTCGCGGACCATCTCTCCGAGCGGCTGTGGGAGCGGTGGGGGGCGGGCGACGACGTGGCGCTCCTCGTCCTGCGGCGCAGCCCGGACCCGGGCACTCCGCGGGCGCCCCGCATCCACCAGTACGTCCACCAGGCGGATCCGCAGGGGCTCTCGGACGCGCGGGCGGCGGTGGGACAGGCGCTGCGGGACTGGGGCATGTCCGAAATGGCCGATGACGCCGAGCTGTTGACCGGCGAGTTGCTGGTGAACGTGTTGCTGCACACCGAGGGTGGAGCGGTGCTCACGCTGGAGGTGCTGCCCGAACCGGTGCGGCGGGTACGGCTCTCGGTGCAGGACCGTTCGAGCGCGTGGCCCCGGCGCCGTACGCCGGGCGAGGCGGCGACCTCGGGACGGGGGCTGATGCTGCTCGACGCGCTGGCGTCGCGGTGGGGGGTGGAGCCGCGCGGCGAGGGCAAGGCGGTGTGGTGCGAGATCGGCCCCGTCGAGAGGACGGTGGCGGCCACCGGAGTCGCGGCGGGGGCGGCCCGAGCGGACGGAGGAGCACGCGGTGGATCCCGTGGCGGCGCTTGACCGGATCGCCTTCCTGCTGGAGCGCGCGCAGGCCCCGACGTACCGGGTGCGGGCGTTCCGTACCGCCGCGGCGGCCGTCGAGGCGATGCCGGAGGGTGAGGCGGAGCGCCGCGCCGCCGCCGGGACGCTGGAGTCGGTCAAGGGCATCGGGCCGAAGACGGCGGCGGTGATCGCGGAGGCGCTGGCCGGGCGGGTCCCCGCCTATCTGGCGCGGCTCGAGGAGGAGATCGACGTCCCGCCGGTCGCGGGCGGCGAGAGCCTGCGGGCGGCGCTGCGCGGTGACTGCCATCTGCACTCCGACTGGTCCGACGGCGGCAGCAGCATCGAGGAGATGGGCCGTACGGCGGCGATGATCGGCCACGAGTGGGCCGTACTGACCGACCACTCGCCGCGCCTCACGGTCGCGCGCGGTCTGTCGCCGGAGCGGTTGCGCGAGCAACTGGACGTGGTGGCGCGGCTGAACGAGGAGTGGGCGCCGTTCCGGCTGCTGACCGGCATCGAGTGCGACATCCTGGAGGACGGCTCGCTGGACCAGGAGCCGGAGCTGCTCGACCGGTTGGACGTGGTGGTCGGCTCGGTGCACTCGAAGCTGCGGATGGACGCGCCGGCCATGACGCGCAGGATGGTGAAGGCGGTGCGCAATCCGCTGATGGACATCCTCGGGCACTGCACGGGGCGTCTGGTGAGCGGGGGGCGGTCGCGGCCGGAGTCGGTGTTCGACGCGGAGCGGGTGTTCGCCGCGTGCGCGGAGACGGGGACGGCGCTGGAGATCAACAGCCGTCCGGAGCGGCTCGATCCGCCGCGTCGGCTGTTGCGGCAGGCGGTGGCGGCGGGGGTCTGGTTCGCGGTGGACACGGACGCGCACGCGCCGGGGCAGCTGGAGTGGCAGATCTTCGGCTGCGCGCGGGCGGAGGAGTGCGGGGTGCCGGCGGAGCGGGTGGTCAACACGTGGCCGGCGGAGGAGCTGCTGGCGTGGGCGCGGGGTGAGGGACCGTAAGGCCCTAAGGACCGCAAGGGACCGTAAGGGCGGGTGACCGCGCGGGACGGGGGCGGGCCAGGGGCGGCGAGGACGGTTCGGGAGGGGGCGGGCCGGGAGCGGCGTGTCAGGTGCGCTGCCAGACCGTGGTGGCGTTGCAGAACTCGCGGATGCCGTGGCCGGAGAGTTCGCGCCCGTAGCCGGAGCGCTTCACCCCGCCGAAGGGGAGCGCCGGGTGGGAGGCGGTCATGCCGTTGACGAAGACGCCGCCGGCCTCCAGGTCCCGTACGAAGAGGTCGACGTCGGCGTGGTCCCGGGTCCAGACGTTGGAACTCAGCCCGAACGGCGAGTCGTTGGCGACGGCCACGGCCTCCCTGATGTCGCTCACCGGATAGAGGGTCGCGACCGGGCCGAAGGTCTCCTCCCGGTGGATGCGCATGCCGGGGGTGATGCCGGTGAGCACGGTGGGGCGGTAGTACCAGCCGTGCGGCCGGTCCTCGGGACGGCCTCCGCCGCACAGGACGGTGGCGCCCTCGCGTACGGCGTCGTCGACGAGTTCTTCGAGGTCGTCACGGCCCTGCTCGGTGGCGAGGGGGCCGACGTCGGTGGACTCGTCGAGGGGGTCGCCGACGGTCAGGGCGTTCATGGCGGCGGTGAAACGTTCGGCGAAGTCGTCGTAGACGTCGGTGTGGACGATGAACCGCTTGGCGGCGATGCAGGACTGGCCGTTGTTCTGCACGCGCGCGGTGACGGCGGTCTTGACGGCCCGGGGGAGGTCGGCGGATGGCATGACGATGTACGGGTCGCTGCCGCCGAGCTCCAGGACGGTCTTCTTGACCTCGTCGCCGGCGACCGCGGCGACGGAGCGGCCGGCCGGCTCGCTGCCGGTCAGGGTGGCGGCGGCGATCCGGCGGTCGCGCAGGACGGCCTCGACGGCGCCGGAGCCGATGAGGAGCGTCTGGAAGCAGCCCTCGGGGAATCCGGCGCGGCGGAAGAGGTCACCGAGGTAGAGGGCGGTCCTGGGGACGTTGGAGGCGTGCTTGAGGAGGCCGGTGTTGCCCGCCATGAGGGCGGGCGCGGCGAACCGGACGACCTGCCAGAGGGGGAAGTTCCAGGGCATGACGGCGAGGATCGGGCCGAGAGGGCGGTAGAGGACGCGGGCGGTGTCGGCGCCGGAGTCGCGGACGTCGGCCTGCGCGGGGTACTCGTCGGCGAGGAGTTCCTCGGCGTGGTCGGCGTACCAGCGCATCGCCTTGGCGCACTTGGCGGCCTCGGCGCGGGCGGCCGTGATCGGCTTGCCCATCTCGACGGTCATCGTGCGCGCGATGTCCTCGGCGTCCTCGTCGAGGAGATCGGCGGCGCGGCGCATGAGGCGGGCGCGCTCGGCGAAGGAGGTGGTGCGGTACCGGCGGAAGGCGTCGTGCGCGGCGGCGACGCGCCGCTCGACCTCCTCCTCCCCGTGGGCGTCGTACGTCCGCAGTGTCTCGCCGGTCGCGGGATTCACGGTGGCGATGGCCATGTCTCTCCTCCTGCCGTCTCCCCACGGGGAACCCTCCCGCGCCCGCGGCCCCGGCGCAATCGGGGGCGGTACGCGGGGGTGACGGGTCAGAGGCGTGACGGGTCAGAGGGGCCAGAGGGGCGATGGGGAGACGGACACCCAGTGGAGCGCGCCCGAGAGGTGGGCGCGGAACGTCTCGTCCTCGTAGGCCTCCGCCGCGTGGCCGAGCGCCGTGAAGAAGACCCGGCCCCGGCCCAGCTCACGGCCCCGGCCCAGCTCGCGGCACCACACCAGGGGGTGGTCCGCGCCCAGGGTTCCGCCCCGGTAGGTCGACTCGTCCGCGCGGGCCAGCACCCGTACGCCCGCCCCCCGGGGGTTCGACGTGAAGTTGTACCACTCGTCCGTCCACGACCACCGGTCCGGCAGCGGCGCCGTCGACGGGTGGTCGTGCGCCTCCACGCGGACCACGCCCGGCTGGATCTCGGGGTGGCCGTCGAAGCGGGTGCCGAGGAGGTCGCCGTAGAAGGGCCAGTCCGGTTCCGCGTTGGCCGCCGCGTGGATGGCGAGGAAGCCTCCGCCGCCACGGAGGTACGCCTCGAAGGCCGTACGGCCCTCCGGCGTCAGGACCGTGCCCGTCGTCGACAGGAACACGACCGCCGCGCACCCGGCCAGCCGCCCGGTCGTGAAGACATCGGGGTCCTCCGTCGCCTCGGCGGTGAGACCGGCCGCCTCCGCCAGTTCGGCGAGGGCGGCCGCACCGGCCGGGATCGAGTCGTGCCGGTACCCGGCGGTGCGGGTGTAGATCAGGACGTTCCTCTGCGGCACGGGCCGGCCCCTCGGTTCAGTAAGCGCTTTCCGCCCGACCGTAGCCACCGTGTCCCGACGACCGCAAGGCCGATCCATTGCCCCAACGGATACACCGCTGTATCTTTTCGGCGCGTGCCACGCCCGAGCGCCCTCCCGAGGAGCCCCATGAGCACCCTTCCGCCCGCACTCGCCGCAGCCGTCGGGCCCGTGCCCGAGGGCGTCACCCTCCCCCTGCCTCCCACCTTCGGTTCGGTCGAGGAGGAGCGGCGGTACCGCAAGGAGCAGCTCGCCGCCGGCTTCCGGATCTTCGGGCGGTTCGGCTTCTCCGAGGGCGTCGCCGGGCACATCACCGTCCGCGACCCCGAGAACCCGGACGCCTTCTGGGTCAACCCCTTCGGGATGAGTTTCAGCCAGATCAAGGCCTCCGACCTCGTCCTCGTCGACCACCAGGGCACCCTGCTCTCCGGCGACCGCCCCGTGAACCGCGCCGCGTTCGTCATCCACTCCCGGGTCCACGCGGCCCGCCCCGACGCCGTGGCCGCCGCGCACTCGCACTCGCTGCACGGCAAGGCGTTCTCCAGCCTCGGCGTCCCCCTGGACCCGATCACCCAGGACGCGTGCGCCTTCTTCGAGGACCACGGCATCTACGACGACTACCGTGGCGTCGTCAACGAGCTGGACGAGGGCGACCGGGTCGCGAAGGCACTCGGCGAGCACAAGGCGGTCATCCTCAAGAACCACGGGCTGCTCACGGTCGGGCACTCGGTCGCCGAGGCCGTCTGGTGGTTCGTCACCATGGAACGCTCGTGCCAGGCCCAGCTGTTGGCGATGGCCGCCGGTACGCCGCAGCTCATCGACCGCGAGACGGCGCTGATCACCCGGGGCCAGGTCGGTACGCACCTGGCGGGCTGGTTCCAGGCCCGCCCGCTGTGGGATCAGATCACGGCGTCGGACCCGGATCTCTTCGACTGACCGGACGTCAGCCCCGTTCCCCCGTGTCCGTCCGGTCGGCCCCGGCCGCCCCCTCCTGGGCGGCCTCCCGCGTCGACGCCTCGAGGAGCGGTGCGAGGAAGTCGCGTTCGAGGCTGCCCGGCGGAAGCTCCTCCGGCTCCACGTAGCTCTGCGCGAGGCCGCCCTCGCGCAGGGCGATCAGCAGCCTCGCGAACCGGTCGGCGTCCACCGTCAGTTCACGTCCGGCCCGGCGCAGTACGGTCGTCAGCCCGCGCGCGATCTCGGCCCGCAGCCGGGCGTCGTGCCGGGCGAGCACCCACGCCGCCTGGGGGTCGCGGATGGCGTGCAGCGTGAACTCGGTGGTGACCAGGTACCAGTCCCGTTCGTCCGGCTCGACCCGGGAGGCGAGCGCGGCGATCCGCTCCAGGGTGTACTCCTCGGCGGCGAGCCCGTCGATCGCCTCCGCGAGCCGCCGCACGGTCCGTTCGCTGTGCTCGTCGAAGAGGGCGAGGAAGAGCTCTTCCTTGCTGGCGAAGTTCGAGTAGTAGGCGCCGCGGGTGTAGCCGGCGCGCTCGCAGATCTGCTCGATCGAGGTCGCGTGGAAACCGTGCTCGGCGAAGGCCGCAAGCGCGGCGCGCAGCAGGGCCGCCCGGGTCCGGGGCCGGCGCTTGGTGACACCTTTCGGCACGGGTGGGGCCTCCTCACGTCCACGACGTCCGTCGTCCGTCGTTCCGTCCTCCACGATCGAGGCGCCCACGATACCGGCGGGCCCCGGACGGGCCGGGCGCTGCCCCGGGGGCACGGATCAGCCCTGGCGGATAAAATTTCACCCATGGGAGAACGGCCCGTCGCGCCCACCGCTCCCGAGCTCGTCCTCGAGATCGACGGGGACACGACCCTGATGAGTCCGAGCCGGGTCTACCGCATCGGGCGCGACCCCACCAGCGACATCGTGCTCGCGGACGCCCGTGCGTCCTGGCACCACGCGGTCCTGCGCGCCGTCGGCGACCACTGGACCCTGGAGGACGAGGGCAGTACGAACGGCACCTTCGCGGACAGCCGCCGTATCGCCCTCGGCGAGGTCGGTCCCGGCACGGTCATACGGTTCGGGCACCCCGGAGACGGCCCGCGAGCCGTCCTGTCCCCAGGCCCCGCGCCCGTCTCCCCGCCGGTGTCCGAGCAGGTGACACCGCCCCCTTCCGTACACGAACCCGTACGCGAACCCCAGTCCGTACGCGATCGCCGGCGGGAGCCCTCGCCGCCACGGGAGCCCTCACCCCCGCCGCCCGGGCCGCCACCCCCCGTACCGTCCCCCGGCCCGCCGGCTCCCGCGCCGCCGCGGACCCCGCCCCGCCCCTCCTCCGTCGCCCATCCCGCCGCCACCGGCACCTTCCGGCAGCCCACCTCCGTGCGGCCGCTGCCCGCCCGGACCGTGCGCATCGGCCGGGCCCCGGACAACGACCTGGTCGTCGACGATCTGGTGGTCTCCCGGCGCCACGCCGAACTGCTCGCCCACCCCGACGGCACCTACTGGATCCAGGATCTCGGCAGTCACAACGGCACGTACCTCAACGGCCGTCCCGTGGTCCACGCGCGCGTGACGCCGGACGACATCGTCGGCATCGGGCACTCCGCGTTCTGCCTCATCGGAAACCAGCTCGTCGAGTTCACCGACACCGGCGAGGTCTCCCTCGACGTGCAGG
Source organism: Streptomyces sp. NPDC015346 (assembly GCF_043078785.1). Taxonomy (NCBI): domain Bacteria; kingdom Bacillati; phylum Actinomycetota; class Actinomycetes; order Kitasatosporales; family Streptomycetaceae; genus Streptomyces; species Streptomyces sp. NPDC015346. The sequence goes on along the minus strand of NZ_JBIBTW010000003.1, from coordinate 593,606 downwards.
ACCTCTCGGTCACCGTGCGGCAGGGCGGCCGAGGCGGGGGCGGGGGCGGCGGGCGCGGTGGACACGGCCGCGCGCGCAAGACCCTGCTTGAGGACGTCTCCTTTCCCGTCGGCCAGAAGTCGCTGCTCGCCGTGGTGGGGCCGTCCGGCTCGGGCAAGTCGACCCTTCTGGGCGCGCTGACCGGTCAGCGCCCCGCCGACCGCGGCACCGTGCTGTACGACGGCCGGGATCTCTACCGGGACTACGCGGAGCTGCGCCAGCGCATCGGCCTCGTCCCGCAGGACGACATCCTGCACCTTCAGCTCACCGTCCGGCGGGCCCTCGGCTACGCGGCCGAGCTGCGCTTCCCCGAGGACACCGCGGCGGCCGAACGCCGGGCCAGGGTCGACGAGGTGATCGACGAACTCGGTCTCGCCGAGCGCGCGGACCAGCCCATCCACAGTCTCTCCGGCGGCCAGCGCAAGCGCGTCAGCGTGGCCCTGGAGCTCCTCACCAAGCCGTCGCTGCTCTTCCTCGACGAGCCGACCTCCGGTCTCGACCCCGGCATGGACCGCTCGGTGATGCACATGCTGCGCGGCCTCGCCGACGACGGCCGCACCGTCATCGTCGTGACGCACAGCGTGCTGAGCCTGGACGTCTGCGACCGGCTGCTCGTCCTCGCGCCGGGCGGACGGGTGGCGTACTTCGGACCGCCGGACGAGACGCTGGAGTTCTTCGGCTTCGACCAGTGGCCGGAGGCGTTCGAGGCCTTCGAGAACGACCGCGACCGTGACTGGGCGGGGCAGTACCGCGCCTCGCGCCTCCACCGCCGGTACATCGCCGAGGCGATGAGCCGGCCGCCCGTCGCCGCCTCGGGGACGGTTCCGGAGCCCGGGCCGCCGCCCAAGGCGCAGAGCTGGGGCGCCCAGCTCCGTACGCTCGTACGCCGCTACGCCGCCGCCCTCTCCGCCGACCGGACCTTCCTCGCCATCATGGTCGCCCTGCCGTTCGTGATGGGCGCGATGGCGCGGGCGCTGTCGGAGGGCAGCCTGGGGCCGGAGTCGACGATGAACGTGCTGCTCATCCTCTGCGTCGGCGGCGTCCTGACCGGTGCGGCCAACGCGGTGCGCGAGCTGGTCAAGGAGCGCACGATCTACCGGCGGGAGAGAGCCGTCGGCCTGTCCCGTTCCGCGTATCTGATGTCCAAGGTCGTCGTCCTGGGCCTGATCACGGTCGTCCAGGCGGTCGTCCTGACCCTCGTCGCGCTCATCGGTGTGCCGCTGAACGTGCCGGGCGGCAAGGGCGTGCTCCTGCCGCCCCTGGTGGAGCTCACACTCGCGGTCGCCCTGCTGTCCTTCACAGCGATGATGCTCGGTCTGTTCGTCTCCGCCCTGGTGCGCAAGGAGGAGGTGACGATGCCGCTGCTCGTCCTCCTCGCGATCGTCCAGGTGGTCTTCTGCGGTGCGCTCCTGACGGTCCACGGCTCGCCGGTCCTGGAGCAGCTGGCATGGCTCGTGCCGGCGCGGTGGGCGTTCGCCGCGATGGGGGCGACCATCGACATCGGCAAGATCGCACCGAGCGAGAAGACGGACGATCCGCTCCTGCACCACACCCTGGAGGCCTGGCTGTTCGACATGGGGATGCTGGTGGTGCTCAGTCTCCTCCTGGGCTTCGCCGTCGCGCGGCTGCTGCGCCGCCACGAGCCGGTGATCATGCGGAAGTAGGAAGCACGAGGAAGTACGAGGGAAGGCAGGCGGCCCATGGGCATCCCGGTCACTCCGTCCGTACCGGCGTACGTTCCGGAATTCCGGCCCACGCACGTCGTGCCGCGCGACGGCCTGCCCGCGTGGGAGGCGCCCGACCCGGGGCTGCCCACCGTGCCGCTCGACGCGTTCCTGCCGGTGCAGCTCGTGGAGCGGGTCGGCGACTGGGGGCAGGTCGTGTGCTCCAACGGCTGGTCGGCCTGGGTCGACGCCCGGCTCCTCGTCTCCGTGCCCGTGGATCCGCCCGAGGCTCGCAAGCCGCTCGCCAGGACCGCCGATCCGCGGCCGTTGCTCGCACGCGTCGAGGAGTCGCTCGGCCGCTACCGGCGCGCCGCGGAGGAGCTGGCGGCGGGGCGGACGGACGGGGACACGTTCCGCAGGCGTACGCGGGGACTGCGGGTCGGGATGGTGGTGGACGGCGAGTCGCTGTGGCTGTACGACGCCGAGCACGAGCGCTGGGTGTACTGCGACGGGATCGGTCTCAGTACGTACGCCGCCTCGGCCGGGCCGTCGGCGGGCGCGGCGGTGCCGGTCGGCGCGCCCGCCGGGCATGAGCCGACCCAGGTGGTGGCGCAGGTCGAGGGACGGATCGAGAGCGCCGGCGACGGATCGGGCGAGGGGTCGGGCGACGGGCGGGGCGTGAGGCCCGCCGGTCCGCCGCCGACGCAGGTGGTGGAGGGGCCGCCGCCCACGCAGGTGGTGGACCGGGCGCGGCTGCCGGGTGAGGACTGATGGCCGGCGCGACCCGCGACACGGATCTGCCCGCCGGCCGGGAGTCCGGCCTGGTCGGCAAGCAGATCGCCGGCTATGTCGTGCAGGCCGAGATCGGGCGCGGCGGGATGGCGGTCGTGTACCGGGCGCGGGACGTACGGCTGGACCGGACGGTGGCCTTGAAGCTGCTCGCGCCCGAACTGGCCCGCAACGACACCTTCCGCAAGCGGTTCGCGCACGAGTCGCGGGTGGCGGCCGCGATCGACCATCCGCACATCGTCCCGGTCTTCGAGGCGGGCGAGACCGAGGGGGTGCTGTACATCGCGATGCGGTACGTCCCCGGGCAGGACCTGCGGGCGCTGCTTGACCGGGAGGGCGCGCTGGCCCCGGTGAAGGCGGGGCGGATCGCCGTCCAGGTGGCCTCGGCCCTGGACGCGGCGCACGCGCACGACCTGGTCCACCGGGATGTGAAGCCGGGCAACATCCTGGTGGCCGAGGGCACCGACCGCGACCATCCGGAGCACGTCTACCTGACGGACTTCGGGCTGACGAAGAAGTCGCTGTCCCTGACCGGCCTCACGACGGTGGGGCAGTTCGTGGGGACGCTCGACTATGTGGCGCCGGAGCAGATCTCGGGGAGGCCGGTGGACGGCCGGTGCGACGTGTACAGCCTGGCGTGCGTGGTCTTCGAGACGCTCACCGGGGTGCCGCCGTTCCGGCGCGACGACGACATGGCGCTGCTCTGGGCGCACCAGTACGATCCGCCGCCGCCGCTCTCGTCCGAGCGGCCGGGACTGCCGGACGCGGCCGACGCCGTGCTCGCGAAGGCCTTGGCGAAGGCCCCGGAGGAGCGGTACGGGACGTGTCTGGAGTTCGTCGCCGCGTTGCGGGCGGCCCTGGAGCGGGGCGGTCCCGGGCCGGAACGACGGGAGGGCACGGAGGGGCCCGAGCCGCCGACCGCGCCGCCGAGGCCGCCGAAGTGGGCGCTTCCGGTCTTCCGCGAGCCGTAGAGCCTGGAGCCGTAGAGCCGTGGGACCTCAGGACTCGGCCGTAGGACCTCAGGACTCAGGAGGGGGCATCAGGAACGCGGAGGCAGGGGGCCGGCCTCGTCCTGGGCGGGGCGGGGTTCGATCTCGCCGCGGCGGTGGACGCGGGAGGCGAGCAGACCGCCGACGAGTCCGGCGACGAGGCCCCACAGCAGGGCCAGGCCCGCCGTCTTCCAGACGTGGGGGCGGAGCAGGACCTCGCCGCCGAGGGATTCGAGTTCACCGATGCCGAGGATGGACAGCCCCATGCGCGCGTCGACCAGCGTGAGCGGGGCGACGACCAGGATGGTCAGGGCGAAGGCGATGCCCAGGTGCAGGGCGTGCTGCCAGAGCCGGATCCGGGCCGGCGAGCGGACGGCCGCCACGAAGGCAACCGCCAGGACCAGGACGGCCGCCACCGGCAGCAGCCACCAGGCCCGGGAGTCCTGGGAGACGAGGGAGGACAGGTCCACGGTGGACAGTCCTGAGGAGCCGGGGCTGCGCAGTACGGAGTCGAGGATCTGTGGCATGGGCAGCCCGAACGGCCCCTCGGCCCTGCCCTCCCAGGAGCCGCCGATGCCGACGCCGAGGGCGAGCCAGCTGACGTTGGGCAGGCCGAGCAGGACGACGGCGAGGGTCTCGGCCGCGTGGCCCTTGGTGGCCGCCACGACCACGCCGACGACCAGCCCGATCAGGACGTACGCGAGCAGCAGGAGCAGCATCGCGAAGGCGGCCGGTCGGACCGCTTCCTGGTAGCGGACGAGCCGGGGCGGCAGCGGGGTGCCGCGGGAGACGAGGAGGGCGATGAGGAGCACGCCGAGGATCCACAGGAGGCCGTAGAAGAGGGTGGGGCCGACGTCGGTGCGGAAGCCGACCGTGGGGTTCACCGCGTCGAGCAGCTCGCCGAAGAGGTCGGAGAGGGGGTCCTGTTCTTGGCCGCCGCCGAGGGAGACGCGGAAGTCGTGGCGGGCGAGGGCGGAGAGCGCGGCGAGCCCGGCCAGCCAGAGGACGACGGTCCAGGCGAGCCGGGCGCCCAGTTCGCCGGTGCGGGCGACGGCGTGGTGGCGCAGCGGGCGCAGGAAGCAGAAGCCGGTGACCAGTGCGCCCACCAGGGTGACGGTGAGCGGCATGGCGGTGAGTTCGGCGTTCGTGCCGGCGAGGGCGCCCGCGTCGCCGGAGAGGTCGACCTGTCCGCCGGCGGCGATGACGACGACCGCGGCGACGACGTTCGGGAAGCCGCCGGGCAGGTCGGCCGCGCCGGCGGCCCAGAGACCGAGTGCGGCGGTGGCGGCCATCGCCAGGAACCCGGCGACGACGGCGGCGAGGGCTTCGCCCCCTTGGCGGACGAGGTGACTGGTCACCCGGCCCACGCTAATACCGGCAGGTGCTGTCCGCTTGCGGGCGGGACCGGTTGGGAGCACACAATGGGCGCGGAACGGAAGAAAGGGAAAAACGTGACTTCCCACCCCCCGTCCGACCGTCCTTCGGTACCGCCCACCGGTCCGCCTTCGGGTCCCCTGTCGGGCCCCGGCGCCCGCCCCGGGCAGACGGCCGGTCCGCCGCCACCCCCGGGACCGCCCTACGGCGGGTCCGGGGGCGGTTCCGGCGGGCCCGGCGGCACGAGCGGGGGTGGGGGCGGCGCGGGCAAGGGCGGTGGCGGCGGCCCCTGGTGGCGCTCGGCCCCCAGGGTCGCGGCGATCACCGCCGCCCTGGTCGCGGCGATCGTCCTGATCGTGGTGCTCACCCGCCCGGGCGGGAACGGCGGCGGAGGCGGCTCCGCCGGCGGCGAGGTGTTCCTGCAGAACGCCTCCGCCACGGGCCCCAACCCGTTCACCAAGTCGACGGCGCGCGCCCCCGACGCCGCCGAGTCCCCCGCCCCGCTCCCCAGCCCGAGCGGGTCGGTGGACCCCAACGCCACACGCAGTGTCACCGGTTCGGCGGCCGGTCTGTACGGCGGTACGCGGCGAACGGCCAGCTGCGACATCGAGCGGCAGGTGCGCTTCCTGGCCGACGAGCCCGCCAAGAACGCGGCCTTCGCCTCGGTCCTCGGGCTGCGGGCCGAGGAAGTCCCCGGATATCTCCGCGGCCTGACCCCGCTCCAGCTCCGTGTCGACACCCGCGTGACCAACCACGGCTTCAGGGGCGGCGCCCCCACCTCGTACCAGGCGGTGCTCCAGGCGGGCACGGCCGTGCTCGTCGACGAGCACGGGGTGCCGCGGGTGCGCTGCGCCTGCGGGAACCCGCTGACGCCCCCGGTGGCCCAGAAGTCGCCGAAGACGACCGGCACCGCCTGGCCGGGCTATCAGCCCTCCCAGGTCGTCGTCGTGACTCCCGCCGTGACCCCGGTGAAGGTCTTCGTCGTCTACGACCCCGAGGACAACGGCTGGTTCGCGCGCGAGCCGGGCGACACCGGGAAGAAGGACAAGGAGACGTTCCCGCCGACGGTCTCCCCCACGCCGACCGCGACGGAGACGGTGACCGATTCGCCGTCGCCGGACTCCCCGTCCCCGCCCTCCCCTCCGTCCTCGCCCGCCACGGAGACGTCCGAGCCGCAGAGCCCGAAGAGCCCGCCGTCGGAGCCCGCGACGGACGGAACGGAGACGGGCCCGACGACACCCGACGGAACGACGCCCGACGGCACGACCAACGGGACGACGCCCGACGGCACGACGCCCGACGGCACGACACCGGACGGCACGACCAGCGGGCCGGCGGACCGCCCGTAACGGACCGCGCGTAGCGGACCGCCGTAAAAGAGATGTCCGGGTCGAGCGGGTCTGTGTATGGTCCACCGAGTGGAACCTCTCACCGACAAACAGATCCGCTCGTCCTTCGTGAACTGCACGAAAGGCGAGGCGAGCAGGCTCCGGCTGCCGCTCGACTTCGCCGAACTCCCCTGGCAGGAACTCGACTTCCTCGGCTGGGTGGACCCGGGCGCGCCGCTGCGCGCCCATGTCGTCCTCCCCGCCGAGGACGGCCCGCTCGGGATCACGCTGCGCGTGCCGGCGCTGAGCCGGACCAGCGCGGTCAAGTCCAGCCTGTGCCAGGTCTGCCTGACGGCCCACGCCTCCTCGGGCGTGACCCTCCTCGCGGCGCCGCTCGCCGGCGCCCGCGGGCGCGAGGGGAACACGGTCGGCATCTACGTCTGCGCCGACCTGGCGTGTTCCCTGTACATCCGCGGCAAGCGGCAGCCGAAGCTGCGGGCCGGCCGCCAGGAGGAGTCCCTCGGCCTCGACGAGCGGATCGCGCGGATGATGACCAACCTGCACGCCTTCGTGGCGAAGGTGACGGCGGTCTGAGCACGGTCAGCGGAAGGCGGATTCGCCCGTGAGCGCCTTGCCGATGACCAGGGAGTGCACCTCGCTGGTGCCCTCGTAGGTGAGGACCGACTCCAGGTTGTTGGCATGGCGCATCACCGGGTATTCCAGGGTGATGCCGTTGGCGCCCAGGATCGTGCGGCACTCGCGCGCGATGGCGATCGCCTCCCGTACGTTGTTCAGCTTGCCCACGCTGACCTGCTCGGGCGAGAGGTTTCCGGCGTCCTTGAGCCGTCCCAGGTGGAGGGCGAGCAGCATGCCCTTGCCGAGTTCCAGGGACATGTCGGCGAGCTTCTGCTGGGTGAGCTGGTAGGAGGCGAGGGACCGCTCGAAGACGATCCGGTCGCCGGCGTACGCGAGGGCCGTCTCCAGGCAGTCGCGGGCGGCGCCGAGTGCGCCGAACACGATGCCGAAACGGGCCTCGTTGAGGCAGCCGAGCGGGCCGGACAGGCCGCGGGCCTCGGCGAGCATCGCGTCGGCCGGCAGCCGGACGTCCTCCAGGACCAGTTCGCTGGTGACGCTCGCCCGCAGCGACAGCTTCTGCTTGATCTCCGGGGCGCTGAAGCCGGGGGTGCCGGCGGGCACCAGGAAGCCGCGGACGCCGTCGTCGGTGCGGGCCCAGACGACGGAGACGTCGGCGACCGAGCCGTTGGTGATCCACATCTTGGTGCCGTTGAGCACCCAGTCACCGCCGTCACGCTTGGCGTGGGTGCGCATGGATCCGGGATCCGATCCCGCGTCCGGCTCGGTGAGGCCGAAGCATCCGATGTACTCGCCGGCCGCCATGCCCGGCAGCCACTGACGCTTCTGCTCCTCGGAGCCGTACTTCCAGATCGCGTACATGGCGAGCGAGCCCTGGACGGAGACCAGGCTGCGCAGGCCCGAGTCGACGGCCTCCAGCTCCAGGCAGGCCAGGCCGTACGCGACCGCGTTGGTGCCCGCGCAGCCGTAGCCCTCCAGGTGCATGCCGAGCACGCCGACGGAGCCCAGTCGGCGGGCGAGTTCGCGGGCGGGGACGGCGCCCCGCTCGAACCAGTCGGCGACGTGGGGGCGCAGCTCGCGGTCGGCCATGGTCCGCACGGTGCGGCGGATCTCGCGTTCCTCGTCGGTCAGCAGCCCGTCGACGGCGAGGAGATCGAAGGGGTGGACGGGGGACGACTTCGAGGGCTGCGGGCGCTGCGAGGTCTTCGGCGGGTTCGGCGACTGCGGCGGATTCGGCGACATCACGGAGGGCCTCCAGGCGGCTGCGGGAACACGGCGTGCGTAGCGTAGCGGGAGATCGGATTTTGGATCCAGTATTGAAAATCCGATCTCCGATGCGTACGTTCCCGTTGGATCCGATCGCCGGCGAAGGAGAGCGGGATGCACGCAGACGAGCAGGGGATGCCGGGCCCGGGCGCGCTGTCCGGGATCGTCGTCGCCGACTTCGGCCGGGTGCTCGCCGGGCCGTACATGACGATGCTCCTCGCCGACCTGGGCGCCGACGTCATCAAGATCGAGCGCCCCGGCTCCGGCGACGACACCCGCGCCTGGGGCCCGCCCTTCGCCGACGGCGAGGCCACGTACTTCCTCGGAGTGAACCGGAACAAGCGCTCCATCGCCCTCGATCTCACCGACCCGGCCGACCTGGCGACCGCCCGGGCGATCGTCGACCGCGCCGACGTCCTGGTCGAGAACTTCCGGCCCGGCACGATGGAGCGGCTCGGCCTCGGACACGAGACGGTACGGGCGTCCAACCCCGGACTCGTCTACTGCTCGGTGACCGGCTTCGGCGCCGCCGAGGGCGCCCGGCTGCCGGGCTACGACCTGCTGGTGCAGGCCGTGGGCGGCCTGATGAGCGTGACCGGCGACCCCGGCGGCCGGGGGACGAAGGCGGGCGTGGCGCTCGTCGACGTGATCACCGGCCTCCACGCGGGCCTCGGCGTCCTCGCCGCCCTGCGCCACCGGGAGCGCACGGGCGAGGGCCAGCGGGTCGAGGTCTCGCTGCTCACCTCGCTGCTGTCCGCGCTCACCAACCAGTCGGCGGCCTACCTCGGCGCCGGCGTGGTCCCCCGGGCGATGGGGAACCGGCACCCGAGCATCGCCCCGTACGAGGTGTTCGAGGCGAAGGACCGGCCGCTCGCCCTCGCCGTGGGGAACGACCGGCAGTTCCGGACGCTCTGCGAGCGGCTCGGCCTCGCGGCCCTCGCCGAGGACGTCCGTTTCGCCACCAACACCTCCCGCGTCGCCCACCGCGAGGAACTGGCCGCGCTGCTCTCCGGTCCGCTCGCCGAGCGGACGGCCGACAGCTGGTTCGAGGAGCTGACGGCCGTCGGTGTGCCCTGCGGGCCGATCAACGACCTCGCCGCCGCCTTCGACCTGGCCGACCGTCTCGGACTCGAGCCACGGGTCCCCGCCGGGGCGGCCGGCGCGGCCCAGGTCGCCAACCCGATCGCCCTCGACGTCACCCCACCCGTCTACCGCTGCGCGCCCCCGCGTCTGGGCGAGCACACCGAGGCCCTGCTCGCCGAGCTGGGATGCCTCCCTCCCGCCCCGTAGGAAGATGTACGGATCCGGACCGGACGCCCGGACCGGCGCAGGCGCCGGTTCCGGCGGCACAGCCGGCCCGGCCACCGAACCGAAGGAAGGTCACAGGCGATGAGCAGCGCGGTGCAGAAGCGGCGGCCGCCCACCGCCCAGCAGTTCGTCCTCGAGGAGCTGCGGCGCGCGATCACCGGCGGAGAGCTGCGCCCCGGCGACCAGATCCGCCAGGACGCGCTCGCGGCCCGGCTCGACGTCAGCCGGGTTCCGCTGCGCGAGGCCCTGAAGATCCTGGAGGGCGAAGGTCTTGTGGTGCACCACGTCCACCGGGGCTACTTCGTCGCCGAACTGTCCCTCGCGGACCTGGAGGAGGTCTACCGCATCCGGGAGCTCCTCGAGACGGAGGCGGTCCGGGTGGCGGTCGCCCGCGCCGAGGACGGCCTGACCGCCAGGCTCGAGAGGATCCAGCGCGAGGTGGAGCGGGCGGCGGACGCCGGGGACGTGACGGAGATGGCCGCGGCCAACCGCCGCTTCCACTTCACGCTGATCGAGGCGTCCGGCATGCCGCGGCTCGTGCGCCTCATCGGCACCCTCTGGGACGCCACGGACGCCTACCGCTCGCTCTACTACACCGAGCACCCGCACCGGGAGCTGGCCGTACGCGAGCACCGAGCCGTCATCTCGGCGGTCCGGCACGGCGACACGGCCGCCGCCGTCCAGTGGCTGACCGAGCACCGCGCCCACGCGGTCGCGGCGCTGCGGGAGATCCTCGACCTGGAGTGACCCGGGGCCTGGAGTGGCCCGCGGCCTGGAGTGACCCGCCGCGCCCGGCCTCTTCCTCCCTATCCGACCAGTCGGTATGTTGCGGTGAGGCGCACCGACCGACCTGGAGGACAGCCATGCCCGAGTCCGGCCCGCACCGTTCATCCGCCCCCGCGATCGAAGGCGACCACGACGCCCGCTTCGACGCCGTACGGGAGGCCTTCGAGGAGAACTTCCGGCGGCGCGACGAGCTCGGCGCGGCGGTCACGGTCCAGGTCCACGGCCGGACCGTGGTCGACCTGTGGGGCGGCTGGGCGGACGCCGCCCGCACGCGCCGCTGGGAACGCGACACCGTGGTGAACGTCTGGTCCACGACGAAGGGGGTGACGGCGCTCTGCGCCCACCTGCTGGCGGACCGCGGCCTGCTCGACCTGGACGCGCCGGTCGCCGCGTACTGGCCCGAGTTCGCGGCGGCGGGCAAGGAGAAGCTTCCCGTGCGCCATCTCCTCTCGCACCGGGCGGGGTTGGCCGGGCTGCGCGAGCCGCTCAGCCTCGCGGAGTTCTACGACTGGGAGGTGACGACCGCCCGCCTCGCGGCGACGGAGCCGTGGTGGGAGCCCGGCACCCGGTCCGGCTACCACGCCCTGACGTACGGCTTCCTGGTGGGCGAGGTGATCCGGCGCATCACGGGGCGGCGGCCGGGCGACTTCCTGCGCGAGGAGATCACCGGGCCGCTCGACATCGACTTCACCATCGGCCTGCCGGAGAAGGAGGCGGACCGCGCGGCCGAACTTGTGCGCCCGTCGGCCGCCGCGTCCGGTGAACAGGCGGCCGTCTTCGCCCAGTTGGCGCCCGCGGCCCAGGCGGCCCTGGCCAACCCGCTCGTCGGTGTCACGCAGGCCAACAGCCCGGAGTGGCGCGCCGCCGAGATTCCGGCGGCGAACGGCCACGGCACGGCCCGCGCGGTCGCCGCGCTGTACGGCGTCTTCGCCGAGCGGGGCCGGGCCGGCGAGCGCCGGCTCCTCTCCGAGCAGGCCGTCGAACGCGCCCGCGAGGGCCAGGGCGCCTGCCGGGACCTGGTTCTCGGCGCGGGCTTCGCCCACGAGACGGAGTGCGCGCTCGGCCTCTGGCTGAGCGGTCCCAACGCCTCCTACGGCCCCAATCCCCGCGCCTTCGGCCATGACGGTCTCGGCGGCTCCTGCGGCCTGGCGGACCCCGAGTCGGGAATCTCCCTGGGCTACGTGATGAACCGGATGGGCGGGCGGATCGCGGACGATCCTCGCAAGATGGCCCTGATCGAGGCGGTGTACGCGTCGCTCTGAACCGACGCGGAGAGGCGGCGGGCGGGGCTGGGCGACCGGAACAGGACACGCCGCCGGACGGGCGAAGCGGACCGATCGAGGCATTGCGGCAGCGCCGGCACCTGTACCACTGGCGCGGGGGCGGCCCCCTCCCGGGGCGCTGCCGCCCGCCGGCGCCACGACCGCGCCTGCCGCCTTCCGTTCGGATCTGTGCGGATCTGTGCGACCGCTACCCCTCGAAGCGTGTACGGCAGCCAGGCTGGGACGGCGACCGGGCGCCGTACACATGGGGTGCCGGATCCGTCGACGCGGCGATGTGAACTGGACAAACGAGAGAACCCCCTCCGCTTCCGCCGCGCGCCGCCGACACTCCAGTCCCGGCCACCTCACAGTGACCTGAAAGGCCGTCAGCAAACTTCCGCAAGCGTTTGCGAGCCCGCGTCCAGGGCGTCCACGGCGCCCCGCGCGGACGTCCGGCGGCTCGCGCCTCTCACCCCCGCCCCGGGGGACCATCTGAACGCGCGTAGATCGGCCGAAAGGCGTTCTTGCCGTGAACACCGCCCGGCTTCGAGGATTCCACTCGCGAGATTGACAGGTCCATGGCGGAGCACCCTCCGTCCCGGCGCGTCGATCCCGTCTCACGGGCCCGCCCACCCAGCGGGCCCCCCTTCCCCCACCGGAGGATGTAGTGAACCTCAAGCGTCTGTCCCCCCTCGGCGGCGTCGCGAAGGGCGCACGGCTGATCGCCGTCGCCTCCGCGCTCCTGGCCGCCTCAGCGCTTGCCGCACCCACCTCGTCCGCGGCGACGGCCGACGACGGGCGGGCCACCACCGCCCAACTCGCCGCCGCCGACGCGGCCGTCCTCGGGGCCGACATCCCCGGCACCGCGTGGTACACCGACCAGGCGACCGGGAAGCTGGTCGTCACCGCGGACTCCACCGTCTCCGCCGCCGAGATCGCCACGATCAAGAAGGCGGCCGGCGACCGAGCCTCCGCACTGGAGATCAAGCGCACCCCGGGCACGTTCAACAAGCTCATCGCGGGCGGCCAGGCCATCTACGCGGGCGGCGGGCGCTGCTCGCTCGGCTTCAACGTCCGCAGCGGCTCGACGTACTACGCCCTGACGGCCGGTCACTGCACCAACATCGGCAGCACGTGGTACACCAACTCGGCCAACACCACCCTGCTCGGCACCCGCACCGGGTCCAGCTTCCCGACCAACGACTACGGAATCATCCGCCACTCCAACGCCTCGGCGGCGGACGGCCGGGTCTACCTCTACAACGGCAGCTACCGCGACATCACCGCCGCGGGCAACGCCTACGTGGGGCAGTCGGTCCAGCGCAGCGGCAGCACCACGGGCCTGCGCGGCGGGACGGTCACCGGCCTGAACGCGACCGTCAACTACGGTAACGGCGACATCGTCTACGGCATGATCCAGACCAACGTGTGCGCGGAGCCGGGCGACAGCGGCGGCGCGCTGTTCTCCGGAAGCACCGCGCTCGGCCTCACCTCGGGCGGCAGCGGCAACTGCTCCAGCGGCGGCACCACGTTCTTCCAGCCGGTGACCGAGGCGCTCAGCGCGTACGGCGTGAGCGTCTTCTAGATCCGTAGCTTGGTAGATCCGTAGATCGGCTGATCCGGCGGATCCGACAGGCGCACCTCGCGGGCTCCACGGGCCGGCGATCCCTCCGGGGATCGTCGGCCCTCGGGCGCGTGGCCCGCCGGTTCGAGCGGGCAGCGGCTCGACATACGGACGGTTACGACGCTCTACGACTCCTCCTCCCGGCCCTCGACACGCTCCAGCGAGCGTGCGGCTCGTTCCGCGGCGCGGCGGGCTTCCCGGGTGGCGCGCTCGGCCTCCTTCACCGCCGACGCGGCCTCGGTGAGAGCCGCGCGGGACGCGCGTTCGGCGCGGTGGGCGCCCTGCAGCTCACGTTCCAGGGCGCGCACCCGCTCGGCGGCCTCGGTGGCCGCCGCCTCGGCCGCCCGCTCCTCTTCGCGCGCCTCGCGGAGGCCCTCCTCGCGCCGCCGCGCTTCGGCGTCGGCCTCGGCGGCCGCCGCCCGGGCCCGCTCCAACCGCTCCCGCCGCCGCTCCAGCGCCGCCCGGTCGGATTCCGGCCGCCGGGCCGAGCGGGACGGAGCGGGTGCGGGTGGAGGCGTGCGCGCGGGTGCCTGTGGTGGGGGCGTTCGTGGCGGCGACGGAGGCGGGACGGCGGGGGCCGGGACGCCCATGAAGCCGACGACCGCGTCGGGGACGGCGGTGAGGCGGCCGCGCGACCACTGCTCGGCGACCTCGGGGTCGGCGAGGACCGTGTGCAGGATCTGCTCGACCTCGTGCACGACGGTGTCGCCGATGGGCAGCCCCGCCGAGCGGGCCAGCCCGGCGGCCTCCCGGGCGAGCGCCGCGACCAGTTGGTGCCGCTGATGACCGGCCGCCCGCAGCTGCGGCGCGTCGAGCGTGCGGTGGGCCTCCCGCAGGGTCCGGCCGAGCTCCACCAACTGCCCGGCTTCGTCCGGGCGCTCGTGGGCGAGCAGGTTGGCCGCCCAGGTGGCCCGCGTCGGCCGGCGCAGCGCCGCGATCGCCTTCGCCGCGGAGGTGTCCCCGGCCTTCCGCGCCTCGGCGACGTACGCGTCCCGGGCCGCCACGAAGTCGCCCGGGTTCAGCCGGTACAGCTCCTCGATGATCCGCTCGACATCCACGCCCTCCACTCTCCGCCGTACGCGACCGGTCGGCACGCGGACCGGGACGTCGCAAGCATTGACAGGGCCATCACAATCTCACCATTCTGAGAGCGCTCTCACGCACGCTCCCCGCCCCCCACCCAGAGGAGCCCCCACGTGCCTTCTCCCTCCCGCCATCGGCGCGGCCTGCCCCTGCTCGCGCCCCTCGCCGCGGCCGCCCTGATCGGCACCGCCCTCACCGTCGCCGGACCTTCTCCCACGGTCCAGGCGGCCGTCCCCGCCACCATTCCGCTCACGTTCAAGAACAACTCGGGCCGCGCCGATCAGGTGTACGTCTACAACCTCGGCACCGAGCTCTCGACCGGCCGCCAGGGCTGGGCCGACGCGAACGGCACCTTCCACCCCTGGCCCGCCGGCGGATCCGTCCCCGTGCCCGCCCCCGACGCCTCCATCGCCGGCCCGCCCCAGGGCCAGTCCATGACGATCCGTCTGCCGAAGTTCTCGGGGCGGATCTACTTCAGCTACGGCAAGAAGCTGGTGTTCAAGCTCGCGACGGGCGGTTTGGTGCAGCCGGCCGTGCAGAACCCGAGCGATCCCAACCGCGACATCCTCTTCAACTGGTCGGAGTACACGCTCAACGACTCGGGTCTCTGGCTCAACAGCACCCAGGTCGACATGGTCTCGGCGCCGTACGCGGTGGGCGTCAAGCGTCCGGACGGCAGCGTCGCCACCACCGGCCGCCTCAAGCCCGGCGGCTACCGCGGCTTCTTCGACGCGCTCCGCGGCCAGCCCGGCGGCTGGGCGCGCCTCGTCCAGACGCGGGCCGACGGCACGGTGCTGCGCGCCCTCGCGCCGGGCCACGGCATCGAGGCGGGCGCGCTGCCCGCGAGCGTCATGAACGACTACATCGACCGCGTCTGGACCAGGTACGCCACCTCGACGCTGACCGTGACGCCCTTCGCGAACCAGCCGTCGGTGAAGTACCACGGCCGCGTCTCGGGCAACGTCATGAACTTCACGAACAGCGCGGGGACGGTGGTCACCTCCTTCCAGAAGCCCGACTCGGACAGTGTCTTCGGCTGCTACAAGCTGCTCGACGCGCCGAACGACCAGGTACGCGGCCCGATCTCCCGTACCCTCTGCGCGGGCTACAACCGCTCCACGCTGCTGACCAACCCCCAGCAGCCCGACACCTCGTCGGCCGGCTTCTACCAGGACGCGGTGACCAACCACTACGCCCGCAAGATCCACGCCCAGATGGCGGACGGCAAGGCCTACGGCTTCGCCTTCGACGACGTCGGCGCCCACGAGTCGCTGGTCCACGACGGCGATCCGCGGCAGGCGTACGTCACGCTCGACCCGTTCGACTAGCCGGGCGTCGTCCCCGGAGGCTCCGCGTGAGGGATCATGGGCGCAGGAGCGGAGAAGGGACGGGACCGACATGCGGAACCGCAGTGTCGCCGACCTGATGACGCCGACCGCGGTGGCCGTGCAGCCGGGGACGTCGTTCAAGGAGATCGCGCGGCTGCTCGACGAGTACGGGATCACGGCGGTTCCGGTGGTCGACGAGGACAACCGGCCGGTCGGCGTGGTCTCGGAGGCGGACCTGCTGAGGCGCCACACCGCCAAGGACGGTCCCAGCACCGCCGAGGCCATGATGACCAGCCCCGTCGTGGTGGCCCGTCCCTCGTGGACGGCGGTCGAGGCGGCGCGGCTCATGGAGCGGCACCGGGTGAAGCGGCTTCCCGTGGTGGACTCGGGCGGGCAGCTCATCGGCGTGCTGAGCCGGAGCGATCTGCTGCAGCTGTTCCTGCGGCGGGACCGCGCCATCCAGGAGGAGATCCTGGAGGACGTGGCCACCCGCATCCTGGGCCTCTCCCCCGCCTCCCTGCACATCGACGTCGAGGAGGGCCGGGTGACCCTCACGGGCACGCTGGAGCGAAGGAGCCTCGCGCCCGTCTTCGTACGGCTCTGCGAGAGCGTGGACGGTGTCGTGGAGGTCGTGGACCGGCTCTCGTACGCGGACGACGACGGGCCGGCCGCCGACGCCCACGACGGCGGCCGCGACGGCGGGGTCCCGCTGCCCTGACGGTGAGACGCGAACGGCCGGGGCCCGTCGGCGGCGAGCCGACGGGCCTCGATCCTGGGCCTCGGTCCGGGGGCGGTCGGTCCGGCTAGGAGACCGCCTCCGGCCAGCCGTATCCGGGACCGGTGTGCTGGGGTACCGTCCCCGCGCCCACCGCCTCCATCTCCCGGTTGGCCTCTCGCATCAACTGGGCGGCCAGGTCCTTCATGGCCCGGCCGGCGGCGAGCTCGTCGCCGATGACCGGAACGTCCACGTCCGCGGGGTTGCACCGCGCGCTGCCGCGGCCGGTGAGGGTCGACGTGCCGGTGTCCAGATGCGCCACGGCCTTGGTCCTGCCGTCCTCCTCGACCAGTTCCAGGCCGACCTTCCACTCGAGGGTCCGTGTCATGGTCTGCCTCCTCGCGCTGCGGGGGCGCGCGGCACCGACGCGCCTCCCTTCTACTCCCAGGATCTCTCCACGCGCGCGCGGACGCGAGGCGACGGCAGCGCGGAGGGCGCCGATTCGACGTCGTCGAGCGCGCGCCGGGCCACCACGATCCGCTCGCGCAGCGCCTCCGCGTCGAGCGCCGCCTTCTCGATCTCGCGGGCGTCCTCCGGCGCGGGGCGCAACGGTTCTGCTACGTGTCGCGCGAGGCCCGTCGTTCGGCGCGGGCGTACGCGAGGCCCGGCAGGGTGAGCAGGAGCGTGGCCCACAGCGGCATGTGGAACAGCGGTTCGTCGCCGAGCAGTCTCTCGGTGGCCAGCGCGGCCGGCAGGCCGACGACGAGCGCCACGAGCCAGCCCTTGCCGAGGCCGAGGGACCCGCGCCGCAGTTCCAGGGCGACGGTGACGACCGCGATGCCGAGCCAGAAGGCCAGCCGCCCGGGGGTGACGTCCACGCCGGTCGTCCACCGGGTGAGGTGCGAGAGGAGCAGCAGCACGCCCGCCAGGAAGGCGATCATGGCCGCCATTCTCAGCAGGCGCCGGCGCAGCGGTACGCGCGCCCTGGCCCAGGAGGCGGCGAAGGCCGGGACGTCCTCGCCGACGACGTCCTGGGGCGAACGTCCGGCCGCCGCGGCGTCCTCCAGGTGGGCGGTGAGCTCGTCGAGCATCTCCCGGACGGAGGCGTCGTCGATGCCCCGGTACTCCCAGTTGCTGCGGCAGACCGCCAGTACGCGCTCGATGGTCATGATGTCGTTCCCCCCGTGGGTTCGGCCGGTGCGATGGATTCGGTGGTGTCGGTGGTGTCGGTGAGGATGCGGGCTGCCTGGGTGGCGAACTCCCGCCACACCGTCCGTCCGTGGTCCAGTTCCGCGCGGCCCGCCTCGGTCAGCCGGTAGTACTTGCGCGGCGCCCCGCCACTGGACGACGGGGCGCGGTAGGACGCGACGAGCCCGGCCCGCTCCATCCGGGCCAGGAGCGGGTAGATGCTCCCCTCGCTCACCAGCTCCAGTCCGCTCTCCGTGAGCGCCTCGACGAACTCGTAGCCGTACCGCGGCCGTTCGGCGATCAGGGAGAGCAGGCAGAGGTCGAGCACTCCGCGCAGCAGCTGACTGCGCCGTTGGTCACCGGCGCCCGGCAGCTCCATTGTCATGCGGTGCATGGTAGTCGCGCGCTGTCATGCGCCGCAAGGTAGTGCGGCGCCCGCCGTGGTCGACTGGTCTGTCCGTCAGTCGACCCGGATCGCCAGCAGGCACGCGTCGTCGTCGTGCTCCTCGCGGACGTGTTCCTCCACCAGCCGGTCGATCGTCTGCTGCGGGGTCAGACCCGCCGCGTCGCCCACCGCGCGCTCGAGCCGCTCGATGCCCTGGGTGATGTCCTCGCCCCGCCGCTCCACCATGCCGTCGGTGTAGAGGACCAACAGGTCGCCCTTGAGCAGCTGGTACGCCGACGTCTCGTACGCGTACCCCGGCAACGCCCCGAGCAGCGGGCCGCGCTGCTCGGCGGTGAGCGCGAAGGCCCGTCCCTCGCGCCGTACCAGCGGCGCGGGGTGCCCGGCGTCGGCCCAGTGGAGAACCCGGTCCTTGTCGATGTGACCGGCGATCACGGTGGCCGTCTCGCCCGAGGGGTCGCTGCAGACGAGTTCGTTCAGCCAGGTCATGATCTCGCCCGCCGATGCTCCCGTCTGCGCCAGCCCTGCCAGCGCGTGACGCTGCTGCGCCATCCGGGCGACCGCGTCGAGCCCGTGGCCGCAGGCGTCGCCCATCGCGACCAGCACCCGTCCGTCCGCCAGCAGACGGCACTTGTACCAGTCGCCCCCGACCGCCGAGTCGGGTTCGGACGCCAGATACGCGGCCGCCACCGTCAGACCCACGGCGGCGAGCTCCTCGGAGTGGGTGGGCAGCAGCGCCTCGCGCAGCGAGGCGGCGACGCGGCGTTCCGCGTCGGCCTGCTGCCGCAGCCGCTCCGTCTCGCGCTCGGTCTCCACCAGTCGGCGTCGGCTGCGCATCTGGGGCGTCAGGTCGCGGGCGACGAGGTGCACGGCCCAGGGGCGGCCGTCGGTTCCGGCGACGGGCCGCCCGAGCAGGTCGAGCGTCCGCACCTCGCCGAGCACCAGGAACCGGATCCTGGTCCAGGCCGGCTCCTCCCCCGCCAGCACCGCCGTGATGAACTCGGCGAACGCCGTCGTGTCGGCCGGCAGCAGCGCGTCGCACAGCTCCTGCAGCGACCAGGGCATGTTCAGTTCCGTACGGAAGATCCGGCTCAGCCCCTCCGACCAGGTCACCTTCCCCGACAGCAGGTCCCAGTGCCCCCAGCCCATGGAGGCGAGGTGCTGGGCGTCCACGGTCAGCATCTCCGCCTGGCTGCGGACGGGGCGCCAGGTGACCACGAGCTCGCCGCCGCAGGAGGCCGCGTAGTACAGCAGCTGGGCGCGGTGGAGCCGGCCGAGCCGCTCCTCGGTGTAGTCGACGACCAGGCCGTCCATGGGCCGCCCGGTCGCCAGGACGTCGGCGAGCGCCGCGACCAGCCCGCTGGCGGCCGCGCCGGGCCGCGCCTCCATGAACCGCTGGCCCACCTGGTGGCCCGGTGCTTCCAGCCACTCGACCGAGCGAATGTGGTTGCCTGCCCGGATCACGAAGTCGACGACCTCGTTGTTGTCGTCCCGCAGCGGGGTGAGCAGCGCCGCCGACACGGGGACGGCCGGCAGGGCGGCGCAGACGCAGGACAAGGGGTCGCGGGTCTCCACCTCGCCCGTGCCGCACATGCAGGGGGCGCCGAGGACGCCGTCGTGCCTGCGGGGGAGGGTCGCGGTGCTCGCCGTGCTCTGTACGGGTGACGCGCGGTCCGTGGTCCTCGGTGTGGGCTGACGCGCCGCGGCCTTACGGCGTACGTCGGCACGCAGGGCCGAGATCTCGCGCCCGATCACCGCCTTGAGCTCGGTCACATCGTCGGGCAGAGGAAGATTCATGACATACCTCTGGGGCCGCGGGGCCCTTGTGTCGGCGTGTGGGCGGTTCCGGTCGTGCGCATCCGGGCGTGCTCCCTCCTCATTCGTCCCGGTTGGGACGATTTTCGGCCACGGCGCGCCTGCCCGCCCGGCAGCGCTTCATTCGCGTCCCGTCCTGCGGGCCTTACAGCGGGCCCGCCTAGGCTGGCCCCACAGACGGAATCGGCAGACGGAACCGACGGCGGAACCGGCCGACGGAACCGCAGAGGGAATCGGAAGGCGGAACGACCGTGGCGGAGGACCACCCGCGCCTTGCCGAGGCCCAGCGGGAGCACTGGCAGAGCACCTACGGCACGCACCCGGGGATGTACGGCGCCGAGCCGTCCGACCCCGCCGTCCACGCCGCCGGAGTGTTCCGTACGGCGGGGGCGACGCAGGTGCTGGAGCTCGGCGCCGGCCACGGCCGCGACGCGCTGTACTTCGCCCGCCGGGGCTTCACCGTACGGGCCACCGACTTCAGCCCCGCCGGCCTCGAGCAGCTGCGGGCGGCGGCGCGGCGGCAGGGGGTCGCCGCGCGGATCACCACCACGGAGCATGACGTCCGCACGCCGCTCCCGCTGCCGGACGCCTCCGTCGACGCCGTCTTCGCCCACATGCTGCTGTGCATGGCGCTCTCCACGGCGGAGATCCGCTCGGCGGTCGCCGAGGTCCGCCGCGTCCTGCGGCCCGGCGGCACGTTCGTCTACACCGTGCGCCACACCGGGGACGCCCACTACGGCGCCGGCGTCGCGCACGGTGACGACATCTACGAACACGGCGGGTTCGCCGTGCACTTCTTCCCGCGCCACCTCGTGGACCTGCTCGCCGAAGGATGGCGGCTGGACGAGGTCCACGCGTTCGAGGAGGGCGCACTCCCCCGCCGCCTGTGGCGCGTCACCCAGACGTCCCCGGGCGGACTCGGCGGTTCCTAGATCGACGCGGGGTGCCGCTGCCAGACGCGGTGCCGGCCGAGCAGCTCCACGAGCCGGGGGAAGACGTCGTCCGCGCCGTCGCCGAGGACGATCCCGGGTGCGTCGACGGGCAGCCGGGCGGCCTTGAGGGCGGTCGCGGCGTCCGGCGTTCCGCCGATGGCCTTGCCGTGCCGGTACGCCTCCTCCAGCATCAGCAGCACCCGGGGGTCGACGGTCGCGGAGTCGGTGGCGATGTGGCCCGCCTTCGCGTCCCGCACCCCCTGCGCGTCGAGTCCCGGCCCGGGTGCTCCGGCCACGAACAGGGCGTCGAACTCGGTGGAGCGGGCCGTGGCGTAGGTGCGCTGGACGGAGATCCGCTCGCCGTCGGCGCCCAGCGTGCCGCCCGCCGGGGCGACGACCAGGGGCACCATTCCGGCGCCGAGGGCGGCTTCGCGGACCGACCGTACGGCGTCCATGGCCCCGTCCTCGTCGGCGACGATCCCGATGACGCGCCCGTCCGGCGGCCAGCTCTGTCCGAGCTGGGAGAGCGCGGGGCTCGGTTCGGCCGCCGCGAGCTTCACGGTGGCCGGCGGCACGGGCAGGCCGAGGCCTGCCGCGACCCCCTCGCACAGCACGGGGTCGATGTTGGCCAGGACGGTCAACGCCCGTTCCTTGACGGCCTGTTCGTAGCATTTGTTCAGCTCGAAGGTGTAGGCGGCGATGATGTGCTCGCGCTCCGTGGGGGTCATGCTCAGCCAGAAGAGCCGGGGCTGGCTGAAGTGGTCCGAGAACGACTCCGGTGCCTCCCGCCGCTTGGTGGAGGCCGGGACCTGCACCGGTGTCTCGATGTACGCGCCGGTGTCGGCGCCGGCCAGGAACGGGCAGCCGCCGTCGAGCGAGTTGGGCCGGTAGGGGGCCACGCCGGTGTGCACGGCCGTCTGGTGCATGCCGTCGCGCAGCATGTCGTTGACGGGGGCGTGCGGTCGGTTGATCGGCAGCTGGGCGAAGTTCGGGCCGCCGAGCCGGCTGATCTGGGTGTCGAGGTACGAGAAGAGCCGGCCGGCGAGGAGCGGGTCGTCGGTGATGTCGATACCGGGCACGAGGTGGCCGGGGTGGAAGGCGACCTGCTCCGTCTCGGCGAAGAAGTTCTTGGTGTTGGCGTTCAGGGTGAGCAGCCCGACGGGCTGAACCGGGGCGAGTTCCTCGGGCACGATCTTCGTGGGGTCGAGCAGGTCGATGCCCTCGAAGGTCTGTTCCGGGGTGTCGGGGAACGTCTGGATGCCGAGCTCCCACTGGGGGAAGGCGCCCGCCTCGATGGCGTCGAAGAGGTCGCGCCGGTGGAAGTCGGGGTCCATGCCGTTGATGAGCTGCGCCTCTTCCCAGACCAGCGAGTGCACGCCGAGCTTTGGCTTCCAGTGGAACTTGACCAGGGTCGTACCGCCCTCGGCGTCGACGAGCCGGAAGGTGTGGACGCCGAAGCCCTCCATCATCCGGAAGGAGCGGGGGATGCCCCGGTCGGACATGTTCCAGAGGGTGTGGTGGGTGGCTTCGGTGTGCAGGGTGACGAAGTCCCAGAAGGTGTCGTGGGCGCTCTGCGCCTGCGGGATCTCGCGGTCGGGGTGCGGCTTGCCGGCGTGGATGATGTCCGGGAACTTCACCGCGTCCTGGATGAAGAAGACCGGGATGTTGTTGCCGACCAGGTCGAAGGTGCCCTCCTCCGTATAGAACTTGGTCGCGAAGCCCCGCGTGTCGCGGACCGTGTCGGCCGAGCCGCGCGATCCGAGCACGGTGGAGAACCGCACAAAGACGGGCGTCTCGACCTCCTCGGCGAGGAAGGCCGCCTTGGTCACCCTGGCGGCGGTGCCGTAGCTCTGGAAGACGCCGTGCGCCGCGGCTCCGCGCGCGTGGACCACCCGTTCCGGGATGCGCTCGTGGTCGAAGTGCGTGATCTTCTCGCGCAGGTGGTGGTCCTGGAGGAGTACGGGGCCGCGGGCACCGGCCTTGAGCGAGTGGTCGCTCTCGTAGAGGCGGGCGCCCTGCGCGGTGGTCAGGTACGCGCCACTCTGTGCCGAGCGTGCGGGGTCCTCCCCCGTCGCCTGGCCGGTGGGGCCGACCGTCTCGGGACCGCTCTGGTCCGGCTTGGGCGGGGGCGGGCCGTGCGGGTCGGTGGGCTCCTGGAGGGAGGCCGGCTTGGTGCCGGGGCGCCCGGGGAGGGATTCCTCCGGTACGCCGCGCCCGGCGGCGGGGCCCTGCGCCTGCCCCTGTCCCTGCTCCCGCCCATGTCCTGGGCTCTGCCCTTGTCCCCGCGCGGCCCTGTTCCGCGCTGCGTCGACCTGCTCTTCCGGTGCGGGGCTGTCCGTCATGTGGCTCTCCTGTCGCGGTGTCGCGGTGTCGCCGTGTCACGGCCCGGTGCTCGCGGACGGCCCCCGGGGTGGGAGGGGTGACGCACCCCGGGGGCCGCCGCTGTGCGGGACCGCGTCGCTCCGGCCGGGCGGCGCTCCGGGCGGCCGCTCCGGGCGACGCTCGTCCTGAGCTCGTCTCCCACGCGTGCCCGGTTGTGTGCCGCCTGAACGTGCCGATCCGGCCGACTTCGTCCAATTTCGCATGAAACGTTCCGCACGGCGCCCGGCCGGTGCCGTCCCCGCAGGGGCCCTCCCGTCACGATCGCCGCCTCGGCCACCGCGGAGGAGAGCGTGACCGGAGCCGGAATTTCGCTTGCCTGCCGACGATGGCGGTGGATCCAATGACCGGCATGATCACCCGGATCGCATCGTCCCAGGGAGACACCACCCCATGAACACGCCACCATCGCCGTCCGGAGCTGATGGGACGGACAGGTCGTCCGTCCGCCTGGGCGCTCTCGCCCCGCTGACGCGGCCCGGCTGGGCCGAGGCGGGCCGACACCTGCTCGCAGGGCTCGACCTGGCCGTTCGCGAGGTCAACGACGCAGGCGGGATCGGCGGCAGACCACTGGAGCTGGTGGTCCGGGACACCGCGGCCGATCCGGAGCGGGCCGCGGCGGCCGTGGAGGAACTGGCCGGCCTGGGCGTGGCCGCCGTGGTGGGCGAGTACCACAGCGTCGTCGCCCGCGCCGCCGCCGCCCGGGCGGACGCCCTCGGTGTGCCGTTCCTCTGCTCGTCCGGAGTGCTCGACGCGCTCACCGACGAGCCGACGGAGTGGGTCGCGCGCCTGGCCCCGGCGCAGTCCCGCGGCTGGCGGATCTACGGGGACTTCCTCCTCGCAGCGGGCCGGCGTCGGATCGCCGTGGCGACCCAGCCGAGCGTCTACTGGGCGTCCGGGGCCCGCGTCCTGCGGGACCACCTCGCTCCCCGCGGCGGCACCGTCGTCGAGCTCGACGCGAACGCGCTCACCCCGGAGGCCCTGTGCGACGCCCTCGTCGACCACGGCGCGACGGCGCTCCTCCTGCTGGTCGGCCATCCGGAACCGGCCGTGCCGATCGTCAGGGCCGTCCGGGGCGACCGGCGGCTCGCGGAGATCCTGATCGGCGCTCCGGCCGGGCAGCCGGAGTTCGCCGGGTGGGCGGCGGCGCTGGGTGAGGACGGCGCCGGGATCCCGTTCCTGCGCTACCTGCCCGAGCGCCTCGGTGCGCTCGGCGAACGTGTCGGGAAGGAGCTCCGCGAGCGGCTGGGCGAAGCGCCCTCCTTCGTCGCCTTCGAGGGCTGGGACACCGTCACCGTCCTCGCCGAGGCGCTGCGTTCCCACGGCACGGACCGGGCGGCCGTCGCCGAGTCCTGGCCGCGCGTGGCGGTCGAGGGGACCCGCGGGGCCATCCGGTTCTCCCGCACGCCGGGCATCGGCGTGTGGCAATGGGCGTGGGCACCGATCCAGGTCGTCGATCGCGACCCGGCGGAACCGTTCCGCTTCCGTACCCTCCACACGGGCTGAGAGCCCGGAAATGCCACCGGCGCGCGGTCACGCGCCCGGCGTCAGGTTATTGATCATGGTGAGCATGTCTCAGTGACCGTTACGCCATTCGCCGGAGCGCGAGGTCGGTTACGCGAGGAGGCGCCGGAGCCAGCGCGTGCGGGCGTCGCGGGCGTCCTGGCTGACGGCCGCCCGCGGCGCCACGCTGTCGAAGCCGTGGCAGGCCCCGGGCCACACGTGCAGTTCGGCCCGGCCGCCGGCCCGCCAGATGGCGTTCGCGTACGCCACGCCCTCGTCCCGGAACATCTCGGCCGATCCGACGTCGACGTACGCCGGGGGAAGACCGGAGAGGTCCGTGGCGCGGGAGGGGGCCGCGTAGGGCGGCAGGTCCGCGGCGCCGTAGCGGTCGCCCAACAGCGCCTTCCAGACGGTCGTGTGGGAGGTGAGGTCCCAGATGTCGAGGCCCGTCATCTGGTGCCTGGAGAAAGTGTCGCGGTCGTCGAGCATCGGGGACAGCAGCAGTTGGCCCACGGGGGTGGGACCGCCGCGGTCGCGGGTCAGCAGGGCGAGGGCGGCGGCGAGTCCGCCGCCGGCGCTCTTGCCTCCGATGACGATGCGGTCCGCGTCGATGCCGAGTTCGGTCGCGTGCCGGGCCGCCCAGACCAGTCCGGCGTAACAGTCCTCCAGGGGGCCGGGGTACCGCGTCCCCGGCGCCAGCCGGTACTCGACCGAGACGACGGCCAGTTCCAGCGGAGCGGCCCATTCGCGGAGGATCCTCGGGAGCACGGACCACGCGTTGCCCATGATCATCGCGCCGCCGTGCAGGTAGTACAGGAGGGGCAGCGGCCCCGTGAGCCCGGCCGGGCGCGCGCTCACGACCGTGACCTCCGGCCCGTCCGGCGGTCCGGGCACCGTGCACTCCGTGACCTCGAAACGGCCGCCGACGCGCAGGTCCTCGACCGTCGGCCTGGGCCGGGACGCGGCGTCCCGCCGCTGCCGGGCCGCCAGGTTCTCGGGGGTGACCGGCTCCCTCGCCCCCGCGCTCAAGCCCTCCAGTACGGCCGTGAGTTCCGGATCGAAGGGGGGAACCGCCCTCGGTGCCGGGACGCTTCCGGACTCCGACGCCGCGCCGCGGCCGCTCGTACCCATACGGGTATCCCATCACACCGTGGCCGGCGGCACAGGGGTCCTGGACCGGCGATCGGTATCGTGAGGCGACCGGGGTCCCGCGCCGACCAGATCCCCGCTGTGATCCACATCGCTGGTGTGAGGCGGGGGTCGGCGGTGTGAGGCGGGGGTCGGCTGGGCAGTCAACGCCCGGTGCAAGGACGGATGATGTTCTCTGGAGGGGGATCCTTGGACGGATCACGTGCTGTCGACAACGCCACCGCGGCGACCGTGTGCGTCATCGGTGCCGGGTTGTCAGGGCTGGCGACCGCACACGCTCTCGCGAGCAGGGGCATCGACTTCGTCTGCCTGGAGAAGGCTCCCGACGTCGGAGGGATCTGGCGCCGGCCGGGGGCGGGCGAGCGGGGTCCGGCCTATGCGTCCCTGCATCTCAACACCGCCAAGCAGCTGACCGGTTACGCCGACTTCCCGATGCCGTCCGAGCTGCCGCTCTACCCCCGGCACAGCGATGTGGCCGCCTATCTGCGGTCCTTCGCCGAGTGGGCCGGCCTGCTGCCCCGTATCGAGCTGCGTACCGAAGTGCTCTCCGTACGGCAGGGCCTCGACGGCGTCTGGACGGTCGTCAGCCGGGACGCGCGAGGAGAGACGACGGAGCGGCGTTTCGAGCAGGTGATCGTCGCCTCGGGCCACAACACGGAGGCGGCGCTGCCGGATCCGCTGCCGCCGGGCTCCGAATCCTTCGGCGGAACGATTCTCCACTCGATGGACTTCCACGACGGGCGCGACTTCGCCGGGCAGCGCGTCGTCGTGGTGGGGCTGGGGGCGTCGGCGGTGGACATCGCCTCGGATCTCTCCCGGCACGCCGCGCGCACCGTGCTCTCCGTCCGCCGGGGGCTGCACATCGTGCCCAAGCAGCTCTTCGGCATGTCCGTGGACCTGATCGCCGACGCGCCGTGGTGGAGCAGCATGTCCTTCCCCGAGCAGCGGCGCTTCGTCGAGCAGGCGCTGCTCGTGGCGCGGGGCAGGCTGGCGGAGTACGGACTGCCCGAGCCCGACCACCCGATCTTCTCCTCGGCCGTGACCATCTCGGACGAGATCCTCAGCCGGATACGGCACGGCGCGGTGACGCCGAGGCCCGCGATCGCCTCCCTGGCGGGCAGTACGGTCTCCTTCACCGACGGAAGCTCGGAGGAGGCGGACGCGATCGTCTACTGCACCGGTTTCCGCATGGCGTTCCCCTTCCTCCCCGACGGCTGCCCGGCGGGTCCCCGGCAGGGTGCGGTCGAGCTGTACAAGCGCGTCGTCGCACCCCACCGGCCCGGGCTGTACTTCGTCGGCCTGATCCGCCCCGTGGGCTCGATCACCCGGCTCGTGGAGGCCCAGGCGCGGTGGGTGGCGCGGATCGTCGGCGGCGACATCGGCCTGCCGTCCACGCGGGACATGCGCGAGGAGATCGGCACGTACCTGAGCGGTATAGAGGAGCGCTACGGTCTGACCGAGGGCGCCTCCATCCAGGTGGACGTCGGCTCCTACCTGCGGGAGTTGCGCGAGTTGCAGGACGCGTAGCCGCGGGCGGCCGGGAGCCTCAGTGGACGGCTTCCGGCCGAGGTGTCCGTGCGGCGGCGGTGACCGGTGGCCTGACCTCGTACGCCTCCGAGGAGATGTACGCGTTCATCCGCGGCGGCCGGCCCTGCTGGTAGGCGAGTCCCAGGTACGCGATGAGGCCCACGCCGTCCTGGAGCCGGCGCGAGGTGACGGCGGCGAGGGCCCGGACGAGCGGGGCGGGGTCCATGCCGTGGCGGCGGAGGACGGCCACCGCCCGGTCGAGGGCCTCGCCGTCGTGGCGGGCGTAGTCGCGGACCGGGATGTGCAGGGTGAACCCGCTGGGCAGGCCGGTCCGGCTCTCGGTGAAGGCGTGGCAGCTCAGGCCGGGCCGGCGGTCGAGCGGTACGTCCGGGTGCCCGAAGCCGTCGGCGTCGACGTCCTGGCCGGCCGCGGTACGGAAGAACCGCTGGATCTCCGCCCGCCCCGGGCCGCCGTCCAGGCGGGAGAGGCCGGCCGCTCCCGCCGCCGACAGGTCGTGGTGCGCGAGGTAGACCTTCACCCGGGGTTCCTGCCAGTCGCCCAGGTCCAGGGCGAAGAAGAGGTGGCGGTCGCCCTCCGGCAGCGCCGCGAACGCCCGGCGGTGGCCGAGCCGGCGCAGGGCCTCCCGTACCGTATCGGCGGAACGTTCCTGCCCGGACGCCGCGGGGTTCAGATACACCTTGACCCTGGGCACCCCGCCGGGGAGCAGCTCCAGCGCGCACCAGAGCGCCAGTGGGCCTTGGGGGTTCGGCGGGAAGAAGAGGTCCTCCAATTCGTCCAGCCGCTTCGTGCTGAACCCCCAGTCGCGCGCCATCGCGCGGACGACCCGCAGTCCGGTCCGGCCGTTCTCCGCCAGGCCGCCGGCGCCGTAGCCGGGCTCCAGCAGCACGCGCAGTGTCGGGTCGCCGTCCGGGACGAAGGCGAGCGAGAACTCCACCGGCGTGTGGTCGTCCGAGAGGAAGGACCGCTCCGGCGGCAGAGCGAGCGGCCGCTCGGCGACGGGGCCCAGCGCGGTCAGCAGCGTCTGCGCGTACGCCACGGAGTCGGCCCCGGTCAACCCCACGGCCTCGCTCAGCCGCAGGACCTGTCTCGCCGCGTGACCGCCGAGCGTTTCCGTACTGCGCCTGAGCGCCCAAGAAGATACCCGCCCGGTTGGGCGGGTATCGAGGGGGCCGAACTCGCTGTGACCTTGCATGAAACCGGCGTCGGTGGATATGCGCTCCACGACACCTCCTTCGCCTCGTAAGCACTCCGGAACAACGCGGTGCTCACTACCCGACTGACGGATCGTTCATGCGAGGGCCGGGCAGCCAAGGGGAGTTGTGTCCGTCACTTCGCCAGCCAGTTGAGGAACTGGCTCCACATTCCGCCGCGTTCGCGCCTGCGGCCCGCCTCGCCCGCCTGCGGGCGTGTGGCGGTATCGGGACGTGCCTGCGTGCTGCCGGTCCGGCGCACGGTCGTGACCGGGGTGAACCGGGCGGGCAGGGTGACGAGACCCCGGTTGAAGGGGCCCGGGCGCCAGACGAGGCTGTCCTCCGGCACGGACGGTTCGACGTCGGGGAGCTGGTTGAGCAGGTTCTCGATGGCGGTGACGGTGATCTGCCTGGCGGGCTCCTTCGACGGGCAGGCGTGCGGGCCCGCGCTCCACGCCAGGTGGGAGCGGTTGCTGCCGGCCTGGCGTGCGGCGGACAGCTTCGGTCCCGTGTTGGCGGCCGCGAAGCTGACCAGCACGAGATCGCCCGCCTGGAACTTCTGCCCCGCGAACTCCATGTCGGCGGCCGGGTAGTGCGCCGCGTAGTTGGACATGGGCGGGTTGTCCCACAGGGTGTCTTCGAGGGCCTCGTCGATCAGGCCGCCGCCGTCGGCGTACCGGTCGTCGGTGAGCAGCCGGTGCAGGGTGTTGCCGATGAGGTTGCCCAGCGGGTCGGTGCCCGCGCCGAGGAGCAGGGCGACCTGATGGACCATCTCCTCGTCGGTCAGCCTCGCCTGATGCTGCATCAGCCAGGAGGTGACGTCCTCGCCCGGCCTGGCGCGCTTGAGCGCGACCAGTTCGCCGACGGCGCCGAACAGGACCTCGACGGCTCGCTCGGCGTTGACGCCGTCGAACATGCCGGTGATGCCGAACAGCACCCGGTCCCCGATGTCGGCGGGACAGCCGAAGAGTTCGTTGAAGACGAAGAGCGGCAGCTGCCTGGCGTAGTCGCCGAGCAGGTCGGCGGAGCCGCGCGCGCCGAACTGCGAGATGAGGTACTCGGAGACCTGCTCGGTGGTCCGGGTCAGCTTGCGCGCGTCGACGCGGGCCATGCTGTCCGTGATCGCCTGGCGCAGCCGCAGGTGCTCGGCCCCGTCGCTGAACATGCTG
This sequence comes from Streptomyces sp. NPDC015346, assembly GCF_043078785.1. Lineage (NCBI taxonomy): Bacteria > Bacillati > Actinomycetota > Actinomycetes > Kitasatosporales > Streptomycetaceae > Streptomyces > Streptomyces sp. NPDC015346. Next base: position 564,181 of record NZ_JBIBTW010000003.1, on the reverse strand, counting down.
TTGGGCCGGTACGCCAGCGCGGGCACGACCGGGCTGTCCGGGCTCACCAGACCTTCGTTGAGGTCCCGCCAGCGGCGGGCGTCCTTGCGGAAGGAGCCGGAGTCCTGGAGCAGTTGCAGCGCCGTGGCGTAGTCGGTGACGAGGGTGGCCTCCACCCCCGGAGCGAGCTCGACGGGCGCGGTCGGACCGAAGTGGCGCAGATAGGAGTAGTACGCCTGGGGATCGGCCGCGAACTCCGGTCCGTACAGCGGCACCCGGCCGCCGTCCTGGTGGGCCGGGCATCCGGGCGGGGGCGCGGGGGTGGTGGGTTGAGCGTCCATGTCTGCTCCTAGTGAGCGCGGTCCAGCAAGTAGCGGACGAGTGTGATCAGCGCGTCGGCGGACGACTTCTCGTCGCGCGCGTCGCAGGTGACGACCGGGGTGTCGTCGAGCAGGTCCAGCGCCTCGCGCAGCGCCCGGTGCTCGCGGTCCGGCGTGCCGTCGAAGCGGTTGACGGCGATCGCGTAGTCGAGGCCGTACTGCTCGATCAGGTCGATCACGGCGAAGGAGTCGGCGAGACGCTCGGGGTCGACCAGGACCAGCGCACCGAGCGCGCCGCGCGCCATGTCCTCCCACATCTGTACGAACCGCTGCTGGCCCGGCGTTCCGAACAGGTAGAGCACGACGCGGTCGCTGATGGTCAGACGGCCGAAGTCCATGGCCACCGTGGTGGTGGTCTTGCTCCGGACGCCCTTGAGGTCGTCGAACGACTCGCCGGCGCGGGTCATCGTCTCCTCGGTGGACAGCGGAGGGATCTCCGATATCGCGCCGATGAAGGTGGTCTTGCCGACCGCGAAGTGACCGACGACGAGGATCTTCACGGCGGTCTGGGTCGCCCCGCCGCGGACGTACGCCTGCTCATCCAAACTTGGTGCGGAGTCCATTCAGCACCTCCTCGAGGATCTGCCGGTCGGCCAGCCGGGCACGCTGCACGGGAGGCCGGGTGATGAGGTAGCCGCCCTCGGTGAGGGCGGAGAGGAGGATCTTCACGACGCCCATGGGCAGCCGTGTGTGTCCCGCGATCTCGGCGACGGAGAGATAGCCGGCGGTGCACAGCTCCAGCAGGCTCTGCTCCTCGGGAGAGAGCCGGGTCGGACGCTGCCGGTCGTCGCTCGCCGCGGTGACCAGGGTGATCAGGGACAGCTGCTCCTCGTCCGGCAGACCGCGCCCCTTGGTGATGACGTACGGGCGTACTAACTCGGCGGCCTCGGGCTCCCGTTCGTCGAAGCCGGTCATGAGCGGGCGCCGAGGTTCTCGCGCGGCGGCGTCGTCAGGACCTTGCCCAGCTGGCCGACGAGCTGCTGCATCCGGAAGGTGATGTCCTGCATGTCGACGTCCGGCGAGGCCGAGACGCCGAGGTAGGCGCCCTCCCCGGCGGAGATCAGGAAGACCCAGCCGCCGTCGAACTCGACGAGCGTCTGCCGCCACCGGAGCTGGCCGCCGTGGCCGCCCTCGACGAAGAACCCGAGCGAGCGGCTGAGTGACTGCACGCCGCTCATCGCGGCGGCGACCGTGTCCGCGTTGTCCCGGTCGAAGTCCTTCGTCCGGGCCATCAGCAGGCCGTCGGCGGATATCAGGACCGCGTGCAGCGCCCCGGGTATCTCCAAGGCGCTGTCAAGCATCCATGACAGATCGTCGTTCACGAGACCTCATGCCCTTCGCTGCTCGCATCACGTGTGCTGCTCGTCTGGTCCGCCGTGTCCGGGCCCGTGGCCCGTCCGGACTGGGTGCCGCGCTGGAACGCCCCCATGATCGCCGCGGTCTCCGCACCGGAGCGCGCCGACGTGGGTGTCGTGGCCGCGGTGGTGCCGGGCACGATGGCCATCGGCCGCTTGCGGCGGCGCCTCGGGAGACCGTCGTCGGTCGAGGACGCGGTCAGCGCCGGTTCGGGGCCGTGCGGGTCCGTCGCGGAGGCGGCGGGGACGGCCGGCGCCGGGGCCTTCTTGTCGGGCATGCCGGTGAGCAGGTCGTGCGGCAGGAGAAGGACCGAACGGACGCCGCCGTACGGGGAGTCGGAGTCGACCGACACCTCGAAGCCGTAGCGCTCGCAGAGCACGCCGATCACCGCGAAACCGAACTGCGGCGGGCTGCCGAGGCCGGAGACGCCGGTGACCCGCTCGCTGGAGAGGAGCTTGGCGGCCTTGGCCCGCTCCTCGTCGTTCATGCCGACACCGGCGTCGTCGACGACGATGCACACGCCCTTGGGGACGGTACGGATATTGATCTCGACGACCGTGTCCGGGCTGGAATAGCTGGTGGCGTTGTCGAGCAGCTCGGCGAGAGCCAGCGCCACCGGTTCGACGGCGCGGCTGGTGATGCCGAAGTCGACCTGGGAGAGGATTTCCACCCGTCGGTAGTGGCGGATCCTGCCCTGCGCGCTGCGGACCACGTCGTACACCGAGGCGACGTCGCGCTGGCGGCCCAGCCAGCCGTCACAGAGCACGGCGATGGACTGCGCCCGCCGGCCGAACTGGGAGTTCGTGTGGTCGATCTCCAGGAGGTCCTGGAGAATGACCGACTCGCCGTACTTGTTCTGCAACTTGGAGATGATCAGCTGCTGTTCGGCGGCGAGGCCCTGAAGCGTCCGCATCGCGGACTTGAGGACGGATTTCGTCGCGTCCTGGGCCCGCTCCTTCTCCGCCTCGACAGATTGCGAGTAACTGGTCTCCAGCTCGGAATAATGGGTCTTGAGCCCTTCGATCTCCCGCCGCAGAGCCCGCGCCGCCCGGCGCTGGCGGACGATGACGACGACTGCGCCAAGGACGGCGACAAGGAGGGCCCAGAGCACTGGATTCTGTATGTAACGGGTCATAAGACTCTCTTCAGGCGACCGACGGCCCGCTGCCGATTCCGTCAATTGCGGGCGGACCGGCGGACTTTCCGTACCCGGTATGACGCCCGAATGTCCCCCGTGGCCGGAGATGCCACATTGCATCCATCCGCCGCTCCGTAAGCGCGATGATCGTATCACCGAGCACCGAACACATGACTGAGCGTCAATATGGGGGCGAGTGTGGGTCATTGGCCCCGTCGGAAGCCGAGTCTGTCAGGTGCGATTCGGGGCGCTACAGCTACGGGCCACGGGCTACGGACTTCGGACTTCGGACTACGAGGGAACAGGCTCGGTCCGCGGAAGACCGGTCGGCGGGGTCGCGGCCGAGCCGAGCAGCGCGGGCGCGCCCGACGCCACCGCGAGCAGGGCGCGCCGGCCCGGGTCGGTGAAGTCGAGCAGCTGGAAGTCCTCGAAGCGGTGGACCGCCGGGGCGGGGCCGGGAGGGCCGAGGGGCAGCGCGGAGAGGTCGAGCCGCCCCAAGGTGTCCAGCTCCGCGCGGCCGACCTTGATCAGCGCCTCCTTGCGCACCCAGAGCCGCAGAAAGGCCGCCTTCGGGTCGGCGTGACTCCGGACGAGCTCCAGCTCGGCGGGGGCCAGTACCCGCTCCTCGGTCAGGGCGTCCGACGCCTTGTCCAGGCGCTCGACGTCCACTCCGATCGGCGCGAGACCGGCGGCCGCGGCGACCACGCCGGCCGAGTGCGACAGGCTAAGGTGTACGTCGGGCCGGTCGACGAGCAGCGGGCGTCCGTGCCCGGGACGGTCGCAGCCCGGGCAGTGCTGGGCAAACGCCACGTCGGCGGGTCCGACCCTCAGCAGCCGTGCGGCACAGAGCCGGACCAGCAGGTGGGCGGCGACGAAGTCGCGCCGGTCGCGGTCGTGCCGGAACCGGCCCGCCCGCTCGCGCTCCGCCTGATTCAGCAGCCCTTCGTCCGCCTCGGGATGCGCCAGGACCTCCTCGGTGGTCGCCAGCACCACCGGCGACCCGGCGGCCGGCGTCACGTCCTTCATCCTCAGGCCCCCCGTGCTCGTCGCCGGTGAGGCTACGGCGCGGGACCCGTCACCATCAACCCGTCACCATCAAGCGGAGCCGTGTCGCCGGACGTCCTACGATCGCCTCACCCCCACCGACCGGTCACAACCGAGGGAGCCGGCAATGCCGCCGCTGTACGACGACATGGGCACCGCCATGAACCTGGCCGGTCCGCCGCGACGGGTGGTGTCGCTGGTGCCGTCGCTGACGGAGGCGATCGCCACCAGCCTTCCCGACGTCCTGGTGGGGGCGACCGAGTGGTGCACCCACCCCGCCGGACTCGACGTGACGCGGGTGCGCGGCACCAAGAACCCGGACCGCGGGGCGATCGCGCGGCTGCGCCCGGATCTCGTGATCGCGAACAAGGAGGAGAACCGGGAGCTCGACGTCACCCGATTGCGCGCCGCGGGCGTACCGGTGTGGGTGACCGTCGTCGAGACCGTTCCGCAGGCCCTGGACTCGCTGGAGCGGCTGTTCGTCGAGGCGCTCGACGCGCCCGTCCCCGACTGGCTCACCACCGCGCGGGAGCTCTGGACGGGCCCGCTCCCCGACGTCGCCGCCACCGCCGCGATCCCGATCTGGCGGGACCCCTGGATGGTGGTCGGGAGGTCCACCTTCACCGGCGACCTGCTGCGCCGGGCGGGTGTCGCCAATGTGTTCGCCGAGCTCCAGGACCGCTATCCGCACGCGGCCCTGGAGGAGATCGACCGGCCTGACGTGGACGTCGTCCTGCTGCCCGACGAGCCCTACGTGTTCACCGGTACGGATGGCCCCGAGGCGTTCCGTCGCGCGCCGACCCGCCTGGTCAGCGGCAGACTGATCACCTGGTACGGCCCTTCGCTCCTGGAGGCGCACACCGCGCTGAAGTGGCTCGTCGCCACGCTGTGAGCCGTGCCGGAAGGGCGGGCTCCGGCCGGTCGCCGACCGATCCCTGTGCTCGTCGTCACACCACCCTCACCCCGAGAATTTACTAGGACGTCCTAGTATCTTGTTCGTCAGCGTTCTCCTGGCCCATCTGGGAAGGCCCCCATGAGCGATCTGCACCGCCCCGTGCATCCCGTCCGCCTGGTCACAGCGTCAGCCCTGTTCGACGGGCACGACGCGTCGATCAACATCATGCGGCGGATCTTCCAGTCCCAGGGCGCCGAGGTCATCCACCTCGGACACAACCGGTCGGTGCTCGAGGTCGTGGACGCGGCGCTCGAGGAGGACGCGCACGGCGTGGCCGTCTCGTCCTACCAGGGCGGGCATGTGGAGTACTTCGAGTACCTGGTCGAGTCGCTGCGCGAGCGGGGCGCGGACCACATCCGCGTCGTGGGCGGCGGGGGCGGCGTGATCGTGCCGGAGGAGATCGCCCGGCTGCGCGGGAGCGGAGTGACCATCTTCTCCCCCGAGGACGGCCAGCGGCTCGGCCTCGCCGGGATGGTCAACTCGGTGATCCGGGACTGCGACTTCGACCTCTGGGACGGCAAGCCGGCCGACGCCGCCGCCGTCCTCGCCGGTGACCGCTTCGCGGTCGCCCGCGCCATCACCGGCGCCGAACTGGGCAAGCTGCCCACAGACCTCCTGGAACAGCTGCGTGCCGCCGCGGCGGCACGGGTCACGCCGGTGCTCGGCATCACCGGCACCGGCGGCTCGGGCAAGTCGTCCCTGACCGACGAGCTGGTACGCCGGTTCCGCGTCGACCAGCAGGACAAGCTGCGGATCGCGGTGATCGCGGTGGACCCGACCCGCCGCCGTGGCGGTGGCGCGCTGCTCGGTGACCGGATCCGGATGAACTCCCTGGAAGGGGGCCGGGTCTTCTTCCGGTCCCTGGCCACCCGCGGCAGCCACGAGCTGCCCGAGCACCTCTCCGATGTGATCGACGTGGTGAAGGCCGCCGGGTTCGACCTGGTGATCGTCGAGACGCCGGGCATCGGCCAGGGCGACGCGGCGATCGTGCCGTACGTCGACACCTCGATGTACGTGATGACGCCGGAGTTCGGCGCCGCCTCGCAGCTGGAGAAGATCGACATGCTCGACTTCGCCGACGTGGTGGCGATCAACAAGTTCGAGCGGCGCGGCGCCAAGGACGCGCTGCGCGACGTGAGCCGCCAGCTCATCCGTAACCGCGAGGCCTTCGGCAAGAAGCCCGAGGACATGCCGGTGTTCGGCACCTCGGCGGCGACGTTCAACGACGACGGTGTCACCGCGCTCTACCAGCACCTGACGCCCGCTCTCGCCGAGAAGGGGCTGCCGCTGGCCGAGGGCACGCTGCCGCGGGTGGACGTACGCCACTCCTCCGGCATCCGGCAGGTGGTCCCCGCGGAACAGGTGCGCTACCTCGCCGAGATCACCGAGACCATCCGCGCCTACCACGCCGAGACCGAGCAGCTGGCCGAGGCGGCCCGGCGGGTGCAGCGCCTCGACCTGGTGAAGGGCGAACTCGTCGAGGCCGGCTCCGACGCCGACGGCGTGGCCTCGCTGCTCGACGACGCCCGCAGGCGGCTCCCGCACGAGATCGCGGAGCAGATCGAACGCTGGCCCGCCGTCGTGGCGTCCTACTCCGGCGACGAGCAGGTCGTGAAGGTCCGGGACAAGGAGCTGCGCACCAAGCTGACCCGCGAGTCCCTGTCGGGCAACAAGGTCCCCCGCGTGGCGCTGCCCCGGTTCAACGACCACGGGGAGCTGGTGCGGTTCTGGCGCCGGGAGAACCTGCCCGGCTACTTCCCGTTCACCGCCGGGGTGTTCCCGTTCAAGCGCGACGGCGAGGACCCGGCCCGGATGTTCGCCGGCGAGGGCGACCCGTTCCGTACCAACCGCCGGTTCAAGCTGCTGTCCGAGGGCCAGCCGGCCACCCGCCTGTCCACCGCCTTCGACTCGGTGACGCTCTACGGCCGTGACCCGGGCGAGCGCCCCGACATCTACGGCAAGGTCGGCACCTCCGGCGTCTCGGTCGCGACCCTGGAGGACATGAAGGCGCTGTACGACGGCTTCGACCTGGTCGCGCCGACGACCTCGGTGTCGATGACGATCAACGGTCCGGCCCCCACCGTCCTCGCGTTCTTCCTCAACACCGCCATGGACCAGCGGATCGAAGCGTTCCGCGCCGCCGAGGGCCGCGACCCGTCGCCCGAGGAGGAGGCCGAGCTGCGGGCGCACGCCTTGGCGAACGTGCGCGGCACGGTGCAGGCCGACATCCTGAAGGAGGACCAGGGCCAGAACACCTGCCTGTTCTCCACCGAGTTCTCCCTGCGGATGATGGCCGACATCCAGGAGTGGTTCATCGAGAACAAGGTCCGCAACTTCTACTCGGTGTCCATCTCCGGCTACCACATCGCCGAGGCGGGGGCCAACCCCATCAGCCAGCTGGCCTTCACCCTGGCCAACGGCTTCACGTACGTCGAGGCCTATCTGGCCCGGGGCATGCACATCGACGACTTCGCCCCGAACCTGTCGTTCTTCTTCTCCAACGGCATGGACCCGGAGTACTCCGTACTGGGCCGCGTCGCCCGCCGCATCTGGGCGGTCGCGATGAAGCGGAAGTACGGCGCCAACGAGCGCTCGCAGAAGCTGAAGTACCACGTCCAGACGTCCGGGCGCTCCCTGCACGCCCAGGAGATGGACTTCAACGACATCCGCACCACCCTGCAGGGGCTCATCGCCATCTACGACAACTGCAACAGCCTGCACACCAACGCCTACGACGAGGCCGTCACCACCCCCACCGAGGAGTCGGTCCGCCGGGCCCTGGCCATCCAGCTGATCATCAACCGGGAGTGGGGCCTGGCGATGAACGAGAACCCGCTCCAGGGCTCGTTCGTCATCGACGAACTCACCGACCTGGTCGAGGAGGCCGTCCTGGCCGAGTTCGAGCGGATCAGCGAGCGCGGCGGCGTCCTCGGCGCGATGGAGACCGGCTACCAGCGCGGCCGCATCCAGGACGAGTCGATGCTCTACGAGCAGCGCAAGCACGACGGCACGCTGCCCATCATCGGCGTCAACACCTTCCGCAACCCGCACGCGGAGACGGCCGAGCCCGGTGTCATCGAGCTGGCCCGCGCGACCGAGGAGGAGAAGCAGTCCCAGCTGCAGCGCGTACGGGACTTCCAGGACCGCCACCGCGACCAGGCGCACGACGCCCTGGCCGCCCTCAAGGAGGCGGCGGTGAGCGGCCGGAACGTCTTCGCCGTCCTCATGGACGCCGCCCGCGTCTGCTCCCTCCAGCAGATCACCGAGGCGTTCTTCGAGATCGGCGGCCAGTACCGGCGCAACGTCTGACCGCCTCCTCACGTACACGCACCTCCGTGCGCGCTCCTCACGTACACGCGCCCGGACGGTGCGGCGTCCGGGCCGGGCATATGGGCAGACTGAGGGCTCCTGCTCATCCCATCAGGAGGTACTCCGTGAGGATGCTGATCAACGTTCCCGAGACCGTGGTCGCCGACGCGCTACGGGGCATGGCCGCCGCGCATCCCGAGCTCACCGTCGATGTCGAGCACCGCGTGGTCATGCGGCGGGACGCTCCCGTCGCCGGCCGGGTGGCGCTGGTGTCGGGCGGCGGGTCCGGGCACGAGCCGATGCACGGCGGGTTCGTGGGGCCCGGGATGCTGGCGGCGGCGTGTCCCGGGGAGGTGTTCACCTCGCCCGTGCCCGATCAGATGGTGCGGGCCGCCGCGGCCGTCGACTCCGGGGCCGGGGTGCTGTTCGTCGTCAAGAACTACACCGGGGACGTGCTCAACTTCGAGATGGCCGCCGAGCTCGCCGAGGACGAGGGCATCCAGATCGCCAAGGTGCTGGTGAACGACGACGTGGCGGTCACCGACAGTCTGTACACGGCCGGGCGGCGCGGGACCGGGGCGACCCTCTTCGTGGAGAAGATCGCCGGCGCCGCGGCGGAGGAGGGCGCGCCGCTGGAGCGGGTCGAGGCGATCGCGCGGCGGGTGAACGAACGCTCGCGCTCCTTCGGGGTGGCGCTGAGCGCCTGCACCACACCCGCCAAGGGCGGTCCCACCTTCGACCTGCCCCCGGGCGAGCTGGAGTTGGGGATCGGGATCCACGGCGAGCCGGGGCGCGAGCGGCGGCCGATGATGACCTCGGGCGAGATCGCGGACGTCGCCGTCGATGCCGTACTGGAGGACCTGCGGCCGTCCGGGCCGGTTCTCGCCCTGGTGAACGGGATGGGCGCCACACCGCTGCTCGAACTGTACGGCTTCCATGCCGAGGTGCAGCGGGTGCTGAACGAACGCGGGGTGCCGGTCGCCCGGGCCCTGGTGGGGAACTACGTGACCTCGCTGGACATGGCCGGCTGCTCGGTGACGCTGTGCGAGGCCGACGAGGAGATCCTGCGCCTGTGGGACGCGCCCGTGCGGACGCCCGCCCTGCGCTGGGGCCGGTGACGAGGGGATGACGGACATGAGCGACATGAACGGGCCGGAAAGCGGGGGCGCGCTCGACGCCGCCTTCTTCACTCGCTGGCTCACCGCCGCCGCGGCGGCCGTCGACCGCGAGGCCGACCGCCTGACCGAGCTCGACTCGGCGATCGGCGACGCCGACCACGGCGCCAACCTCAAGCGCGGCTTCGCCGCCGTACGGGACGTACTGGACAAGGAGCCGCCCCCGACGCCGGGGGCCGTACTCATCACCGCCGGACGGCAGTTGATCTCCACCGTCGGCGGCGCCTCCGGGCCGCTGTACGGGACGTTGCTGCGCCGGACCGGCAAGGAGCTCGGCGAATCCGCGACCGTGACCAGGGAGGAGCTGGCGGCCGCGCTGAGCGCCGGGGTCGCCGCCGTGAGCCGGCTCGGCGGGGCTCAGGCCGGTGACAAGACGATGCTGGACGCGCTCTTCCCGGCCGCCGAGGCGCTGGGCGAGTCCTTCGACGCGGCCCGGGACGCGGCCGAGCGGGGCGCCCTCGCGACCGTGCCGCTCCAGGCGCGCAAGGGCAGAGCCAGCTATCTGGGCGAGCGGTCGATCGGGCACCAGGACCCGGGCGCGACCTCGTCGGCGCTGCTGATCGCCGCCCTCGCGGAGGTGGCGACCGGATGAGCGGGCCGGTGGGGATCGTGCTCGTCTCGCACAGCGCGGCCGTGGCCCACGCCGTCGCCGAACTGGCCCAGGGGCTCGCGGGCGGCGGGGCGACCGCGCCGATCGCCCCGGCGGGCGGCACCCCGGACGGCGGCCTCGGGACCAGCTCGGAGCTGATCGTCGAGGCGGCGGAGGCGGTCGACCGGGGCGCCGGAGTGGCCCTGCTCGTCGATCTGGGCAGCGCCGTACTGACCGTCAAGGCGCTCCTGGCGGAGGAGGACGAGCTGCCCGAGGGGTCCCGGCTCGTGGACGCCCCGTTCGTCGAGGGCGCCGTCGCGGCCCTCGTCACGGCCTCGGCCGGCGGGGACCTGGACGCGGTGGTGGCGGCGGCCTCGGAGGCGTACGGCTACCGGAAGGAATGAGCGGAACAGGTCGCGAGGCGCTCGTCACAGAGCGCCTCGGACCGCACCCGTGTTGTGATGTACCTGGTCAACCCACTAATGTCGCAGGGCCTTGGTGTACGGGAAACCGGTGCGGTACCGGTGCGGCCCTCGCCACTGTGATCGGGAAGTCCGGCTCCATCCCCCCGGGGAAGCCACTGCACCGCCGCGGGAGACCGTTGCGGTGTGGGAAGGCGGAGTCGCGGCGGCATGACCCGTCAGCCAGGAGACCGGCCAAGGTGCGTTGTCCATCCACGAGGTGCTGGAGAGGGTCTCCCAACCATGCATATAGCCGAGGGGTATCTGCCCCCTGTGCACGCCGCCGCCTGGGGCGTCGCGTCCGCTCCGTTCGTCGTCCACGGCGTCCGCGCGCTGACCCGCGAGGTCAGGTCCAATCCCGAGTCGACCCTGTTGCTCGGTGCGTCCGGTGCGTTCACCTTCGTCCTGTCCGCGCTCAAGATTCCGTCCGTCACGGGGAGTTGTTCCCACCCCACCGGCACGGGCCTGGGGGCGATTCTGTTCCGGCCCCCGGTGATGGCGGTCCTGGGCACCATCACCCTGCTCTTCCAGGCGCTGCTGCTGGCGCACGGCGGGCTGACCACGCTCGGCGCCAACGTCTTCTCGATGGCGATCGTCGGACCGTGGGCGGGGTACGGAACGTACTGGCTGCTGCGCCGCTCCGGCGTGCCGCTCATGGTGAGCGTGTTCTTCGGCGCGTTCGTCGCCGATCTGTCCACGTACTGCGTGACCAGCGTGCAGCTCGCGCTGGCCTTCCCCGATCCGGGCAGCGGTGTCATCGGCGCGCTGGCCAAGTTCGGCGGGATCTTCGCCGTCACGCAGCTGCCGCTCGCCGTCAGCGAGGGCCTGCTCACGGTGCTCGTGATGCGCCTGCTCACGCAGTCCAGCAAGGGGGAGCTGACCCGCCTGGGGATCCTGCTCCCCGGCACCCGCAAGACCGGGACCCCGACCGAGACCGGGACCGGGACCGGGACCAAGACGGCGGAGGCGAGTGCCTGATGAGCCGGAACGCGAAGATCAACACAGCTCTGCTGCTCGTCGTCGCGGCGCTCGCGGTGCTCCCTCTCCTGCTGGGTCTGGGGGACCACAAGGAGGAGCCGTTCGCCGGGGCCGACGCCGAGGCGGAGACGGCCATCACCGAGATCGACCCCGACTACGAGCCGTGGTTCAGCCCGCTGTACGAGCCGCCGTCCGGCGAGGTCGAGTCGGCGCTGTTCTCGCTCCAGGCGGCGCTGGGGGCCGGGGTGCTCGCGTACTACTTCGGCCTGCGGCGCGGCCGTCGGCAGGGCGAGGAGCGCGCGCTGGCCGCGGCGGCCACACCGGTCGGCACGGACACCACGGTCGCCACGGACGCCCCGAAGGTGACACGCGCCGCCACGGGCGACGAGTAACCGCCGGTGCTGCCGATCGACGCGGCGGCGCACAGCAGTCGCTGGCGCCGCCGTCACCCGTGCGAGAAGGCCGTCCTCGGCTTCGGTCTGACCCTGTCGGCGGTCTGTCTGCCGCCGTGGCCCGGTGCCGTGCTCGTCGCGGCGGCCACCCTCGTGGTGCTCCTGGGCCCGGCCGGTGTGCCGGGGCGTCAGCTGTGGCGCGCGTTCCGCATCCCGCTGGGGTTCTGCGTGACGGGCGCGGTTCCGCTGCTGTTCGAGGTGGGCGGGGCCCGCGGGCTCGTCGCGCTCGCACCGGACGGGCCGGTGCACGCGGGCGAGTTGCTGCTGCGGACGTCGGCCGCCTCCCTGGGGGTGCTGCTGTTCGCGTTCACCACACCCGTCTCGGACGTGCTGCCGCGACTGGTGCGGGCGGGGGTGCCGGCGCCGGTCGTGGACGTCGCCCTGGTGATGTACCGGATCAGCTTCCTTCTCCTGGACGCGATGTCCAAGATCCGGCAGGCGCAGGCGGCCCGGCTCGGGCTGACCTCCCGGGCGGCGGCCTGGCGCTCGCTCGCCGGGCTCGGCGCGACGGCGTTCGTGCGCGCCTTCGACCGGGCGCAGCGCCTGCAGGCGGGGCTCGCCGGGCGGGGTTACGACGGGACCCTGCGGGTCCTGGTGCCCGAGGCGGCGGTCTCGGGCCGGTTCCTCGCCGCGACGGCCGGCCTCCTCGCCGGTCTCGTCGCCCTCACCCTCGTACTGGAAAGGTCCCTGCCGTGAGTGTCGCGTCGCCTGTCCTGAGGTCGCCCGTCGTGGAGCTGGTGAAGGCCGGGTTCGCCTACGAGGACGGCCCCGCCGTCCTCGACGGCATCGATTTCGCCGTGCCGGAGGGACGGGCGCTGGCCCTTCTCGGCCGCAACGGCAGCGGCAAGACGACGCTGCTGCGGCTGCTGAGCGGGGGGCTGCGCTGCGGCAGCGGCGCGCTCCGTCTGAACGGCGAGGAGGTGTCGTACGACCGGAAAGGGCTGACCCGGCTGCGGACGACCGTGCAGCTGGTCGTCCAGGATCCGGACGACCAGCTGTTCGCGGCCTCGGTCGGCCAGGACGTGTCGTTCGGTCCGATGAACCTCGGGCTGCCGGAGGAGGAGGTACGGCTCCGGGTGCGCGACGCCCTGGAGGCGCTGGACATCGTGGCCCTGGAGGACCGGCCGACCCATCTGCTCTCGTACGGGCAGCGGAAGCGGGCGGCGATCGCGGGCGCCGTGGCGATGCGGCCCCGGGTGCTCATCATGGACGAGCCGACGGCGGGCCTCGATCCGCACGGGCAGGAGCGGCTCCTCGAGGCGCTCGGGCGGCTTCGCGAGGCGGGCACGACGGTGGTGATGGCGACCCATGATGTCGATCTGGCGCTGCGGTGGGCGGACGAGGCCGCCGTGCTCTCGCCCGAGGGCCTTCGGACGGGTCCGGTCGTGGAGCTTCTCGCCGACGACGCCCTGCTGGCGGCGGCCCGGCTGCGCCGGCCGTGGGGCATGGCGGTGACCCGCCTGCTGCGTGCGCACGGCCTCCTCGCCGGCGACGCCGAGGGCCCGCGCACGGCGGAGGAGCTGGACGCGTGGACAGCGGCGAGGGAGGAGTGGCGGAAGGAGGCGCCGGAGGGGCGGCGGGATCCGGCGGCGGCGGTTACCGAGTAGTACAGGTCACGTCCCGAGTGTTCTGCAACTAGTTGCAAAAGCGGGGCGGGGTCCCTTAGAACTGGTGGTGACGTTCCCGCGCGAGGAGGCGCCCCACCATGACCCCGTACCCGCACCTGCTGAGCCCGCTCGACCTCGGGTTCACCACCCTGCCCAACCGGGTGCTCATGGGCTCGATGCACGTCGGCCTCGAAGAGACCGAGAACGGCTTCGAGCGGATGGCCGCCTTCTACGCCGAGCGCGCCCGGGGCGGCGTCGGCCTCATCGTCACCGGCGGCATCGCCCCGAACGAGGCCGGCCGGCCCTGGGACGGCGGCGCCAAGCTGACCACCGAGGAGGAGGCGGCCGAGCACCGCCTCATCACCGACGCCGTGCATGAGGCGGGCGGGCGGATCGCGATGCAGATCCTCCACTTCGGCCGGTACGCCTACCACCCGGCCCTCGTCGCGCCGAGCCCGATCCAGGCGCCGATCAGCCCCTTCGTACCGAACGAGCTGACCGACGCCGAGGTCGAGCAGACCGTCGAGGACTACGCCCGCTGCGCCGAGCTCGCCAAGGCCGCCGGGTACGACGGCGTCGAGGTGATGGGCTCCGAGGGCTATCTGATCAACGAGTTCATCGCGGCCGCCACCAACCGGCGCACCGACCGCTGGGGCGGCGACTACGAGAACCGGGTCCGCTTCCCGCTGGAGATCGTCCGCCGCATCCGCGAGCGGGTCGGCGAGGACTTCATCCTCATCTACCGCCTCTCGATGCTGGACCTGGTGCCCGGCGGTTCGACCCTGGACGAGGTCGTCTCGCTCGCCAAGGAGATCGAGGCCGCCGGCGCCACCATCATCAACACCGGCATCGGCTGGCACGAGGCCCGCATCCCCACCATCGCGACCTCCGTGCCGCGCGGCGCCTACACCTGGGTGACCAAGAAGCTCATGGGCGCGGTCTCCGTGCCGCTGGTCACCAGCAACCGCATCAACACCCCCGAGGTCGCCGAGCAGATCCTCGCCGAGGGCCGTGCCGACATCGTCTCCATGGCCCGCCCCTTCCTCGCCGACCCGGAGTTCGTCGCCAAGGCCGCCGCCGACCGCGCCGACACCATCAACACCTGCATCGGCTGCAACCAGGCCTGCCTGGACCACACCTTCAGCCTGAAGATCACTTCCTGCCTGGTGAACCCGCGCGCCTGCCACGAGACCGAGCTGGTCCTCTCCCCCACCCGGCTCGCCAAGCGGATCGCCGTGGTCGGCGCGGGCCCGGCCGGACTCGCCTTCTCCGTCTCCGCCGCCGAACGCGGCCACTCCGTCACCCTGTTCGACGCCGCGGGCGAGATCGGCGGCCAGCTGAACATCGCGAAGCGGGTGCCGGGCAAGGAGGAGTTCGACGAGACGCTGCGCTACTTCCGCACCCAGCTCGACGCCCGGGGCGTGGACGTCCGGCTGAACACCACCGCCACCACCGAGCTGCTCGCGGAGTACGACGAGGTCGTCGTCGCCACCGGCGTCACCCCCCGCACCCCGGAGATCGAGGGCATCGACCACCCCAGCGTCGTCAGCTACCTCGACGTGCTGCGCGACGGCGCCCCGGTCGGCGAGCGCGTCGCGATCCTCGGCGCGGGCGGCATCGGATTCGACGTCGCCGAGTACCTCACCGACGGCGGCGAGGGCGCGAGCCAGGACCCCGAGACGTACTTCCGGCAGTGGGGCGTGGACACCTCCTACGAGACGCGCGGCGGACTGCGCGCGCCCGAGCGGCCCCGGCCCCCGCGCCAGGTCCACCTGCTCCAGCGCAAGACCTCCAAGGTCGGCGCGGGCCTCGGCAAGACGACGGGCTGGATCCACCGCGCGGAGATGAAGCACCGCGGCGTCGCCATGGTCGCGGGCGTCTCCTACGAGCGGATCGACGACGAGGGTCTGCACATCGTCCTCGACGGCGAGCGGCAGATCCTGCCGGTCGACACGATCGTCCTGTGCACGGGCCAGGAGCCGCGCCGCGGCCTGTACGAGGAGCTGATCGCCGCGGGCCGTACGGCGCACCTGATCGGCGGCGCCGACGTGGCCGCCGAGCTCGACGCCAAGCGCGCCATCGACCAGGGCACCCGGCTCGCGGCGGCTCTGTGATCCCGGCCGGGGGCGCGCGGAACGAATCTAGGATGCGGGCATGTCCCTCCCGCACGCGATCCTGACCGCGCTGCTCGAGAAGCCGTCCTCCGGCCTCGAGCTGACGCGCCGTTTCGACCGGTCGATCGGCTACTTCTGGTCGGCCACGCATCAGCAGATCTATCGCGAGCTGGGGAAGCTGGAGCAGGCGGGGCACATCCGTGCCCTGCCCGCGGCGACACCGGCCCGGGGGCAGAAGAAGGAGTACGAAGTCCTGCCCGCGGGCCGCGCCGAGCTGACCGAGTGGGTGGCGCGGAGCGAGGACCCCAAGCCCCTGCGCTCGGCGCTGCTGCTGCGCATGCGGGCGGCGGCGGTCGTCGGCGCGCCCGGCATGCGGGAGGAGCTGCGGCGCCATCTCGACCTGCACCAGCGCCAGTTGGAGGAATACCTGGCGATCGAGGTACGGGACTTCCCGCCGGCGCGCCGGGAGAGCGAGCCGGACCGGCTGCGCCACCTGGTCCTGCGCGGCGGGATCGATCTGGAGCGGTTCTGGGTGGAGTGGCTCACCCGGGCGCTGAGCGAGCTGGAGCGGTAGCTCGGGCGGCCAAGGCGTACGAGCGCGGTCTGCCCCGCCCGGAGGGCTGAGCCCCCGGGCACGCGCCGGCGCCGATGTGGCCGGACCGGCCGTCAGGTGCGGGAACGGCGGCGGCGCAGCAGCGTGTAACCACCGGCCGCCGTGGCGACGGCGGCGAGACCCAGGCCGATGCCGACCTCGAGTCCCGTGGGGTCATACGATCCGCCGGTCCCGCCCTGGGCTCCGCGCGAGGGCATCACGGTGGGGCTCATGGTCACCGCGGTGGGAGTCCGGGGCGGCACGGTCGGGGTCACGGGCAGCGGGGGTGGAATCACGGGCGCCGGCGTGGCCGCGCCGTTCCTTCGGGGAAGATGCTCGCAGGCGATGTGGTCGTCGGGGCCCGGATCCTCGTCGAGCCCGTGCGGATCGCTGCGATCCCTCTCGAACTCCGCCTGCGCGTCCTCCTGGAAGACGAAGTGCTCACAGTCGAGGTCCTGTGCCTGCGCGGTCCCGGCCAAAGGGATCAGGGACGCGCATGCCAGGGTCATCGCGGCCAGGGCAGTGCGGCAGTTCATCGTGCCTCCCGACGCTCGTGCGGCTGTCGCTTCGACGCTACGAGCAGGTGGTGCGAGCGGCGCGGGACGCTAGACCGAACGTGCGCTCGCCCCACCCGGGCAGACTCACCGCCCGGCGGCCGCCTTCCGCCATGCCGCGTCGCGCAGCAGCCGCAGGCCGTTCAGGCCCACCAGGACCGTCGAGCCCTCGTGGCCGGCCACGCCCAGCGGCAGCGGAAGGTGACCCACCAGGTCCCAGATCACCAGAGCCCCGATGCAGAAACCCGCGATCACCAGGTTCTGGACCACCAGGCGGCGGGCGCGCCGGGAGAGCGCCACGACCGCCGGGACGGTGGCCAGTTCGTCCCGTACGACGACCGCGTCGGCGGTCTCCAGTGCCAGGTCCGAGCCGGCCCGGCCCATGGCGATGGAGCTGTGGGCGGCGGCCAGGGCGGGGGCGTCGTTGACGCCGTCGCCGACCACCAGGACCCGTGCGCCGGCCCGCTCCCACTCCCGTACCGCCGCGACCTTGTCCTGCGGCAGCAGCCCCGCCCGGACGTCGGTGATACCGGTCCGCTCGGCGATCCGGCCGGCCGCGGCCGCGTTGTCGCCGGTCAGCAGGGTGGGGGTGGTGCCGGTGAGCCGGGTCAGGGCGGCGACCGCCTCCGGGGCGCCGTCGCGGAGCCGGTCGGCGAACTCCAGGACGGCGACGCGGGCGCCGTCGACGACGACCTCGACCGCCGTGTCGGCGTGCTCGCCCTCGGCCCGGCGCACCCGCACCTCGCGTCCTTCGACGACCGCCCGTACACCCTCGCCGGCCACGGACGAGAAGTCGCTCGCCTCCGGGACGCTCAGTCCCCGGGCACGCGCCGCGGCCACCACGGCCCGGGCCAAGGGGTGTTCGCTCGGCAGCTCGGCCGCCGCCGCGAGGGCGAGCGCCTCCTCGTCGCCCCGTACCTGAGTCACGCGCGGCGCGCCCTCGGTCAGGGTGCCGGTCTTGTCGAGCGCGACCCTGTCGACCGTGCCCAGGCGCTCCATCACCACGGCGGACTTGACCAGGACGCCGTGGCGTCCGGCGGTGGCGATCGCCGACAGGAGCGGCGGCATGGTGGCGAGGACGACCGCGCAGGGCGAGGCCACGATCATGAAGGTCATGGCGCGGAGCAGCGTGCTCGTGAAGTCGGCACCGAGGGCGAGCGGCACGCCGAAGAGGGCGAGGGTGGCGACGACGACGCCGACGGAGTAGCGCTGTTCGATCTTCTCGATGAAGAGCTGGGTGGGCGCCTTGGTGGCGCTGGCCTCCTCCACGAGGGCGACGAT
The DNA here is from genome assembly GCF_043078785.1 of Streptomyces sp. NPDC015346. Lineage (NCBI taxonomy): Bacteria > Bacillati > Actinomycetota > Actinomycetes > Kitasatosporales > Streptomycetaceae > Streptomyces > Streptomyces sp. NPDC015346. The sequence continues at coordinate 546,217 of NZ_JBIBTW010000003.1, read as the reverse complement.
CCGGGCGATGACGGAGTCGCCGGCGTCCTTGTCGACGCGGACGCGCAGCGCTCCGGTGCCGTTGAGGGTGCCGGCGAACACCTCGTCGCCGGGGGCCTTGGCGGCAGGCAGCGACTCGCCGGTGATGGTGGCCTGGTCGACGTCGCTCGCGCCGTGGAGCACGGTGCCGTCGGCGGGCAGCCGCTCCCCCGGCCGTACGAGGACGGTGTCGCCGACCCTGAGGTCCGCCACGTCCACCGCCTCCTCCCCGCCGTCGGCGCCGGTGAGGCGTACCGCCCGCGCGGGCGCGAGGTCGAGCAGTCCGCGTACGGAGTCGGCGGTGCGCCGGGTCGCGAGGGCCTCCAGCGCGCCGGAGACGGCGAAGATGACGATCAGCAGGCCGCCGTCGAGGTACTGGCCGATCGCCGCGGCGCCGATCGCGGCGACCACCATCAGCAGGTCCACGTCGAGGGACTTCTCGCGCAGCGCCTGGAGCCCCGCCCAGCCGGGCTCCCAGCCTCCGGCCGCGTAACAGACGGCGTAGAGCGGGCCCCAGGTCCAGGCGGGGGCGCCGGACAGGTCCAGGGGGAGGGCGAGGAGGAAGGCGAGGGCGGACAGCGCCGCCCACCGGACCTCGGGCAGGGCGGACACGCGGGTCCCACGGGAGGGCGCGGGCGCCGTCCGGGGCGGGGCGGCCTGGGTGTCGAGCACCGGGGAAGCCATGGAGGAAACACCTCTGGGTCTCGGGGGAGCGAGGAAACGAGGAGACCACCATAGCGGAACACATGAAGAGGTCTTCATCTGTACCTATGGAGGCGCCGCTACGATGAGCGCATGGGACACGGAGTGAACGGCGGAGCGACGCGGGCGACCCACCTGGACGCGGAGTCCGCGGCCACCATCGCCGCCACCCTCCAGGCTCTGGCCACCCCGTCGCGGCTGATGATCCTCACCAAGCTGCGCCAGGGTCCCTGCGGCGTGACCGAGCTCGCCGACTCCGTCGACATGGAGCAGTCCGCCGTCTCCCACCAGTTGCGCCTGCTGCGCGCCCTCGGCCTGGTCACGGGGGTCCGGCAGGGGCGCCGGATCGAGTACAGCCTCTACGACAACCACGTGGCCCAACTCCTCGACGAGGCCGTCTACCACATCGAGCACCTGCGTCTCGGCACCCGCGACGCGCCCCAAGAGACCGTGGATACTGGACAGTCGTAGATCCACGACGTCGAAAGGGCGGGGATGGCCGACGACTTGGGGCACCTCGGAGCACGTCACGCGGTGGTCATCGGGGGAAGTCTCGCGGGCCTGCTGGCCGCGCGGGTGCTCAGCGAGCACGCCGAGAGAGTGACGGTCGTCGAACGCGACCGCCTCCCCGAGGGGCCGGACGCCCGGCCGGGCGTACCGCAGGGCCGGCACACCCATGTGCTGATCGAAGGGGGCCAGAAGGCGCTCGACGAGCTGCTGCCGGGCTTCACGGACGAGCTCACGGAGCTCGGTGCGCCCCTGGTGGGCATGCCCAGCGACATGATCCAGTGGCAGAACGGCCAGTGGTTCCGCCGCACGGCCGCGACCACGTCCATCCACACGGGCCCGCGCGCGCAGCTCGAATGGCTGGTGCGCCGACGGGTGCTCGCCGACCCGCGGATCGAGGTCGTCGAGGGGGTCGAGACGGTCGGCCTGACCGGCGACTCCGCACGGGTGCGCGGGGTGCTGCTGCGGGAGCGCGGCGCCGGCAGGAAAACGGCGGCCGGGACAGGGACAGGCGGGACCGGGACAGGGACAGGCTCCGGCGGGGAGGCTCGCACGCTGGCGGCCGATCTGGTGGTGGACGCGTCGGGCCGCGGCTCGCACGCTCCCGACTGGCTCGCCGCGATCGGCGCCGAGGCACCCCACGAAGAGGTGATCGACACGGGCCTCGCCTACTCGACGCGCGTCTACCGGGGTCCCGTCGACGGCTCGACGGACGCCCTCGGCTTCAACATCGTGCCCAACCCCCGCCAGGTGTACGGCGGGGTCGTCGTCCCCGTCGGGGGCGGCCGGCATCTCGTGACGCTGTCCGGGCTGCGCGACGACCTGCCCCCGACCGACGAGGCCGGTTTTGAAGAGTTCGCGAAGCGGCTCCCGCACCCCCTGGTCAGCGAGTGGCTGGCGAGGGCGGAGCCGGAGTCCTCGGTCTTCGGCTTCCGCAAGACCGCCAACGTGCGCCGCAGGTACGACCGTCCGGGGCGTCGCCCGGCCGGCTTCCTCGCCATCGGCGACGCGCTGTGCGCCTTCAACCCCATCTACGGACAGGGCATGGCGGTCGCCGCGATCAGCGCGGTCGCCCTGCGCCGGGCGCTGACGGACCCCCGACGGACGGCGACCACGCGCACGGTCCAGAAGGCGCTGCTCGACGCGTCGAAGCCGGCGTGGGACATCTCGGCCGGAGCGGACAGGAAGATGCCTGGCGCGATCGGCAACGCCGTGGGCGCGGGCCCGGCGGACAAGCCGGTGGGCTGGTACCTGCGCCGCCTCCAGGAGCGGTACGCCGGGGATCCGGTGGTCGGCGCGGCCTTCCGCTCGGTCCTGACCCTGACGGCTCCGATGACCGCGTTGTTCGCCCCGGCGGTGGCCCGTGCGGTGCTGTTCGGCGCGATCCCGCAGACGCCGTCCGAGCCGCCGTTGCGGCGCGAGGCGTAGGACGCGGGAAGGAAGACGGCGGCGGGGCGGTCCGTCCAGGGTTCGCGCGGACCGGCCCTCCGTCGCGAACCCTCGCCACGCCCCGGGACTGTACGGCCTGTGAGGCCCCGTCAGGCCGCTGGCAACCGGGGGCCTCACGCGCCCGGCGCCGCCGGGATCACGCCCGCCGCGATGGCCGCGCCGAGCGCCGCGTAGTCGTCGGCGTTCTGGGCGGCGTACCGGATCGCGAAGTCGGCGACGGCCCGGTCGAAGACGTCCGAGGAACCGAGGTAGCCGGCGATCGCGATCCGGTCGCCGGAGCGGGCGTGGGCGCGGGCCAGGGCGCGGCCGCAGAGCGCCGCGTACTCGCGCAGCATCGCCGGCGACATGCTCTCCACCTCCGCCGGGCCCTTCCTGTCGCGCAGTTGACGCCAGTGGAAGTGCCGTCGCTCGGGCCCGGTCATCCAGCCGAGGAAGATGTCGCTCGCGGCCTGGACGAGACGCTGCCCGCAGACGACCCGCTGCCCTTGATGGGCGTACACGCTGGGCGGCAGGTACGGCTCAAGGACCGAGCGGCCGGCTTCCTTGACCTGGAGGAACAGCGGATCCTCGGCGTCCCGGCCTTCGAGGAGGAGGACGAAGCAGCGGGTGCCGACGCCGCCGACGCCGACGACCTCGCGGGCCGCGTCGACGAAGCGGTGGCGGTCCAGGAGGAGGCGGCGCTCCCCGGAGAGAGAGCTGCGGTAGTCGCTGAAGATCTTGCCGAGGGCGATCCGGTCCATGTCCGTGGTGCGCTGGAGGAGCGGCGGGTCGTCGACGAAGCGCCGGCCGCCGTGCTCGTCCCGGTGGGTGAGCGCGGCGAGCGCCTGGAGGCTGGTGCGGCGACGGGCGCGGGCGAGGCGGTTCTCGACCCGGGCGCGCCGGTCCGGGCGTACCAGGGAGACCAGGTCGCCCGCGTCGATCCGCCCGTACCAGACGGCGAGTTCGCCGAGGCCGGCGAGGCGGTGCATGGCGGTGCGGTACGACGCGGTGGCGACGAGGGCGGCGCGGTGGGCCTTGGCCTGGGTGGCGCCGTTCTCCAGCGCGGCGACGGCGACGCTCGCGGCGAGCCGTTTGACGTCCCACTCGAAGGGTCCGGGCAGGGTCTCGTCGAAGTCGTCCACGTCGAAGAAAAGCGTCCGTTCGGGTGAAGCGTAGACGCCGAAGTTGAGCAGGTGGGCGTCCCCGCAGAGCTGGACGGTGAGTCCGGTGCGAGGCTGGGCGGCGAGGTCGGCGGCCATGACGGCGGCGCCGCCGCGCAGGAAGCCGAAGGGCGAGGCGGCCATCCTGCCGTAGCGGAGGGGGACCAGTTCGGGCACCCGGTCGACGGCCTGGAGCTCCAGAACGGTCAGCGGGTCGGGGCGCTGCGAGGAGGGTATCCAGCGTCCGTGCGAGGAGCGGGGCACGATCTTGCGGGCCGCTCGGCCGACCTCGGCCCGCTCCGACGGTGTCGTCATCCGGCCTCACCCGCCTCTTCCACCGCCGCTACCGGTCGAGATTCATTACAAGGTCAGCCGTTGTCGCCCGCACCCCGGGAACGTTCCGGTTTCGGCCACTCCCGCCGACCCCCCTTCCCCAATGGTTTAGACCAATGATAGGAATTGCTCACCCACACGACCCGCGTGGTCACGCTGAGCAAAGAGAGGGTTGAACATGGCTGAGCCCGAACCCGAGCAGGCGGCGGTGGTCCCGCTCTACCTCAAGGTCGCCACCGCCCTGCGCGGCGACCTCACCGACCGGCGCCTCGCCCCCGGAAGCCGGCTCCCGTCCGAGCGCTCCCTCGCGCACCGCTATCACGTCAACCGGGCGACCGTCCGCAGTGCGCTCCAACTGCTGCGGGAGGAGCGGCTCGTGGTCACCGACCGCCGTGGCACCTTCGCGGCCGGTCCCGAACACGAGCCGCGGACGCCCGCCCTGACGCCCCGTCGGCAGGTCTTTCCCGGCGGGGCGGAGGCGGCCGACGCGCTGGTCCGCGCCTCCCTGGCCTGGGAGGCGCCCCCGGCCGCGCTGACCGGGCGGCTCGCGCTCGTCCCCGGCGAGCCGACGCTCGTCCACCGGCATGTCGTCCTGTCCCCCGGCGGCGCCGCCCTGCAACGGTCGGTGTCGTGGTTCTCCCGGCCCGCGCTCGCGGAGATCCCTCAGCTCGGCCGGTACCGGCGCGGCAAGGGAGCCGGTCGTAACGGCGCCACGCTCCAGCCCGATCTGCGGCTGCTCTACCACTGGATGCACCAGGCCGGGCTCCGCCTCACCCGCCGCGAGTCGATCGGCGTGCCGCCCGGCCCCGCCACCGCGGCGGGGGGTGGCGCGGCCCGCCTGGTCGTACACCGGGTGGTGAGCGACCAGCACGGGCGCGCGCTGGAGATCACGGACATCGACTTCGCGGCCCAGGGCGCGGCCTGGACCTACGAGTTCAGCGGCTGACGAAGGCGTACGGGATCAGGGCCCGGGCCCGGGAGGCGAGATCAGGGCCCCGGACCGGGCCCCGGACCCCGGGCCCAGGGCCCGTCATCCCTCAGACGATGCCCTCGGCGATCTCCGCCTCCTCGCGGGCGGTGCCGTACGCGCGTGGCGTGCCGTAGGAGCGGCGCGCCACGTACCACCAGACGCTGGCGAGCACGAGCACGACGGCGAGCGCGATGACCGCGTAGTTCATGGAGTCGACGGTCACCGGGGACTTCTGCGGCAGGCAGAAGAGCACCGTGACGACGGCCACCCAGATCACGGCGGTCCAGCCGATCGGCCGGCTCCAGCGGCCCAGGCTCCACGGTCCCGGTGTGAACCGGTCGCCCGCCCGCAGCCGGAGGTAGATCGGGATGGCGTAGGCGGGGGTGATGCCGATGACGTTGATGGCGGTGACGGCGCCGTAGGCGGTGGCGGAGTAGAGCGAGGGTACGGCGAGCAGGGCGGCCACGCCGACCGCGAGCCAGACCGCGGGCACGGGGGTCTGCGTACGGCTGCTGACCTTGCGCCAGAGCGCCGAGCCGGGCAGGGCGTTGTCGCGGCTGAAGGCGAAGACCATCCGGCTGGCCGCGGCCACCTCGGCGTTGCCGCAGAAGAGCTGGGCCACGATCACCACGAGCAGCAGGGCGGCGGCGCCGCCGGAGCCGAGCGCGTCCAGCAGGATCTGGGCGGGCGGGACGCCGGTGGCGCTGTTCCGCGTGCCGGCGTAGTCCTGGATGGCGAAGGTCAGTCCGGCCAGCAGCGCGAAGCCGGCGATCCAGGAGACCCAGATCGCCCGGACGATCCCCTTGGCCGCGCTGACTGAGGCGTTGGAGGTCTCCTCCGACAGGTGGGCGGAGGCGTCGTAGCCGGAGAAGGTGTACTGGGCGAGGAGCAGACCCACGGCGGCGACGTAGAAGGGGTTGGCCCAGCCGGTGTCGTTGACGAACTCGGTGAAGACGAACTCGACGGACTGGTGGCGGTCGGGGACGATCGTGAGGGCGCCGACGATCAGGGCCACGCCGGCCAGGTGCCACCAGACGCTGATCGAGTTGAGCACGCTGACCAGGCGGACGCCGAACAGGTTGAGCACGGCGTGCAGCAGCAGGATCGCGAGGAAGATCAGGAAGGTCGAGCCGGCCGTGGGCACGATGCCCCACTGGAGGTTGAGGAAGGCTCCGGTGAACAGGGCGGCGCCGTAGTCGATGCCGGCGATCGCGCCGAGCAGACCGAGCAGGTTCAGCCAGCCGGTGTACCAGCCCCAGCGCCGGCCGCCGAGCCGGTCGGCCATGTAGTAGAGCGCGCCGGAGGTGGGATAGGCGCTGGTGACCTCGGCGAGCGCCAGGCCGACGCAGAGCACGAAGAGGCCGACGCCCGCCCAGCCCCACATCATGACGGCCGGACCGCCGGTGCCCAGACCGAATCCGTAGAGCGTCATGCACCCGGACAGGACGGAGATGACGGAGAAGCTGATGGCGAAGTTGCCGAAGCCGCCCATACGGCGGGCGAGGACGGGTTGGTAGCCCAGCTCCCTGAGCCGGGCCTCCTCGTCCTGGGCCACCGGGGGCCTGCGTATCTCGTCGACGGGGACGGTGCGGGACATGCCGGAACCTCCGGGGTGATCAGTGGTCGAGACAGCGGCTGCGGGCGCGCAGGAAGACGTCTTCGGCGAGGGCCCGGTCGTCCGGCCGGCCCGTGCGGTACGCCCAGGGCAGCGCGGTGTAGTAGGGGCCGAGGGCCTCGAAGACCCGGGCGGCGTCGGCGAAGCGCAGGGCGCCGAAGAGGGCGTGCGCGAGATGGTTGAGGTCGAGGAGGGAGGCCTCGTCCGTGGCGCAGAAGAGGAACCAGGTGTCCAGGGCGCGCTGGGCTTCGCGGAGGGCGTCCTCGGCGACCCAGTGCAGGTCGAGGGCGCGTTCATGGCCGCGCTCGCGCCGGTAGCGCTCGACCCGGACGTAGAGCGGAAGCGCGTGCAGGGCGGATCCGGTCGGGGCCGTACCGGCGGCCCACTGCGCGTAGTTGACGGCTTCCGAGAGCGGACCGGGGCTCGGTCCGGAGCGGCGCGAGGAGAAGAACTGCAGCATCCGGTGGTGCGCCTCGCGGTTGTACGGGTCGCGCTTCTCCGCCTCGGCGAGCAGGCCCCAGGGGCCGGGCGGCAGCATGGGCGCGGGTGGGCGGTGCCGGTGCTCCTCCATGCGCTGGTGTTCGTCGAGCCCGGCGAGGGCGAGGAGGCAGACCCACGGCACGGGGTCGTCGGGTGCCTGTTCGGCGGCGTCGCGGCAGGCGGACCAGGCTTCCTGCCACAGCTCGCGGGTGCGGGGGTGCCCCGCCCGGTGCGCGCGTACGGCCCGTTCCACGGCGACCCGGGTGTGCATCACGGTGGCGGGGAGGCTGTCCGGCTGCTCGGTCCGCCAGGCCTGGACGACGTCGGTGCCGGCGGCGACGGCGGCGAGGACCTGCGTGCGCCGGGTCCAGGCGTCCCAGTGGGGTGTCTCGTCGAGTAATCGGGCCATCGACACCCAGCGGCCGGTCCGCACGTCCTGGACGGCGTGGCGCAGGGCGTGGTCATGGCCGGCCGGATGGTAGACGGGCCGGAAGCCGTGCCCCGCCCTCACGGAGCGGTCGGTGCGATGGGAGACATGGGTCCTGGTCCTCGGTGGGGTGGAGGGGATGGTCAGCCCCCGATGGGCAACCCGGCCGTTGATCGGCGATCACTATAGAGGCCGCTGGACGCCTGCGGTCCACTTTCATTTCTGACCGTAAGTATCCGGCCATGGACCGAATGTGATTACTGATCAGTCGGTCAGGAGCAGCCGACGGCCGCGTCGGGAACCGCTTGACGCGGCCTTCGGCTTGCACAAGTCTTTCCGTTTCGGCGATCAAGGTGAACCAGAGTGCGACCGAGGTATGACCGAGCGAAGCCTTCCACGCGCTTCGAGAACGGAGTACGACGATGACGGGCCCGGTACTCGCCGTCGATCAGGGCACATCGGGGACGAAGGCGCTCGTCGTCTGCCCGGAGCGGGGGGTCGTCGGCACCGGCTCCGCGCCCGTACGGCCCCGCTACCTGCCGGGCGGCCTGGTCGAGGTCGATCCGGCCGAGCTGTACGACTCCGTCGTCGCCGCCGGCCGGGCGGCGCTGGCCGAGGCGGACACCCCGGTCGCGGCGGTCGGTCTGGCCAATCAGGGCGAGACCGTCCTCGCCTGGGACCCCGTGACCGGAGAGCCGCTCACCGACGCGCTCGTCTGGCAGGACCGCAGGGCGGCGGGCCTCTGCGAGGAACTCTCGGCCCGGGCGGAGGAGTTGAGGGAGTGGACCGGTCTGCCGCTCGACCCCTATTTCGCCGCTCCCAAGATGGCCTGGATCCGACGCCACCTCACGGGAGCGGGCACCGTCACCACCAGCGACTCGTGGCTGGTGCACCGTCTCACGGGCGCGTTCGTCACCGACACCGCGACCGCGGGCCGGACCGGTCTCCTCGACCTGGACTCGACGGCCTGGTCCGCGCCGGCCCTCGACGTCTACGGCCTGAGCGGTGAGCCTCTCCCGCGCGTGGTCGACTCCGACACCCGGGTGGGCACCACGACCGCGTTCGGGCCCGCCCTCCCGCTCACCGGTCTGCTCGTGGACCAGCAGGCGGCTCTCCTCGCGCAGAGCGTCACCGAGCCCGGCACGGCCAAGTGCACCTACGGCACCGGGGCGTTCCTCCTCGCGCAGACCGGCCCGCTCCCCCGCCGGAGCGACTCGGGCCTGGTGAGCTGTGTGGCCTGGCGGCTGGCGGGACGGACGAGCTACTGCCTCGACGGGCAGGTCTACACCGCGGCCTCCGCCGTCCGCTGGCTGACCGACCTCGGGGTGCTGACGGGCGCCGAGGACCTCGACGCCGTGGGCGGCAGCGTGCCGGACTCCGGCGGCGTCACCTTCGTACCGGCGCTGGCGGGTCTCGCCGCGCCGTGGTGGCGCGGCGACGTGCGGGGCTCCCTGCACGGTCTGGGCCTGGACACGAGCGGCGGGCACCTGGTCCGGGCGCTGTGCGAGGGGATCGCCGCGCAGGTGGTGGAGCTGGCGGGCGCGGTGGCCGGCGACCTCGGCACACCTTTGACCTCCCTGCGCGTGGACGGCGGGCTCACCCGCTCCGCCCTGCTCATGCAGACGCAGGCGGATCTGCTCCAACTCCCGGTCGAGGTCTCGGCGTTGCCCGACGCGACCGCACTGGGGGTGGCGGCGGTGGCGCGGCTCGGCCTGGATCCCGGGCTCACCGTCGACGAGGCCGTACCGGAGTGGAAGCCGTCCGCCGTGCACGAGCCGTCCATCGGCGCCGGGGAGGCGGGCGAGCGCCTGGACCGGTTCCGTACCGCCGTGAAGGCGCTCGTCGACGGCGCTCCGGGAGGAGTACACGGATGAGGAAGGGCCGGGGCGGTACGGAAGGCCGGGGAGGTACGGAGGGGCGGGCGGCCGGGGCGGTCACTCGCGCGGGGGCGCTGCCGGACACCTCCGCGCCGGGCGCGGAGTACGACGTCGTGGTGGTGGGCGCCGGGGTGGTGGGCTGCGCCGTCGCCCGGGAGCTCGCCCGCCACTCGCCGCGCGTGGCGCTCGTCGAGGCCTCGGGCGATGTCGGCGACGGCACGTCCAAGGCCAACACGGCGATCCTGCACACCGGTTTCGACGCCGTACCCGGATCGCTGGAGTCCCGGCTCGTACGGGACGGGCAGCGCCGGCTCGCCGCGTACGCGCGGGAGGCGGGGATTCCGGTCGAGCCGCTCGGCGCGCTCCTCGTCGCCTGGGACGCGGAGCAGTCGGCCGCCCTCCCCCGCCTCGCGGACAAGGCGGTCCGCAACGGCCATCGCACGACCCGGATCCTGGGACCCGACGAGCTCCGGGCCCGGGAACCGCACCTGGGGCCGGGGGCGCTCGCCGCCCTCGACGTGCCGGGAGAGTCGATCATCTGCCCCTGGACGACGACGCTCGCGTACGCCACCCAGGCCGTGGCCTCCGGAGTCGACCTGCACCTCAACTGCCGTGTGGAAGGGGCCGATCCGGGTTCCCCGCACCGGCTGGTCACCTCGCGGGGCACGGTGCGCGCCCGGTACGTCGTCAACGCCTGCGGGCTGTACGCGGACACGTTCGACGCGCTGTTCGGCCGACGGGACTTCACGGTGACACCGCGCCGCGGTCAGCTGATCGTCTTCGACACGTTCGCGCGCGGTCTGGTCCGGCACATCCTCCTTCCCGTACCGACCGCGCTCGGCAAGGGCGTCCTGGTCGCCCCGACCGTGTACGGGAACGTGATGCTCGGCCCGACGGCCGAAGACCTGGACGACAAGACGGCCACCGGATCGACGGCGGAGGGACTCGCGGCCCTGCGCGCCCAGGGGCGCCGGATCCTGCCCGCCCTGCTCGACGAGGAGGTCACGGCGGTCTACGCCGGCCTGCGGGCCGCCACCGAGTCCGACGACTACCAGGTACGCGCTCACCCCGCCCTCCGGTACGTGACGGTGGGCGGCATCCGGTCCACCGGGCTGACCGCCTCCCTGGGGATCGCCGCACACGTCGTCGAGCTGCTCGCGGACAGCGGCCTCGCCCTCGGGGCCGAGCGGCCGCTCACCCCGGTCCGGATGCCGAACCTGGGCGAGGCCTTCCCCCGCCCGTACCGCGATGCCGGACTCATCGTCCAAGACCCGGAGTTCGGCACGATCGTCTGCCACTGCGAGCGGGTCACCCGGGGAGAGATCCGGGACGCGCTCGCCTCGACGATTCCGCCGGACTCCCTCGACGGGCTGCGCCGGCGGACTCGGGCCCGGGCCGGCCGGTGTCAGGGGTTCTCCTGCGGGGCCGCGGTCCGGGCGATGTTCGAGGAGGCGGTGGAGCGGTGGACGCGCGGGTGAGGGGCTCTGCGGTGGACGGTGTCGAGGACCGCGTGAGGGACCGTTCGGTGGACCGCTCGGTGGACCGCTCCGTGGACCTGGTGGTGGACCGCTTGGTCGATCGCGTGGTGGACGGGGTGGTGGACCGTGCCGTGGACGTGCTCGTCGTCGGCGCCGGACCCGCCGGTCTCGCCGCCGCCGCGCGTCTCGCCTCGGCGGCCGGCGGCCGGTACCGGGTCGAGGTTCTGGAGCGCGAGCGGGAGGCCGGTGGTGTGCCGCGCCACTGCGCCCACGGGGGCTTCGGCCCGGCCGGCCGCGGCCGGCCGCTGGACGGGCCGGGTTTCGCGCGCCGGTCGGTACGGGAGGCGGTGAAGGCCGGGGCCACCGTCCGTACCGGCGTCGCCGCCACCGGCTGGGCGGGGCCTCTCACTCTGGAGGTGACCGCACCCACCGGGCTCGAGAGGCTCACCGCCCGGGTGGTGGTCCTGGCCACCGGTGCCCGCGAGCGGCCGCGCAGCGCCCGCCTGGTGCCGGGTACCCGCCCGGCCGGAGTGCTGACGACCGGCGAGCTGCAGCAGTCCGTCCATCTGTACGGCGTACGGGGTGAGCGGCTCGGCCGGCGAGCCGTCGTGATCGGGGCCGAGCCGGTGTCCCACCACGCGGTGGGGGCGCTGCGCCGGGCCGGGGTGGACGTGGTCGCCATGGTCACGGAACAGCCGCGCGGCCCGCGCCGGTTCGGCGCCGTACCGCCCCCTCCGCTGCTCACCGGGGCCAGGGTGACCGAGATCCTCGGCCGGGGCCGGCTGGCGGGCGTCGTCGTGAGCGGCCGTGACGGACGTACCCACACCCTCCACTGCGACACGGCCGTCTTCACCGGGGACTGGATCCCGGAGAACGAACTCCCCCGCTCCGGAGGGGTCGTGCTGGACGGCGGGACGAAGGGACCCGCGGTCGACGGCGCGTACCGCACCGCGTCCACAGGGGTCTTCGCCGTGGGCAACGCGCTGCGCGGAGTCGAATCGGCGGGCGCGGCGGCGGCCGAGGGGCGCGCCGCGGCGGATGCGGTCCTGCGCCACCTGGCGGGCGCCCCCTGGCCCGGTCCGGGGGTGCCGGTGGTGGTGGAGGGCCCGTTGCGATGGGTGGCGCCGAACCGGGTCACTGACGGGACCGGCACCCGTCCCGTTCTGCTCCGGGCGCGGGTTCCACTGGTGCGTCCCGTCGTCTCCGTGACGCAGGGCGGCCGGATGCTCCACCACGGACGGGCGGAGGGCACGGCCTGGCCGCACCGTTCGCTCCGGTGGACGGCGGAGTGGGTGCGGGAGGTGGATCCGGCGGGCGGTCCGGTGACGGTGAGCGCCCGCGTCATTTCCTGAGGAGAGCGCCACGACCTGGGCCGGCCGCGACTCCTGACGCGCCGACAATGGCCTGGTCCTGTGGCGGGTGTCCGCGCCGTTGACCGCCCCTCGCACGCCCCTTCATGCTCATGACAGGAATTCCGTTTCTTCGCCACGGAGGTGTCATGGTCCGGCGTACGGTCAGATCCCTGCTCGGCATGGTCCTGCTGGTGGTCGCCGCCCTCGCGGGCACGGTCGCCACTTCGGGTACGGCGCACGCCGACGAGTGCTACACCTGGGGGCGCACCCTGTCCTCCGGAATGTCCGGGGCGGACGTGACCCAGCTCCAGATCCGGGTCGCCGGATATCCCGGCTACGGCGGCGTGCTCGCCGTCGACGGCGACTACGGACCGGCCACGAAGGCCGCCGTGACCCGCTTCCAGCAGGCGTACGGTCTCGCGGCGGACGGCGTCGCGGGCCCCTCGACCTTCTCCAAGCTGTACGCGCTCCAGGACGCGGACTGCACGCCCGTCCACTTCACCTACGCCGAGCTGAACAAGTGCAACAGCGACTGGTCCGGCGGTGCGGTCAGCGCCGCGACCGCCAAGTCCAACGCCCTGCGCGCGATGTGGAAGCTGGAGGCGATGCGGCACGCCCTGGGCGGCGTACCGATCTCGGTGAGCAGCGGCTTCCGCTCGTACGCGTGCAATTCGGCGGTCGGCGGGGCGTCGGACAGCCGGCATCTCTACGGCGACGGCATCGACCTGACGGGGTCGCCGTCCCTGTGCACCCTCGCCAAGCAGGCGCGCTACCACGGCTTCAACGGCATCCTGGGCCCGGGCTACCCGGGGCACGGCGACCACGCGCACGTGGACACCCGGGCGTCCCGCTACTGGTCGGCGAGCAGCTGCGGGATCTGACGCGTTCGGCCAGACTTGAGCGTATGCCGGACAAGCGCAGCGCTGGGCTCCTCCTCTTCCGCAGGACGACGGACGGTGGCTTCGAGGTCCTCATCGGCCATATGGGCGGGCCGTTCTGGTCGTCGAGAGATGTCGCGGCCTGGTCGATCCCCAAGGGTGAGTACGACCCCGGGGAGACGGCGGAGGCGGCCGCCCGCCGCGAGTTCGAGGAGGAGCTCGGCCTGCCGGCGCCCGATGGCGAGCGGATCGCGCTCGGGGAGGCGCGCCAGGCGAACGGAAAGACCGTCACGGTCTGGGCCGTGGAGGGCGACCTCGATCCGACGACGGTCGTGCCGGGCACGTTCACCATGGAGTGGCCGCGCGGTTCAGGCGTCCGGCGGGAGTTCCCGGAGATCGACCGGGTCGGCTGGTTCGCCCCCGAGGCGGCGGCTCCCCTTCTGGTGGCCGGGCAGCGGGTGTTCCTCGACCGGCTCGCGGCGTGGGTGGACGGGCGGACGGACTGACCGGCCACCGACCGGGGGTACGGCGTACGGGGCCGGGGGGCGGCGGGCCCGGGCGGGGCGGAGCCCGATTGTCAGACCCTTACGAGAGGGTGGAAGGCTCCAACCCGTCGAGAGGGAGCCCGACATGACCACGATCACCGCCCGTGAGCGCGCCGCTGCCCAGGCGTACCTCCGTCTCCTGGAATCGACCCAGGCGGTGCTGACCGATCCGCACCTCGCGCCGTACGCCGGGGCGATGCTCACGCACCCCATGGCGGAGGCCGACGAGGCCCTGCGGGACGCGGGCCTGTCGGGGAACGAGGCCCATCTCCTGCATCTGGTCGCGGCCCTGCGGACGTCACCGGCGGGCGACCGCGGCCGGGCGCGGTAGGTCGCCGGTGCCGCGGCGCCAGCCGTACGGGCAGGGTCCGCGCGCGAAGCTCGCGTGACGGGGCCGGGGCGGGTCTCTCAGCGCGGGGCTGCGAAGGGACCCGCGAGAACCGTGCGAAGCCACGCGGGAGCCGTGCGGGAGCCGTGCGGGAGCCGTGCGGGAGCCGTGTCGGCCGGCCGCCCGCCCGGCCGCGCGGGGCCCTGTCGTCACACCGGCGGCTCCGGGGACGGCTCGCGCGGGTGGCGGCCGAGGAGTTCGGCCAGGCCCCGGCGGGTGGCGGCCAGCACCACACGGTCTCCGGCCGCCAGCACACGGTCCGGTTCCAGCCTCCAGACGAGGCCCGCTCCCGGGTGCCCGAGGGGCGCCGAACCGGTCGCCAGCGCGATCACCCGCCACGCGCTCGGGTGGAACGCCTGGGCCACCGTGCGGTCCTGGAGGAGCGGGTTGCCGGCGACCTCCACGGCCGCGAACAGCAGCACACGGCGCTCCACCGGGATGGCCCCGAGGATCTGGCGGCCCATCATGGCGCCCGCGAAGGCGGGCGCCGCCAGGTGGGAGACGCTGCGGCTGCGGGTGAGGGCGTCGGGGTGGGCCGCCCGCAGGGTGCGGTAGACGGCGGTGGCGAAGTCGTCGTCGTACAGCCGCAGCGCGACCCGCAGGTCGGGCTTGACCGACCGGGCGGAGAGCGCGGCCTCCAGATTGGTGATGTCGACGCTGGTGAGGGCGAGCAGAGCGTGGGCGCGGTGGACTCGGGCGGCCTCCAGGACGCCCTCCTCCGTGACATCCCCGATGACGGTCGGCACCCGCAGCCGGCGGGCCAGCGCGATGCCGCGCGCCTCCGGATCGGACTCGACGCAGACCACGGGGATGTTCAGCCTGCGCAGCCGGGCGAGGACACGCGTACCGACCTTGCCGAGGCCCAGCAGGACGACATGGCCGGACAGTCCGCGCGGCGGGCGGCGCAGTGAGGTCGCCGTCCGGAAGGTGCCGAGCCCTTCCAGGAGCGCCGCGACCAGGACCGGCAGCAGCAGGAGACCGACGAAGCCGGCGAGGATCTGCAGCACCTGGCGGCTGGTCGGTTCCTCCACGGCGGGGTCGCCGATCGCGAAGATGTCGAGGAGTGTCAGATAGGCGGCGTGCAGCGGGTGGTCCCCGGTGGTGAGCCAGGAGGCGAGGGTGATCCCGCCGACGGCGGCCACCACGCCCGCCAGCGACCAGCGCAGCCGCGGGGAGAAGAGCGAGGCGACGGGGAGGGCGGAGGCGCCGAACCGGTTCGAGGACAGGGTCGGACCGGCGTACGTGATCGCCTCGAGGGCGACCGTGCCCCGGCCCGGGGCGGCCGCGACGGCCCGGTCGTCGGGCAGCAGCAGCGGGCCCTGGTCGCCGCTCCGCTCGGAGCCTTCGCAGCCGGCCGGGTCGTTGGTGGTCGCCGACAGCAGGGCGAGGGTGCACAGGCCCGGGTCGGCGTTCTCGCCCCGGGCGGACGGGCTCCGCTCCACGGCGTGCAGGAGCAGACCCCCGGCCTGGACGACCTTGCTGGTGCCGGCGACGGCGGTGGCGGCAAGCGCGGGGGCCGCCGTGTCCGCGTCGGAGAGCACGGTCGTCGAGGCGTCGAGGAGCTTGGGGTCGAGACAGGGCTCGGCGACGGCGGCGGCCTGGTCGAGGAGGGTCTCCAGGTGCTGCCCGAGCTTGCGGTTGTAGAGCCGGATGACCAGGCGCAGGCGGGGATTGAGCCGACGGGCGGCGAGAGCGGCTCTGATGTTGGTCTCGTCGTCGTCATGGACGAGGGCGAGCGCGGCCGCCTGCTCCACCCCCGCGTCGACGAGCACCGTCTCGTCGACCTCGGCCGTCTCGACGACCCTGACGGACCGGGCGGCGGGCGCGCCGCGCTGCTCGCCGACGGTGCCGCGGGTCAGGGCCGCCGTCACCCGGCCGAAGAGGGAGGACGCCCGGCCCGGACGGCCCACGGGCGGCCGCGGCGCGTCGCCGGGAGCGGGTACGAGGAGGGTGACCCGCTCCCCGTAGACCTCGTGGAGCTCGGTCGCGAGCCGGTGGGCGAGCACGTCGTCCCCGGAGACGATCATGTGGCCGACCGGGGTGGGCCGGCCCGGCCGTTCCCCCCGGAACAGGGGCGCGCCGAAGGGCGCCCCGGCGGGCTCGGCGGCGGGCGGCCGCTCCACCGGGTCGGGTGGAACAGGCGTGCTCTGGTACGGGAGTGATGACACGTCACCAGCATGCCCTGCCCCACTGACACCACGGCTCCCGGGCCTGCCGGAGCCCCGGGGGGCCGACGGAGCCTGCCAGGGACGCCGGGCCCCCAGGGCCGCCGGACCTGCCGGACCTGCCGGGCCTGCCGGGGCCTGCCGGGGACGCCGGGCCCCGGGGGGCCGACGGAGCCTGCCGGGACCCCCGGGGCCGCCCGGGCCTGCCGGGCCTGCCGGGAACGCCGGGAACGCCGGGAACGCCGGGAACGGGGGCCGCCCCCGGCCGCGCTCGCGAGGCGTGCTCGCGGGCGCGCCGCGCACGGCGAACGCGCCGCCCGTACGCCACGCGCCGTACGCCGGTCGGCGCACTCCGATCTGCGGGTACCGCCGTCACTTCCTACGGTGGCTGAATGATCGTCACGTCAGCTGTCCGTCACGTTGCAGCGGTTACCGCGGCGCTGCTGCTCGTACTGCCCGTCCCGGCGGCCACGGCATCCTCCGTCACCGAACCCACGCCTCCCGTGGAACGCTTCGTCGATCCCAGTCGCCTCCACCGCACCGGAACCCAGGTCCAGCCGCTGCCCGGAGGTCCGAGCGCGCCGTCCTCCGTCTCGGCGCTGTCCTGGCTGGTGGCGGACGCCGCCACGGGCGAGGTCCTGGCGGCTCGCAACGCCCATCGGCGGCTGCCTCCGGCCAGCACGCTCAAGACGCTCTTCGCGGTCACCGCGCTGCCCCGCTTGTCCCCGGAGCGGCTGCACACCGTCGCCGAGTGGGAGCTGGAGGGGATCGGCCAGGGCAGCAGCATGGTCGGGGTGCGGGCCGGATACACGTACAAGGTGTCGGACCTGTGGAACGGGGTCTTCCTCAGCTCCGGCAACGACGCGGTCCGGGTGCTGGCGGCGATGAACGGCGGCTGGGAGTCCATGTCCCGTCAGATGCAGGAGAAGGCCAGGTCGCTGGGGGCGCGCGACACGCGCGTGGTGTCGCCCGACGGGTACGACGCGCCGGGCCAGGTGTCGTCGGCGTACGATCTGGCGATCTTCGGCCGGGCCGGTCTCCAGGATCCGGCCTTCGTCCGGTACTGCTCCACCAGGTACGCCGACTTCCCGGCCGGGGGCTGGTCGTACGGCATCCGCAACACCAACAGGCTGGTGACCGGGGCGGACGGCGTGGCCCGCTACCCGGGGATCATCGGGGTGAAGAACGGCTACACGAGCGGCGCGGGCAACACACTGATCGCCGCCGCGAAGCGGGGCTCGCGCACGCTGGTCGTGTCGGTGATGAACCCGCAGTCGGGCGGCGGGCGCGCCGTGTACGAGGAGGCGCGCACGCTGCTCGACTGGGGGTTCGCGGCGGCGGGCCGGGTGGAGCCGGTGGGCACGCTCGCACCGGTACGGCTCAGGGCGAAGGCCGCGGCGGGGCCGAGCTCCCGGGAGGCGAGCGCGCCCCCGAAGGCCGGGGCGCCGCCGGCGGCACCGGGACAGACGCGGGCGCAGGCTGGTCCGGCTCGCCCGAGCCGGACCACGGAAGCGGCGGCGGACGCGCTCGCCGGGGCGGTCCCCCTCGCCGGCCCGGGCAAGTCCGTCCCCCACGAGGAGCTGCCCCCACAGCCCTGGGCTGGGCTCCCGCTGGCCCTGGTCGGCTCGGCGCTCGGCGCCGCGCTCTCGCTGTGGATGTGGCGCCGCCGCTCGGCGGGGCGCGACGACGGGTGAACGTGTGGATGAACGTGCCCGGTCAGGCCGGGAGGTAGTCGCCGAGCAGGGTGGCGAACTCGGACGGGTCGACGAGGCGGATGCCCAGCTCTTCGGCCTTGGTCCGCTTGGAGCCTGCCTTCTCGCCCGCGACGACCAGGCCGGTGCGCCTGGAGACGCTGGAGGAGGATCTGCCGCCGGCGCGCTCGATGAGTTCGTTCATCTGATTGCGGCTCAGGGCTTCGAGCGGGCCGGTCATGGCGCCGGTGACGACCACCGCGAGGCCCGCGAGCGGGCCGGCCTGCGCGTCGGCGGAGGCGTCGGCGGAGGCGTCGGTCCCCGTCGCCCCGGGCGGGGGCGGCGGGGTGGCTCCGGGCTCCGTCATGTTGACCCCGGCGGCGACCAGCTTGTCGACGACCGCGCCCAGCTCGGCCAGCTCGGCGACGATGACCGGCGCCTTCTCCGCGCCGATCCCCTCGACCCGCTGCATCGCCTCGGGGTCGGCCGCCCGGACCGCGTCCATGGTGGCGAAGTGGCGGGCGATACGGCGGGACATGGAGCGGCCGGTGCCGCGGACGCCCAGGGCGCACAGGACGCGGCTGAGCGGGCGGGTGCGGGCGGTGTCGATCGCGGCGAGGAGGTTGTCCGTGCTGGTCTGACCCATCCGCTCCAGGCCCAGCAGCTGCTCGCGGGTGAGGGTGAACAGATCGGCGACGTCCGTCACCAGGGCCGCGTCCACGAGCTGGACGATCCGGCCGGCGCCGAGCCCCTCGATGTCGAGCTGGTCCCGGCCGACGGCGTACGAGAGCGCGGCGACGAGGTGACAGTCACGGCCTCTGACGCACCGCCAGCGCTGTTCGCCGCGGTCGATCTCCGAGCCGCACTGCGGGCAGCTCTCCGGGAAGGCGATCGGCTGCTCCGCCCCGGTCCGCAGGTGGGCGACCGGTGCCTCGATCCGGGGGATGATGTCGCCCGCCTTGTAGACCATGACGTGGTCGCCCAGGCGCAGGTCGCGGCGGGTGATGTCGGAGGGGTTGTGCAGGGTGGCGTACGTGACGGTGCTGCCGTCGATCTCCACCGGCTCCAGGACCGCGCGCGGTGCGATGACGCCCGTCCGTCCCACGTTCCACTCGACCCCGAGCAGCTTGGTGACCTTTTCCACGGCGGGGAGTTTGTAGGCCACGGCCCAGCGCGGGGCGCGGGAGCCGGCACCGGCGTCCCGCCGGTCCGCGGCGAGGTCGGCCTTGACGACGATCCCGTCGATGCCGAACGGCAGTTCCGCCCGCAGGGCCGCTATCTCGGCCACCCGGTCCAGGACCTCGTCGGTCCCGGTCGCCGTGCGGCCGGGCACGGCGGTGGCCCCCGAGGTGTGGAGGCCGAGGGCGCTGGCCCGCGCGATGAGTTCGCTGTGGGCGAGGTCGTCGAGCCCGGCCAGGGCCCCGGAGGCGGCGGCGCCGGAGTCACCGGACAGGTCGCGGGACGGGTCACGGGACAGGTCGCCGGACGGCGCCGGCACGTCGTAGGCGAAGAAGGTCATCTCGACCGTGTACGGGCGGTCCTTGGCGCGGAGCGTGCCGGCCGCCGCGTTGCGCGGATTGGCGAACGGCTCGCCGCCGTGGGCGACCCGGAGCGTGTTGGCCACCTCGAACTGCTCGGTGGTCATGAGCACTTCACCGCGTATCTCGACCGTGACGGGCTCGGCGAGCCGTTCCGGCAGGCCGGCGATCGTGCCGATCGCGTGCGACACGTCCTCGCCTGCGGTGCCGTCGCCGCGGGTGATGAGCCGGACCGGCCGCCCGTGCTCGTAACGCGCCGCCACCGCCAGCCCGTCGAGCTTCGGCTCGACGCTCCACCGCTCGACGGGCCGGCCGATCCGCCGCTCCAGCGAGGCGGCCCAGGTCGTGAACTGCTCGGCGGAGAAGACGTTGTCGAGGGAGAGCATCGGCCGGGAGTGCGGGACGTCGCCGCCGGCCGCGCCCCCGGCGACCTTGCCGGTCGGCGAGTCGTCGCTGACCTGCCCGGGGTGGGCGGACTCCCATGCCTCTATGGCCCGGCCGAGACTGTCATAGTCGTCGTCGTCCAGCGCGGACGTACCACCCGCGTAGTAAGCGGCGGCGGCCTGCTTGGCTTCCTCGACCGCCCGCGCGTACGCGGCGGCATCGGCAAGAACCGGAGTCGTTGTCATGAGGCCCATCGTGCCGGGCACCACTGACAATCGGTTCTCACGGGGACCGGGACGACCGCGACGCGAGCCGTCGCGACCAGCGGATGACCAGCCGCAGCAGGCAGGTCAAGGTCAGCACCCAGGCTGCCGCGAACGCCCACGTGAGGGCCGGCTCCCCGGTGGCGACGGCGAGGACGAGCAGGGCGAGGGTCAGCGCGCCCAACAGGGCGCCGGCGAGGGCCAGGAGATGCCGGCGCAGCCCGTGTCCCGATCCGTTCCTCGGTGCCTGTCCCGGCCCGTCCCCCGGCCCGTGCCCCGGCCCCTTGCGCACCGCGTGCCCGAGGCCGCCCCCTCGCATCGTGCGGAGTCGGCGCTCCAGCGACGCGTCCTCGCGCAACGCGTCCTCGATCTCGGCCAGGACGCGACGCTCGTGCTGCGACAGAGGGGACTCGTCCATCGCTGACACCTCCCACCCGGACGCCGGATCCGTTCCTCTCCGTTCCGCCTCGCGAGTACCCGGCCGAGCGGGTTTCAGACACACGTACACGATCCGGCGACGCCGACGATCCGGGCGGAACAGACGGGTAGAATCCTGAGCGGATGCGATCATTCCGGACAACCACGCGGTGGAAGGACGGGAGACTCGTGACGACGTCAGCGGAGGGGCGCCCGGGCGCCGGGGGCACACGGGCGGGGCAGGACACGGCGGGGCTGGCTGCCGAGGTGGGACGGCTGCGCGCCGAGATCACCCGTCGGCATCTCCTCGATCTGGCGACCGGGGTGCTCGCCGCCCAGCTCAGCGCGTCGCCCGCCGACGCCGCCGAACACCTCGACTCCCTTTCCCACGCGACGGGCCTCGGGGTCGAGGATCTCGCCGCGGACATCGTCAACGCCGTCGCCGGCAGGCCGGCCGCCGGGTCGCCGGAGGTCGTGGGCCCCGGGCCGGCGACCCTCGGGCGCGCGGACACACGCCTCGTCTCGGACCCTCTGGCCCCGGATCCGGACCCGAACTCCTCCGCCCCGCACTCCTCCGCCCCGAGCGTCACCGGCCCGCCCGTCGCACCCCCCGCCGACACCCACCCGGCCGACACCCGGCCCGCCGTCGACACCCGGCCCGCAGCCAACGCGCGGTCCGTCGCCGACGCGCGGTCCGTCGCCGACGCGCGGCGCGCCCGGCGCGCGGCCGCCGCGGCCGAGACGAAGGACACCGTCGGCGAGGCGGCGCGGGCGCTCCTGGAGGGCGGCCTGGCCCCGCTCGGCGCGGAGAGCCTCTGGCTCTGGCGGCGGGACGCGGGCGGATGTCTGTGCCTCGCCGGACACGCCGGGGTGGGCGCCGCCGAGGCCGCCGCCTGGCAGTGGATCCCCCCGGCGGCCCCGCCCGCGTTCCGCTCCGTCCTCTCCGAGGGCTCGCCCGTCTGGCTGGAGACCGGCCCCGACGAGGGCGAGGTCCTGCCGGGACCCGCGCCCCACGCGGCGCGGGCGCTCCTTCCGGTGCGCCGGCGCGGCGTAACGGTGGGCCTGGCGCTCGTCGCCTGGCCCGGTCCGCTCACCTTCGAGGCGCCCCTGATGCGGGCTCTGGTCGGCTTGATGGAGGTGGCGGGCACGGTCCTCGACGCGGCGGACTCGTCCCCGTCGACGACGCCGGTGCTGGTGGACGTCCTGGACGCGCTCGTGCATCCGGCGATGCTGCTGCGCCTCGCCCCTTCCACCTCGGCGCCGACGGTGGAACACCTCAACGAGTACGCCGTCGCGGCCCTCGGCGGCGCCTCCTTCCCCGAGGAGCGTTCCCTCCCCCTCGCCCTGCCCCATGTCCACGCGGACCTCGCCCATCTCGCCCGGCGCGCCCGCCGGACCGGCCGCGCCCAGCGCGTACCCCGGCTGCCGCTGTCGACGGCGTCCGGCGAACGTGACCCGGCCCCGCTCCTTGACGTGCGGGTGCTGCCGGCCGGCGCCGAGGTGGTGGTGGTGCTCTGGCACACCGTCACCGACCCCGGACTCGCCTCCGAGCGGGCCGTGGCCAGGATCCAGAGCGTGGGCCTGTTCCAGGACAGCCTGACGGGTGGCGACACGGTGTGGTCGGAGCAGGCGTACGGGATCTTCGGCAGGGGACGGGACGAACCGCCCGTGCCGCTGCTCGGGCTGCGCGGTCTTGTGCACCCGGACGACGGGGAGGCGCTGACCGAACTGCTCAGGACGCTCACGGAGCGCCGCACCGGGGCGCAGACGGTGCTGCGGATCGTCCTGGGCGACCGGCGGACCGTGCGGCATGTACGGGTGGCGGCGGAGCCGCTGCTGGACGGGGGGACGGTCACCGGTATCGCCGGGGTCTACCAGGACGTGTCGGAGAGCCGCCGCACCGAGGCCGCGCTGACCGCGACGTTCGACCAGCTCACCGCCGTACGGACCCGGGCCGAGCTCAGGCACCAGGTGGCGCTGCAGTTGCAGCAGGCGATCGTGCCCGAGGTCCCCGATGTGCAGCAGCTGCCGGGCCTGCTCGTGGCGGCCCGTTACCGTCCCGCCGCCGAGGAGTACCGGGTGGGCGGCGACTGGTACGACGTCCAGCCGCTGCCCAGCGGCAAGGTCCTGGTGGCCGTCGGCGACGTCGCGGGGCACGGGATCGACTCGGTCACCGGCATGGTGGCGCTGCGCAACGCCCAGCGGGGCCTCGCGTGCACCGGCGACTCGCCGCGTCGGCTGATGGAGTGGCTCAACGAGGCGACGCTGCGCACCAGCGGCCACCCGACCGCGACGGCGGTGTGCGCGCTGTACGACCCGGAGGACCGCGGTCTCGTGTGGTCGAGCGCGGGGCACCTGCCCTTGCTGCTGCTCCGCGACGGTGTGGCGCGGCTGATCGAACCGCCGCAGGACATCCTGCTCGGCGCGGTGCCCTCGTACGCGTACCAGGAGCGCAGGACGGAGCTGCGGCCGGGCGACACCCTGTTGCTGTACACCGACGGGCTGGTCGAGCGGCGCCACGACGGGCTCGACGAGGGGCTGGCCCAGCTCGCAGCGGCGTTGGAGGGGGTCAGCGGCTATCCGCCCGACGAGCAGGTGGACCTGCTGCTCGGCGCGGCGACGGGAGACACCGACGACGACACGAGCATCGTCGCCGTGCAGGTACGGTGACGGCGCCCATGGAGCGGCCTTCCTCAGGACGCGTCAGGAGACCAGCCACTCGCGGACCTTCGCCACCAACTCGTCCGCGCCGACCGGTTTGGCCACGTAGTCGCTGGCCCCGGCGGCCAGGGCCCGGGCCCGGTCGCCCGGCATGGCCTTGGCGGTGACGGCGATGACGGGGAGCTCCGAGCGGCCGGGGAGGGCCCGGATCGCCTCGGTGGCGGCGTAGCCGTCCATGCCCGCCATCATGACGTCCATGAGGACGAGCTCGATCTCGTCGTGGGAGTCGAGGAGGTCGAGACCGGCCTGCCCGCTGTCGGCCTGGAGCACGCGGACGCCTCGGCCCTCCAGCGCCTCGGTGATCGCGTAGACGTTGCGTACGTCGTCGTCGACCACGAGGACCGTGCGCCCCGCGATGTCGGGGTCGTGGCGGCCGAGGGCTCGCGCTTTACGGGCCGTGTCGTCACCGCCCACGGCGGCACCGGCGTCCGTGGCCGCGCCCGTTCCGACGGCCGGTGCCCCGGCCTGTGCGGCGCGGGGGGCGGGGAGGTAGAAGGTGAACCTGCTGCCCCGGCCGGGGGTGGAGCGCACGTCGATGGCGCCGCCGAGGAGCCCGGCCACCTCGCGGCTGATGGAGAGGCCGAGTCCGGTTCCGCCGTAGTGCCGGGCGGTGGTCCCGTCACCCTGCTGGAAGGCGCCGAAGATCCCTTCCAGGCGTTCGGCGGGGATGCCGACGCCGCTGTCGCCGACGCGGAAGGCCAGCACCGGGCCGCGTCCGCGCAACGCCGGCGGGACTTCTTCGGTCTCGGCGTACTCGATGGTCAGCTCGACCCAGCCCTTCTCGGTGAACTTGAGGGCGTTGGAGAGCAGATTGCGCAGGATCTGGCGCAGGCGCGACTCGTCGGTGTTCAGTTCCTCGGGCACGTCCGACGAGACGGTGACCGAGAAGTCGAGTCCTCGCTCGTCCGCGACGGGTCCGAAGGTCGCCTCCAGGTACTCCAGGAGCTGGTGGAGGGGGAACTGTTCGGGCCGGATGTCCATCTTGCCCGCCTCGACCTTGGAGAGGTCGAGGATGTCGTTGATCAGCTGGAGCAGGTCGGATCCCGCGGAGTGGATGACCTCCGCGTAGTCGACCTGCTTCTCTGTCAGGTTGCCCTCGGGGTTCTGGGCGAGCAGCCGGGCCAGGATCAGCAGGCTGTTGAGCGGGGTCCGCAGTTCGTGGCTCATGTTGGCGAGGAACTCGGACTTGTACATGGAGGTACGGGAGAGCTGCTGGGCACGCGCCTCCAGCTCCTGACGGGCCTGCTCGATGACCAGGTTCTTGGACTCGATGTCCTTGTTGCGTTCGGCGAGCAGCGCCGCCTTCTCCTTCAGTTCGGCGTTGGAGCGCTGGAGCTCCTGCTGCCTGGCCTGCAACTCCTGGGAGCGGGAGCGCAGTTCGTCGGTGAGGCGGCGGGACTGGCCGAGCAGTTCGTCGGTGCGGAGGTTGGCGACGAGTGAGCGGACGACGGCTCCGGCGGTGTCCACGAACTGTTCCAGGAAGTCGCGGTGGATCGCGGTGAAGGACTGCAGCGAGGCGAGTTCCACGGCGCCGAGCACCTGGTCCTCCACCACGATCGGCAGGATGATCAGCATGCCCGGTTCGGCGGAGCCCGCCGCGGAGGCGATGGTGGCGTACTCGGCGGGCACCCGGTCCACAACGAGGACGCGCCGGTCGCGGGCGGCCTGGCCGACCAGCGACTGGCCGAGGCGGAAGCGGCGGGGCGGCGCGTCGGGTCCGTCCGGGCTCGCGTAGGCGGCGGTCAGGACGAGTTCGGTGCCCTGCTCGTCGTGCCGGGCGAGGAAGAAGGCGCCGTACTGCGCGGAGACGAGCGGCGGCACCTCGGTCATGATCAGCTCGGCGACCTCGGGCAGGGTCCGGGCGCCCTGCATGAGGCCGGCGATCCGGGCGATGTTGGTCTTGAGCCAGTCCTTCTCCTCGTTGGCCCGGGTGGTGGCGCGCAGCGACTCGACCATGGCGTTGATGTTGTCGCGCAGGTCGCCGACCTCGCCGGGGGCGTCGACGGTGATGGAGCGGGTGAGGTCGCCCTCGGCGACGGCGCTGGTGACCTCGGCGATGGCGCGGACCTGCCGGGTCAGGTTGCCGGCCAGCTCGTTGACGTTCTCGGTGAGCCGCTTCCAGGTGCCGGAGACGCCCTCGACCTCGGCCTGGCCGCCGAGTTGGCCCTCCGTACCGACCTCGCGGGCGACGCGGGTGACCTCGGCGGCGAAGGAGGAGAGCTGGTCGACCATCGTGTTGATGGTCGTCTTGAGTTCGAGGATCTCGCCGCGCGCCGACACGTCGATGCGGCTGGTGAGGTCGCCCTGGGCGACGGCGGTGGTCACCTGGGCGATGTTCCGCACCTGGTTGGTGAGGTTGTCGGCCATGGAGTTGACGTTGTCGGTGAGGTCCTTCCAGGTGCCGGAGACGCCTCGGACGGTCGCCTGGCCGCCGAGTTTGCCCTCCGTACCGACCTCGCGGGCCACGCGGGTGACCTCCTCGGCGAAGGAGGAGAGCCGGTCGACCATCGTGTTGATGGTCTCCTTCAGCTCCAGGATCTCGCCGCGCGCGTCGACGCGGATCTTCCGGGTGAGGTCGCCGCCGGCGACGGCCGTGGCGACCTGGGCGATGGAGCGCACCTGCGAGGTCAGGTTGTCGGCCATCGTGTTGACGCCGGAGGTCAGCTCGCGCCACACCCCGCTCACCCGCGGCTCGCGGGCCCGGCCGCCGAGCAGGCCCTGCCCGCCGACCTCGCGGGCCACCCGGGTGACCTCGGAGGTGACCAGGGAGAGCTGGTCGACCATGTCGTTGTAGACGGTCGCGATGTCGCCGAGGATGCCCCCGTGGGCGTAAGGGAGGCGTACGGAGAGATCGCCGTCGCGGACGGCGGTGAGCCCGGCCAACAGCTGGTCCAGCCCGTCCTCGCCCAACTGCTCCGGTGAGACGTTCGGCCCGGGCTCGGCCGATCGGGGGGTGCTTTCCATCGCGGACCTCGGGCGGGCGCGGAAACGGTCGGATGCGATCCGGTTCTCCGTCCGGATCCGGTCGGTTGCTCCGGTCCGGTGGGGCCGGTCGGTTGCTCCGGTCCGGTTGGGCCGGTCGGGTTGGTCGGGTCGGTGGGTCGGCGGGTCGGCGGGTCGGTCACGGTACGAAGCCGGTGGTGACGGTCGTGGGACCGGCCGACTCCGCCCGCTTCTCCACTCTAGGCACGGCGGGGGCGGGCGGCAGTGTCGGGCGCATCGGCGTCGGCGTCGGCGGGCACCACGTCGACCTGGAACCAGACCGCCTTCCCGCTGCCGTGCGGGACGGACCCCCAGCCCGCCGAGAGCCGTTCGAGGAGATACAGCCCGTGGCCGGAGGCGCGGTTCGCGCGGTGCGGGCCGTGCGGGTGGGGATGTACCGGGCTGGAGTCGCTGACCTGGACCCACAGCCGCCCACCCGTATGGTCGAGGCCGAGTTCGTACGGAGCGCCACCATGCCGGTACGCGTTGGTGGCCACCTCCGAGACCAGGAGCAGGACGTCCTGGACCGCCGGGTTGTCCACTTCTCCGGCCGGGCCGAACCAGTCACGCAGCGCCTGGCGGGTGAGATCGCGGCACTCCCCCACCACGCCCGGCCCGCCGCCGAGGCGGTACCGACGGGCGTACGCCGTCGCTCGGTGCTGTTGCCCAGCCGTCATAGCGCACGGCTGCCCGGGACAAACGGGTTCAAATCGCGTCCAATGGGAATGTTCTTCTTCGGAACGCTCGGACGACGGACCACGTCGCCGCACCCGGCGGCGCAGGCCCTGCCACCGTCGAGGGAGCCTTCATGTCCACCCCCCGCACACACAGCACCGCCACCAAAGGAACGGCGGGCCCGGCCGCCGTACGCCACCAGGCCCTGGACGGTCTCCCCGAGATCGACCGGCCCACCGAGGTGAGCACCGCCGACGCCCAGACCCTGTCCACCGCGCTCTTCGCCCGGCTGGAGACGCTGGAGGAGGGCACGCCGGAGCACGCGTACGTACGCAACACCCTGGTGGAGCTGAATCTCAGCCTGGTGAAGTTCGCGGCCCGCCGCTTCAGGAACCG
This sequence comes from Streptomyces sp. NPDC015346, assembly GCF_043078785.1. Lineage (NCBI taxonomy): Bacteria > Bacillati > Actinomycetota > Actinomycetes > Kitasatosporales > Streptomycetaceae > Streptomyces > Streptomyces sp. NPDC015346. Next base: position 518,827 of record NZ_JBIBTW010000003.1, on the reverse strand, counting down.
GGCCGAGCCGACGGAGGACATCATCCAGGTCGGCACGATCGGCCTGATCAAGGCGATCGACCGGTTCGAGACAAGCCGCGACGTGGAGTTCTCCGCCTTCGCGCTGCCCACGATCGTCGGCGAGATGAAGCGATTCTTCCGCGACACCAGCTGGGCCGTTCAGGTGCCGCGCCGGCTCCAGGAGCTGCGGATCGACCTGGCCAAGGCCGTCGACACCCTGGAGCAGCGGCTGGGCAGGCGCCCCACAAGGGCCGAACTGGCCGCACACCTCCACGTCAGCGAGGAGAGCGTCGCCGAGGGGGAGCAGGCCTCGAACGGCTATGTCGCCCGTTCGCTGGACACCCCTTCCGGCGACGACGAGTCGGCCGTCACCGCGGGCGCCCGGCGCCTCGGCGAGGAGGAGCGCGCCTTCGAGCTGATCGACGCGCTGGAGTCGCTCAAGCCGCTGATCGCCGGGCTCGACGCCCGGGACCGCCAGATCCTCTCGCTGCGCTTCGGCGAGGAGCTGACCCAGTCGCAGATCGGCGAGCGGCTCGGCCTCTCGCAGATGCACATATCCCGGCTGCTCGCCCGCGTCCTGGGCGAGCTGAGGACCGGCCTCCTGGAGGACCGGGACGACGACCCGCACCACCCCGCGGCCCGGGAGTAGTGGGCCGCCCGGCCCGCGTCCGGTCGACAGCGTGCCGCCCTTCGCCCCGCGCGGCAGCGGGCCGAGGGGCGGCCGGTCGTCGCCAGCGCGGCCGGTCGTGGTCAGGGCGCCGGTCGTGGTCAGGGCGTGGCGGGGCGGCGCCAGGGAGGGTGGGAGGGGCGGCTGATCTCCAGCCAGACCACTTTTCCCCCTCGGCGGGACTCCGAGCCCCATTCGCCGGCCAGCCGGTCCAGGACCATCAGCCCGTGGCCGCCCGGCAGCGAGGCGGCTCGGGGCCTGCGCCGCACGGGATGCTCGGGGTTCGCGTCGGAGACCTCGACCCGCAGATGGCCGTCCCGGTGGCGCAGGACGAGTTCTTCCGGGCCGCCGGCGTGCAGACAGGCGTTGGTGACCACCTCGGAGACCAGCAGGAGCACGTCGTCGACCCGTTCCTGCGCCTCGTCGTTCTCCGCCGGTGTCCAGCCCCAGTCGGCCAGTGCCCGCGCGGTGAAGTCGCGGCAGCGGGTGACCATGCCTTTCGTCCCGTGGAGCACGAGCCGCCGGATCTGGCTCCCGTGCGCAGCGCTCTCACCCACCGGACCCACCGCCATCGCCGGTCTAGCCGCCCGCCCGCTGATCCGTGAGCGCGTCGGCCACGTTGTCGTGGACCCGGAAGACGGTCCGCGCTCCGGTGATCTCGAACATCCGGGCCACGGGCGGCCGCAGCCCCGCGAGCTCCAGGCGACCGCCGGTCTCAAGAGCGTGCAGGCGAGCCTGTAGCAGCACGTTGAGACCGGTCGAGTCGCAGAACCCCAGACCCTGGCAGTCGACCAGGATCCGCTCCGCCCGTGACCACTCCCGCAGCGCGCTCCTGAGCGTGTCCGCGGTGTCGTGGTCCAGCTCTCCCGTCAGGGACAGGACCACGACACCCGGCCTCGGCCCGGGCGCCGATGTGACGGCGAACCGTTCCGGCTCCGGCTCCATGGGATCGCCCGCCTCCCTCCGCTCCCGCACGGGACTCGCTCCGCTGGTGCGCGGGTACCCGGCTCAGGCCTCGGTACTCGGCCTTCGCCCGCCACCGGCGGGGACACAACCGGTGGAGAGCTCTGGAGTACGGAACGGGGCGGTGGGCGACGAGGAAGCCCGACGGGCGGGCGGACTGACGGACGGGTGACGGGCGACGGGCGACGGGCGACGGGGTCAGACGCCCGTGAGCCCCTCCAGCGCCTCCCGGCGCACGGAGCTCGCCTCGCCCAGGGGACTCGCAGTCCCCATGGCACTCGCCGCACCCACAGGATTCACGTCACCCATGGCGTTCCCCGCGCCCACGGGACTCACGTCACCCATGGCGCTCGCCATGCCCACGGGACTCACGTCCCGCACGTCGCCCAGGGTGCTCGCCTTGTCCACGGGGCTCGGTTTCCCGGTGGGGCTCGCCTTGCCGACGTAGCGCTCGGCGGCGTGTACCGCCTCGCGCGCCGTCCGCTCCCCCATCAGCACGCACAGCGTGTACGCCGTGTCCTCGAACCGCCTTCGGATCGACAGGTCGCACGGCCTGGCCAGGACCACCCGTTCCTGGGCCCGGTAGTGCCGCAGCAGTCGGTCGATCGTGTTTCTGTCTGGCAGCAACATCATGTCCTCCTGACACGCCCCCCTTCCCTCCATCGCTTCATATTCACGGCGCGGGGCCATCTGCGCGACCCACACGAACACGTTCCGTCACAGCCATGGGCCCGGCATGCGAGGGCGCCACCGATGCCGGATCGTCGATGACATGAACCCGAGCGAAGGATTGAGAGTGGTCGTCACGGGGGCCACGGGCAACGTCGGCACGAGCCTGGTACGGGCGCTGGCGCACGAACCGCGCGTCGCCTCCGTGCTCGGTCTCGCCCGCCGCAGGCCCGACCTCGACCTGCCCCGGACGGAGTGGGAGGAGGTGGATCTGTCGCTGGAGGGCGACGAGCCACGCCTCGGCCGGCTCATCGAGGACGCCGACGCGGTCGTCCACCTGGCCTGGCGGTTCCAGCCCACCCACGACCCCGCGGAGACCTGGCGGGCCAACGTCCTGGGCTCGCTGCGGGTCTTCGAGGCGGTGGCGGAGGCGCGGGTGCCGGTGCTCGTGCACGCCTCCTCGGTGGGCGCGTACTCGCCGGGCCCCGAGGGCGGCGCGCCGGTCTCCGAGGCCTGGCCGACCCATGGCTGGCCGGGCGCCGCGTACACCCGGGAGAAGGCGTACCTCGAACGGGTCCTGGACACCTTCGAGCGCGACCACCCGCAGACCCGGGTGGTACGGATGCGTCCCGCCTTCCTCTTCAAGGAGGAGTCGGCGAGCGAGCAGCGCCGGATCTTCGCGGGCCGCTTCTTCCCCGGCGCCCTGATGCGCCCCGAACTGCTGCCGTTGATCCCCGAGTTGAAGGGGCTGCGGTTCCAGGCTCTGCACACCGAGGACGCGGCCGACGCCTACCGCCGGGCGGTGCTCCGTGATGTCCGGGGCGCCTTCAACCTGGCGGCGGATCCGGTGATCGACACGGAGACGCTGGCCTCGCTGCTCGACGCCCGGCCGGTGAAGGTGCCGACCACCGCGGTACGGAGCGTGCTCGCGGCCGCCTGGAAGATGCGGGCGGTGCCCGCCTCGCCCGACCTCTTCGACGCGGTGCTGCGCCTGCCGATCCTGTCCACCGACCGGGCCAGGAGCGAGCTGGAGTGGGAGCCGTCCATGACCTCGACGGAGGCGCTCGGCGCCTTCCTGCGCGGTGTGCGCGCGGGACGCGGGGACGACACGGCCCCGCTCTCCGGGCGCCGTATCGGCTGATGCCCGGGCCCGCCCGTGGCGGCGTCCGCATGGCCGGGGTCGAATCGGGTAGCAGAGGGGCATCGCACCGCCGGCCTCGCGGAAGAGGCCGCTGTCCCGGAGAGGCGATGTCATGAGCGAGCACTCCGTGGCGTCCATGGCCGACGCGGCCACGGCCGTACCGACACAGGAGGGGCGCACCGTTCGCCTGCTCGGGCTGGCGCTCCAGTTCCCGGGCCGCGAGGACATCTTCGTACCCGTACCCCCCAAGGGTGTGACCCCCGCTCCCTTCACCCTGAAGGAGGGCACGGAGTGCCGTGCCGTGGTGCGCTTCCGGGTCGACGGCCCGTCCGTGACCGGATTGAAGGTCATCGACGCGCGGAGCATGTCGGGGGTGGAGCTCGGCGGCCGTGAGGTGCTGCTCGGGGACTTCCGCCGGGGCGGCCCCTACGAACTGGCGCTTCCGCCCGAGCGCGTCCCGAGCGGTCCGCGCGCCCGGGGGCTCTACGACGTGTACGCCGCGTTGATCGACGCGGAGGGCCGGGTGCTCGACCGGCACGACTACCGCTTCGAGGTCAAGAGGGACTGGGACAAGCCCGTCCGCGGCGGTGCGGGATAATGCGAGGATGCGCATCTCAGCCAGAGCCGACTACGCGGTACGGGCCGCGCTTCGGCTCGCCGCCGCCCAGGACACGGGGCCGCTGAAGGCCGAGGCGATCGCCGACTGCGAGGGAATCTCGCACAAGTTCCTGGAAGGCATCCTCGGCGACATGCGCCGGGGCGGCCTGGTGTTGAGCCAGCGGGGCGGGAACGGCGGGTACTGGCTGGCCAGGCCGGCGGAGACGATCTCCGTCGCGGATGTGATCCGGTGCGTGGACGGCCCGCTGGTCTCGGTGCGCGGGGTGCGTCCGCCGGAGCTCTCGTACACGGGACCGGCGGAGTCCCTTCTGCCGCTGTGGATCGCACTGCGCGCCGGCGTGCGCCAGGTGCTCGACGGTGTGTCGCTCGCGGATGTGGCCGCCGCGAGGCTGCCGGCGCGGATCTCCGATCTCGCGGACGACCCGGACGCCTGGGCCAACCCCTGACCGACGTCTCGTCTCGGTCGACGGGATCCAACTGTCCATGATGCGAACGCCCCTTGGGGCCGTGGCGCGGCTCTGCCAGTATCCCTACTGTTCCAGTGGGAAAACCCGGCATCATGTGAGGTGACGTGAGAACGCCCGAGAAGTCAGCGAAACGCCCCACCTCCGGACAGCCCGAACGCCCGGCCGACGACGAGATCTGGCCCCGTGTCACCCGGGAACTCGCCGACGACCTCGCGGTCGACGCACCGGCCAGGGACCGGGCGGGCAAGGCCCCCTTCGACGAGGTGGCACGGCTCAAGGAAGCGGGGCTGCCCGCGCTGCTCACCCCACCAGGACCGAGCGGCCGCGGCGCCGACTGGCGGGCGGCCTGCGCGGTGCTCCGGGAGATCTCCGCGGCGGACGGCTCGATCGGCGAACTCCTCGCCCACCACTACGTACTCTCCTTCAGCGGCCGGTTCTTCGCCGACGACGCGGCGCGTGACCCGGCGCGTGACCCGGCGCGTGACCCGGCGCGTGACGCGGCCTCCGGTTCGGGCGGCGCGACGCTTGAGGACCGCACCGCCCGGGAGGGGTGGCTGCTCGCCGGGGCCGTGGATCCGCCGCCCCCGACCGCCGACGGAGCACCGGGCCTCACGCTCACCCCTTCCGGCCAGGGGTACGTCCTGGCCGGGCGCCGATCCTTCGCCTCCGGTGTCGCGGTCGCCGACCGGCTGGTCGTCGGCGCGCGCTGCGGCGCGACGGGGGACGTACGGGTGGTGCTCGTCGACCCCGCGGACCCGGCCGTGTTCACGGAGACCGGGACGGACCGGGTCGGGCAGCGCCTCGCGGGCGCCGGGACCGTGACCTTCGACGCCGTGCCGGTGGACGCCCGGGACGTCCTCGGCACCCTCCCCCGCGACGAACACACCGTGGCTCCCTTCACCGGGCTGGCGCCGCTCGCCCTGCGGCTGGTCCTCGTCCATGTCGGCCTCGGCATCGCCGAGGGGGCGCTCTCGGAGGCCCGGGACATCAGCCGCGCGACCCAGGCCGCACCGCTCGCCGTCGGCGGCGGGGAGGATCCGTACCTCCTGCTGGCGTACGGGGAGTTGGCCACGGCGGCGCACGCCGCCGCGGCGGTCGTCGAGCGGGCGACGGACGCCCTGGCGCGCGGTCTGCTCGCCGGGCGGGCGCTCGACGTCGAGGAACGCGCGGACATCGCCGTACTGGTCGCCGCCGCCGAGGCCGTGACGAGCCGGTCCGCGGTCCGGATCACCACCCGGATCCTCGAACTGGTCGACACCGCGCGGGAGTCCGACGCACCGGGCGGAGGGCCGGGCCTCGACCGCTTCTGGCGCAACGCCCGCGCGCTGACGGCCCAGTCGTCCTCGGACCACCGGCTGCGTGACATAGGCGACCACTACCTCAACGGAACCCGTCCACGGCTCACCGTGCTCGCCTGAGCCGAGGACTCGTTCCCGCCGCACCCTGGAGGCGGCTCTCGACAGGCGGCCGATGGGGGCAGGCTGGAGGGTGGAGGGGGCCGGCCGACGGGCGGGCCCGACGCAGAGGTGACGGAGGCAGACGGATGAGCCGTGAGAACCGGGACCGCCGGGACAGCCAGGACGGTGAGGACGGTCAGGGCAGCCAGGACCACCGGGAGATCGTCGCTGGAGTCGACGGTTCCCCGGAGAGTCTCGCCGCGGCCGACTGGGCCGCCCGCGAGGCGCGGTACCGGCGACTGCCCTTGCGACTCGTGCACGCCTGGCACGGGGAGCCGCCGGCACTCCCGCCGGCACAGGGCCGGGAGAGCCTGCGACACAGGGCGGACGAGGTGCTGCGCGAGGCCGCGTCGGTGCTCGCCGAGCGGTACCCCGGCCTGACGCTCACCGGGGAGGTGCTGACCGACGCGCCGGTCGCCGCGCTGGTGAGCACCGAGGAGCGGGCGGAGATGCTCGTCATCGGCTCGCGCGGGTACGGCGCGGTGGCCGGCTTCCTTCTCGGCTCGTACGGACAGCAGATCATCGCGGCCGCGGGCCGGCCGGTGGTGGCGGTGCGTTCGCGTTCGCGGAACAGCGCCGGAGACGGAAACGGAAACGGAGGCGACGAGCGCGGGCCGGTTCCCGAGGGCGGTGAGATCGTCGTGGGGCAGTTGGGCGGGCCGGAGGACAGCGAGCCCGCGCTGCGCTTCGCCTTCGAGACGGCGGCGGCGCGGGGCGCGTCCGTCCGGGCGGTACGGGCCTGGAGCCTGCCGCCCCTGTACGCCTACGGCCCGGCGTCGATGGCCCCGGTCGACGAGGCCGGCGGGCTCGTCCCGTACGAGGAGAAGGCGCTGCGCGAGGCGCTGTCCCCCTGGCGGGAGCGGTTTCCCCAGGTGCGGGTCGACGAGCACGTCGAGATGGGGAGCGCGGGGCAGGTGCTGCTCTCCGCCTCCGGCCGCGCGCGGCTCCTGGTGGTCGGGCGGCGGGCACGGCGCGGGGCGTTCGGGCCACGGATCGGCTCGGTGGCGCACGCGGCGCTCCACCTGGCGCCGTGCCCGGTCGCCGTGGTGCCGCAGGACTGACGTCACGGCGGGCACGGCGCCTGGGGGGCGGCGCACACACGGGCTTTCGAACACCTGCGCCGTACGGCCTGTTGACGCGGCGGGTTGACGGAGTGTGTCGAAGTCGTCCGGTCCGGAAAGGGTTACGTCCGTCGCCCCGGCGGCTCTCCCCCCGCCGGACCGTCCGGCGGCCTCGGAGAAGAGAGCGGAGTCCATGCAGCACCACGACGAGCCCATCCCCTACGACAGGCGGTTCCACGGCGGCGGCCGGCACCGCAGAGGAGGGGGTGGGGGCCGGCACGCGCGCCGGGTGCCGTCCTTCCGTACCGCCGTGATCGTGGCGGGCACGACGGCGGCCGTCCTCACCGTGGCCACCGGGGCCTACGTGGCGGCTCTGAGCAGCGGTGGCACGGCAGGCGCGGGCAACCACCCGTACACGACCGGCCGGACGACGGTCGGCGAACGGACGAACGTGACGGACCGGACGACGGTGGCCGCCCGGGCGAACGTGCCACCGCTCTCCCTGGGGACCTCGCCCAGCCCCGCCCCCACGCCCCGGCGGACCACCGCCGGACAGCTCGCGCCCTCCCCGAGTCCGGCCACCCCGCCCACCACCGCGTCGCCCACGGCCACTCCAAGCGCCGCCGTCACACCGCCCGCCGCCCCCTCGGCGTCCGCGTCGGCGTCCGCGTCCGGCTCCGCCGGTACGGTGCCGGAGCCGCGGAACGCCGCACCCAACGTCCCGAAGGCCGTCCGGTTCGTCGAGGAGATCGTCACGCTCGCCAACGCCGAGCGGGAGAAGGCGGGGTGCGGCCCGCTGCGCTCCGACAGAAGACTGCGCAAGTCGGCGCAGGAGCACGCGGACGACATGGCCGACCGCGACTTCTACGCGCACGAGACCCCGGAGGGTCGGGACGCGGGCGACCGGATCAGGGCGGCCGGGTACTCCTGGTCGGCCTGGGCGGAGAACATCCACCGTGGGCCCAAGACCCCGGCGGAGGCGATGGAGGACTGGATGAAGAGCGAGGGCCACCGGCGCAACGTCCTCAACTGCGCGTTCGAGGACATCGGCGTCGGAGTGACGCTCACCCCCGACGGCCCGTGGTGGGTACAGAACTTCGGCGCCGCGCGCTGACCGGGCCCGCCCGCCCGGCGGTGCCCGTCAGGAGGCGGGCGTCGCCAGCTTCTGCACCCACACCGTGCCCTGGGGCCCGGGCACGGCGGCGACTCCGGTGTCGCGATAGCGGCAGTTGAGCATGTTCTCCTCGTGCAGGGCACCGTCCATCCAGCCCGCGACGACGGCTTCCGGACCGTCCGCGCCCCGTGCCAGGTTCTCGGCCCAGCCGCTCCAGGCGTAGCCCGCCGCCGAGATCCGCGCGTCCGCGTACCGGCCCTCGGGGCTCCGGTGGTCGTAGTAGCCCCGCCGGACCATGTCCCGGGCGTAGGCGCGGGCGGCGGCCGCGAGCCGTGGATCCGTGCGGAGCGGCGGGCAACCGGCCTCAGCGCGGCGGCGGTTGACCAGCGCGGTGACCGTCTCCTCGACGGCCGGAGTCGGGTCCGGCGCGGCGGAGCGGGAGGCTGTCGGGGCGGGCGTGGGCGTCGTCGGACGCGGTCGCGGGGTGGGCGTCGTCGACGAGGGCGGCGCCGTGGCCGCGGGCGTGCGGGGGGCGAGCGGCCGGGCCTCGGGCTCCGACGGTACGAGCAGAGTCAGGCCGCCCAGTACGCCGAGGGCCACCACCCCGGCCACACAGGCGCGCCGGAGGGAACTCCCGCCCGGGCCGCCCCGACCGCCCGCACCGCCCCGACCGCCCGCACCGCCGTGCCCGCCCGCACCGCCGTGCCCGCCCGGTCCGCCGGGCGGCACGAGGGTCGGGGTCCCCACGGCGGGCCCGGAAGCCCCGGGCTCCGTCCCCATCCCCGTACCCGTCCCCGTCCAGGCGACCGGATCGACGTCCGGGTACGTCGCGCCGCCCCCGCCGCCGTCGCCGGACATGCCCCAGCCCGCGAGGGGTGCCACCAGGCCGAGCCCGGCCAGGAGTCCCTCGGCGGGGGCGAGGCCCGAGCGGGCGCGGTCGCAGCTTCCGCAGTCGTTCAGATGGCGGGCGACGCGCCGGCGCCACAGGGGTGTCGGGCGGCCGTCCCACCCGGTGGTCACCCGGGCGAGCCCGGCGCAGGGTCGCCGGGCGGCGAGGGCCCGGACCACCGCCCGAGCGGTCTCGAGGCGTTCCTTCATCCGCTGCACGCGGACCGCCGCGTGCGCGGGCGGCACGGCCAGCGCGTCGGCCAGTTCCGCGCGGGTCAGCTCACCGCTCGCCTCCAGCCACCACAGGGCGAGGAGTTCGCGGTCGCTCTCGTCGAGCCAGCGGGTCGCCTCGGCGACCTCCCGGCGCTGCCCGGAGAGCCCCAGGCGCAGGATCGTGAGGTCGACGAAGTCGCCGCCGGGGTCGGGGAGCTCGGCCGCCCGGTCGAGCCCGGGCAGCGGACCGGCCTGGCGCTCGCGCCACCGCCGGCGGATCTGGTTCATCGCGATCGCCACGAGCCAGGACCTGAAACGGGCGGGGTCGCGCAGGGCGGGCAGCCCGTCGAGGGCGCGGACCATCGTCTCCTGCACGACGTCGTCGACATCGGCGTGGCCGTCGAGTGCGCGGCGACGATGTTGTGGACGAGCGGGAGGTACGCGCGGACCAGCCGGTCCCGGGCGCGGGCGTCTCCCGCCACGGCCGCGTCGACCAGTGCCGCCGTGGCGCGCTCGTCGCTGTGCATGTTCCCGCTCCCTCGCCGTGGGTCTTCCGTGCCCGTCGTGAGGAGAACCCTGGGAGCGGGTGGGATAACAGTTTTTCGCCGCCGGATTTCCCCGCTTGGGGTCACCGGTTCAGGCCGACGGATCCTGTACGGGGCGGGTCCGCGCCGGCGCCGGGGTGGTGCGCGGCACGGTGGCCGCGTTCCCCGCCCGTACGGCCTCGACGACCGCGTCGTGGAGGTCTCGGCTCTCCCTCTCGGAGGCGCACGGAACCGGACTGCCCGACATCGTGAACCAGTCGGACGCGCCGCTGTACTGCACGGCCACACGTGCCTCGTCTTCTGCCCAGGTGGTGTGCACGGTCAGGTCGCCCGTCACCGCACCGACTTCGTCGGTGAGCACCCCACCACGCCCGGTGTAGACCCCGGCGGTCGTCCATGATGCCCAGCTCATCCATCCAGACTCACACCCGGATGCCACATGCGCCACCGACGGGGCCGCCCCGGCCGGACGGAGGTCCGGCCGGGGCGGCCCCGGCTGTCGTCGCACCGCGAGCGGGCGCGGTCGGCCGCGATCAGGCGAGGGACGCGATGGCCTCGTTGAAGGTGGCGGAGGGGCGCATCACGGCCGAGGCCTTGGCGGCGTCGGGGCGGTAGTAGCCGCCGATGTCGGCCGGGGAGCCCTGGACGGCGATCAGCTCGGAGACGATGGTCTCCTCCTGCTCGGTCAGGGTCTTGGCCAGACCGGAGAAGGCCTCCGCGAGCTGCGCGTCGTCGGTCTGCCTGGCCAGCTCCTGGGCCCAGTACATGGCCAGGTAGAAGTGGCTGCCGCGGTTGTCGATACCACCGAGGCGACGGCTCGGCGACTTGTCCTCGTTGAGGAAGGTGCCGGTGGCGCGGTCCAGGGTGTCGGCGAGGACCTGGGCGCGGGCGTTGCCCGTGCTGGTGGCCATGTGCTCGAAGGAGACCGCGAGCGCGAGGAACTCGCCCAGCGAGTCCCAGCGGAGGTAGTTCTCCTTGACGAGCTGCTGGACGTGCTTGGGGGCGGAGCCGCCGGCGCCCGTCTCGAACAGACCGCCGCCGTTCATCAGCGGGACGACCGAGAGCATCTTGGCGCTGGTGCCGAGCTCCAGGATCGGGAAGAGGTCGGTCAGGTAGTCGCGGAGCACGTTGCCGGTGACGGAGATGGTGTCCTCGCCGCGGCGGATGCGCTCCAGGGAGAACTTCGTGGCCTCGACCGGGGAGAGGATCTTGATGTCCAGGCCCTCGGTGTCGTGCTGCGGGAGGTACTGCTTCACCTTGGCGATCAGCTGGGCGTCGTGCGCGCGGGTCTCGTCCAGCCAGAAGACGGCCGGGGAGCCGGTGGCGCGGGCGCGGGTGACGGCGAGCTTGACCCAGTCCTGGATCGGCAGGTCCTTGGTCTGGCAGGCGCGGAAGATGTCGCCCTCGGCGACCTCCTGCTCCAGGACGACGTTGCCGGCGGTGTCGACGAGGCGGACGGTGCCGGCCGCGGCGATCTCGAAGGTCTTGTCGTGGGAGCCGTACTCCTCGGCCTTCTGCGCCATCAGACCGACGTTCGGGACGGAGCCCATGGTCGACGGGTCGAAGGCGCCGTGGGCGCGGCAGTCGTCGACGACGGCCTGGTAGACGCCGGAGTAGCTGCTGTCCGGGAGGACGGCGAGGGTGTCGTGCTCCTGGCCGTCCGGGCCCCACATGTGGCCGGAGGTGCGGATCATGGCCGGCATGGAGGCGTCGACGATGACGTCGGACGGCACGTGCAGGTTGGTGATGCCCTTGTCGGAGTCGACCATGGCGAGGGCCGGGCCCTCGGCGATCTCCGCCTCGAAGGACGCCTTGATCTCGGCGCCGTTCGGGAGGGCGGCCAGGCCGTTGAGGATTCCGCCGAGGCCGTCGTTCGGGGAGAGACCGGCGGCGGCGAGCGCCGCGCCGTGCGCGGCGAAGGTCTTCGGGAAGAAGGCGCGCACGACGTGGCCGAAGATGATCGGGTCGGAGACCTTCATCATCGTGGCCTTGAGGTGGACGGAGAAGAGCACGTCCTCGGCCTTGGCTCGGGCGATCTGCTCGCCGAGGAAGGTGCGCAGGGCGGCGACGTGCATGACGGAGGCGTCGACGACCTCACCGGCGAGGACCGGGACCGACTCGCGCAGGACGGTGGTGGTGCCGTCGGCGGCGACGTGCTCGATGCGCAGCGTGTCGTCCGCGGAGACGACGGTGGACTTCTCGGTGGAGCGGAAGTCGTTCTCGCCCATGGTGGCGACGTTGGTCTTCGAGTCCGAGGTCCAGGCGCCCATGCGGTGCGGGTGGGTCTTGGCGTAGTTCTTGACCGAGGCGGGGGCGCGGCGGTCGGAGTTGCCCTCGCGCAGGACCGGGTTGACGGCGCTGCCCTTGACCTTGTCGTACCGGGCGCGGACGTCCTTGTCCTCGTCGGTCTGCGGGTCGTCCGGGTAGTCGGGGAGGGCGTAGCCCTGCGCCTGGAGCTCGGCGATCGCGGCCTTGAGCTGCGGGATGGACGCCGAGATGTTCGGCAGCTTGATGATGTTGGCCTCGGGCGTCTTGGCCAGCGCGCCGAGCTCGGCGAGGGCGTCGTCGATGCGCTGCCCCTCTTCGAGACGCTCGGGGAAGCTGGCGATGATGCGGCCGGCCAGGGAGATGTCACGGGTCTCGACATTGATCCCGGCGGTCGAGGCGTAGGCCTGGATCACGGGCAGGAACGAGTACGTCGCCAGGGCGGGCGCCTCGTCAGTGTGCGTGTAGATGATGGTCGAGTCAGTCACCGGGTGTGCTCCGCTCCACGTCTGCGTCTGCGAGATTGCTCGACATCAAGATATCTCGTGATCGGGGTCCGGGGGAAAGGGCCCTGGCTCCTCGGGTGTGACGGATCCCGTGAGGCGGTACGGAACGGGTCTGGCGTCGAGGTCCACGTGGCGCAGCAGGGCGAGCAGCAGGAGCGTGGCGGCGGCGCCCGCCCCGGCGGCGAGGGCGTGACCTGCCCGGTAGGCGAGGCGGGGAACGTCGGGGTCGCCGGGCGCGAGGACGAACATCGAGTCGACGAGGAGGGCGATCCCGAAGCCGAGGCCGCCCAGGGCGGCGGCGCACAGCGGGAGGGTCACGAAGAGCGCGCGGAGCGGGAAGCGGCGTCTGCGCGCGGGTCCGAGCTGGCCGCGGCGGGCGAGCAGGGCGAGGAGCCCGCAGGCGACGGCGAGGACGAGCAGGTCGGCGCCGATGGCGTCGCTGGGCCGGTGCCATCCGGCGGCCACGGTGTACGCGCCGACGGCCGTCGCCCACAGGGCGCACAGGCCCACCGCGAGGCCGCGCCTGCGGTACGGGACCACCAGGACGAGGCCGAACATCACGCTCATGGCGATGGTGGTGTGCCCGCTCGGGAAGCTGTTGGGCGTCAGGTGCGGGGGCGCGTCGGCCAGGTCCGGGCGGGCCAGGAGGTGGCGTTTGAGCAGCTCGGCGAGGCAGAGGGAGACGGTGACCGTGCCGAGCGCCGCGAGTGTGAGCAGGAAACGCCGCCGCAGGAGGCCGATGACGGTCAGCGTCAGCAGGGCGGCGGCGAGCGAGGAGAGGGTGATGTGCTGCAGGGTGCGGTTCGCCGCGTGGGCGGCGGCCAGCGTCTCGTCGGCCAGCCGGCCGGCGAGGACGGCGTTCTCCCAGCGCTGGCCGGTCGCGGTCAGGACGAGGCCGGCGTAGACGATCGCGAGGAGCAGGACGGATGCGAGGCAGGCGCCTCGCATCCGCTTGCGTATCCGGGCACTGAAGGAGCCGGGCGCTTCCCCGGCGACGGCGGCGTACCACCACGTGGCGCTCTCCAGCCGCGGTGTCCCGCCGTCCGTACGGAGCCTGTCGTAGGGGGCCATGTCCCGATTCGAACCCGCCGGACCCTCCCCCGCCCGCTGGACGCACCCGAACGAATCCACCCGGGGGCGGTAGGGGCCCCACGCCAGGGAGCCACCGCCGGCCCCGGCGCGTCGGGCGGAGACGACCACGGCGGCCGGTCGGCCCGGCACGGCCCCGCCGTCACGGGGCGCGGCGCGCGGCCACCCGGTCCCGCAGGTCCGCCGTCGCGAGGCAGGCCCCGCCGCAAGGCGCACAGTCGGCGCGGCGCACCGTCACGAGGCCCACGGGCCCGCAGGCCCGCCGCCGGCGGGCGCGGCGCACAGCCACGCGGTCCCGCAGGCCCGCCGCCGGCGGGCGCGGCGCACGGCCACGCGGTCCCGCAGGTCCGCCGTCGCTGGGCGCGGTGTGCCGTCACAGGCCCCGCAGTCGCCCCTCATGCCTCGCCCCTCACGGCCGGTCGATGCCCGCGCACCGGACTCAGGAGGAGTCGCGGACCACCAGTTCCGTCGGGAGGACGCGGCGGGGCTGTTCCTCGGAGGCGGTGGCGATCTCCTGGAGCAGGAGCCGGGCCATCGTGCGGCCCATCTCCTCGATCGGCTGGCGCACGCTGGTGAGCGGCGGGTCCATGTGCCGGGCCACCGCCGAGTCGTCGACCCCGACCAGGGCCACGTCCTCGGGGACCCGGCGCCCCGCCTCGCGCAGCACCCCGCGCGCGCCGGCCGCCATGACGTCGGAGGCGGCGAAGACCGCGTCCAGGTCCGGGGTGCGGGCGAGCAACTCCCGCATGGCGCGCCGGCCGCCCTCCTCCGTGAAGTCGCCGGTGGCCACCAGAGCGTCGTCGGCGGCGAGCCCCGCCTCGGCGAGGCCCTGGCGGTAGCCGTCGAGGCGGCAGCGGGCGACGTACATGTCGAGGGGGCCGGTGACGGTCGAGATACGCCGGCGGCCGCGCCCCGCGAGATGGGCGACGGCGGAGCGTCCGGCGCCGACGTTGTCGGAGTCGACGTAGGCCACGGGTTCGGCCGCGGAGCGGCGGCCGTTGAGCACGGCCGGCAGTCCGAGCGCCCGCACCTGGTCCGGCAGCGGGTCGTCGGCGTGGACCGACACCAGGAGCACGCCGTCCACCCGCTGGGCGGCGAGGTACTGCTCGAACCGCTGCCGCTCCTTCTCGCTGCGGATGAGCGTGAGCAGCAACTGCTTGTCGGCGTCGGCGAGTTCGGCGCTGACCCCGCGGATGATGTCGAGGAAGTACGGTTCGGCGAAGAGCCGGGCCTCGGTCTCCGGGATCACCAGGGCGACGGCGTCCGTGCGGCTGCCGGCCAGCGCCCGCGCCGCCCGGTTCGGTACGTAGCCGAGTTCGGCGACGGCCCGGTCGACGGCGGCCTTGGCCTGCTCGCTCACCCGCGGGGAGCCGTTGATCACCCGCGAGACCGTGCCGCGGCCGACCCCGGCCCTGGCCGCGACCTCCTCCAGGGTGGGCCTGCCGGTCTGGCGCCCGCTCACCACCATCTGCCGTCTCCCCTCGTGTCACTGCGTTGCTGTGACCCTATCAACAGTGGGAGCGCTCCCACCGCCCTGGGTAACGGAACCTCGCGTACCTCTTGACACCCGTACCGGCGAGGCAGCAACCTTCCGGCGAGACGCAGTGGGAGCGCTCCCACGTGAGGCCGCACCAGAGACCACGTGGGCGCTCCATCCCGGACGAGGAGAGTCGTATGCGCACTTCCAGCACGAGCCGCAGCAGACAGAGGCGCCGCGGCACCGCGATCGCCGCGGTCGCGGGCCTCGCGGCCTGCACCGCCCTGATCACCGGTTGCGGCGCCGACGGTGGTTCCGGCGAGGCCGGCGACGGAAAGATCACCCTGCGCATCGGGACCTTCGGCTCCTTCGGCTACGACGACAAGACGGGCGCCAAGCTCTACGCCGAGTACGAGAAGTCCCACCCCAACATCAAGATCGTCGAGTCGAACGTCGCCGACGGCCAGAAGTACTGGGACACACTGAAGCTGCGTCTCTCGCGCAACAGCGGTCTCGCCGACATCCAGGCCCTGGAGGTCGGGTACGTCGCGGAGGCCACCGGCCCCGCCATGGCCGACAAGTGGGTGGACCTCGGCAAGACCGGCGGCGCCGATCTCGACGCGTTCCTCGACTGGAAGGTCAATCAGGCCACCACCCCCGACGGCAAGGTCATCGGCCTCGGCACCGACATCGGCCCGATGGCCATCTGCTACAACAAGGACCTCTTCGCCAAGGCCAAGCTGCCGACCGACCGCACCGAGGTCGCCAAGCTGTGGCAGGGCGACTGGTCGAAGTTCCTGGCGACGGGCAAGAACTACCAGAAGAACGCCCCGGCCGGAACCGCCTTCCACGACTCCGCGAGCGGACTCTTCAACGCCGTCATCTCCAGCCAGCCGGTGCAGTACGCCAACACCAAGGGCGAACTGGACTACGAGAACAGCCCCGGTGTGAAGCTCGCCTGGAACACCGCCGTCGAGGCGGCGACGAGCGGGGTCACCGCCAAGCTGCGCCAGTTCGACGAGAAGGGCACCTGGAACGCGGCCTTCAAGAACTCCAGGTTCGCCACGGTCGCCTGCCCGAGCTGGATGACGGGCATCATCAAGGACCAGGCGGGCGCGGCCAACCAGGGCAAGTGGGACATCGCCGCGCCGCCGGTGGCCGGCAACTGGGGCGGCTCCTTCCTCGCCGTGCCGAAGTCCGGCAAGCACGCCAAGGAGGCCGCCGAGCTGGCCGCCTGGCTCACCGCGCCGGCCCAGCACGCCAAGGTCTTCGGCGTGAACGGCAACATCCCCTCCACCAAGCACACCCTCACCTCCGCGGTCGTGCAGGACGCCAAGCTGCCGTACTTCGGCGACACCCCGGTCGGCAAGATCTACTCCGACGCGGCGGCCGGCATCACACCCGCGCCCATCAGCCGCTGGGACGGCCAGGTGAAGACCTTCATCACCGACAACGGCATCCTCGACATCGAGCAGCGCGGCACCGACCCCGCGAAGGCGTGGGACAACGTCAAGAAGCTCATCCAGGACAAGATCGAGCAGTAGCGGCGCCCACGAGCCGCCCGGCGCTCCCCCGCCGGGCGGCCGTCCGGCTGTACCGCCGTACCGCCTCCTTCTTCGCACGCACCGCACGCACCGCACGCACCGCACGCACCGCACGCACCGCACGCACCGCACGCACCGCACGCACCGCACGCGCACCCACACCGAAGGGACGCCCCTCGTGGCCACCTCCCTCCGGGCCGCGGCCGACGGCACTCCGCCGCCGGCCCCGCCCTCCTCTCCCTCCCGCCGCGGCACGCCTCCCCCGCACAGCGGTCGGCGCAGCCGGCTCTACCGGTGGGACCTGCGGCTGAGCCCGTACGCCTTCGTCGCCCCCTTCTTCCTCACCTTCGCGGCCTTCGGGCTCTTCCCGCTGCTCTACACCGGCTGGCTCTCGCTCCACCGGGTCGAGCTCGGCGGCGACGCGGAGTGGCGGGGCCTGGACAACTACGCCCACCTCGCGGACAGCGAGTTCTTCTGGAACGCCCTGGCCAACACGTTCACCATCGGGGTGGTCTCGACCGTCCCCCAGCTGCTGATGGCCCTGGGCCTGGCCCATCTGCTCAACTACAAGCTGCGCGCCCGCGGTTTCTTCCGGGTCGCGGTGCTCGCCCCGTACGCCACCTCGATCGCGGCGGCGACGCTCGTCTTCGCGCAGCTCTTCAACACCGACTACGGCCTGATCAACACCGTGCTGGGCTGGGTCGGTTTCGACCCGGTGGACTGGGAGTCCTCCAAGTGGCCTTCGCAGATCGCCATTTCGACGATCGTGACCTGGCGCTGGACCGGCTACAACGCGCTGATCTACCTGGCCGCGATGCAGGCGGTGCCGCAGGACCTGTACGAGGCGGCGGCGCTCGACGGGGCCTCCCGGTGGCGGCAGTTCCTCAGTGTCACCATTCCGTCGATCCGCCCCACGATCCTCTTCACGATCATCGTGTCCACGATCGGCGCCACGCAGCTCTTCGGCGAGCCGATGATCTTCGGCGGCAGCCTCGGCGTGAGCGGCGGCAGCGGCAACCAGTTCCAGACGCTGAGCCTGCTGATGTACGAGAAGGGCTGGGTGACCGGCGCGCTGGGGCAGGCGTCCGCCATCGCCTGGGTGATGCTGCTGCTCCTGCTGCTGATCGGGGCGGTCCGGATGCTCTTCTCCCGGGTGAACCGCAAGAAGCTGGGGGCCTGACCTCATGACCCACACCACCCTCGCGCCGCCGGCCGGCGTCGAGACACCCCCGCCCGTCAAGGTGAAGCGGCGCTTCGGGCGCCCGTCCGCCGGCCGGCAGCACCACGCGGGCCCGCTGACCTACGTCCTGCTGGGCCTGGCCGCCCTGGTCTCGCTCTTCCCGCTGTACTGGAACCTGGTCGCCGCCTCGCACTCGGGCGAGCGCGTGGTGGAGGCTCCGGCCCCGCTGCTGCCCGGTCCCCGCCTCTTCGACAACCTCACCTTCGCCTGGAACCAGGTCGACATGGGCGAGGCGCTGATCAACACGACCGTCGTCGCGGGCCTGGTCGCGGTGTCCACGGTCCTCTTCTCCACCCTGGCCGGCTTCGCCTTCGCCAAGCTGCCCTTCAAGGGCCGCAACGCCATGCTCGCGCTCGTGGTGGCGACGATGACGATCCCGCCGCAGCTCAGCGTCATACCGCTCTACCGGATCATCACCGACCTGGGCTGGGTCGACCAGCTCCAGTCGGTCGTCCTGCCGTCCCTGGTCGCCGCGTTCGGCGTGTTCTTCATGCGGCAGTACCTGATCGAGGCGCTGCCGGTCGAGCTGGTCGAGGCGGCCCGCATGGACGGCGCGCACAGTCTGCGGATCATCTGGCACGTGGTGTTCCCGGTGGCCAGGCCCGCGATGGCGGTGCTCGGGATGCTGGTCTTCGTCCAGGCCTGGAACGACTTCTTCTGGCCGTTCATCGCCCTGACCCCGGACGGGAACCCGACCCTTCAGGTCGCCCTGGCCGGCCTCGGCTCGGGCAACCACACCGTCGACCAGGCGATCGTGCTGACCGGCGCGCTGATCTCCACGCTGCCGCTGCTGCTGGTCTTCGCCGTGCTCGGCAAGCACATCGTCGGCGGCATCACCTCGGGCGCCGTCAAGAGCTGACCGGGCCGCCACGTCTCCGGGCCGCCGCCCCCTTCCGTACGTACACTCCTCTCACTCGGGAGCACTTCCGCATGACCGCGACAGATCCCCGCCCCCACACGACGACCCGCCGGTTCCCGGCCGGATTCCTGTGGGGCGCCGCCACCGCCGCGTACCAGATCGAAGGCGCCGCGGCGGAGGACGGCCGTACCCCTTCGATCTGGGACACGTTCTCGCACACACCGGGGAAGGTGTTCGAGGGGCACACCGGTGATGTGGCCGTCGACCACTACCACCGCTTCCGTGACGATGTCCGGATGATGGCGGACCTCGGCCTGAACGCCTACCGGTTCTCCGTGTCCTGGTCCCGTGTCCAGCCCACCGGACGCGGCCCCGCCGTCCAGAAGGGCCTGGACTTCTACCGCCGGCTCGTCGACGAGCTGCTCGCCGCCGGCATCGAACCGGCCCTCACCCTCTACCACTGGGACCTTCCCCAGGATCTCGAGGACGCGGGCGGCTGGCCGGAGCGGGCGACCGCGGAGCGGTTCGCCCAGTACGCGGGGATCGTCGCCGGGGCCCTCGGCGACCGGGTGACCCGCTGGACGACGCTCAACGAGCCCTGGTGCAGCGCCTTCCTCGGCTACGGCTCCGGGGTCCACGCCCCGGGCCGGACCGAGCCGGTCGCCGCCCTGCGCGCCGCCCACCACCTCAACCTCGGTCACGGCCTCGCCGTCCAGGCGCTGCGGGCCGCGCTGCCGGCGGACCGGCAGCTCGCCGTCTCCCTCAACCTGCACGAGGTCCGCCCGCTGACCGGATCGGCCGAGGACCTGGACGCGGCCCGCCGGATCGACGCCGTCGGCAACCGGGTCTGGCTCGGCCCGATGCTGGAGGGCGCCTACCCGGAGGACCTGTTCGCGGACACCGCGTCCGTCACCGACTGGTCCTTCGTACGGGACGGTGACACGGCCGCGATCAACCAGCCGCTGGACCTGCTCGCGATCAACTACTACACGCCGACGGTCGTCTCGCACGTCGCGGAGGGCGAGGAGAAGCCGCAGGACGACGGCCACGGCAACAGCGCGCACTCTCCCTGGCCCGGCGCGGACTCGGTCGCCTTCCACCGGGCGCCCGGCGAGCTGACGGCGATGGGCTGGGCCGTCGACCCGAGCGCTCTGTACGACCTGCTGACCCGGGTCTCCGCCCGCTACCCCGGCCTGCCGCTGGTGATCAGCGAGAACGGCGCCGCGTACGAGGACGAGGTGGGCGCGGACGGCACCGTCCACGACCCGGAGCGCGCCGCCTATGTCCACGCGCACCTGGACGCCGTGCACCGGGCGATGGAGGAGGGGGTGGACGTGCGCGGCTACTTCCTCTGGTCGCTGATGGACAACTTCGAGTGGGCCTACGGCTACGCGAAGCGGTTCGGCGCGGTCCACGTCGACTACACGACCCTGGCCCGTACGCCGAAGTCGAGCGCGCAGTGGTACGGACGGGTGGCGCGGTCGGGGGAGCTCGTCGCGCCCGAGGAGGGTTGACCAGGCCCCGGGGGGCGCCACCCGTCCAGCGTACGGGTGGCGCCCCGCCTGCCGTGCGTAAGGCCAGGTCAGCGGCTTCCGACATGCGTCGGGCACCCGCTCGGCGTAACGTCGCGGGTGTATCGCGGGTCCCCGACCGCACCCGGGAGGCTGTGTGCGCGGCTCCAGGCACGGCGACGCTTCGTATCCGTCCCGCTCGTCCCGCTCGTCCCGCCGCGGCCGGCGGACCCGGGTCGCGGTGACGGCGGCGGGGGCGGTCCTCGTGGCCTTCGGGGGCCTGTATGTCGGGGGGCTCGTGGCCACCGGTGACGACATATCCAGCGGCACCCGGGTGGACGGGGTCGACATAGGCGGCATGAGCCGCGACGAGGCCCGGCGCAAGCTCATCGACGCACCGCCCGCCTCGTGGACCGAGCCGATGGCCGTACGGGTCGGTGAGAGCACCGGAACCGTCGAGCCGGCCGCCGCGGGTCTCACGGTCGACGCGGCGAAGACCGCCGAGCGGGCCGCGGATCCCTCCCGCGACCCGGTCACGGTGATCGGCCGGCTGTTCTCCTCCCAGGACCGTGACATCGAGCCCGTCGTGGCGTTCGACGAGAGCAAGGCGCGGGCGCGAATGGCCCGGACGGCGGAGATGTTCGACCGAACGACGGTCGAGGGCGCGGTCTCCTTCAAGGACGGCAACGCCGTGGCGGTGCAGCCCCGTGACGGGGTGAAGCTGGACGTCGACGGCGCCGTCGACACCTTGCGCGCGGCCTATCCGGGCATCGGCCCGCGCCCCGTCGTCCTGCCGGCCACGGTCACCCGCCCCAAGGTGGGCGCGGCGGAGGTCGCGCGCTTCATGAGGGAGTTCGGCACCCCCGCCATGTCGGGCCCGCTGACGCTCACCACCGACGGCGCGCGCCTGCGGATCGCGCCGGCGACGCTCTCCGACCATCTGAAGGTGGCCGCGGACGACAAGGGCCGTCTCACCGCCTCCCTCGACGCGCAGGGGCTGCGGAAGGACCCGGACGTGGCACGCCCGCTCGAAGCGATCGCCACAGGGCCGGTCGAGGCCGAACTCGGCGTACGGAACGGCAAGGTGGTGGTGGAGTCCGACGGCCGGCCCGGGCACGAGGTGTCGGCGAAGGCGCTGGGCGACGCCGTCCGGCCGCTGCTCCCGAAGACGGGCGCCGCCGCCAGGACCGGGCCCCTGGCCACCGAGCTGATCCAGCCGGAGCTGACCCGGGAGTCGGTGGCGAAGCTCGGCATCCGGGAGCAGATGTCCACCTTCACGGTCCACTTCCCCAAGGCGCCCTACCGGACGATCAACATCGGCCGGGCGGTCGAGCTGATCAACGGCTCGCTGGTGCGGCCGGGGGAGGTCTGGAGCTTCAACCGGACCGTCGGCGAACGCACCAAGGCCAACGGCTTCGTGGACGGCACGATGATCCTGGACGGGCAGTACCACTCGGCGCCGGGCGGCGGTGTCTCCGCCGTGGCCACCACCGTCTTCAACGCGATCTTCTTCGCCGGGGTCAAGCCGGTGGAGTACGGCGCGCACTCGTTCTACATCGAGCGCTATCCGGCGGGCCGCGAGGCGACCGTCGCGTGGGGGACGCTGGACCTGAAGTTCCGCAACGACTCGGGCAACGCGATCTACATCGAGGCGAGTTCCACGGACTCGTCGGTGACCGTCAGCTTCTACGGCACGAAGAAGTACGACTCCGTGGAGGCGGTGGAGGGTCCCCGCACCAACCTGACCGAGCCCGGCGAGCGGAAGGGCACCGGCCCCAAGTGCGAGCCGCAGACCCCGCTGGAGGGCTTCGACATCACGGTGGACCGGGTCTTCCGGGACGACGGGGAGGAGGTCGGCCGGGAGACCTTCCGTACCCACTACACCCCGCGCGACCGCGTCACGTGCGACTGAGTTCGACGTCGGCGGCGAGGACCTGGAGCAGGTGGGTGACCTCGTGCGCCACGGCGTCGCGGGCGGGGCCCAGATAGCGGCGCGGGTCGACGGTCGCCGGCTGCTCCTCCAGGTGGCTCCGTACCGCCCGGGTGAACGCCTTGTTGAGGTGGGTGGCGACGTTCACCTTCGTCATCCCCGCGCTGACGGCCCAGGCGAGGTCGACGTCGCCGACACCGGACGAGCCGTGCAGGACGAGGGGCACGCCGACGGCCTCCCGGAGCCGGGCGATCAGTTCGAAGTCGAGGACGGCGTCGCGGGTCACCATCGCGTGGGAGCTGCCGACGGCGACGGCGAGGGAGTCGACGGCGGTGGCCTTGACGAAGGCGCGCGCCTCGTCGGGGTCGGTGCGCGCGCCGGGGGCGTGGGCGCCGTCCTTGCCTCCGACCTCGCCCAGTTCGGCCTCCACCCAGACGTCGTGGCGGTGGCAGTAGTCCGTCGTCTCGCGGGTGGCGGCCAGGTTCTCCTCGTACGGGAGTTTCGAGGCGTCGAACATGACGGAGCGGAAGCCGAGGGCGACCGCCTCCCGTACGAGCTCGGTGGACTCGGCGTGGTCCAGGTGGACGGAGACGGGGACGGCGGCCCGGCGGGCGATCGCGAGGGTGGCGAGCCCGATCGGTTCGAGGGAGCCGTGGTAGCGGGCGGTGTTCTCGCTGATCTGAAGGATCACGGGGAGACCGGCGGCCTCGGCCCCGGCGACGATGGCCTGGGCGTGCTCGATCTGGACGACGTTGAACGCGCCGGCGCCGGCGTTCCGCTCGCGCGCGCCGAGGACGATCTCGTCGGTGGTGGTGAGCGGCATCAGTCGTTCTCCCCGACAGTGACGGGGGTGGCGGTGAGGACGACGGAGCGGGTGAGGTTGCGGGGGCGGTCCGGGTCCTGGCCCTGCGCCTCGGCGAGCAGGACCGCGAGGCGCTGGGCGCGGATGAGGTCGGCCATCGGGTCGAGCTGGTCCGCGCCGGTGCCCGACTCGGCGACGAGGGTGCCGCCGACGCGGGCGACGTCGTCGGCGAGACCGGCGGGGACGGCGCCGAAGGCCCAGGCCACGCGGCCGGGGGCGGTGATGCTGATCGGGCCGTGGCGGTACTCCATCGCCGGGTAGGCCTCCGTCCAGGCGCCGGCGGCCTCGCGCATCTTGAGGCCGGCTTCGAGGGCGAGGCCGTAGGTCCAGCCGGTGCCGAGGAAGGTGAACTGCTCGGCGTCGGTGATGTCGGCCGCGAGGGGTGCGGAGACGGCCCGTTCGGCGTCCCCGGCCGCCTCCTCCACCGTGCGGATCCCGGCCGGGAGGGCGTCCTCGGCCTCCAGGTGGGCGCGGAGCAGGGCGAGGGCGGTGGTGGCGAAGCGGGTCTGTACCACCGACTCCTCGTCGGCGAAATCGAGGACGGCGACGGCGTCGGCCGCGCGCATGACGGGAGTCGCCGGGTCGGCGGTGAGCGCGCCGGTGGGTACCGATCCCGCGAGCTCGCCGAGGAGGTCGAGGACCTCGGTCGTGGTGCCCGAGCGGGTGATCGCCAGGACCCGGTCGTAGCGGCGCCCGCGCGGGAACTCCGAGGCGGGGAACGCGTCGGTCTCGCCGTGGCCGCCGCTCTCGCGCAGCTGGGCGTAGGCCTGGGCGATGAACCAGGACGTGCCGCAGCCGACCACGGCGACGCGCTCGCCCCGGGAGGGGAGCGCCGTGCGGTGCTGGGGCAGGGTCTCGGCTGCCTTGCGCCAGCAGGCGGGCTGGGAGGCGATCTCGACGGCGGTGCGGGAGGGACCCGAGGTGGGCACGTGCGACTCCTTCACAAAAGACAATTTCTGCTCACTCCTGCTCCTGGAGGGGCAGTTTCAAGCAACTTCGAGCATCCGATGCTGCGAAGTATCCATCACCCGAGGCCTCCGGTCCAGGGAAGTCCCCCTCGCGTCGGCGATAGGATCCCGCTCATGTCCAAGCACGAGCGGTGGAACACGCTCCTCGAACTGCTCGCGGCCACCGGCAGGCTGGAGGTCGAGGAGGCCGCGGCCACCCTCGGCGTCTCCCCCGCGACGATCCGCCGGGACCTGGACGAGCTCGCCGAGCAGCGCCTCCTCCTCCGCACGCGCGGCGGGGCCGTCCCGCAGGGCGTCTCGTACGAACTTCCGCTCCGCTACAAGTCCTCCCGGCACGCCTCCGAGAAGCAGCGCATCGCGGCGGCCGTCGCCGAACTGGTCCACGAGGGCGAGGTGGTGGGGCTCAACGGCGGTACGACGACGACGGAGGTGGCCCGGTCGCTGGCGCTCCGCTTCGCCGGCGGCGGCGGGCCCGAGTCCCCCGCGTCCCCGCGCTCCCCCGCTCTGACAGTGGTCACCAACGCGCTGAACATCGCCGGCGAGCTGGCGGTACGGCCCCAGATCAAGATCGTGGTCTCGGGGGGCGTGGCCCGCCCGCAGACGTACGAACTGGTGGGCCCGCTGGCGGCCGGCGTACTGAACGAGGTCGTGCTCGACGTCGTCGTCCTCGGTGTCGACGGCATCGACCCCGAGCTGGGGATCATGGCGCACCACGAGGACGAGGCGGGCATCAGCCGGCTCCTCGCCGAGCGCGCCAGCCGGGTCGTCGTGGTCACGGACTCCTCCAAGCTGGGCCGGCGCGCCTTCGCCAGGATCTGCGGGCTCGACCGCGTGGACGTCCTGGTGACGGACGCGGCGATCCCGGCGGAGACGGTGCGGCGGCTCACGGACGCCGGGGTGGAGGTCCTCCCCGTCTGACCGCCGGTCCGCACCGCGCTCCACCGGGGCCGGCCCGGGACCGGCTCCGCGGCTCAGCCCGCGCCTCGGGCCACTGCCTCGGGCCGTGTCTCAGGCCGTGCCTCAGGCCGTGTCTCAGGCCGTGTCTCAGGCCGTGTCTCAGGCCGTGTCTCAGGCCGTGTCTCAGGCCGTGACGATGCCCGGGTCGCTGACGCCCGGCGCGCCGGTCTCGACATGGCCGGCGAAGCGCCGCAGGAACGTGGCGTTCGCGTCGGAGACGACCGACACGTCGTACCAGCGCCGGCTCCCGCGCAGATCCATGGTGTGCGTCACCGTGGCGCCCCTGACCACCTTGAAGGTCTGTGTGCCACCCCCGTAGGCGGCGGCCCGGGTGACCTTGAGGTGGACATCGACCGCGCCCGGGTTGGTCATGGTCAGCACCAGGTTGCCGCTGACGGTGTCATGGCGTGCCGTCACCTCCGGTCCCGCGGTCTTGCCCGGCCCCTTGAAGGCGCGCAGGAAGCCGTTGGGGCCGGTCACCGTCAGGTCGTAGACCCCGGCGGAGTACGCGGTGTTCCACGTGTCGGCGAGGCTCTTGCCGGGGCCCGCCGTGTAGGTCCACGGGCCGTCGGTGCGGCCGAGGGCGGTGACATGGAAGAAGGCGCCGGCCTTGGCGCCGGCGCCGAAGGTGAGGGTGTAGCGGCCGGTCGAGGGGGTGGAGGCGCCGTCCACGTACAGCTCGTAGGGCAGCGCCCTGGTCGGGCGAGCGCCGGGCTCCTGGGCGGGCAGGACCGGCTTGGCGGGCGGCTTCGGCACGTAGCTGGGGTGACGGTCGCCGTCCGGCGGCCGGTAGCCCGCGGTGTCCGGCAGGGCCGCCGGCGCGGTGTCCTCGAGGCCGAAGTCGAAGGCCGAGGTCAGGTCGCCGCAGATGGCCCGGCGCCAGGGGGATATGTGTGGTTCGGTGACTCCGAAGCGGCGCTCCATGAACCGGATGATCGAGGTGTGGTCGAAGACCTCGGAGCAGACGTAACCGCCCTTGCTCCAGGGGGAGACGACGAGCATCGGGACGCGCTGGCCGAGGCCGTAGTGGCCGGCGGCGTACCGCGAGTCGCCCGGGAAGTGGTCGAGGGTGGTGTCGACGGTCGAGAGGCCCTGGGCGGCCGAGGCCGGCGGGTAGGGCGGGACGACGTGGTCGAAGTAGCCGTCGTTCTCGTCGTACGTGATGAACAGCGCGGTCCTGCTCCACACCTCGGGGTTGGAGGTCAGCGCGTCGAGGACCTGCGCGATGTACCAGGCGCCGTAGTTCGCGGGCCAGTTGGGGTGCTCGGAGAACGCCTCGGGCGCGGTGATCCAGGAGATCCGCGGCAGCCGGCCGGCGGCGGCGTCGGCCCGCAGGACGTCGAAGAGCCCGTCGCCGTTCTTGACGTTCGTGCCGGTGCGGGCCTTGTCGTACAGCGGACTGCCGGGCTGGGCGTTGCGGTAGGAGTTGAAGTAGAGGAGGGAGTTGTCCCCGTAGTTGCCCCGGTAGGCGTCGTCGATCCAGCCCCAGTGGCCTGCCGCGTCCAGGCCGTCGCCGATGTCCTGGTAGATCTTCCAGGAGATCCCGGCCTGTTCCAGACGCTCGGGGTACGTCGTCCAGCCGTACCCCAGCTCCTCGTTGCCGAGGACCGGCCCGCCGCCGGTGCGGTCGTTGCCGGTGTAACCGGTCCACATGTAGTACCGGTTGGGGTCGGTGGCCCCGATGAAGGAGCAGTGGTACGCGTCGCAGACGGTGAACGCGTCGGCGAGCGCGTAGTGGAACGGGATGTCCTCGCGGGTCAGGTACGCCATCGTGCCGGCCGACTTCGCGGGGATCCACTGGTCGTACTTGCCGTTGTTGAAGGCCTTGTGGCCGCCGGCCCAGTCGTGGTTGAGGCCCGCGATGAACTGCATGCCGAGGTCCTCGGCGGTCGGGTGGTACGGCAGGACCTCCTTGCCGCCGTCGCGCTGGTACCACACCGGCTTGCCGCTCGGCAGGGTGACCGGGCGGGGATCGCCGAACCCCCGGACACCGTTCAGTTTGCCGAAGTAGTGGTCGAAGGAGCGGTTCTCCTGCATCAGCACGACGATGTGCTCGACGTCGGCGAGGCTCCCGGTGGTGCGGGCGGCGGGGATGGCGGCGGCCCGCGCGATGCTGCTCTGGAGAGCGGCGAAGCCGGCGGTGGCACCGGCGATCTGGAGGAACCGGCGCCGATTGAGTTCGGTCATGTGTCTGAGCACCTCTGATGGATTCCGGGGGACGGTGTGGTGAGCGAGCCCAAGATCAGTCGGTGGGAGGACGGGGGCGTGTCGTCGACGCGTGGGGGCGCGGTAGAGGACGTGAACGCGGGAGAGAGCGGACGTCCCCACGGCCGGGTTCACCGTAGGGGGCGGCCCACGGTCGGTCCACCACGCCCGCGCCCGCGAGGCGAAGAGTCCATGGACTCGCACGAGAAGTCCATGCCCGGCGTCGTCGCGCGACACGGATCACGCCCCGAGGCGCCCGGGTGCGCCCCGGCCCGCCCCGGGACGCGACAGGGCCCGCGACACGGCCCGCCCCGGGGCGCCGGATCTGCTGAGTCGCCGTCAGCGGCGCCTAGCGTCGTCGGGGTGGGGCCGCGGCCGTAGCGAACGCGGACCCGCCGCCCCGGCCTTCCCCGTCGTCAGCAGAAGGAGCGCTCGTGCCGTTCACCGATCCCCACCCTGCCGCGCCGGGCCGCCGCTCGGTTCTCACCGGGGCGTTCGCCCTCACCGCCGGTGTCCTGATCCCGCTCGGCGCGGCGGCCCCCGCGCGGGCGGCCGGCGCGGCGGGCCCGGTGATCGCCGACTGCGCCGCCTGGGACGCGCGCCCGCCGAGCAGCCCCGTCACGGTGCTGAGCACGCCGCCGCAGAAGATCATCGTGCATCACACGGCCACACCGAACACGAGCGACTACTCGGCGGCGCGGGCCCGTTCGCTGGCCCGCGGCATGCAGCGCGACCACATGGACCGGCGTGGCTGGGCCGACACCGGCCAGCACTTCACCATCAGTCGCGGCGCCCACATCCTGGAGGGCCGCCACCAGAGTCTGGCCGCCCTCCGGGAAGGCAGCCGGCAGGTCGAGTCGGCGCACTGCCACGGGCAGAACTCCGTGGCCGTCGGCATCGAGAACGAGGGCGACTACACGTCCACCGAGCCCCGCCACGTCCAGTACGCCGCGCTGGTCGACCTGTGCGCCCACATCTGCCGGCGGTACGGGCTCCGCCCCTACCAGATCTACGGTCACCGCGACTTCAACGCCACCGACTGTCCCGGCGACCGGCTGTACGCCCTGCTGCCGCGGCTGCGCCGGGACGTCGCCGCCGTGGTCGGCGGCGATCCGACCGCGCCCACGTGGCCGGTCGTCCGCCGCGGTGACTCGGGCTCCCGGGTCCGCGCCCTCCAGCATCTGCTGGTGGGGAACGGCAGATCCCTCACGGTCGACGGCTCGTTCGGGGCGGACACCGAGACGGCCGTACGGGACGTCCAGACCGGCCGGCACGCGACCGTCGACGGGGTGGCCGCACATCAGGTCTGGCACCAGCTGGTGGTGCCCGTCGAGCGGGGCGAGAGCGGCGCGACGGTGAGGGCCGTCCAGACGCTCCTGGCGTCGAAGGGCGCGGCCACCGCGGTGGACGGCATGTTCGGCTCCGGCACCCGGAGCGCGGTGACCGCCTTCCAGAACTCCCGGGGGCTGCCGGCCGACGGTGTCGCCGACGCCCGCACCTGGGGCCGGCTCCTCGGCTGACTCCCTCCGTCCATGGCTCTGGCGGCCGCGTCTTCCGAGCGGTCGGGAACCGGTCGTGGCCGGAATCTGTCCCCTCTGAGGAAGGCGAGTGAACCATCGCACGGCGGGCGCGGGGGCGCGGCCGCCACCGAGGGGGCGGGATGGACGCGTGGACGGTCCCCGGGTACACCGAGTACCGGGAGTTGGGTTCGGGTGGCAGCGGGCGCGTCGTCCTCTCCGTCCATGACGCGACCGGCGTGCCGGTGGCGGTGAAGTACCTCGCCGAGCGCATGCGGGCCGACGCCGCCTTCGTGCGGGGTTTCCGCGCGGAGGCCCGGCTGCTCGGCGGCCTGGACACGCCCCATGTCGTGCGGTTCTACGAGTACGTGGAGGCCCCTCGGGGCGCCGCGATCGTCATGGAGCTGGTCGACGGGGTCGCCCTGCGGGCGCTGCTGTCCCGGGAGGGAGCCACCGGCCCCGAAGCGGCCCTTGTCGTCCTCAAGGGGTCGCTGCTCGGGCTGGCCGCCGCGCACCGGGCGGGCGTGGTGCACCGCGACTACAAACCCGAGAACGTCCTGGTCGCGGCCGACGGCTCGTCCAAGCTCGTGGACTTCGGGATCGCCACGGACCACGGCAGCACGCCCGGGGTCGCCGGCACTCCCGCGTACATGGCTCCGGAGCAGTGGAACGGCGAGCCCGCCTCGCCGGCCGCGGACGTCTACGCGGCGACGGCGACGTTCTTCGAGTGTCTGACCGGCCGTAAGCCGTTCGTGGGCGAGAACCTCGCCGAGCTGGCGCTGCGGCACATCGAGGCGCCCGTGCCGGACGCGGACGCGCCCGAACAGCTGCGTCCCCTGATCCGGCGCGGTCTGGCGAAGGTCCCGCGTGAACGGCCCGTGGACGCGGCGGTGTTCGTCGCGGAGCTGGAAGCCGTCGCCACGGCCGCGTACGGGCCCGACTGGGAGGAGCGCGGTCAGCGGAAGCTCGCCGCGCTCGCCGCCCTTCTGCCGCTGCTCTTCCCCTCCTCGGGCGGGCCGGCCACGGGGACGACCTCGGTCGCCACGACCACCGTGCCGCCGCCGCGCCCCCGGATTCCGAGAGGCCGGCCGGGGGTGTGGCCGGCCGCCGTGGCGGCGCTGATCCTCGGCGTTCTGGCCGCCGTCGCCGCGCGGGCGGGCGATGAGGGACCGGGCCGTACGACGGCGCAGGCCTTCGCCACCGCCCGTACGCTCCCGAGCCCCTCGCCGAGCGATCCGGCACCGACCGATCCCGCACCGTCGTCCCCGGCACCGTCGTCCCCGGCTCCTTCCTCTCCGGCTCCCTCACCGACGGCGGCTCTCCCGTCCTGGGCTCCGTCCTCCACTCCGCCCACGGCGGCGCCCCCGAGCGGTCCACCGTCGAGCGCGCCGACCACCACCACGCCGACCACTCCCCCGCCACCCCCGCCCTCCCCGCCTCCCCGCACGGAGCCCGGGTCGGCGCCGCCGAGTGCCCGGCCCGTCGCCGTGAAGGAGGTGACGGTCACCGGGCTCCGTCAGACCGGCCCGGGAGAGGCCGAGGCCACGTTCGAGGTCGTCACCGACGGCCCCGGACCGGTGACCCTGTCCCTCACCTGGTTCACCGGCGACACCAAGGGCGAGCTCGGCGCACCCGACGGCTCGGAGAGCCATGAGCGGAGCGGTGCGACGCGGTACACGGTCACGCTCACCCACGCCTTCCAGGGCCGGGGGTGCTACTGGGGTGTGCGGGCGACCACGAGCCCCTCGGCCGCGAACGGCGGTTCCACGCAGCAGATCCTCACCAGGCGGTGCACGGTCTCATGAGCGGATTCGACCCCGACGAGTACAGCGCCACCGTCCTCGGCAGCCACTGGTTCGAACGCCCGGCCCACGACGCGGCTCCGGACCGTGTGGAGGGCGAGATCCTGCGCTTCGGTCCGGGGGTGACGGCGGCCGCGCTCGCCCGCCCCGCCGACGGGCTCACGACGGCCCGGATCTGGCACGGGACCCTGCCCGGCCACGGCGGCGGCACGCCGCCCCCGCCTCGCCCCCGGCGACTGCGCCGGTACGCCCTGGCCTGTCTGGTGCTCCTCGCCGTCCTGGCGTTCCTCGCCTGGCAGCGCCTCGGCCCCGAGGTGTCCGTCCGCCGGGTCGCGGTCGTCGCCCCGGGAGGGACGGTGGGCTGCGACGCCACGGCGGAGGTCGTGGGCGTGGTGGACACGGACGGGCGCCCCGGCACGGTGACGTACCGCTGGGAACGCAGCGACGGCACCTCGTCGGGGCTGCTGCGGGAAAGAGTGGCCCGCCATCAGGAGCAGGCGCGGCCGCGGCTGCTCTGGACCTTCCACGGCCGGGGCGAGCACCGGGCGACGGCCCGGCTGGTGATCGTCTCGCCGAGCCCGCACACCGCCTCGGCGGCGTTCACCTACCGGTGCGGCTGAGCCCCGCGGCGCCACGGCGCAGCGCGGGGGCGCTCACGCGCCGCGGCGGATCCGGGCGGCCTGGCGGGCCTCGGCCGTCTTGCGGGCCTCGGCGGACCGGCGCGACTCGTTCTTCGCTCGTCCGGGCCGGCCGGGGACGGTCCCGATGCCCCGGAAGGGGGCGCCGCCGCGCGGGGGGCGTTCGGTGGTCGGCGCGCTGCCGTCGACGGGAACACCGGAGGGGGTACGGGCGCCGGTGATCCGGGTCAGTTCGGCCTCGCCGGAGCGGACCTGGGTGACCTGGGCGTGGATGCCGGCGTCCGCCATGAGCCGGACGACGTCGCGGCGCTGGTCGGGCAGGACCAGGGTGACGACGCTGCCGGACTCGCCGGCGCGGGCGGTGCGGCCGCCGCGGTGCAGGTAGTCCTTGTGGTCGGCGGGCGGGTCGACGTTGACGACGAGGTCGAGGTCGTCGACGTGGATGCCGCGGGCCGCGACGTTGGTGGCCACCAGGACGGTGACCTCGCCGGACTTGAAGCGGTCCAGGGTGCGGGTGCGCAGGGGCTGTGACTTGCCGCCGTGCAGGGCCGCCGCCCGTACGCCGCTGCCCAGCAGGTGCTTGGTGAAGCGGTCGACGGCGTGCTTGGTGTCGAGGAACATGATCACGCGCCCGTCGCGGGCGGCGATCTCCGTGGCGGTGGCGAACTTGTCGGCGCCGTGCACCTGCAGCACGTGGTGGTCCATCGTGGCGACGGCGGCGGCCGAGGGGTCGACGGAGTGGACCGCCGGGTCGTGGAGGTAGCGCTCGACCAGGAGGTCGACGTTCCGGTCGAGGGTGGCGGAGAACAGCATCCGCTGGCCCTCGTGGTGCACCTGGTCGAGCAGCGCGGTGACCTGCGGCATGAAGCCCATGTCGGCCATCTGGTCGGCCTCGTCCAGGACGGTGACGGCCACCCGCTCCAGGCGGCAGTCCTTGCGCTCGACGAGATCCATGAGCCGGCCCGGTGTCGCGATCACGACCTCGGCCCCGTCGCGCAGCGCGGCGGCCTGCCTGCCGATCGACATCCCGCCGACCACGGTGGCCAGGCGCAGCTTCAGCGCCCCGGCGTACGGCGTGAGCGCGTCGGTGACCTGCTGGGCCAGTTCGCGGGTGGGGACGAGGACGAGGGCCAGCGGCTTGCGTGCCTCGGCGCGCCGCCCGGCGGTGCGCAGGAGCAGCGGGAGCCCAAAGGCGAGTGTCTTGCCGGATCCGGTCCGGCCGCGTCCCAGGATGTCTCGTCCCGCCAGGGCGTTCGGCAGGGTGGCCGCCTGGATCGGGAAGGGCTGGTCGACGCCGAGGCGGGTGAGCAGCTCCAGCACCGTGGACGGCAGGCCCAGCTCGGCGAAGCTCGCGGCCGGGGGCAGGGCCGGGGTGTGGCTGACCGGCGTCGCGAATTCGTCCCTCGGCGCGGGGCCGCGCCGCCGGGTGCTGTTCGTACGGGCTGAGCTGTTCAATGGGGACCTTCCGAAAATGCCGGGCAAATGCAACGAGCCGGGGCCCCCACCACACGGGTGAGGGCCCCAGCTGCGTCAAGACGCGTCAGCGTCAGGCGGGAACGATGTTCTCCGCCTGCGGGCCCTTCTGGCCCTGCGTGACGTCGAAGTTCACCTTCTGGCCTTCCTGGAGCTCACGGAAGCCGGAGGTGGCGATGTTGGAGTAGTGGGCGAACACGTCCGGGCCGCCACCCTCCTGCTCGATGAAGCCGAAGCCCTTTTCCGCGTTGAACCACTTCACGGTGCCAGTAGCCATGTCAAATCTCCTTCGGGGCAGTGCCCCAGAATTCACACTGTGTGAATTCCGGCGTCGCCGCGATGATTGCCCCGTCCGGAAAACCGTACTGAAAACAAAAAAGTGCCCGACGATGTCGAATCGTCGAAGGCACTTGAAGTTTATTGGGAACCACAACTGCAACTGATCTCGACTGTAGCACGGCGTGGGCGTCCGCGCACGGAAATCGACTTTCGTGTGCACCGCGGCGTGGTGAATTTTCGCCGCCGCGGTGCACCGCGGCCGATGCCCGGCCGTCATGCGGCCGTCACGTCGTGGTCACCTCGCCGGTCAGGCGGGGACGTTTCTGCGGAACCAGCCGGTGAAGGCCTGGTCCTCGGCCGCCGCCGGCTCCTCGGCCTTGGCCAGCACCCTCGCGGCCTCCTCGCGCCACGCCGCGGCGTCCGCGCGCGCCGAGGGGACGAACGGGCCCCGCTCGGCCGCTTCGGCCGCGGCGCCGAAGAAGTCGCCGCCCTTGCGCTTGACGTCGTCCGTGCCCCACGCCCGGCCCCGCTCCCCCACGGGAACCCTCTGGAGGTGCGGGATGTGCTTGGCGCAGTGGATGTACGCCTCCTCGACGGTGACCTCGACCCAGAGCAGGGCCCGGCGGCCGGGCACCGGATCCACCGGCAGTCCCGCGTGGGCGCGGCGCATCTCGTCGTCGGGCACCACCCGCGCCCGGCCGTTGACATGCAGTCCGATGCGGTCCCGGAGGAAGTCGACCATCAGGATGCCGACATGGGGGTTCTCCTCGATGTTGCCGAGGCTCGCGAGCACGCCGTTGCCCCGGTACTCCGGGTAGGCGAGGGTGAGGTCGTCGAGCACCTGGAGGAAGCCGGGCGGGCCGGCCCGGAAGGTGTTGTCGCACTCGCCGTGCCGGTCGGCCGTCGCGAGGAAGAACATCTCCTGCCGTGCGACGAACTCCCGCATCCGGGGGTTGAGCCGGTCGAGGACCTGGTCCGCGTAGAACCGGTCGGCGCGCTCGGTGGTGCCCATGCGCTGCTGGACGAGGTGTTCGCCGTCACTGCCGGGGCGGGTGGTGCGTACCGGCGGCATGGGCCGGTCCTCCGTCCGCTTCGGCTCGTGCCCAACTTGTTCGAATGTGCTCAATTCCGTGCCCCGACCAGTTCTTCGATGGAGTCGTGCCGTATGCGGTGGGAGGGGATGCCGATGCCCCTCAGGGTGTCCACGCCGCAGCGGATCATGGCCGCGGGTCCGGACAGGTAGGCATCGTAGGAGTGCCACGGGCCGTACTGGCAGACGGCCTCGGGAAGTTGCCCGCACAGATCGCCCGCCGGGCCCTCGTCGACGACCGGGCGCACCGAGAGCCAGGGGTGCGACTGCTGCATGCGGAGCATGGTGTCGATGTCGTACAGGTCGTGGTCGCGGCGGGCGCCGTAGAAGACCTGGACGGGCCGGCGGCGGCCGTGCCGGGCCACGTCCTCGACCAGGGCCTTGATGGGGGCGATGCCGGTTCCGCCGCCCAGGCAGAGCAGCCCGTTGTCGGTGCTGTGGTCCACCGTCATGGAACCGGTGGGGGGACCGAGCCGGATCACGTCCCCCGGGCGGGCCCGGTGCACGAGCGCGTTGGAGACCCAGCCCGCCGGGACGGCCTTGACGTGGAAGGAGAGCAGTCCGTCGGAGCGGGAGGCGGAGGCGAAGGAGTAGTTCCGCCACACGCGCGGCCACCAGGGCGTCTCCAGGGCGGCGTACTGGCCGGCGAGGAAGGGGTAGGGCTGGTCGGGCCGTACGGTGACGACCGCGATGTCGGCGGTACGCATCTCGTGGGCGACCACCTCCGCCTCCCACCAGGCGGGCGCGCGCAGCTCGTCCTCGGCGGCGGCGTCGATCATGATCTGGGAGATCGCGGTGTAGGCGCCGACCCAGGCCGCCTGCGTCCGAGAACTCCAGGTCTTCGGGGCGTAGCGGGCGAGGGCGCCCAGGAGGCATTCGCCGACGGCCGGATAGTGCTCGGGCCGGGTGCCGTACTTCCGGTGTCCGCGCCCGAGGTGGGAGAGGTACGTGGTGAGGGTGGCCGGGTCGTCCACGTGGGTGGCGGCGGTGAGCAGCGCCTTGAAGAGGCGGTCGCGCTGGGTGTCCATGGCCGCCGGGAAGAGGGCGCGCAGGTCGGGGTGCTGGAGGAAGAGCAGCGCGTAGAAGTGCGAGGTGACCTTGTCCGCGATGGGCTCGATCTCGTCCATGGTGCGGCGGATGAGCGCGGCGTCGGAGGTGTCCTCGGGTGCGGGCCCGAACGTGGGCGTGGGGGCCGGCGCGGGTCCGGGCGCCGCCGCGGGTGCGGGCGCCGCCGTGGGTCCGGGCGCGGCCGTGGGTCCAGGCGCGGCCGTGGGTGCGGACGCCGGGGACGACGGCGGTGCCGGGGGCGACGGGGGTGCCGTACGGCCTCGGTCGGCGCCGGTGCCCACCGGGCGTATCGGGGTCACGGGGCGGCTGGGTATCCGGTCCTCCGCCGCTCGGCCGTCCTCCTGGCCCGGCCGGCCGGGTCTCCCGCCCGAAGCGGGGCTCGGACGCGCACTGGGACCGGGGCTCGGAGCGGAGCCGGGACTCGCACTCGGACCGGCTTTCGGACTCGGACCGAACCAGCCCCCATTCGCCTTGCTGCCGCCGGAGCCGCTCTTGCCGGCCGACGTGCTGGTCGGAGCATCCATGGGTTTGCCTCGCCTCGAACGTCTTTCCGTCGCCCTTCGCACTGCGAAGTCCGACTGTGCCCCTATTTGCCTTCCTCTTTCAGAATTCCTCGGAACTCACACCCATCTCCCCAAAGCACGTGGTATGCGCGGCACTTGGCGCGCCGCCACCCCTGCCACCCTGGGGGCGTGGACATTTGACAGGCGTACAGGGGTACGAACGGGCTCGACCATACCCCCCTCGCCTGAACTCCGAGCGGGATGCCCCGGGCGGTCGGCCCCGGCCGTTTTCCCGGTATTCGGACTTCTATGCACCTCAGCGGCCAGGACGGCGAACGAAGTTACCGATGGGTTCAAGGGATGCCACAAAGCACCCGAGACCCATGTGTGCGGATTCGGCCGAAGAAAAAGCCGCTCACCCCCGCCTGCCGCCCCCGTCCCCTCACAGGTTTCGTCCGTCATCTTCACGTTCTCTTTTCACTGGCGTCGCAGAGCGTGACGAGCGTCACACCGCCGGACGTCCCGCTCGGCGCACCCACGGTCCGGCGACGCCGCCGCCGGGCGGGGCTGGACGCGATGCCGGAGGCCCTTTGAAGGACCGTTCCGGCGTGGGGTTAGCATATGAGCGCCGCCTAGCTCGAAAGATAAACTTGTGACTGTCAATGAGGACTCGTTCACGAACTGGAAGACCCGCGAGGAGATCGCGGAGTCGATGATCCCGATCGTCGGGAAGCTGCACCGGGAGCGCGACGTCACCGTGCTGCTCCACAGCCGCTCCCTGGTGAACAAATCGGTGGTCAGCATCCTCAAGACCCACCGATTCGCCCGGCAGATAGCCGGTGAAGAGCTGTCGGTCACCGAGACGCTGCCCTTCCTGCAGGCTCTGACCACGCTGGATCTCGGCCCCTCCCAGATCGACATCGGCATGCTCGCCGCGACGTACAAGACCGACGACCGCGGTCTGTCCGTCGCCGAGTTCACCGCCGAGGCCGTCGCCGGCGCCACGGGCGCCAACAAGATCGAGCGCCGTGAGGGACGCGACGTCGTCCTCTACGGCTTCGGCCGCATCGGCCGGCTCGTCGCCCGCCTCCTCATCGAGAAGGCCGGATCCGGCAACGGACTGCGGCTGCGCGCCATCGTCGTGCGCGGCGGCGGCGAGGCGGACCTGGTCAAGCGCGCCTCCCTGCTGCGCCGCGACTCGATCCACGGCCAGTTCCAGGGCACGATCACCGTGGACGAGGCGACGAGCACGATCGTCGCCAACGGCAACACCATCAAGGTGATCTACGCGAACGACCCGTCCGAGGTCGACTACACGGCGTACGGCATCAAGGACGCCATCCTCATCGACAACACGGGCAAGTGGCGTGACCGCGAGGGGCTTTCGAAGCACCTGCGCCCCGGCATCGACAAGGTCGTCCTGACGGCCCCGGGCAAGGGCGACGTCCCGAACATCGTGCACGGTGTCAACCACGACACGATCAAGCCGGACGAGCAGATCCTGTCCTGCGCCTCCTGCACCACCAACGCGATCGTCCCGCCGCTGAAGGCCATGGACGACGAGTACGGCGTGCTGCGCGGCCACGTGGAGACCGTCCACTCGTTCACCAACGACCAGAACCTGCTGGACAACTACCACAAGGCCGACCGCCGCGGCCGCTCCGCGCCGCTCAACATGGTCATCACGGAGACCGGTGCGGCCTCCGCCGTCGCCAAG
Source organism: Streptomyces sp. NPDC015346 (assembly GCF_043078785.1). Taxonomy (NCBI): domain Bacteria; kingdom Bacillati; phylum Actinomycetota; class Actinomycetes; order Kitasatosporales; family Streptomycetaceae; genus Streptomyces; species Streptomyces sp. NPDC015346. Next base: position 481,524 of record NZ_JBIBTW010000003.1, on the reverse strand, counting down.
GCGCTGCCCGACCTGAAGGCGCCGATCACCGGCAGCTCGATCCGCGTCCCCGTCCCGGACGTCTCGATCGCGATCCTCAGCCTGCGCCTGGGCCGCGAGACCACCCGCGAGGAGGTCCTCGACCACCTCCGCGACGTCTCGCTGCACTCGCCGCTGAAGCGCCAGATCGACTTCACCACCGCCCCCGACGCCGTCTCCATGGACTTCGTCGGCTCGCGCCACGCGTCCATCGTCGACGCCGGCGCGACCAAGGTCGACGGCGACAACGCGATCCTGTACCTGTGGTACGACAACGAGTTCGGCTACTCCTGCCAGGTCATCCGCGTGGTCCAGCACGTCTCGGGTGTCGAGTACCCGACGTTCCCGGTCCCGACGGTCTGATCAGCGTCTGATCAAGCCCTGATCCAGCTCTGATCAAGGTCTGATCAAGGTCTGATCAAGGTCTGATCGCGACCGACGGTCCACCACGTCCGGCGGGTGGCGGTGGGCGGTGACCGATGCCGAGAGGCATCCGGTCACCGCCCCCGCCACCCGCCGTTTTCGTGTGCATACCGGGCCGCCTGAGGGATACCCGCACTGCGATGGACGCCTCGGCCCTGCCCGCTCCGGCGCCCGTGCCGCGCGCGCCGCGCCTTGCCGGGAAGGAGAGGATGACGGTGGTGACCTCGCAAGCGGTTTCCATACCTGCCGACGGATCGGCGATCGCCGGTGACCTGGTGCTTCCCCCGGAGGCCGGAGAAGTGGTGCTCTTCGCCCACGGCAGCGGCAGCTCGCGGCACAGCCCGCGCAACAGAGCGGTGGCCGCGGCCCTCCAGGACGCGGGGCTCGGCACCCTGCTGATGGATCTGCTGACCGCGTCGGAGGAGCAGGTGGACGTGGTGACGGCCCAGCACCGCTTCGACATCGGACTGCTCGGACGGCGGCTGGTGTCGGCGATCGACTGGCTCGGCGCACAGCCGGCCACGGCGCGGCTTCCCGTGGGCCTCTTCGGCGCGAGCACCGGAGCCGCCGCCGCTCTGGTGGCGGCGGCCGATCGGCCGGGGGCTGTCCGGTCCGTCGTGTCCCGCGGCGGCCGGCCCGATCTGGCCACCGGCGCGCTGAGCCGGGTCCGCGCGCCGGTCCTCCTGATCGTGGGGGGCGAGGACAGGCAGGTCCTGGAGATGAACCGTGAGGCGGCCGCACAGCTGACCGCCCCGTACCGGTTGCACGTCGTTCCGGGAGCGACGCACCTGTTCGAGGAGCCCGGAGCCCTGGAGGCGGTCGCCGCGGCGGCCCGTGACTGGTTCCTGCGGCCGGGAGCCCCCGAGGAGCCGCCGCCCCCGGGTCCGTAACCCCATCGGTCCGTCCGTACGGTCCGTACGTCCGTTGCCAAGGAGGACCCCTGATGCGCTTCTACGACCATCGGCAGGCGGGTGAGGAACTCGCCCGCCGGCTCCTCGCGTGGGCGGCCGACGCCGACCTCACCGACGCGGTCGTGCTGGCACTGCCGCGCGGCGGCGTGCCCGTCGCCGCGGAGGTCGCCCGCGCCCTCGGGGTGCCGCTCGACGTGCTCGTGGCCCGCAAGATCGGCGCGCCGGGCCATCCGGAGTTCGGGATCGGGGCGATCGCGGGCGAGGACCCCCCGGTCTTCGACAGCCGTGCCCTGCAGATGCTCGGGCTGGCCGAGGACGAGCTCGCCTCCGACGTGGCCCGGGAGCGGGCCGAGCTGCACCGCCGCGAAGACCTCTACCGCGGGGGACGCCCACCGCCCGACGTCGAGGGCCGGACGGTGATCCTCGTCGACGACGGGCTCGCCACCGGTGTCACGGCGCGTGCCGCCCTGCGCCACCTGCGCTCCCGCCGCCCGGCCCGCCTGATCCTGGCCGTGCCGGTCAGCGCCCCCGACGCGGTGGAGACGATGAGGCGCGAGGCCGACGACATCGTCTGCCTCTTCCAGCCGGATTCCTTCCGGTCGGTGGGTGAGTGGTACGAGGAATTCGCCCAGGTCTCCGACAACGAGGTGATCGCCACACTGCGCCGCCCCGGTTTCGTCGGGAGCGGCCCGGGAACCGGACCCACATCCGATCGGAGGTGAACCATGCCAGGACGCGAAGAGCTTCCTTCGACGCTGGAGCGCTCACCCAAGGACGCGCAGCGCACCTGGATCAAGGCCCACGACTCCGCCGTGGATCAGTACGGCGAGGGCGAACGCGCGCATCGAGTGGCCTTCAGCGCGCTCAAGCACAAGTACGAGAAGGTGGCCGATCACTGGGAGCGCAAGGAACACGGCCGCAAGGGGCCGTCGGACGCGCGCGCCGCGACGCCCCGGGAGCAGCCGGCTCCGAGCGGCGAGGGAGTGGACGAGCAGGCCACCAAACGGCATCTGTACGACCTGGCTCAGCGGCTGGAGATCGACGGCCGGTCGCGTATGAGCAGGTCGGAGCTGCTGGAGGCGATCCGCAAGGAGAACCGTTCACGGACCCGCAAGGCCCGTTCCTGAGACGCCCTCACCCTCACGGGGACGCGCGGCGCGTGCGCCGCGCGTCCTTCATGTCGCCAGTCAGGACACCGGTCAGGACAGGGGGAGTCTCGCCCGTATCCGTTTGCCGTGAGGTGTCGCCTCGACGTCGACGCGGGTGCAGAGCGCGAGCACGATCTCCATGCCGTGCTGCCCGATCCTGTTCGGGTCCCGGGGCCCGGCCACGGGTGGGACCGGTCGCGTGTCGTGGACGCGGATCTCCAGGACGTCCGGATGCAGGGCGAGTTCGAGACGACAGGGGCCGGGAGCGTGTCGTACGACATTGGTCACCAACTCACTGACCACCAGGCGGGCGACATCGACGCGGTCCTCTCTCAGCGGCTCTCGGCTCGCTGTCGGTGCGGCGGTGAGGAAGTCCGCGGTGAAGTCGCGGGAGGCCGCGATCATGCCGACCCCGCCCTCGAAGTCGACCCGCGCGGACAGCGCGGGCCGTCGCGTTCCGCTGTCCCTGGCGATCACATTCGTCATCGCCCCTCCTTCCTCACGGGGCTTCCCCCGTCCCGCCTCGTCCTACGAATTTTCCCCACTTCTCACATTCCATACCGCCCCGGCTCCGCGCAGCCCGCACGACATCGCGTACACGCACCCACGGAACGCGGGGTGTTCCCCCTCGGGAGGGGGAACACCCCGCGTTCCGTGTTCTCACGTCGGCGACCACGTCGGCGGATCACGCGGCGACAAGGCGGCGGTCACCAGCGATACCACCGGCCTGTGCCGCCCTTCGGCCGGGCCACGAAGCCCAGCAGCCACAGGACGAGCACGATCACGGCGATCCACCAGAGCGCCTTCACCGCGAAACCGGCACCGAAGAGAATCAGCGCGAGCAGAAGAACCAACAGAAGGGGAACCATTGCTATCAACCTCCGGACTGCCGCGTACCCCGCACCTCCCCTCCCATTCCCTCGAATTGACGGGTTTTCCGTTCCGTCGTCACGGGAAACAGGGGACCCCGTTTTTCGGATGCTCAATTCTTTCGGTTTAGGAGGGCGATTCGAGGTCAGGCGTTCTGGTGTCAGCACGTCAGCAATGATCCATCGCACAGGGAGTGATCAGCCGTGTCGAGCGAGCAGAAGATGACGGCCAAGGGCGAGCAGGCCAAGGGCAAGCTCAAGGAAGCCGCCGGCCGGGCGACGGGCAACGAGCGTCTTGAGGCCGAGGGCCGGGCCGAGCAGACCAAGGGTGATGCGCGGGATGCCAAGGAGAAGGCCAAGGACGCCTTCAAGCACTGAGGTCACCCGATCAGAAGGGGCGGCTCCGGAATTCCGGAGCCGCCCCTTCTGTGGTCTGTTCCGCGCGCTGCCAGGCGGTCAGCCAGAGCGCCTGGAAGACGGCGTCGAGGAGGTAGACGCGGCGGATCCGACCCGGTGTGGCGTACGAGACGTCGATGAGGAAGAGGGTGACGGCCGCACCGGTGCCCAGGGTCCGGGCGAGCGCCGTTCCCGTTTCGGTTCGGGCGGCACGGATCTGGGTCCCGCCGATGACGACGAGGAGACCGGAGACGGTCTGCAGCAGCCAGACATCGGCCTTTGGACCGGTGATCCGCTCGAAGCTGCGCCGGTGGATCAGGGGCCAGACCCCGGTCACCACGTGGAACCATCCGTGCAACCGGGCGACGGTCGCGGGGTTCGTCGTCATGCTGACTCCTGTGCTCGCACTCGCACTCCTTGGTCTTCCCCGAGCGGGAACACCTGCCCCGTCACGGCGGCCGGCAGCGGCCGAACGGCCTACCGCCCGTGAAGGGCTTCGCTGCGGTCCTCACGGTCCGCATCCGGATTTCGCCGAAAATGTCACATGGAGTGACCTTCACCTTCCGGGTGAATGGCGGCCCATCCGGCGCGGGTCCGGCGTGGCGTGGGGGATTCATCCCTTTCGAGGTGCTATGGGAGCGCCTCGGTGTTCCGCACGGCCGGACGGCCGGCGGAGAGGAAGGGAGCACGTCGTGAGGGTTACCCGGCTGACAACGGTCGCCGCAATGGTCATCGCGATAGCCGCGTCGACGGCGCCGTACGCGGCCGCGGCGCCGGTCAGTGATCAGGACACGGTGTTCGTGAGGTCCGCGCACCGGGGGAACCTGGCCGAGATCGCCGCGGGCCAGGACGCGCAGAAGCACGCCACGAGCGCCTGTGTGAAGGAGGCGGGCGGGGTTCTCGTCCGCGACCACGGCAAGCTCGACGCCGACGTGAAGGCGCTGGCGGCGAAGCTGGACATCGCCCTGCCCGCCACTCCGACCGCCGAGCAGGAGGCGGAGCTCGCCGCGGTCCGGGCCAAGGCCGGCACACCCGCGTACGACACGGCGTGGCTGAAGAGCCAGGACGCCGCGCACACCAAGACGCTCGCCCTGATCGACACCGAGCTCAAGACCGGCCAGAACGCCGAGGTCAAGGCCGCGGCGAAGGCCGCGCGCCCTGTCGTGGCCATGCACCTGGACATGGTCCGGGGCGGTGTCTGTCACGCCGCCAAGGACGCGGGCGTCGTACGGGCGGGCAGCGGCGGGCACCTCGCGGCCGAGGGCACCGACACCCTCACGGCGGCCGGCATGGCCAGCCTGGCAGGGGGCGGGCTCCTCGCGGTCCTCGGCGCCGCGTGGCTGATCCGTGGCCGACGCCAGACGAACCAGGACCGTTGACCCGTACCCGTACCCGTACCCGTACCCGTACCCGCGGCCGTACCCGTACGAGCACGGCGAGGCGGATCGGCGGCGGCACGGCGGTCGTCTTCGGCGCCACGCTGCTCGCGGCCGGAGCGCTGCTCATGGGCGGCGCTCCGGCCCGGCGGACGACCGCCGGGGACGCCGGAGTCGTACCGGCCGCGGCGCACCCCGCCATCCGTGGGGCCGTCGGCGCGGCCGACGCCTCGCCGCCGAGCGAGCTGCGCGGCCCGCACGGCCTGCGCGCGAGCCTCGTACCCGTCGGCGCCGGCAGGGACGGCGTCCTGGACCTCCCCGACGACCCGCGCGCGGGCGGCTGGTGGGCTCTCGGGGCGCCCGCGGGCGCCGCCGAGGGCACGACCCTGCTCGCCGGGCACGTCGACACCCGCCGGTCGGGCCTCGGCGCGTTCGCCACGCTCCACGAACTGCCCCTGGGATCACCGGTGGAGGTACGCGCGGCGAACGGCAGGACGTACCGGTACGTGATCGCGGCCCGCCGCACGTACAGCCAACAGGCCCTCCCCCGCGACCTTTTCACGCGGACCGGACCCCATCGGCTGGCTCTTGTCACCTGCACGGGCACGTTCGACCCCGAGGCGGCGGCCTACGACGGCAACCTCGTGCTCTTCGCCACGCCCGCCCGGCCGCGCCCCACCCCGACGTCGGTCATGGTGCCGTGGTCTCGGCGGTGACGAAGTCGACGACCGCCGTGAGGCCGCCCTCGGCCATCGCCTGACGCTGCCGATCGGCCGGCGTGCCCTCCCGGAGAAGTCGGTGGACGAGCGAGGCCACCTCGCGGGTGTCACCGGCCGCGTCGAGGGCGGGCGTGATGTGCTCCATCATGCGGGCGACGAGGTCGCCGGCGCTGCGCCGCTCACCGGTCGGAGCGATCAGATGTCCGTTCAGGCCGTGCCTGGCCGCCTGCCAGTTCGCCGCCTGTGCCAACTCGGGCGGTACGTCCGGGACCGGCGTGCCCAGCTCGTCGTCGCGGACCGCCGTGGTGACCAGCGCGCGCACGATGCCGGCGAACATGACGGCTTCGTCCGCGCGGAGCTGCACATCGGTGCAGCGCACCTCGACCGTGGGGAAGCGCTCGGAGAGGCGGGCCTGCCAGTACAGCTGTCCCGTGTCGGAGATGACGCCGCTGCTCAGCAGCGTCGCCACGCGTCGCCGGTGATCGTCGAGATCCCGGAACGCGGGAGGAGGGCCGCTCACCGGCCAGCGCCCGAAGACGACGGTGCGCCAGCTGGCGAAGCCGGTGTCCTGCCCGTCCCAGAAGGGCGAGTTCGCCGCTATGGCGGTCAGGACCGGCAGCCATCCCCTCAGCCGGTTCAGGACGGCCACCCCGACCTCCGGGGACGGCACGGCCGTGTGGACGTGCATCCCGCACACCAGCTGCTCGGCCACCAGTTGCGGGGCCTGCTCCCGCATCGCCCGGTAGCGCGCCTTCTCAGTCACCGGCGCCGTGACCGCGCTCCTGCGCGGTGGCGCCCCGCAGGCCGCGAGCCGGCAGCCGTGCGCCTCGGCGGCGGCGCCGAGGGCGTGCCGCAGCCGCAGAAGGTGGCCGCCGACCTCGTCCAGCTCACCGCAGACCGGGGTCGCGACCTCCAGCTGCACCTGCAGCAGCTCCGCCTGCAGCTCATGCTCCTCGACGGTCGGTCCCAGACCCGCGGCCGCGCGCACCTGTTCCGCCAGCGGCACCGGCAGCGTGTCCGCGTCGAGCAGCAGGTACTCCTCTTCCACCCCGACAGTGACCGGCTCCATGGTGCCGAGTCTCCGGGTGCGGATCATGGGAGGGGAGCGTGGACACAGGCCGTTCGCCTGAAAGGGGTGCGCGGGGACCGGCACGCTGGTCCATTCGGCACCCCCGCGCCGGGCGGCGGCCGGTTGCCCGGTGCCGGGCAGCGGGTGCCGGGTGCCGGGCGGCGGCCGCCGGGCTCACTCGACCGGCCAGGTGTGCACCGGGGCGTTCATGTGCATGTAGTCCATGTACTGCTGGGTCATCCGCCGCAGCGCCTGGTGCCGGTCCGCGTGATCGATGTCGTGGATGTGGTGGAACATCTCCGACTGCCACACCGCGCCGTTGCGGCCGCTGACGCACCGCTGCTCGATGATGCCGAGGAGCGGCTCCCGCCGCGCCGCGTCCATGCCCAGCCGTTCGAGGCCGCGGTCGGCCAGCGGCAGCAGGCGCCGCAGTACCAGCTCGGTCGCCGGGACCTCGCCCATCCCGGGCCAGTACAGCTGGGCGTCGATTCCGTGGCGGGCGGCGGCGTGCAGATTGTCCTCCGCGGCCGAGAACGACATCCGGGTCCAGACGGGCCGGTCCTCGTCGACGAGGGCGCGGACCAGTCCGTAGTAGAAGGCGCCGTTCGACAGCACGTCGGCCACCGTGGGCCCGGCGGGCAGCACCCGGTTCTCCACCCGCAGATGCGGTACGCCGCCGACGACGGCGTAGACCGGGCGGTTCCAGCGGTAGATCGTCCCGTTGTGGAGGGTGAGCTCGGCCAGTGCGGGGATGCCGCCGTCCTCCAGCGTCCGCTGCGGGTCCTCGTCGTCGCACAGCGGAAGAAGCGGCGGGAAGTACCGCACGTTCTCCTCGAAGAGGTCGAAGACGGAGGTGATCCACCGCTCGCCGAACCACACCCGGGGCCGTACTCCCTGCACCTTGATCTCGTCCGGTCGGGTGTCGGTGGCCTGCTCGAAGAGCGGAATACGGGTCTCGCGCCACAGCTCCTTGGCGAAGAGGAACGGCGAGTTCGCCGCAAGGGCCACCTGCACGCCCGCGACGGCCTGAGCGGCGTTCCAGTGGTCCGCGAAGTCGTGCGGCGCGACCTGCAGGTGGAACTGGGTGCTGGTGCAGGCGGCCTCCGGTGTGATCGTGTCGGCGTAGGTCCGCAGCCGCTCCACCCCGTCGATCGAGATCAGCAGGTCCTCCCCGCGGGCGGAGAAGATCTGCTCGTTCAGCAGGTGGTAGCGCGGGTTCTCGGAGAGCGCCGCCAGACCGACGTCCTTCAGCTCGAGGGTCGGCAGTATCCCGATCATGAGCAGGTGCGCGCCGATCGCGGCCGCCTGCGCCTCGGCGTGGTTGAGCGCGTCCCGGATCTCCTGCTCCCAGGAGTCGGGGCGCCCGGCGACGAGCGGGCGCGGCCCGATGTCGATCTCCAGGTTGAACCGGCCCAGCTCGCTCGACCAGGAGGGATCCGCGATCGCCTCCAGAACGTCCGAGCCGCGCATGGCGGGCTCGGCGTCGTCGTCCACGAGATTCAGTTCGATCTCCAGGCCGACCTGGGGGCGCTCGAAGTCGAACCGTGACTCCCGCAGCATCCGCGCGAACACGTCGAGGCACGTGTGCATCTTGTTCCGGAACTGGCGACGGTCGTCACGGGTGAACACCAGCGCCGGGACGTCGCGTCCCATACGTCCCTCCCGAACTCTCGTCGGCACGGACCTTCCCCTTCAGCGTCCCACTCCACGGGCGGCCCAACCACCGAAGGCGCCGCTGGACCGCCCGGACCCTCCTAAACCGGGGGCACGAGGTCGGCGTGGGAGCTGAGCAGGGTGGGGGGAGCGGCCTGGCGCCAGGAGTCGACGACGATCGCGCGGAGCTCCTCCGCGTCGTCGAGGGCGGCCAGCCGCACCCGTACCCACGCGAAGGACGCCTCGTGGTCCGCGACCCAGAACTTCTCGGGCTCGGCGAGGACCAGCTCGTCGCGCTCCTCCTTGGGGCAGCGGACGGCCATCGACGTCTCGTCGTCGGGCAGGGTGAGGAACATCTTCCCGGCGACCCGGAAGGTGGGCATGGACCACGCCTCCTTCTCGGTCGTCTCCGGCAAGGAGAGGGCGAGGGCGCGGACTTCGGCGGAGGTGCTCATGTCCCGACCGTACGACGGGCCACTGACATCGGGAGTCGGCACTCGGCGGGGACGCGCGGCAGGCCCGGGCGTAGGCTTCGACCGGCATGGACACGGCGGGGGGCGGGGGCACATGACGGCGGAGCCGGCACAGCGGTGGGGGTCGACCCTCGATGCGGTCGTGGTGTATTCGCAGGGCGCGCTCTGCCGCCGCCTCGCCCGGGGCACGATGCCGCCGGACGGCAGGCTGCGGGTGACAGGACTGCCCCGCTCGCTTGACCCGGGCTCGCTGCGGGCCCGTGTCCTCGGCGCCCCACGGGTGCGCGTCATCGAGGCCCGGGTGGAGGTCGAGGCCGAACCGCTGCCACTCGGCACGGGCACAGGCACAGGCACCGGCACGGGCACGGGCACAGGTGTCCGCACGGGCACCGGGACCGGCACAGGTGTCCGCGACGACCTGCGGCGCGAGGTCGAGCGGCTGCGCGACGCGTACGCGGCGGCGCGGGGACGCCGGGACCGGCAACTGAGCCTGATCGAGGAGGTCCGGGATCTGCGCCCGGTGCCGCCGCCCCGCCGGCGCGAGGACCCGCACCGCCGCGCCCCGGTCGACGCGTGGCTGGAGCTGGCCGACTTCGTCGAGGAGCGGCTGACCGCACTCCACACCCGCCTCGCCGAGCTGGAGGAGGCACTGCTCAGCGTCGAGCACGAGCTCGACGTCGCCTCCGACCGGCTCGGCCGCGCCTCCACCGACGCGCCGGCGGCGCACGTGGAGACGACGGTCTGCGCGGTACTGAGCCTCGACGGCCCCGATGACCCGGGCGAGGAGCTGGAGTTGGAGCTGGAGTACGGGGTGCCGGGCGCCGTCTGGGTGCCGGCCTACCGTCTCACCCACCGTCAGGGCGACGGCGGCGGCCGTCTGGTGCTGCGCGCCTCGGTCGCCCAGCGCACCGGCGAGGACTGGACCGGCGTGCGCATCGCCCTGGCCACCGCGGACCTGCGGCGCCGCACCGACCTGCCGAGGCTCCGCTCGATGCGGATCGGACGCCGTCAGCCCGCCGCCGCGGCTTCCGGCTGGCGCGAGCCTCCGGCGGGGCTCGCCGATCTGTTCGCCGGGTACGACTCGGCCGGCCCTCGCCCGGCCACGCCCGCCGCACCCTCGGCCGTCGGGGCCGTCGGCGGAGCCGCGCCGGGCCCCGTTCCACCACCGCCTCCCCCACCGGCCCCGCAGGCCTACGGCACGCCGCCCCCTGCGTTCTCCGTGCCAGTCTCCGTTCCGGCACCGCCACCGGCCCCGCAGGCCTACGGCGCGCCGCCCCCTGCGTTCTCCGTGCCCGACGGCGTACACGACGCTTCCGGAGAGGCCTTCGGCAGCGGTACGCCCGGCCTCGCGGGGGACGGCCCCTCGCGATCGGCCCGCAGGCCGCGTACCGGCGGCGCACCCTTCGCCGGGGCGCCCGCCGGCCTGGCACCCGCCGCGCCCGGGGCTCCTGGTGCGGCCGCGCCGACGCCGCCTGCGGCAACCGCTGCCCCCATGGCCGGTCCGCCGCGGCCGAGCGGCGCCGAGCTGGACTACGCCGCCCTCGTCCTGTGCGGGCCGGAGGAGCCCGGCGGTCGCAGAGGCCGGCTGTTCCCCGACTCCTCCGTCGACCCGGTGACGGCCGAGTACCGCCGCCGCGCGGAAGCGGTGGCCTCGCTGCCGCTGCCCGGGCACGCGGTGCGTCCCCGGGAGTCGGCGGGATCCTTCGACCACCGCTTCGACGCCGCCGCCCGCGCCGACATTCCGTCGGACGGCACCTGGCACACCGTCACCATCGGCGAGATCCCGGTCGGCCTGCGCACCGAGTACCTCTGCGTGCCGTCCGTGGAGCAGACCGTGTACGCCACGCTGGTGCTCTCCAACGCCACCGACCAGGCCCTGCCGGCAGGACCGGTGGAGGTCACCGTCGACGACGACTTCCTGCTGACCGCCGCGCTGCCCACGCTCGCACCCGGTGGTGTCCGCCGGGTGGGGCTCGGGCCCGCCGAGGGCATCCGGGTCACCCGCCGTACGCATCTCAAGGAGTCGATGTCGGGCCTGCGCAACAACACCACCGTGCTCGACCACCGCGTCCACGTGGAGCTGGCCAACCGGCTCGCGAGGCCCGCCACCGTCGAGGTACGGGAGCGGGTTCCGGTCACCTCCGAACCGGGCGTACGGATCGAGGAGCGGGCCGACTGGACGGCACCCCCGGACGGTGCCGGGCCCGAGCGCCTCACCCCCGGCACCCGCGTCTGGCGGGTGGAGCTGCCCGCGGGGGGCACCGCCGCACTCGACGGCGGTTACGAGATCCGTATCCCGGCCGGCAAAGCGCTGGTCGGCGGCGCCCGCAGGAGCTGAGACCCGCCATGTCCACGGCCCTGAAGCCGATCCCCCTCCCCGTCACCGCCGTCACCTGCCTGGAGGACCGCGCCCACGTCGAGCGCTCCGTCGTGCTCGACCTGGAGGCCGGCGTCCAGCGGCTGCGTCTCGGTCCGGTCAGCGCGCTGGCCGTCGACCGCACCCTCCATGCCGAGCTGACCTCCGAGCCTCAGCCTCAGCATCCGCATCCGCATCCCCATCCGGCGACGGTGCTCGATGTGCGGATCGTCCGTGAGTGGACGCCGCGCGGGTCGCTGCCGGCCATCGACGACGACTCCGCTCTGCGCCGCCGTGTGCGCACCCTCGAAGAGGAGCGGCTCGTCCTGGAACGGCGACGCGATCGGCTGCACGCCCGCCTCGACCTGCTCGGCCGCCTCGCCACCGATCTGCTGCGGGAGATCGGCGAAGGCGTCGGCCACGGCGAGTACGAAGGGCCCCGCTGGGCCCGCGAACTGGACCGGGTGGACGGCGAACGTGACACGTACGGCGAGGAACTCCGTACGGTCGAGGCCCGCCTTGCCGCCCTCGGTGCCGAACTCGCGGACACCGAGCGGGCCATGGAGCTCGCCGAGGAGGAGCCCGCCGCGCTGGTCGGCCACATCGAGCTGACGGTGGAGGCCGCGGTCGCCGGGCCGGTCGCCCTGCGCCTGAGTCACCTCACCCCCTGTGCCCTGTGGCGGCCCGCCTACCGCGCCGTGCTCGACGGGGACACGCTCACGCTGGAGACCGACGCGATGGTCTGGCAGCGCACCGGCGAGGACTGGTCGGACGTACGGCTGACGTTGTCGACGGCACGGTCGGCGCGGGCCACCGAGCCCCCACACCTCACCGAGGACCGGCTGACGCTCACGGACCGTTCCGCCGCGGAGCGGCGCACGGTCGACGTCGAGCTGCGCGAGGAGGAGATCGCGGATCTGGGCCCCGCTCCCGTGCTCGGCCTGCCGGGGGTGGACGACGGCGGCGAGGCCCGGGTGCTCCACTCCCCCGCGGCGGTATCCGTCCCCGCGGACGGCCGCGCCCACCGGGTGCCGCTCTCCGTCTTCACCACCGCCGCGAGCAGTGAGTACGCCTGCTCACCCGAGTTGTCCCCGCTGGTCACCCAGGTGGTCCGGTTCGACAACCTGTCCGGCCACGCACTGCTCGCCGGGCCCGTGGACCTCATCCGGGACAGCGGGTTCACCGGCCGCGGCACGCTGGACTTCACCGCTCCCGGCGCCCCCGTCGAGCTGGCCTTCGGCAGTCGCGACGACCATCGGGTGGTCCGCGACACCGAGGAGTCCCGTGACACCACCGGAATCACGCAGCGGACCGTGGTCACCCGCACGGTCCGGCTGCACCTGTCCCGGTTCTCCGCCCCTGGGGAGCACGGCGACCGGGTGATCGTCCTGCGGGAGCGGATCCCGGTCTCCGAGGTCTCGGCGGTCGAGGTACGCCTGCGCGAGGAGGCCTGCTCCCCGGCGCCCGACGTGGTCGACGCCGAAGGCATCGCCCGCTGGGACGTCGCCCTGCCGCCGGGCGGCCGCCGCACGGTGACCCTGGTCTACGAGCTGTCGGCGAGCGCCAAGGTCGCCGGTCTCTGAACGCGCCGGGCGGGGCGGCTCCATCGCGCCGCCCGGCCCTCGCCGTACCGCACCACGCCGCACCCCGCCGCGCGTCACCCGGCCCCGCCCGGGCGTGATCGTCGGAGGGGGGTAACCCCCCATCCTCGGCGTGGCGTTCGATACCGTGACGCGATCTTCCCCGCAGTCCCCCGCGGGCATCCCCCTGTGCCCGCTTTCAGTTGGAGTGAAATGAAAAGGCCTCTATGGTCCACGGTCATCACGGCGGTGATGGCCGTTTCTCTCGGCGCGATACCCGCCCACGCCGCTGCGGTGAGCCCCGAGAAGGCGCCCCCGGCGGCAGCCGACCCCATCGACCCGGCACTTGAGGACCAGGTCTCCGACGGTGGCACGGTCAGAGTCAACGTCGTCACCCGGAACCGCGCGGACCTGCCCGCCGCGGCCCGCGCCGGAAAGGCCCTGCGGACTCTGTCCAAACTGCCCGTCACCACCCTCAACGTGGACAAGGCGGGCCTGGAGAAACTGGCCGGGCAGCCAGGTGTGGTCAGCGTCACCGAGGACGTGGCCGTACCCCCGGCGCTGGATTCGAGCCTGTCCGTGATCGGCGCGGACAAGACCGTCGCCGCGGGCAACACCGGCGCGGGTACGGCGGTGGCCATCCTGGACACCGGAGTCGCCGTCAAGCATCCGTTCCTGGGCAACCGGGTGATCGCCGAGGCGTGTTTCTCCACCGAGATCCCCGACTACCCCGCCACCAGCCTGTGCGCCAACGGCACCGAGCAGCAGGAGGGACCCGGCTCGGCCGACGTGGACAGCGGGCCCTGCGCGACGATGGGCACCGTCTGTGACCACGGAACCCACGTGGCGGGTATCGCCGCAGGCAGCGGGAAGGGTGTGACCGGAGCCCCCAAGTCCGGTGTCGCCCCCGGTGCCGGCATCATCGCCATACAGGTGTTCAGCAAGGTCAACTCCGCGGAGCGCTGCTCGCCCAGGGCGGCGCCGTGTGTGCTGACCTTCAGCAGCGCCCAGCTCGCGGCCCTGGACTTGGTGCTGCGGATGCGGCAGTCCGGGACGCCGGTCGTCGCGGCCAACATGAGCCTGGGCGGTGGCCAGCACACGACGGCCTGCGACGGGGACGCCCGAAAGGTGGCCGTCGACAACCTGCGCGCCGCCGGTGTCGCCACGGTGATCTCCGCCGGAAACAACGCGTACACCGATGCGGTGGGCTCCCCCGGCTGCGTATCCTCGGCCATCACGGTGGGCAGCACCACCGACACCGACGCGCTGTCCTCCTTCACCAACCGAGGCCCGCTGCTGGACGTGTTCGCCCCCGGCAGCGACATCATCTCCTCGATTCCCGGCAACGGTTACGCGTCGTACAACGGCACGTCCATGGCCGCTCCCCACGTCGCGGGCGCCTTCGCGGTGCTCAAGCAGGCGTACCCGAGGGCGAGCGTCTCCGAGCTCGAAAAGCTCCTGGAGACCGGCGGCAAGAGCATCGGCTACACGGGTGCCACCACCCCGCGCATCCAGCTCGACCTGGCGCCGCGGATCACGGACTTCAACGGCGACGGCGTGGAGGACACGGTCGTCGGCGATCCGAAGGCGACCGTGGGCGGTGACACCGACGCCGGTGTCGTCCGCGTGATCCACGGCGGCGGCAAGGGCACCGCGGAGATCAGCCAGGACCTCCCCGCCGTGTCGGAAGGCGCCGAGCCGGGCGACCGGTTCGGTGAGAACCTCGCGACCCTCGACCACGACAGGGACGGCTACACCGACCTCCTGGTGGGCGTCCCGGCCGAGGACGTCGGCACCACGACGGACGCCGGTTCCGCCCAGATCTTCTACGGCGCGGCCGGCGGCCTGTCCACCGGCAAGGCGCCCCTCAACCTCGTCCAGGGCACCGGCGCGGGCTCGATCCTGGCCTCGGCCCCCGAGGCGGGCGACCGCTTCGGCAACGCCGTCGCGGCCGGTCACACCACCGCCGGTGAGCCGTACCTGGTGATCGGCGTGTCCGGCGAGGACCTGGGCACCGTCAGCGACGCCGGCAGCGCCCACTACCTGCGCGGAAGCGTCAACATCGCCATCCACCAGGACAAGGCGGGCATGTCGGGTACCGCCGAGGCGGGCGACAAGTTCGGTTCCTCCCTGGCGGCCTCGGCGAACCACATCGTCGTCGGCTCGCCGGGTGAGGCGATCGGCACCCTGGCCAACGCGGGCGGTGTGCAGATCCTCAAGCACGACCTGAGCGCCGACGGCATCCCGGCCCCGGTCCTCGGCATCAGCCAGGACGACGACTTCGTGTCCGGCGCGTCCGAGGCGGGCGACCAGTTCGGCGCCTCCGTGGCGGCCGTCGCGTACCGTCCGTCCGCCACGTCCGCCGCGACCGACACCGTCTTCGCGGTGGGCTCCCCCGGTGAGGCCCTCGCGGTCGGCACCACCACCGTGACGCAGGCCGGCGCCGTCCAGAGCTTCCGCGTCACCGGAGCCGGTGCGGTGACCCAGGCCGCCAACCTCAACGCCGAGGTCGAGAACGTGCAGGGCGCGGCCGAGACCGGCGACAGGTTCGGCCAGAAGGTCGTCCTCGCCAACCTGGCCCCGCGCGCTCCCGGCGCCGCCACCACCCTCGTCCTCGCGGTCGGCATCCCGGGTGAGGACGTCGGCACCACCGCGGACGCGGGCTCGGTGCAGACCTTCTACCCGTTCGGCCTGCCCGGCGACAACGACTACTGGATCGAGGCCGGCAACGCCTCCGGCCTCGGCGGCACCCCGACCGCCGGCCACGCCGTCGGCAACCACCTGGGCGCCACGGCCACCAGGCTGTACGTCGGTGTGCCGGGCAGCGCTCCGTACGGCGCCGCGTACGACCTGCCGTGGAGCAACGCCACCGGGGGCCGCACCGGCACGACCGGCACGGTGACCACGCACCAGCCGGGCCAGAACGGTCTTCCGGCCGCGGGCGGCGGTTTCGGCTGGTCCATCGGCTGACCCGCCGGCGAACCGGCCCTGACCGGACGCGGGTGACAGGCGAGGCCCTGGAGGATCTTCCTCCAGGGCCTCGCCCGTTCTGCGTGTGTCTCGTAGCGGCGCGCTCCTCGGTGCGCGACCATGCAGCAGCGAGCACACGGAATCACCGAGACAGGAAGAAGGACGGACGTGTCCGGCAGCGAAAGCGAGAACCCGGCAATCCCCTCCCCGACCCCGACGCCGACTCGCCCCAGGACGAATCGGGACTGGTGGCCGAACCAGCTGGACCTTCAGGTTCTCCACCAGCACTCGCCCCAGGCCAATCCGATGGGCGAGGACTTCGACTACGCCAAGGAGTTCGCCACCCTCGACCTCGACGCGCTGAAACGGGACGTCTTCGAGGTGATGACGGCGTCCCAGGACTGGTGGCCCGCCGACTACGGCCATTACGGGCCGCTCTTCATCCGCATGAGCTGGCACGCCGCGGGAACGTACCGCATCGCCGACGGCCGGGGCGGCGGGGGGTCCGGTGCCCAGCGCTTCGCCCCCCTCAACAGCTGGCCGGACAACGCCAGCCTCGACAAGGCGCGCCGCCTGCTCTGGCCGGTCAAGCAGAAGTACGGCCGGAAGATCTCCTGGGCCGACCTCCTGGTCTTCGCCGGCAACTGCGCCATGGAGTCGATGGGGTTCAAGACGTTCGGGTTCGGCTTCGGGCGTGAGGACATCTGGGAGCCCGAGGAGATCTTCTGGGGTCCCGAGGACACCTGGCTCGGAGACGAGCGCTACAGCGGCGAAAGGGAACTCGCCGGTCCTTTCGGCGCCGTGCAGATGGGTCTGATCTACGTCAACCCGGAAGGCCCCAACGGCAATCCGGATCCGTTGGCCGCGGCCCGGGACATCCGCGAGACGTTCGGGCGGATGGCGATGAACGACGAGGAGACGGTCGCGCTCATCGTCGGCGGCCACACCTTCGGAAAGTGTCACGGCGCGGTCGATCCCTCGTACATCGGTCCGGAGCCCGAGGCCGCCCCCATCGAGCAGCAGGGCCTCGGCTGGCGGAACACCTACGGCACCGGCAAGGGCGCCGACGCGCTCACCAGTGGGCTCGAAGGGGCGTGGACCACTGAGCCGACGAAGTGGGACAACGGCTACCTCGACAACCTGTACCGGTACGAGTGGGAGCTGACGACGAGCCCCGCCGGGGCGAAGCAGTGGACTCCCACGGATCCGGCGGCGAAGAACACCGTGCCCGACGCCCACGATCCGTCGAAGCGGCACGCCCCCATGATGCTGACGACGGACCTCGCGCTGAGGGTGGACCCGATCTACGGGCCGATCACGAAGAGGTTCCACGAGAACCCGGACCAGCTCGCGCTCGCGTTCGCCAAGGCGTGGTACAAGCTGCTCCATCGTGACATGGGGCCCCTCTCGCGCTACCTCGGCCCGTGGGTTCCCGAGCCGCAGCTGTGGCAGGACCCCGTCCCCGAGGTCGATCACGACCTCGTCACCGATCAGGACGTCGCCGCCCTCAAGAGCAGGATCCTCGACTCCGGGCTCTCCGTCCCGCAGCTGGTCACCACCGCGTGGGCGGCGGCGGCGAGCTTCCGGGGCACGGACAAGCGCGGCGGTGCCAACGGGGCGCGGATCCGGCTGGCGCCGCAGAAGGACTGGGAGATCAACAACCTGCCCGAGGTGACCGAGACGGTACGGACCCTCGAGCGGATCCAGCAGGACTTCAACGGCTCGCAGGCCGGCGGGACGAAGATCTCCCTCGCCGATCTGATCGTCCTGGGCGGCTGCGCGGCCGTCGAGCAGGCGGCGAAGAACGCCGGGCACGTCATCACGGTCCCCTTCGCGCCGGGGCGGACGGACGCCTCGCAGGAGCAGACCGACGCGGACACGTTCGCCGTGCTGGAGCCGAAGGCGGACGGGTTCCGCAACTACCTGCGGGCGGGCGAGAAGCTGTCGCCGGAGACCCTCCTGCTGGACCGCGCCAACCTGTTGACCCTGACCGCGCCGGAGATGACGGTGCTGGTCGGCGGCATGCGGGCGTTGAACACCGGCTTCCGGGGTTCCTCCCACGGTGTCTTCACCCACCGGCCCGAGGCGCTGACCAACGACTTCTTCGTCAACCTCCTCGACATGGGTACGGAGTGGAAGGCGTCCCCCTCGGCCGAGAACGTGTTCGAGGGCCGGAACCGCGCGACGGGCGAGGTCACCTGGACGGCCACCGCCGTCGACCTCGTCTTCGGTTCCAACTCCCAGCTCCGGGCCATCTCGGAGGTGTACGCGTCCCAGGACGCGGGCGAGAAGTTCGTGCGTGACTTCGTGAGGGCGTGGGACAAGGTCATGAACCTCGACCGGTTCGACCTCCGCTGAGCCCGGCGACCGGTCGGCCGCGCCGGCGGCCGACCGGTCCCCCCGCTCACACGGCGTCAGGCGGTGCGAGGCGCCTGCCGACCCGCGCCGCCGTCTCGCGCAACCAGATGTGCGCGGCGTCGTGGGTGTGCACCGGATGCCACCACAGCGCCTCGCGCAGCGGCACCGCTTCGTACGGGGGCTCCATGACGCGCACCGCGGCGGACGGGGCGAGGAGTCCGGCGAGGCGGGCCTGGACGAGCGCGATCCGCCGGGTGCCGGCGACCAGGCGGGGCAGCAGCTGGAAGCTGTCGACGGAGACCTCCACGCGCGGCTCGATCCCGAGCATGCCGAGCTGCCGTACCGCCGGTGAGTCGTAGGTGCGCTGGTAGGTGACCCACGGCAGGCGGGCCAGATCCTGCCGGGTGAGCCGGTCGCCGACGCTCGGGTGGTCGTCGGCGACGACGAAGACCCAGCGGTCGTCGTACAGCTCGGTGGCGGGGAAGTCGCTGATGACGCCGTGCGGCATGAGCAGGCCGTCGGTGGCGCTGAGCAGGGTCGCCGTGTCGTCGACCACCGTGTTCGGGGTCTGCGTGAAGCGCAGGCGGATCCCCGGTGCCTCCGCGTGGACGACGCGGGTGAGTTCGACGCCGAAGACGGCGACCGCGTAGTCGGAGGCCATGATGCGGAACTCGCGGGTCTCCTTGGCGGGGTCGAAGTCGGCCTGACTGGCGAAGAGGCGTTCCAGCACGTCGTAGGCGGTGGCCGTGCGGTCGAGGAGGACCTGGCCGAGGGCCGTGAGCTCGTACTGGCTGCCGACCCGGGAGAGCAGTTCGTCGTCGAAGTGCCGGCGCAGCCGAGCCAGGGCGGCGCTCATCGCGGGCTGGCTGAGTCCGACCCGCTGTCCGGCGCGCGTGACGTTGCGCTCCTCCAGGAGCGCCCGCAGGGCGACGACGAGGTTGAGGTCGAGGGCGGCCAGATTCACGGGATCCCTTTCCGAGACGGCAGACAGTCCGGTTACATAAGTGCGGTGGATGGTTCCCATCCAAAGAATCGATTTCCCTGATCGCGCCGGGCGGGTCCAGATTAGACCCATCGCCATCAGGAGGACATGTCCGTGGAACCTGAACCCGCGTCCGCGCTCTTCGCCGGACCCTTCGCTCTCGCCACTCTCTCGGCCCCCGGCGGGCCCGCCTTTCCCGCCCTCGTCACCCCCGACTCCCGGGTCCTGGACCTGCGAGTCGCCCTGGACGAGGAGTCGCTGACGGTACGGAGGCTGCTGGACCGGTGGGAGTCGGCCCTGCCCCGACTCCGGGCCCTGGCCGCCGAGCCCGGGCCGCAGCGTCGTGGGCCGCTGTCGGACTTCCGCGTCCACGCGCCCGTCGAGCCGCGGCAGGTCTTCCAGTCGGGGGCCAACTACCGGCAGCACGTCATCGATCTCCACGTCGCCCACCGGGACCCGGCCGACGGCCGCTCCGAGGAGGAGGCCCGCGCCGAGGCCGCCGAGATCATGGACCGGCGGGCGGCGCAGGACCTCCCGTACGTCTTCATCGGCCTGCCGAGCGCGATCACCGGCCCGTACGACGACGTGGTGCTCCCCGCCTGGGCCGAGAAGCCGGACTGGGAGCTGGAGCTGGCGGCCGTGATCGGCCGGCCCGCGTACCGGGTGTCCGTCGAGGAAGCCCTGTCGTACGTCGCCGGATACACGATCGCCAACGACCTCACCGACCGGTCCACCGTCTTCCGCCGGGACATGCCGCAGATCGGGACCGACTGGCTGCGCGGCAAGAACGCGCCCGGCTTCACCCCGCTCGGTCCGTGGATCGTGCCGGCGGAATCGCTCGGGGACACCGGCGACCTGCGGCTGACCTTGCGGCTCAACGGCGAGGTCATGCAGGACGAGTCCACCAAGGACATGATCTTCGACGTGGCGTGCATGGTGTCGTACGTCTCGGGGACCGCCCGTCTCCTCCCCGGCGACCTGCTGCTGACCGGCTCACCGGCCGGCAACGGCATGCACTGGGGCCGGCTGCTGCGGGACGGCGACGTCATGGACGGCTCCATCACGGGTCTCGGTGCGCAGCGCACCCGCTGTGTGGCGGACTGTGTGGCGGAGGGGTCGTGAGCCCGGACCGCACGGACCCCGAGGGCGAGATAGCCGAGGCCGCCCGCGCGTGCTCCAACTGGGGGCGCTGGGGCGAGGAGGACGTGCTCGGCACGCTGAACTTCCTCGACGAGGCCAAGCGCCTGGAGGGTGCCGGGCTCGTCCGGCGCGGTGCGAGCTTCTCCCTGTCGCAGCGTTTCGACATGAACGGCCCGCAGAAAGGCTGGCGGCGGCGGACCAACCCGGTCCACACCATGCTCGACACCGGGGTGGACGCGGCCCTCGGCAACCAGGGTTTTCCCCACGGCATCGGCGGCGCCGACGACGTGATCGCCATGCCGTTGCAGTGCTCCACGCAGTGGGACGGCCTCGGCCACATCTTCGACCACGGCAAGGCGTGGAACGGGCGGGCCGCGGAGAAGGTCGTCACCTCCGAGGGCGACCTGGTGACGGGGATCGAGCACATGGCTCCGTACGTCGCCGGGCGTGGGGTCCTGCTCGACGTGGGCCGGGTGATCGGCGACGACGGCGAGCTGCCCGACGGTTTCGCGATCACCGCGGAACACCTGGAGCGGACCGCCGCGACGCACGGGGTGACCGTGGGACGGGGCGACATCGTGCTGGTGCGCACGGGAGCGCTCACCCGGGCCCGCCGGGAGGGCTGGGGCGAGTACGCGGGCGGCCCCGCGCCCGGACTTTCGTTCACCACGGCCGGCTGGCTGCACGGCACCGAGATCGCCGCGATCGCCACGGACACCTGGGGCTTCGAGGTGCGGCCCAACGAGTTCGACCACGCCTTCCAGCCGCTGCACCAGGTCGTCATCCCCCACATCGGCCTGCTGATCGGCGAGATGTGGGACCTGGAGGCGCTGGCGGACGACTGCGCCGATGACGGCGTCCACGAGTTCTGGCTCACCGCCGCGCCGCTGCCCATCACCGGCGCCGTCGGCTCCCCGGTCAACCCCATCGCCGTCAAGTAACCAGCGGGACGAAGGAGTTCCCCATGAGCACACCCCGTACGGTCCTGGTGATCGGCGGAGGCGCGGCCGGCAACGCCGTGACGGTCCTGCTGCGCGGGGCCGGCGTCGTCGTGGACCTGATCGAGGCCAGGGACGACTGGAACGCCACCGCCGGCTCCGGCATCACCCTCCAGGGCAACGCCCTGCGCGTCCTGCGTGAGCTCGGCGTGTGGGACCGCGTGAAGGAGTCCGGTTTCGGCTTCGGGTCGGTGGGCATCACGGCCCCCGACGGCACCGTCCTGCACGAACAGAGCGACATCCGCACCGGCGGCGACGACCTGCCCGCCACCGTCGGCATGCGGCGCCCCCAGCTCCAGCGGATCCTCATCGACGCCGTCCGCGCGTCGGGTGCCACTGTGCGTCTGGGCACCACGGCCGAGTCGCTGGAGCAGGACGCCGACGGCGTGACCGTCCGGTTCAGCGACGGCACCCGAAGCCGCTACGACCTGGTGATCGCCGCCGACGGTCTGGGCTCCACCACCCGCGCGGCCATCGGCATCACCGCCAGGCCCGAACCCACCGGCATGGCCATCTGGCGGGTCGCCGCCCCCCGCCCGGCCGGGGTGACCCGCACCGACCTCGCGTACGGCGGCCCGGCCTTCATCGCCGGTTACTGCCCCACCAGCGACACCACCCTGTACGCGTACGTCGTCGAGGCCAACCGCGACCGCGCCGCCATCCCGCCGGAGACGTACGCCGAGGAGATGCGGCGCCTGGCCTCCGGGTACGGCGGGTACTGGCCGGAGATCACCGCGCACATCACCGACCCGGCGCAGGTCAACTACACCTGGTTCGACCGGATGCTGGTCGAAGGGTCCTGGCACCGGGGACGGGTGGTGCTCGTCGGCGACGCCGCGCACTGCTGTCCGCCGACCCTCGCGCAGGGCGCGGCCCTGTCCCTGGAGGACGCCTGGGTGCTCGCCCAGATGCTCACCGGCGAGGAGGAGTGGGGCGACGGGCTGTTCCAGGCGTACTACGAGCGGCGTATCGCCCGCGTCCGTCCGGTCGTGGAGGCGTCCGTGCGGATCGGCCGATGGCAGCTCGACGGTGTCCGCGACGCCGACGTGCCCGGTCTGATGGCCCGCACCATGACGATGCTCAGGGAGCTGCCGTGACGCCCCCGACCGTGGACGTGCACGCGCACGTCCTGCTGCCCGAGGTCGACGCGCTGGTGGCGGACCTGCCGGGACTCGCCCGGGCGCGGGAGCTGGACGCCCGCCGCAACGGCCCCGCCGCCCTCGCCGTCAGCGGCGCCATGGTGCGCGAACGGATGCCGAGGCTGACCGATCCGGCCGTACGCCTGGCGGCGATGGACGCCCAGGGCGTGGACGTCCAGCTGGTCAGCCCCTCCCCCTCGCACTACCACTCGTGGGCCGACGAGGAGACGGCCGAGAAGGTGTACCGGCTCGCCGACGAGGCGACGGCCGCCCACTGCGCGGCCGCCCCGGACCGGCTGCGCGGACTGGGACTCGTACCCCTCCAGCATCCGGCGGTGTGCGCCGGGGCTCTCGACCACGCCCTGGAGCAGGGCCTGTCCGGCGTGGAGGTCTCCAGCCACGCCTCCGGGCGGGAACTCTCCGACCCGGCGTACGAGCCGTTCTGGGCCCGGGCCGAGGAGACGGGCGCGATCGTCTTCCTGCACCCGTTCGGGTGCACGCTCGACGAGCGCCTCGACCGCTGGTATCTCTCCAACACCGTCGGCCAGCCCACCGAGAACGCCGTCGCGCTGTCGCACCTCATCTTCTCCGGAGTGCTGGACCGTCACCCCGGCCTCAAGCTGATCGCGGCCCACGGGGGCGGCTATCTGCCGACCCACATCGGCCGCTCCGACCACGCCTGGCGGACCCGCACCGACTCGGCGGCGAGCTGCGCCCACCCGCCCAGCAGCTACCTCCGACGCCTGTACTTCGACTCCCTCGTCCACGACCCGGCCGTCCTGCGGGAGCTGGTGCGCGTGGCCGGGGCGGACCGGGTGCTGCTCGGCTCCGACTTCCCCTTCGACATGGGCACCGAGGACCCGGTGGGAGCCCTGCGCGCGGCGGGGCTGCCCGACGCCGACTTCCACGCCGTACGCGGCGGCAACGCCTCCGCCCTGCTCTTCAAGGAGTGATCTCATGCGTCTGCTCACCCACCTGCGGCACGTCGACCTCGCCGTGCCCGACTACGACAAGCAGCTCGACTTCTACGCCGGCGTCTGGGGCCTGACCAAGGTCGCCGAGGACTCGGGCATCTCCTTCCTCGCGGCCGAGGGCAGCCCGGAGCAGTACGTCGTCCGGCTGCGCAAGGCGGCGGAGAAGCGCCTCGACCTGGTCTCGTACGGCGCCGCGAACCGTACCGACGTCGACACGCTCGCCGAGGAACTCCTCGCGGGCGGCGTCGAGTTGATCTCCCGGCCGGGTACGGTCGACACCCCCGGCGGCGGCTACGGCTTCCGCTTCTTCGACGTCGACGGCCGCACCATCGAGGTCTCCGCCGACGTCGAGGTCCGCCGGCACCGCAAGATCGAGGAGAAGGAGGCCATCCCGGTCAAGCTGTCGCACGTCGTCCTCAACTCGCCCGATCTGGCCCGCACCCGCGCCTGGTACGAGCGGCACCTCGGCTTCCGGCTCTCCGACACGCTCAGCTCGCCCCACATGGGCGAGGTCATGCACTTCATGCGGATCAGCAACCAGCACCACTCCATGGCCCTCGCCAAGGGCCCGCACACCGCCCTGCATCACATCTCCTTCGAGATGCGCGGCCTCGACGAGTACATGCGCGGCTCGGGGCGCGTGATGCGGGCCGGGTTCCGCAAGGTGTGGGGCCCGGGACGGCACATGGCGGGCGACAACACCTTCACGTACTTCCTCGACCCGCACGGCAACACCGTCGAGTACACGACCGAGCTGGAGGAGCTCGACGAGGACACCTGGCACCCGCACGTCTACGACTTCTCCCAGCCCGAGGTCACCGACCAGTGGGGCACGGCGAACCCCATGAACGAGCTGGTCGCCAAAGAGTCCTTCAACGACCCGGACCGGGGCTGCTTCGTCGCCCCGCCGGTCTAGGACCGGCCGCCCCCTCTTCCTCCCCATGTCAGGAGCCGCACCATGCGCTTCGCCGCCTTCGAGCACCGGCACCGCCGCCGGGTGGCCGTCGTCGAGGACGACGGCACGCTCTTCCCGCTGCCCGGTGTCACCTCGCTCACCACCCTGCTCCAGGAGACGGACGGGCTGCCCGCCCTGCTCGCCGCCGGGGCGGCGGCGCTGGACGTCCCGCCCGGGCCCCACCTCTCCCAGGTGCGGCTCCTGCCACCGCTTCAGCCGGCGTCCGTACGGGACTTCGTGACCTTCGAGCAGCACGTCGAGGGCGTCCGCCGCTCCGTCGACGGCGTCGCCGGCGTCCCGGAACAGTGGTACGCGGCGCCGACCTTCTACTTCACCAACCCCCACGCGATCTACGGCCCCCAGGACGACGTGCCGATGCCTCCGGGTTCGACGACGCTCGACTTCGAGCTCGAGGTGGCCGCCGTCATCGGCCGCGAGGGCCGCGACCTCACCCCGGAACAGGCCCGCGACCACATCGTCGGCTACACCGTCCTCAACGACTGGTCCGCGCGCGACCTGCAGTCGGCCGAGATGAAGGTGGGCCTCGGCCCCTGCAAGGGCAAGGACACCGCCACCACCCTCGGCCCCTTGCTCGTGACCGCCGACGAGCTGGAGCCGTACCGCGACGCCGACGGCTTTCTCCGCCTCGCCCTGGCGGCCGAGATCAACGGTGAGAGGGTCGGCGACGACCTGCTGTCCCACATGAGCTGGACCTTCGAGGAGATGACCGCCTACGCGTCCCGGGGCACCCGCGTCGTGCCCGGCGACGTCCTCGGCTCCGGCACCTGCGGCAACGGCGGGTGCCTCGCCGAACTGTGGGGCCGGCGCGGCGAGCAGAGCCCGCCGCCCCTGAAGCCGGGCGACACCGTCTCCCTCACGGTCGAGGGCATCGGCACGCTGACCAGCACCGTCGTTCCCGGCGCGGAGCCCGTCCCGCTCCCGACCGGCCGCCGCCGCCGGGAACGGCCGTGAGCGCCCCGCGCGGCCGGCCGGGGGGAAGGGGCGGGATCAGAGGGTGCCGATGTGGAGCAGCCGGTTCGGGGAGGACTGGCTGATGGAGGCGATCGTGTCCTTGGTGGAGTGGTTGCGGATCCAGGCGGCCACGTCTTCGCTGGAGGCCTTCGGGTTCGTGCCGAGGTAGAGGGCGGCCGCGCCGGCGACGTGCGGGGCGGCCATCGACGTACCGTCGAGCGCGACGCTGCCGCCGCCGAGCTTGGCGGAGAGGATGTTCTGGCCGGGGGCGTAGAGGGACAGGCAGGGGCCCCAGTTGGAGAAGTACGTCTCCTCGTCCTCCTGGTTCGTGGCGCCGACGGTGAGGGCTCCGGCCGCCCGGGCCGGGGAGATGTCGCAGGCGTCGACGGCGCTGTTGCCCGCGGCGACGACGGGCAGGACGCCCGTCTCGTACAGGGCGTCGACGGCCGCGTCGACGGCCGGCGACGTCTCGCCGCCGAGGGAGGAGTTCATCACGGCGGGCTTCACGGCGTTCTTGGCGATCCAGTCGAGGCCGGCGATGACCCCGGCCCAGTCGCCGTTGCCGTCGCAGCCGAGCACGCGGACGCCGACCAGGGACGCCTTGCGGGCGACGCCGTAGGTGGTGCCGCCGATGGTGCCCGCCACGTGGGTGCCGTGGCCCTGGCAGTCGACGCCGTCGCGGCCGTCGCCGATCGCGTCGAAACCGAAGGAGGCGCGCCCGCCGAACTCCTTGTGCTTGTAGTCGATGCCGGTGTCCAGGACGTACGCCTTCACGCCGGCGCCGTTGCCCGCGGTCGTGAACCGCTTGTCGAGCGGCAGCGCCCGCTGGTCGATCCGGTCCAGGCCCCACAGGTCGGTCGCGCCCAGGGCGCGGGGGGCGCCGTCGGAGACCGCGACCTGCGCGTTCTGCTCGACCGCGGCCACCGACGGCGATTTCCGTACGACGGCGAGCTGAGCGTCGGTCAGCGTCGCCGCGAACCCGGAGAGCACGCTTCCGTACGTGAACCGGGCTTTCTCCAGCATCGGGATCCTCGACACGAACGCCGACGCGTCCGTGCCCTCCTTCAGCATCACGATGTAGCTGTTCGGGATCGGCACGCCGGAGGTGCGGGTGACCGGGACCGGGACCGGCTCCGCCGAGGCCTCCTGGTGGGCGGAGACGCCGGGCGCGGCCAGGAGGGAGGCGAGGACCATCGGGACGGCGGCTGCGGCGATACGCGCGGGCATGCGCATGGGACTTTGCTCCATGGGTGAGTCGGTGCGTTCGGACGAGGGCGGGAGCCGGGAGCGCGACGGGCACGTCCGCCGACAACCCCTTGTTCCTTCGGCACGACCCCACCGTCCCCTCAAGATCGCAGCGGCCACCCGGCCCAGCTTTCCGCCGCGGTTCACCCGTAGGTAGTCCTCGGTCGCGCGAGACGTCGTTTGCCCACGACGGCAGTGGGAAGTGGGCAGCGGGAAGAGGGCAGAGCCGCTCCGGGAGGTGCCCCGTGCGTCGTGTCGGAACCGGGCTTCCACACGGGGATCCGCGGACGGCCGCCCGCGCCCAGGGCCTGTTCGACGTGGTCGGCGGCGGGCTCTCCTCCCGCCGGAGAGGACGCTGACCGGTGCCGGCTCCCCAGCGGTACGCCGTGGCCGCCTCCGGACAGTGGACCGACGAGGAGGACGGCCGTCGCCTGCCGGCCGGAGAGGTGCACGCCTGGGAGCGAGGTCTGAACCAGACCGTGTGCGGGCTGTCCCTCAGCCGGTCGCAGCTCCGACGGTTCCCCCACATCACCTGGGCCGACACGTTCCCGGAGTCGGGCGCCGCCGCGGACCGCGTCCGCCGCGTCTGTCCGCGCTGCGCCTCGGTCGCCGGCCGCCGCGGCCCCGACGCCCGCCCGCGCTGGAAGCGGATCGACCCGCGACCCTGACGCGCCGATGCGCCCCTCTGCCCCGCTCCCACGGGGGGCGGGGCAGAGGTGACGTAGAGACGTAGATACGAGCCTTGTCAGGTGAGGAGCGCCTCCAGCAGTTCGTCCTTACGGAGACCGCTGGCGCCCCTGACGCCCTGGTCCTTGGCGAGCTCCCGCAGCTCGCCGACGCGCATCGCTCTCAGGTCGTCCTGCGATCGCTTCGGCGACTTCGAGGTCTTCGCGGAGGCCTTGGTGGACGCGGAGCCCTTCGTGGACGCGGATGCCTTGCTGGACGCGGAGCCCTTGGTCGACTTCGAACCGGCCCGGCTTCCGCCGCCGCCCTTGGTGGTGCGCGCTCGGCCGGCCGGCGTCGTGGCGCTCGGGGGTTCCTTCGCGTAGTCGGCCGAAGAGCCCTCCTCCATCTGCCGCAGCAAGTCGGCGAGCATCTCCTCGGTCTCCCTGCAGGCGCGGGCCGCGAGAGCGAAGTAGTCGGTCTCCTGGAACTCCTGGCAGGCGTCCGCGCTGGCGATCAGGGCCGAGCGGGTGGCCTCCACGAGGTTCTTCGTCGTGGGCGAGTCGTAGCCCGTCTGGCGGGCCAGGACCCGGGCGGTGACGGTGCACAGGTCGGCCGTGTCGTTGTTGGCCCGCATGCACTTCACCGAGTGGGCGATCTTCTCGGAGTCGCTCTCGCCCGCGGCGGAGTCGGCGCACGCCAGGCAGACGCCGGCGCACTCGTAGAGCTTGTCGACACCTTCGGCCAGCAGGGTGGGCGGAAGACCGGCTTCCGCCGGGTAGGCATCGAGGACCTTCTTGGTGAGGGATGACATGACGCCTCCCGGGCTTCATGTGTACGGATGTGGGGGTGGGGGTGGGTCTGAGGTGGTCAGGGCGGGCCGTCGTCCTCGACGCCCCGGCTCGTCTCCGCTGGCGGTACCCGCCAGATGTCGGGTGACACACCCGGAACCGGCCCGTGCTCAACACGCCACGCGAAAGCGGTCGAAGCCGCATCCTCCCCTCCTCCTTATGCTGGCGCGATGTCCCGCGTTCGGTGTGGTCGCGACGATGCCGTACGACGCCCAGGAGGCCCCGCCCGTGAGCGCTGACGCCCGTACCACCGTCGTCGTGATCACCCACAACCGCCGCGAACAGCTGCTGCGGACGCTCGACCGGCTCGCCGCGCTCCCCGAGGAACCACCGGTCGTCGTCGTGGACAACGCGTCGACCGACGGCACCCCGGAAGCCGTGGCCGCCCACCACCCTCAGGCCACCGTGCTCACGCCGGGCCGCAATCTCGGGGCGCCGGGCCGCACACTGGGCGTGCGCCGCGCCCGCACTCCGTACGTGGCCTTCAGCGACGACGACTCCTGGTGGGAACCGGGCGCGCTCAGCCGGGCGGCGGACCTCCTGGACCGGCACGAGCGACTCGGACTGATCGCGGCACGGATCCACGTCGGCCCGACCGGCGGGTCCGATCCGCTGAACGACACGCTCGCCGCCTCCCCTCTCGGTCTCGCCGCCGACCTCCCGGGGCCGCAGGTCCTCGGGTTCCTGGCCTGCGCCGCCGTGGCCCGCAGGGAGGCCTTCCTCGCGGCGGGCGGATACCACCCGATCCTCTTCCTGGGCGGGGAGGAGACACTCCTCGCGTACGACATGGCGGCCCGCGGCTGGGGCGTGTGCCACTGCCCCGACGTGGTCGCCGTCCACTGCCCGACCGGCGGGGTGCGGCCGGGCCGCCCGGCTGTCCAGCTCCGCAACGCCGCCCTGACGTCCTGGCTGCGCCGCCCTCTGCCCGTGGCGCTCCGGCACACGCGAGAGCTCGCCGGGAAGGCCCGGCGCGACCCGGAGGCCCGTACCGCGCTGCGCGAGATGTTCAGGCGACTCCCGGCAGCCCTACGGGAGCGCCGACCGCTCCCCGCGACCGTGGAGGCGGCGGCCCGCCGGCTGGACGCACACGCCGCGCCGGCGTGAGATGGCGCCGCTTGGCACCACAAGGGCTTGCGGATGGCGCCATAGTGGTGCCACTATAAGGCCATGGACCTGACCCCCTACGTCGATCGGCTCCGCCATCAGCTCGCGGCCGCCGCGGACGTGGGCGGCGACGAAGCACGTGTCCTGGCCGAGCGGCTGACGGCTTCCTTGGAGTCGGCCGCCCGGTTGGCCCTTCTGGACGCGCTGTCCGCGGCATCGGACGAGATCAGCCGCGCGCTGGCACCGGGCGCGGTGGACGTACGGCTGCGGGGGCTCGACCCCGAGTTCGTGGTGATGGCACCACCTATGGCACCAGTGGCGCCAGTGGCGTCACCTGCGGCGGACGGCGACGGCGACGAAGGCGGTACGGCTCGCATCAACTTCCGACTCCCGGCGCACCTCAAGGCCCGTATGGAGGAGGCGGCCGGGCGGGAGGGTCTGTCCGTCAACGCCTGGCTCCTGCGGGCGGTGCTCGCCGGGCAGAGCGGTGCGGGGTCGCTCCACTAGACACGACAGCCAGGAGGACGGCACAGCCATGCCTTCTCACGTCCTCGCGACGCCCGACCTTCCCTCAGCACCTTCCCTCAGTACTTCCCTCAGCACTCTCCACGGAGGAGACCATGCGACACGAACCGTCGACCCGACCCGAGACCGACGGAACGACCGAGCCCGTCACGCTCCCCACCCGACGTGCCGCCGGATGCCCCTTCGACCCGCCCGCCGGCCTGGCGGAGCTGCGCGAGAACAGGCCGCTGACCCGGATGACGTACCCCGACGGGCACGTCGGCCGGCTGGCCACCGGATACTCCGCCGTCCGCTCGATCCTGGGCGACCCCCGCTTCAGTTCGCGGTACGAGCTGATGCACCACCCCCTCCCCGGCGGCCCGGAGGGCCCGCTGCCGCCCGCCCCCGTCGGTGACATGACCGGGATGGACGCACCCGAGCACACCCGCTTCCGGCGGCTGCTCATGGGCAAGTTCACCGTCCGCCGGATGCGCCGGCTCTCCGAGCGCGTCGCCGAGATCACCGCCGAGCACCTGGACGCCATGGAGCGCCGCGGCCCCGGCGCCGACCTGGTCGAGGCGTTCGCCCGGCCGCTCCCCGCGCTGATGATCTGCGAGCTGCTCGGTGTGCCGTACGACGACCGTGAGCGCTTCCAGAACCACGCCCACACGATCATGTCCCAGGATGTGGCACCCGAGGACCGGTACGCCGCCTTCGTCGGACTCGAGGAGTACATGGCCGAGTTGGTCGCCGCCAAGCGCGCCGCACCCTCCGACGACCTGCTCGGCGACCTCGCCCAGGACTCCGACCTCACCGACGAGGAACTCGTCGGCCTCGGCGGTTTCCTGCTCGCGGCCGGGCTCGACACCACCGCGAACATGATCGCCCACGGTACGTTCGCGCTGCTCGGCAACCCGGCCCAGGCCGAGGCCCTGCGCGCCGACCCGGACCTCGCTCCCCAGGCCGTCGAGGAGCTGATGCGCTATCTGACCATCGCCCACACCACCGTGAGGTCCGCGCTTGAGGACGTCGAAGTGGAGGGGCAGCTCATCAGGGCGGGCGAGAGCGTCACCCTCTCGCTGGAGGCGGCCAACCGGGACCCGGAGAGGTTCCCCGACCCCGACGTCCTCGACGTGCGCCGCACCGCCACCGGACATTTGGGCTTCGGACACGGCATCCACCAGTGCCTCGGCCAGCAGCTGGCCCGCGTCGAGATGACGGTGGCCCTGCCCGCGCTGCTCAGGCGGTTCCCCACCCTGCGGCTCGACGTGCCGGCCGAAGAGGTGCCGCTGCGCACGGACATGAGCATCTACGGCGTGCACCGGCTGCCGGTCACCTGGGACGAGGACTGACCCCATGGAGATCCGCGTCGACCGCGACCGGTGCCTGGGTGCCGGGATGTGCGCCCTGACCGCCCCGGCGGTCTTCGACCAGGACGAGGACGAGGGCCTGGTCGTCCTGTTGAACGCCCGGCCCCCGCAGGAGCGGCACGCGGCAGTCCGCGTCGCCGCCGGCGTGTGCCCGGCGGCGGTCATCACCGTCACGGAGCGCGGTTCCTCCACCGCCTCGTAACGGACCCGCCACAGCCCCACCCGCCCCACCGCACCGCACCTCACCTCGTCTCACCGCACCCCACCTCACCTCGCCCCACCATCCGTTTCCTCCTCACCGACAGGACCTCCACCACCGTGGCTACGTTCCTCTCCTCACTGGGCCGCTTCGCCTTCCGACGGCGGGGCCTGGTCGTCCTCCTGTGGCTCCTGGCCCTCGTCGGCGCGGGCTTCGCCGCGTCCACCGCCGCCGCCCCGCCCGCCGACACCTTCTCGATGCCGGGCACGGAGTCGCAGAAGGCGTTCGACCTCCTCCAGAAGAAGTTCCCGGACGCCCGCGCGGACGGCGCCGCCGCCCGCGTCGTCATCCGCGCCCCCGGCGCCGAGAAGATCACCTCCCCCGCCCGCAGGGCGCAGGTCGAGCGGCTCGTCTCCGAGCTGGCCACGACGGCTCAAGTCGCGGGCGTGGCGGATCCGTTCAAGGCGAACGCCGTGAGCGCCGACGGTACGACGACGTACGCCTACGTCACGTACGAGGCGCGGGCCACCGAGCTGACCGACGCGGCGCACGACGGTCTCACCGAGGCGATGGAGCGGGCCCGGAGCACCGGCCTCGCCGTCGAGGCGGGCGGCGACGCCGTCAGGATCGAGCAGACGATGGGCGGTACGGGTGAACAGCTCGGCATCCTGATATCCGCCGTCGTCCTGCTCCTCACCTTCGGCTCCCTGGTGGCCGCCGGCATGCCCCTGCTGACGGCCTTGATCGGCGTCGGCATCGGCATCAGCGGCATCACCGCCCTCGGCAGCACCTTCGGCCTGTCGTCCACCACCTCGACGCTCGCGATGATGATCGGCCTCGCCGTCGGCATCGACTACGCCCTGTTCATCGTCTCCCGCTACCGCGCCGAGATCGCCGAGGGGCGGGAGCGCGCGGAGGCCGCCTCCCGGGCCGTGGGCACCGCGGGTTCGGCCGTCGTCTTCGCCGGGCTCACCGTGATCATCGCCCTGGCGGGACTCGCGGTGGTGGACGTCCCGATGCTCACCAAGATGGGCCTGACCGCGGCCGGCACGGTCGCCGTCGCCGTACTCGTCGCGATCACGTTCGTGCCCGCACTCCTCGGCTTCGCGCCCGTCAGGGTGCTCGCCCGCGGGGACCGCAAGCGGTACACCGGCAAGCCGCTGTCGAAGCGTCAGCAGCGCCGGGCCGCCAAGCGCGAGGCCCGCCGCAAGCCCAACCTCGGTGCCCGCTGGGCCGGTCTGGTGCTGCGCCACCCCGTCGCCGTCCTGCTGCTCGGCGTCGTGAGCCTGGGCACCGTCGCCGTGCCCGCGGCCGGTCTCGAACTGGGCCTGCCCGGCGAGGGCACCATGGCTCCGCAGACCACCCAGCGCAAGGCGTACGACATGCTGTCGGACTCCTTCGGACCCGGTTTCAACGGGCCACTGACGGTCATCGTCGAGGCTGGGGACGCGAAGAAGGCGGCGGAGCGGGTCCGTACGGCTCTGGAGGGAGTCCCCGGAGTCGACACCGTCTCTCCCGCCACCGCCAACCCGCCGGGGGACACCGCCCTCGTCAACGTCATCCCCGACACCGGTCCGGCCGACACGAGGACCGAGGACCTGGTGCGCGCGCTGCGCGGCATGGCGGGCGGGCTCGAATCCCGGACGGGCGCGTCCGAGATCCTGGTCGCCGGTCAGACCGCGATGTTCATCGACTTCTCACAGACCCTGGACGACGCGCTGCTGCCGTACCTGGGGCTGGTCGTCGGCCTGGCGTTCCTGCTCCTGATGGTGGTCTTCCGCTCCGTACTCGTGCCCCTCAAGGCGGCGCTCGGCTTCCTGCTCTCGGTGACCGCCGCCCTCGGCGCCGTCGTCGCCGTCTTCCAGTGGGGCTGGCTCGCGGACATCATCGGCGTCGATCAGCCGGGGCCCGTGATGAGCACCATGCCCATCTTCATGATCGGTGTCGTGTTCGGCCTGGCGATGGACTACGAGGTCTTCCTGGTGAGCCGGATGCGGGAGGCGTACGTCCACGGGGCGCGGCCCGGCGAGGCGGTCGTCACCGGATTCCGCCACGGCGGACGGGTGGTCGGCGCTGCCGCAATCATCATGGCCAGCGTCTTCTCCGGCTTCATCATGGAGGACAACGACTTCGTCAAGATGATCGGCTTCGGCCTCGCGACCGCCGTCCTCTTCGACGCCTTCGTCGTCCGCATGGCGATCGTGCCCGCCCTGTTCGCCCTGCTCGGCAGGTCCGCCTGGTGGCTGCCCAGGTGGCTCGACCGGCTCCTGCCGAACATCGACGTCGAGGGCGAGAAGCCCGCTCCGGCCCTGTCCGGCTCGGCGGCGCGGGGGCAGTCGGAGCGTGAGCCGCACCTCGTGGACTGAGAAAAGGCTGCCTCACTGTTCGAGGAGGCGGCGGGCCTCCGAGAGGAGCCGGAGGAGTTCGGCGCGCGACGGGTCGTCGGGGGTGGCGTCCGGGGCCGGCCGGAGTGGCGTGTGGGTGATGAGGACGTGCAGGGCGACGGCGGCCTGGCGGGCGAAGAGGCTCAGCAGATCGAGCTCCGGCAGGCCGGAGCGGGCCTGCGGGGACGGGTCGAGCACCTCCAGGACGCCGAGGACCCGGCCCCCGTGGAGAAGAGGGGCCGCCATCAGCGCGTTCGGGACGTAGCCGGTGGACTCGGCGATGTCCCGGTCGAAGGAAGCGCTGTCGTGCAGGTCGTCGACGACCATCGGCTCCCCCGAGGCGGCGACCCACCCGGCGATCCCCCGGCCCGCCGGGAAGCGCCGGCCCACGAGGAACTCCTGCCCCTGCCCGGAGACCGCCTCGAAGACGAGCTCGTCCGCCGCGGTCTCCAGGAGCAGGATGGAGCTCGCCTGGGCGCCGAAGATGGCGCGCGCGGTGTCCACCACCGACTGCAGGAGCTCTGCCAGGGCCGGATCCGGCCGGGGCGCTGCGGACACGGCGGGGGCGGTCGTCTGAGCCATGGGGGTTCCCTTCCGGCGCCGGTCGTTACCGGCGTCCGTGGACACGGACGTTGGCTGCGGACAGGTACAGGGCGTTCTTCAGCTGGAACGGCGTCAGCCGGGGGTGGCTCGACAGGATCCGGGCGCAGAGCCCCGCGATGAACGGGGTGGCGAAGCTGTTGCCGGAGCTGCGGATCGACGTGCCGCCGAGCCACGCCACCTGGACTCTCTGGCCCGGGGCGAAGAACTCCACCGGGGGCTCGGGGTTGTAGAGGTGGAGGTCCGGGTCGTCCTCCTGGTGGCTGCCGACCGAGACCACCGAGGAGAAGCGCCAGGGGAAGCTCTCCACGTGCGTGTTGTGCGCCGAGGCGACGATCACGGTCCGCTGGAAGTACGCCTCGTCGGCCAGCCGGCGCAGCTCCTCCACGAAGCGGTCGTGGCTGGTGGACAGGCTCAGGTTCACCACGTCGAACCGCTGGCGCACGGCCCACCGGATCCCTTCGAGCAGGATGTCCCCACTGCCGGAGAACCGCTCGCCGAGCACCCGGACGCTGGACAGTTCACACTCCGGGGCGGTGCGCCGGATGATCCCGGCGCAGGCGGTGCCGTGGCCGCAGGCGTCCCCCTCGTCCGTCTCCTCGACGCGGACCCCGTCGTCGTCCTTGACGACGCGCCACGAGCGGTCGAGGGGGCCCACCATGGGGTGGTTCGGTTCGACTCCCGAGTCGACCACGCAGACGCGTATCCCGCGCCCGGTACCGCCGAGGAGACCCCCCTCGGGCGGGTCCGGCGGCCCGTCGGCCTCCACGGGTACGTCCGAGGGGCCCCGCCCTCGCAGACCCCAGGTGAGCCCGGGCGCCGGTCGCGGCGCGGTGGTCATCGCGGTGCCTCCTCTCCGGGCCGGGGCCGGGGCCGGTGCCGGTGCCGGTGCCGGTGATGTGTCCGACTGCGCCGCCGTGGCCGGGCGGCAGGGTGTGGGGGCGAGCGGTCGCGGTTGCGGCGGCGGCTGCCGCCTCTGCCTGGCGTACGGCGGGGAGATGGCCCTTCGCCCCCTTGGCCGCGAAGCACCGGCGTGCGCGCGTCGCCGCCTCGGTCGCGTCGGCCGGGCGCCCCAACGCGAGGGCCGTGCGGGCCAGGTCGAGCGCGGCGAGGCCCCGCACGATGGGCGAGTCGGTGCCGGCGGCGGTGTCGACGGCCCGGGCGGCCAGCCGCGTGGCGGTCGCGGCCTGTCCGCGCGCCGCGGCCATCCGGGCGCGCAGTCCGTCGAGGTCGGCCGACTCGGCGCGCGCCCGGGCCGGTTCCGCCCGCTCCCCGTCCAGTTCCGCGAGCGTGCGCCGAGCGGTACGTACGTCGCCGAGGTCCAGCCGGATGCGGGCGGCGTCCAGCAGGGCGCTGCGCAGCAGCGCCGTGGCGCCGAGGTCCCGCGCGGCGGCGGCGGCCCGCTCCAGGCTCAGGAGCGCCTCCTCCCGGCGACCGGCCAGGTCGGCCACGGTCGCCGTGAAGATCGGCAGGAAGGCGTCGGCCTCGGCGTAGCCGAGTCTCTTCGCGAGGTGCTCCGCCTCCGCGAGGCAGGCCAGGGCCCCGTCGCGGTCGTCGTGGAGGGCCAGCAGCACCGCCAGCGGGCAGTTGAGCGTCAACCGGACGGCCCGCCGGCCGGCACCCTGGTCGGCGAGGAGTTCGCGGCAGCGGGCCACGGCATCCGCGACCGGCTGGGGGCCGCGCCAGAGCGAGACCCCCATCGCGCCGAGGGCCGCGGCCCGTTCCGGCTCGGCGTCGGCGCGTACCGCGTGGTCCAGCGCGCGGGCGAGCAGCCGCTCCGCCGCCCGGTGCCGGCCCTGTTCCTGGGCGCCCTGGGCGAGCCGCAGGCAGGCCCTGGCCTGGCCGAGGTCGTCGCCGGCCGCCGCGAAGACCGGCAGGGTGGCGCCGGCGGCCTCGGCGGGTGACTCGGCCGCTCCGGAGGACGGGACACCCGCGGGCCGGCCGACGGAGGCCAGGGCGAGGCGGGCGTGCGCGGCCTCCACCACGGCCCCGTCGTCGGCCGGGGCCTCGGCCAGTACCTCTTCGAGCAGTGCCCTGCCTTCCGTACCGCGCCCCAGGTCCAGCAGCGTCTGGCCGAGCCGCCGACGTGTCGTCATGCTCCCCGGCTCGCCCGGCACATACCGCGCCACGGCTCTGGCGAGCAGGTCGGCGGCCCACACCGGGTCGGCGTGGGCCAGTGCGAGCCGCCCGGCCTCGGCGAGCGCGTCGGCGGCGCGCCGGCGCAGCGCGTCGGTGTGCGCGTCCTGGGCGCCCAGCTCGACGCGGTAGCGGTACGCCTGTTCCAGGTGGGCCCCGACCGCCGCGCTGCCCCGCTGGCGGACCGATTCCATTCGTGCCGCCCGTTCGTGCCGGTCGGCCCGGTCCTGCTTGGACTGGCTGGCGTGGACGACCTCCTGGATCAGCCCTCCGGCGAAGCGGAACGCGCCGCCCGCCGGCCTGATCAGACGGTGCCGGACCAGCCGGTGCAGCGTGGAACGCAGCTCGGAACCGGTCCCCACCCCTGCCGTGGGTCCGGCGAGTTCCGTCAGTTCGTCGGCGGTGAAGTCGCCGCCCAGGACGGACGCCAGGCCCAGGGCCCGCTGTTCGGGCGGGTCGAGCGCGTCGATCCGGGCTCCGATCAGGGCTTGGAGCGGCAGCGGGACGCTGTCCGTGTCGACGGGTTCGCCCGCGAGCAGCAACTGCTCCAGGTGCAGCGGGTTTCCCCCCACCCTGGCCAGGACGTGAGGGCCGAGCGGCTCGCCGTGCGCTCCTGTCCCCCTGGTCAGCTCGGCCGCGAGGAGCTGCGCCTCGGCGTCGGAGAGCCCGCCCAACGGCACGGCGTCCAGGGCCAGTCCGGGCCGTACGTCGAACAGCTGGGGCCTGGTGAGCAGGACGATCAGGACGGCGGCGTCGGTGAGTACGCGCAGCAGCCGGTCGAGGAGGTCGAAGAGCGGCTGCGCGGCCCAGTGGCAGTCGTCGATCACCAGCACGACGGGCCGCGTCTCGGACAGCTCGGCGAGGACCTTGGCGAGCGCGGCGCACGTGTCCGCCGGCGACGGATTGGGCGTGCCGTCCAGGAGCAGACCCCGGTGGAGCAGGTCGAGTTCAGGCGACGGGGACGGCGACGGCGACGGGGGCAGCGACGGAGAGGTTACGGGCGTGCCGCCGGTGTTCAGGAGGTCGGCCACGGCGTCGGCGAGCGGCCCGAGGCTGGGCTGCTCGCCACGGGCCAGGCAGCGTCCGACGCCATGGCGCGGGCGGCCCTCGACCGTCGCCGGGGTCGCGGTCGTGGCGCGGTGGAGCCACTCGCGTACCAGCCTGGTCTTGCCTTGGCCCGCCTCCCCGCCGACCACCAGGCGATCGGCGCCGCGGGTCCGCACCACACGGGCCAACGCCTGGTCGAGTAGGCCGAGTTCGCGCGTACGGCCGACGAATCGGAGGTCGAAGCGGCGCAGCGCCTCCGGGCCGCCCTCCTCGTCCAGGCCGAGCAGACGGTGGGCGGCGACCCGGTCGCTCTTGCCCTTGAGCAGCAGCGGGCCGGTCTCCGCCGTCAGGATGCCCGGCCCGGCGGCCGCCAGGGTGTCGGGTCCGATGAGGATCTCCCCGGCGGCGGCGTTCTGTTCCAGGCGTGCGGCGACGTTGACGACTTCGCCGGAGACCATCGCCTGCCGGAGGGTGGCCGAACCCGTCACGGCCTGGCCGGTGTTGATGCCGATGCGTGTCTCCAGCCGTACGCCGACGGCCTCCTCGAGCCGGGCGTTGAGCCCGGCGAGCGCCTCCCGCATGGCCAGGGCGGCGGCGATCGCCCGGCGGGCGTCGTCCTCCCGCACGGTCGGCACGCCGAAGACGGCCATCACCGCGTCTCCGATGAACTTCTCCACGGTGCCGCCCTGCTCCTCGATCCGCAGCCGCATCAGGTCGAACCAGCGGAGGGTGACCGAGCGCAGGGTCTCCGCGTCGAGTGCTCCGGAGAGTGCGGTGGAGCCCACCAGGTCGCAGAAGAGGACGGTCACCACCTTGCGGCCGGTCGGCTTGGCCGTGACCGGCCCGGGGGCGCAGGGGCTGCCGCAGGACGGGCAGAACCGGGCGTCGGGCGGCAGTGCGCTCCGGCACGAGGCGCAGGGCATGGGTTCCTCCGGGGGCGCGGGACGGCGGGGCGGCCGGGGTCAGAAGAGGGCGCCGCCCGCCACGTCGGCATGGGCCTGCACCTCGGGGGCCGCCGCGTCGAGCCGTCCCCTGATGTCGACGAGGAGGGCCAGTTCCTCCCGGGTGAGCGCGCGCAGCACCTCGTGCTGCTCTTCGCTGAGCGCGTCGACGTCGAACCCGGCGGCGGCGAGCGCCTCCAGGGTGGGCCCGGAGGCGGGCGTGCCCGGCGGCGGCGAAGTGGTGCCGTAGGGAGTGGTGTGGTGCGCAGTCGTGTCGTACGGAGTGGTGTCGTCGGTCACGTGGGTCCTCCGGGGTCGGCGGCGAGGGCGAGGAAGAGCCGGGTGAGCAGGTTGGCCGTGTGCAGCGCGCTGACGGAGACGGCGGTCTGCCGGGCCGGCGTCAGCGCGAGGTCGTCGAGCACCCGGTGCAGGTCGTCGAGGTGGCCGCCGTCCAGCTCCGCGTGTTCCCGGAGGGTGCGGAACGCGCCGCCGGGGAGACCGGTGGCCTCGGTGAGGCGGTCTGCGAGCCGGGGCCCGGGGGCGTTGCCCTCCAGGACCGCGATGTAGCCGAGCAGGGTGACCGGGTGCTCGTGCTCGATCCGGTAGTACTGCGCCCCGGCGAGTTCGACGACGACGGGATGCGGCACGGCGGCCGGCCCGGCACCGGCCGCGGCCAGGTCGTCGAGCAGCCAGGTGTCGTGGTCGCGCTCTTCCTCGGCGTGGCGGGTGTAGTACGCCGCGAGGCGCCGCGCGCCCGGGTCGTCCCGTTCGGCGCACCGCTCGGCGGCCCGTTCCAGGAGCGGCACCGAGGCCCGTACGAGCGGGTGCATGGCGGCCAGATAGCGCACGTACCTCCACCGAAGTCCCTCCGGTCGCCACAGGGCCGCGGTCGCGGCCCTCAGGACGGGAGTGGTGGGCGTGAGTTTGGTCCTGAGCGCGAGGGACGCGGTGGTGGTCATCGGCGGCTCCTGTCCTCTGCGGGCGACTCGACCAGGTGGGCGTAGCGGGCGCAGCCCATGCGGCGTACCAGGGCGGCGGGTCCGGCGGCGAGCTGCTGCTCCGCGCTGAGCTGGTCGAGGAGTTCGCCGACCCGGCCGCCGGCGTCGTGTGCCGCGCCCGCGAGGACGTCCGGGCGGTCGGCGAGTGCGTGACAGCTCCCGCAGTAGCCGGCCGGGGCCGGTGAGGTCGCGTAACGGGTGTGCAGCCGTTGGGGGCCGACGGCGCGCAGCATCCGCAGCACCGGGGAGCCGAGGGAGCGCGCGCGGATGTCCGGCCAGTCGTCGTCGGCGATGTGTCCGAGCCGGAGGTGCGGGGGGACGGGGCGCCGGTCCACCGTCCACTGGTTGCAGCAGGCCGCCACGGTCCCGTCGAAGGCGACCACCGGCCAGGCCGCGAGGGCGCAGGGCGCCGCCTGGGCGCCGTCCGGTCCGGGCGGTGTCGCCCGGACGATCCCCGCGGCGCGGCCGAGCGGCCGGACCTCGTTGACCAGCATGGGGACACGGTCGGCGAAGACCCGGCGCACGTCGGCGACGGCGTCCGCGAGATACGGGTCGTCGGGGCCGCTCCCGGTGAGGTGGATGCTGGCGGGGATCCCGGCGTCGAGTACGGTCCCGAGCGCGCGCAGCATGTGCGCGCGGGGGACCTCGCGCTCGTGGTGGACGTCCATGCTCGCCGAGAAGTGGTCGAGGGCCGTGATCGCGCGCATGATCCGGTCGGGGACGCGCCCGTCGCGGGCGAAGAACATCCCGCTCAGCAGCGCCACGCGGGAACCCGCGGCGCGCGCGAGACCGGCGAGGCGGGCGGCGAGTTCGGGGAGGAGCAGCGGTTCGCCGCCGGTCAACATGACCACCTCCGGGCGCGCCTTCGTGCGGTCCTGCGGGCGGTCCTTCATGCGGTCCTCCGTGCGGTCCTCCGCGCCGGTCGAACCGAACGATCCGATGAAGCGCAGCAGATGCTCCGGGTCGGGCCGTTCGGAGACCGCCATCGAGGACCCGGTGGAGCAGTGTGCGCAGCTCATGGGGCAGCGGCGGGTGAGCGCCACCAGGAGGCCGCCGCAGGGCACGGGCCGCAGGCTGATCAGCTCGGCCAGGTCCATGGCTCCTCCTCGGTGCTCGTGCCGCGCGCAGAGCGTGGCTCGGATCGTGCCCTGAAGCGGCAGACTTCCGGTTCACGAACGCCTGGAGATCGGTAGATCCGCAGGTCGGGGCGGGTACGGACGCTCCCTGCAAGGCGCGATGCAGAGGCGTGGCAGGTCACGCGGCCGGGTTCCGGGGGCGTGCCGCGTCCGTGTGGTCGCCGTATACCGGCGTCGAACCGGCGACCAGGCGTTCCCATACCGGGCGTCCGTACGTTTCTTCTCAGCCGGCGCAGCGACGCCGCCAACCAAGGAGGACTCACATGTCCGAGAACACGAACCCGCAGTCGACCGAGGACGAGGACATCGAGGTCGTGGCGCACAGCGAGGACGAGGAGGCCGAGGCCGGCTGCGTCGTCAACAACTCCAGCGACCTCTCCTGACGCGAGGTCAGTGGTTCTGAGCACCGCGCGGGCCACCCGGTTCTCGGCAGATCGTGCCAAGAGCCGGGGGGCCCGCGGCCGCCGTCACCCGCCATCACCCGAGGGAGCGCGCACGTCGTGAAGATTCTGCTCTGCCCGCTCAGCGACGGCGGCTACCTCTACCCGGCGATCGCGGCCGGGCGCGAACTGCGGCGCCGCGGCCACCACGTCGGCGTGCTGGCCCGGTCGACCGCCGCGCCCGTCGTGGCCGAGGCCGGACTGCCGATGGCGACGGCCGAGGACTTCGGCGGTCGACGGGCGTTCTCCGCCACGTGGTGGGGGCAGACCGGCCTGGCGCAGTACCGGGCGACCCTGCGCGCGGCCGAGGACACGGGGGCCGATCTGCTCGTCACCTCCGTCCTGTGCAACGGCGCCCTGCTCGCCGCCGAGACACTGGACATTCCGGTGGTGGTGGTCGGGCTCTCGGTCCATCTGTGGAACTACCGGACGGGCGGCGACGACGAGCCGCCCCTGGGCAGGACCCGGGCGAGCCGGACCCTCGACTCGCGACAGATCCACGCCGCCGTGCGGGAGGAGGCCGGCCTGGCCGGGCGTGCCTCCCGGTGGGGCGACAGCCCGCTGCTGGGTGACGCCCTGCTGCTGCGCGGGGATCCGGCACTGGAGTACCCGGGCGCGGAACTCCCGGAGCGGGTACGGCACGTGGGCCCGCTGGCCTGGGAACCGACACCCGACCCGGCGGAGGTCGCGGCGGTCCGGGATCACCTGGCGCGGTCCGGCAAACCCGTCGTCTATGTCCACCTCGGCCGCTTCTTCGGGGGCGGCAGTCTGTGGCCATGGCTGAACGAGGCGTTCACCGGTGGCCGGTTCCAAGCCGTCGTGGAGCAGGGCAGGTCCACCGACCCGCGGCCCGCTCCCGGCGCCGACATCCTGCTGGTCCGCAAGCCGTGGATGGGCCCGCTCGTCGACCTGGCCGGGATGGTACTGGCCAACGGAACCTCCGCTCCGGTCCTCGCGGCTCTCCTGCGCGGCCGGCCCCTCGCCCTCTCGCCCAACGGCTCCGAGCAGCCACTCCTCACCGGCGCCTGCGTACGGGCCGGCGTGGCCGTACGCCTCCCGAAACCCACGAACCACCCAAGCACCCTGAACCCCACGAGGACAGCCCACCGCACGGACACCGCCGACACCACGGACACCACCGACACGACGGACCCAGACCCGTCGGCACTGCTGGAGTCGGCGTGGCGCGACGACGGTCTGCGGAGCCGCGCCCGTGCGCTCGGCGGCCGGCTGGCCGCGCTGGACAGCGCGGCGCGCGCGGCCGACATCGTCGAGCGGGTGGCCCGGACATCCGCCGCCGCAACCCCGAAGGAGGACCATGAGTACGCGATCAGCCGGCCTCGATGAGGCCGTGACGAGTCTGTCCGCGGGTGCGCGGCACTGGATAGGACGGCACGCGGCCTATCTCGACTCCCCGGCCGGCCGCGCCGAACTGCCGGTGACCCCGCGCGTCAAGGCCCTCCTGCAGCTGGCTCTGCTCTGCCGCTACTGGGGCAGGACCGCCCCCGAGGACATCGTCCTGGGCGAGCTGACCACGGTGGTCGAACGGACCTGGCAGCAGCCCGACTTCCCGCGCCTGCTCACCCTCGACCCGAGGTACGCGCGGGCGTTCGAGCTGATGTACGCGGCGCTGGCACCGGCCGGGATCGTCACCGACGCACCCCGTGCCGTACTGACCCGGCTGACGGCCGACGGCTACCTGGCGCCGCGCCGGAAGTCGCCGTACGTCCATCTGGAAGCCAGGTTCTACGCCGATCTGGCGGGCGCCGACCACCGGTTCGCCTCCTACGAGGAGCTGTACGCGGCGAGCCTGCCGGCCCGGGCCGGCACGCTGCCCGTGGCCGACCTGGACGTGTGCGTGGTCACGCACACCGTCTTCTACCTCAGCGACTTCGGCCTGCGTGATCCCGGCCTGACCGAGGACGACCGGGCGCAGGCGCTCCGCGTGGTGGAACGGCTCACGGACCACTGCGTGGGACTGGGCGAATGGGACCTCGTCGGGAAGCTCGTACTCGCCCAGTACTGCCTGGGTGCGGATCCGCTCGGCACCCCCTCGGGGGCGGCCGGCATCCGGATGCTCGCCGAGGTCCAGTCGGCCGACGGCGCGATCCCCGGACGGTCGGTCGTCAGGCGGGCCGCGGCGGACGCGACGCCCGTGGAGTTCTTCCGGAAGTCGTACCAGGCGACCCTCGTCACGGCGCTGGCGACCCTGATCATCACAAGCGGCCGGGCCGGCGGGCTTTCCGCGGCGGGAACATCCGCGGTGCGGGAGGCGACGCGATGAGCATCGACCAAGCGGTGAACGCCGCCCAGGCATTGAGCC
The DNA here is from genome assembly GCF_043078785.1 of Streptomyces sp. NPDC015346. Taxonomy (NCBI): domain Bacteria; kingdom Bacillati; phylum Actinomycetota; class Actinomycetes; order Kitasatosporales; family Streptomycetaceae; genus Streptomyces; species Streptomyces sp. NPDC015346. The sequence goes on along the minus strand of NZ_JBIBTW010000003.1, from coordinate 438,104 downwards.
CGGGACAAGCGGCGGCCTCCGGACAAGCGGTGAGCCCCGGAGAAGCGGCGGCCTCCGGACAAGCGGTGAGCCCCGGACAAACCGCGGGCTCCGATCAGGCCGATCTCCTCTCCTCCGGGGCGCGCCTCCTCAAGGGCGAGCGGAACTGGTGGTTCCTCGGCCCCGGCGGCGTGGCCCGCCTCGGCGGCCGGCACGTCACCGCCGACGGATCCCTGCGCCCCGAGGCGGAGCGACGGCTGCGCGAGAGCGGCATGTTCACCCCCGCCCGGGTCCGCGCCTACGCGCTGACCGTCCTCACCAGCACCCACTGCAACCTGGGCTGCGGTTACTGCTTCCAGAACACCGCGCAGGACGAGGCGGGCGGCAGCCGGCCGCCCCGGATCGCCCGCACCCGCCTCACCTCGGAGACGATCACCTCGGTCCTCGGCTTCACCGAGCGGCAGATGGCCGCCGTCGGCCTGGAGAAGCTCAGGATCCTCCTCTTCGGCGGTGAGCCCCTGCTCAACCCGCGCGGCTGTCTCGAACTCCTTGAGCGGGCCGCGGACATCGCGCCGACCTCGGCCTGGATGATCTCCAACGCGACGCTGCTCACCCCGTCCCTGGCGCGCCGGCTCGCCGACCGCGGGCTGACGTCCGTCCAGGTCACCTTCGACGGCGACCGCGCCGACCACGACCGGATCCGGGTCGGCAGGGCGGACGGCAGCGGCACCTTCGACAAGATCGTCCGCAACATCGTGAAGGCCTCCGAGGTCTCGCCGCTCCAGTGGACGCTGCGGGTGAACGTCTCCCAGGAGACCTTCCACGGGGTCGACAAGCTGATCGACCGGCTCGCGGCCTCGCTCGACCCCGCCCGGTGCACCCTGTACTTCGCCCGGATCGGCGACGTGGGCGTCGGATACACCAACAGCCTGCTGCACACGGGCGAGCTCTCGGCCGCCTTCACCCGGTGGCAGCGCCGGGCGCTCGACCTCGGCTTCACCGTGAACCGCCCCGGCGCCCGGAAGACCTGCGTCACCTGCGGTCACGCCGACGGCCGCTACGGCGCGGTGGTGAGCGCCGACGGGACCCTCGCCAGCTGCTGGGAGACCGCGGGCAAACCCGACTGGGAGGTCGGTACGGTCGCCGACGGCTACCTGCCCGCCAAGGACACCGGTGACCGCTGGATCGCCTGCCAGGACCTCTACCGGTACGACGAGAACGCACGGACGCTCGCGCGGTTCCGTGACACCGTCGACACGGCCCTGCTCGACCACTTGGACGAGACGGGGCGCCTGTAGCCATGCCGTCACCGCTGGAGCAGCTCGTGGCCGGCGCGCTCGGCTGGCTGGGCAGGAACCTGGACCACTTCGACCCGTTCTCGGCGAGCGCCCGGTCGGCGACGCACACGAAGGCGAAGGCCGCACTGGAACTGGCGCTGCTCTGCCACTGCGCGGCGCGCACGGAGGGCGGCGCCGCACCGGAGGGGCTGACCGCCCCGGAGGAGCTGACCGGGGCGACGGCCCTCGTCCACAAGCTCTGGCAGGATCCGGAGTTTCCCCGGCTCTTCGACGAGGTCCCGAGGTACGCCGCCACGTACGGGCTGATCTACGCCGCGCTGGCCCCCGACGGGATCGACGACACCCAGTGCCGGGCCACGGTCGCACGGCTGGCCCCCGACTTCCTCTCGCCGCACGGGAAGTCGCCGTACCGGCGCATCGAGATCCGCTACTACGCGGACAAGGCAGGCGTCCGCCACGGCATCGAGCCGTACGCCGAACTCCTCCCGAGGAGCCCGCTCCTCGCACTCCGCGCCGCCGGGCCCGAGGACCCACCGTCGCGGGACAGGGCGGCGGAGGACGGGGCGTCGCGGGACGGGGCAGCGGAGAACCCGACGCCACGGAACGGGGCGGCGCCGCTCGCCACCTCGGAGGCGTACGCCCTGACCCACACCGGCTTCTATCTCGGCGACTTCGGCCGGACGGCCCCCGGACTGGCCGGTGGCGCCTTGGCGCACGCCCGCGACCTGGTCGACCGAATGCTGCGCCACTGCGTCGAGCACGACCGGTGGGACCTGGCCGCCGAACTCGTCCTCACCCAGTTCATCCTCGGGGACGAGCCGCTGCACACGCCCTCGGGAGCGGCGGCCGTGGAGTGCCTGCTGCGGGCCCAGCGGCCCGACGGCGCGATCCCGGGGCGGTCGGCGGCGCTCACGGCGTCCCCGTCGGCGACGGCCGGGGAATTCTTCGGGAAGGCGTACCACACGACCCTGGTGACCGCCCTCATGGCGCTGACCGTCTCCTCGCCGAGGCCGTCGTGACCCCGCGTCTGACGCTGATCAACCGCGACTACACCCGGCTGTGGTTCGGTCAGGCCGTCTCGTCCGTCGGCGACGCCGTCTTCAGCACCACACTCGTGCTGTGGGTGGCCACCGTCCTGGCGAAGGACGAGACGTGGGCACCGATGGCGGTCAGCGGTGTCCTGATGGCGTCGAGCGCCGCCGTGCTCGTCATCGGACCGCTCGCGGGCGTGTTCGTCGACCGCTGGGACAAACGCGCCCTCATGCTCCGTACCGAAGTGGTGCGCGGCGGGCTCGTGGCCGTGTTGACCGCCGTCTCCTTCCTGCCGGCCGACGCCCTCCCGGCGGGTGCCTGGCTCGCCCTCGTCTACGCGACCGTGCTCCTGCTCCACGCGGCCGGCCAGTTCTTCTCCCCGGCGCGCTTCGCGATCCTCGCGGATCTCGTGACCGGTGAGGCCGACCGTGCCCGGGCGGCCGGCATCGGTCAGGCGACCGGTGAGACGGCCTGGATCATCGGGCCGCCGCTCGCCGCGCCGCTGCTGTTCACCGCCGGTCTGCAATGGGCGCTGCTCTTCAACGCGCTGTCCTACGCGGTGTCGTACGTCGCGATCCGCTCCATCGGTGTACGTCCCCGGACAGCGGGCACGGCCGGGCCGGGCACCCCACGGAAGCCAGGCGGAGAGCGACCGGCGAGCCTGCGGCGTGAGTTCGCGGACGGTCTGCGCTTCTTCGCACGCAGCAGGTTCCTCGTCGCGCTGCTTCTGCTGGCCGTGATCGGCCAGTTCGGCATCGGCGCGCTGAGCACCCTCAACGTCTTCTTCACCACGGACAACCTCCACGCGGACGCCCACCTCTACGGATACATCGGCATGGCGATGGGGGTCGGCGGCATCACCGGCGCGCTCTGCGGGGGCCGGGTGGTGCAGTGGCTCGGGGCGCGGCGCAGCACATGGATCAGCCTGCTGGTGAGCGGCGTTCTGCTGGTCGCCTACTCCCGGCAGACCGGTTTCCTCGGTGGCGTCGCCCTGCTCTTCGTCTTCACCGTTCCGCTCACCGTGCTGAACACGGCGATGGCACCGCTGCTGCTCGCGGCGGCGCCGGCGGAGTACCGGGGCCGGGTGATGGCCGTGTTCTACCCGGTGACGAAGCTGGCGTCGATGCTCTCCGCGGTCCTGTCCGGCTGGCTCGCCGGCTCCGTACTGCTGGATGTCGCGGGCTCGGTCGGCGGCATCCGCTTCGGCCCGATCGACACGATCTTCGCGGCCTCCGGCCTGATCGTGGTGCTGTCCGGCGTCTTCGCCTGGATCGCCCTGCCCGACACGGAGACGGCAGAGGGGAGCACCGCCGCGACGGCCTCCGAGGAAACCGCCGATGAGGCCGCTGACCAGTCCGCCGATGAGGCCGGTGTCGGAACGGCCGCGCCGACCACCCGTCGTCCGCCCCACCACCAACGAGGGAGCATCGAGTGACCCACGACGTGCGACCGACACGGCGCCCGTACCCGCACGCGGAGCGGCAGGACGTCGTCGAGGAACTCCACGGGCTGCGCGTCCCCGACCCGTACCGCTGGCTGGAGGACCCCGATTCCCCTTCGACGCGCCGCTGGAGCGCGGAGCAGAAGAGCCTCTACGAGACTGAGCGGGCGGCCTGGCCCGGTCTGGAGCGGTGGGAGGCGGAGGTGGCGGCGCTCGACGCCGTCGATCGCGTCAGGTCGCCCAAGCTCCGGGGCGGCAGGGTCTTCTGGCTGCGGCAGGACGCCGGGCAGGAGCATCCGGTGCTCGTGACGGCGGAGGCCGGGGCGGAGACGACGGAACGGGTGCTGCTGGACCCGATGGCTCTCGACCCGTCCGGACGTACCGTGCTCGACGCGTGGGAGCCGTCCGTGGAGGGGGACCTGCTGGCCTGTCAGGTGTCCCGGGACGGCACGGAGGACTCGCTGCTCCAGGTGATCGACGTGGCCACCGGGAAGGTCGTCGACGGGCCGGTGGACCGGGTCCGGAAGTCGTCGATCGGCTGGCTGCCGGGGGGTGAGGCGTTCTACTACGTCCGGCGTCTGGACCCTCGGCTGAACCCCGGCGAGGAGCGCTACCACCGCCGGGTCTACCTGCACCGGGTCGGGACGGCACCGGACGCGGACGTCCTGGTCTTCGGCGAAGGGCGGGACAAGACCCAGTTCTACAGCGTCTCCGTGACCGCCGACGGCCGCTGGCTCGGCGTGACGGCCACGCTCGGCACCGGCCGCGGCACCGACCTCTACCTGGCCGACCTGTCCGCGGGCCCGCTCGACCGCCCGCTGCTGCGGCCGGTCCAGGAGGGCAGGGAGGCGGCCACCCGCCTGCACGTCGCGCCCGGCACCGGTCCACGGGACCCGGTGTGGCTGCGCACCGACCGCGACGCCCCTCGCGGTCGCGTCGTCGCGTGCCGGCCGGCCGACCTCCACCGGGGCCCCGACGCCTGGCGCGAGGTGATCCCCGAACGGCCGGACGCGGTGCTGACGCACCTCGTCGTCCTGTCAGGACCGGAGCTGGAGCACCCGCTCGGCCTGGCCGCCTGGACCCGCGACACGGTGGCCGAGGTGACCGTGCACGACCTGGTCGAAGGCCGGCGGGTGGCCACGCTCCCGCTGCCCGGCACCGGCGCGGTCGGCGACTTCTCGGCCGGACCGCCGGGGAGCCACGAGGCCTGGTTCGCGTACACCGACTTCGTCACGCCGCCGCGGGTGCTCCGCTTCGACGCGCGGACGGGCGGCGTGACGCGCTGGGAGCGCGATGCCCGGGACGGCCCGGACGGCCCGGACGCCTTGGACGCTGCGGCGGTCGGCCGAGCGGCGGTCGGCGGCGCGGCGGTCGGCGGCGCGGCGGACGGTGGGGCGGTCACCCGGCAGGTCGCCTTCCCGTCGCGGGACGGTACGACGGTACGGATGTTCGTGATCTCCCCCTCCGGGCGCCCGGACGTGCCGCGCCCGGCGCTGCTCACCGGGTACGGCGGCTTCGGCCGCACGATGTCGCCCCGGTACCGCGCCCAGGTCCTGGCCTGGGTCAGGGCGGGCGGGGTGTTCGCCTGGGCGGGTCTGCGCGGCGGCGGCGAGGAGGGTGAGGCCTGGCACCGGGCCGGCAGCGGGGCGCACAAGCAGAACACCTTCGACGACTTCGCCGCAGCCGCCGACCGGCTGATCTCGGCGGGCTGGACCGAGCCGGGCCGCCTCGCGATCATGGGCGGCTCGAACGGCGGGCTGCTGGTCGGCGCGGCCCTCACCCAAGAGCCGGAGAAGTACGCCGCCGTGGTGTGCATGGCCCCGCTCCTGGACATGGTCCGCTACGAGTTGTCGGGCCTCGGGCCCAGCTGGACACCCGAGTACGGCAGTGCCCAGGACCCGGCCCGGCTGCCGACGCTGCTCGGCTACTCGCCCTATCACCGCGTCACGCCCGGGACCGCGTACCCGGCGGTGCTGCTGACGGCGGCGGACGGCGACACCAGGACCGACCCGCTGCACGCCCGCAAGATGTGCGCCGCGCTCCAGCACGCCTCGTCCGGCGCCGGACCGGTCCTGCTGCGCCTGGAGCACGGCGTCGGCCACGCCGACCGCGCCGCCTCCCGCGCGGTGGCGCTCCAGGCCGAGTGCCTCGCCTTCCTGGCGCACCACGTCGGCCTCCCGGCCCCGGAGCGCCCCGCTCCGCCGTCTCCGCCTTCCCCTTGAAACTCCGGGTCCGGCCGCCCGACGGGGGGTGGCCGGACCCGGTCCCTGAGCGGGGCTCAGCCCGAGGCCGGCACCGGGGTGCCGTGCCGGGTGCCACGCGCGTACAGCCGTACCAGGTGCGGGAGTTCGTACTGCGCCGCGTGTGCGGTGACCTCGCCGCAGGGCGAGGTGACGATCCCGGCGTCGATGAGCCCCTCCACCACCCGTACGGCGTTCCGCTCGTCGCACCCGAGGGCCTCGGCCGCCTCGCTCAGGCCGAACGGACCGTCTCCGGTCCCCGTGGCCAGCCGTCCCGCGTGCCGCCCGCACTCCTCCGGCAGCGCCTTCCAGCCGCGTGCCAGCCACCTTCGCACGGACACGTCCCCCGAGGTCAGTTCGTCCAGCGCCCCGGCGGGGTCGGTGAGCCGGTCCGCGAACTCGCGCAGCGGCACATGGCGGAGCACCGCGAGCCGCATACCGCTCACCCGGACGGCCAGCGGCGACCCACCGCAGGCGCGGACGATCCGCAGCGCGGCCTCCCGGTCGGCCCGCACCCTGCTCGGGCCGACGAGCCCGGCGAGCAGCTGCACGGCCTCGGCGGTGCCGAGCGGCGGGACGTTGACGCGGTGCACGGGCGCCAGGCCGCCCAGCTGGCCGCGTGCGGTGAGCAGCACCCTGCCCTGTCCGCCGCACGGGAGCAGTGGTCGTACGGCGCGTTCCTCGGGCACGTCGTCGAGGATCACCAGCACGCGGTGTTCCGCCAGCCACTCGCGCCACGCCTCCGGTCCGGAGAGCCCCGCTCGGCCCATGCGTTCGCCGATCTCCGCCAGCACGGCGGGCAGCGGGCGGGCCCCGCCGTCCGGTGCCCGCAGGGAGACGCGGAGCCGCCCGTCGGCGAACCGGTCGCCGAGCAGGTGGGCGGCCCGCACCGCCAGCGTGGTCTTCCCGGCCCCGGCGGGGCCGGACAGGAGCACGACGCTACTGGTGCCGTCGTCCTCCAACAGATCGACCAGGTCGCGCAGTTCCTCGCCGTGGCCGGTGAAGTCGACCAGGTCGGGCGGCAGAGCGGCCGTCGACGTCGCAGGACCGCGAGCGGGGGCGGGGGCGGGGGCGGCCGGGCCGCGTGTCGGCTCCGCGATCGCGCCCGCGAGGATCGCCCGGTAGCGGGCCACCATGGCGCCGCTCGGTTCCAGGCCCAGTTCCCGGGCGAGGAGCTGCCGGTAGTCGTCGTAGACCGCGAGCGCCTCGGCCTGCCGGCCGGACGCGCTCAGCGCGCTCATCCAGGCGGACCGGAGCCGCTCCCGCAGCGGGTGCCGCTCCACCAGGTCGCGCAGCCCCTCGGCCACCGCCGGCGCGCCGCCCAGTTCGAGCTCCGCCTCCGCCCAGCTCTCGTACGCCGTCAGATGGCGCAGCTCCAGCCGCTCGGCCTCCTCGGCGAGCCGGGGCGACTGCCGCAGGTCGTCGCCGAACGGCGGTCCCTGCCACAGGTCGAGGGCCTGACGCAGCAGCCGGGCGGCCGGGCGGGACGGCTGCCCCTCGGCGGCCCGCACCAGGGAGCGGAACCGCAGGAGGTCGAACTCCTCCTCCGCCACACGCAGTACATATCCGCCGTGCACGTGGCTGAGCCGCGGCCGGTCCCCTTCGTCCTCCGCGAGCAGCGCGCGCAGGGCACTGACGTACACCTGGAGGTTCTTGCGGGCGGTACGAGGGGGCTCCTCCGGCCAGACCGCGTCGGTCAACGCGTCGACGGAGACCGGGGTGTTGGCGGAGGCGAGCAGCGTCGCCAGCACGACGCGCTGCTTCAAGGGGCCGAGCGGCAGCGCCCGGTCGTCCCGGTGGACGGCGAGCGGGCCGAGGACGGAGAACCGGAGCGTGCCGGGTGACGCTGCGGGCTGCGCGGTCGGACGCGGCATCGAGCGAACCTCCGTAGGGGGGACGGGAGTTGATCGGTCGGCTCGATGATCCGCCGCGGCAACCCGGTCGCACATCGGTGCGGGGCCCGCAGAGTCGTGCCGCCGACGACCGCCTTATGGGGGACGGGGCCCCAAGGAGCCGTGAACGTCCCCCATGCCGGGCCCCGCCGTACCCCCACGGCCCCGGTCCGCGCACAGGATGCCCGGTCGGCAGGCCTGATCAGTCGGGGTCAGGCGGGATCAGGCCGGCCGCGCCCGTGACGAGGTGGCCGAGGTACCGGACGGTCCATGCTCCTCCGCCCGCTCGGCCGACAGCGCGCACAGCGCCGAGCGGTCCACGCAGGCCGTCTTGGTCATCAGGCTCGCCATGTGTTTCTCCACCGTGCGGGGCGAGATGCACAGGCGCTGCGCGATCTGCTGGTTGCCGGGCCGCTCCGCGAGCAGGACGAACACCTCGTACTCGCGGGGTGTGACGCCCGCCGTGCGCAGCTCCGCCGGGATCCGCTCCCGGCCGCCCCGGCGCTGCGGGACGCTGACCCCCGCCCGTCGCAGGACGGCCCGGCAGGCCCCGGCCACCGGTGGGACGCCGGCCTCGTGGAAGTACTCCTCGGCGGTACGCAGCCACGCGACCGGCTCGCCCCAGGAGTCGGCGAGCGCCGCCTCGGCGGTCAGCCGGAGGGCGAGATGCCACGCCTGCGGGAACACCGCCGCGGCGCGGCCGGCCTCCTCCACCGCGCGCCGGGCGCCGTCCGCGTCGCCGTCGCGGCCGCGTAGCACCGCGTCCGCCATGCCGAGGAACATCCGGTTCCAGGCCAACTGCCCGCCCGGCGATGCCAGCGCCTCCCGATACGCCTCCCGGCCGCCGTCCTCCCCGCCGTCGCCGCCTCCGTCTGCGCCGTCGAGGGCCCGCAGCAGGGGGCGGAGCCCGTACCGACCGCTGAGGTAGAAAAAACTCGGGTGCTGCCGCTCCCAGGCCAGCGCCGCGTCGAGCTCGGCCGTCGCCCGCTCCCGGTCCTCCCCCATGAGCGCGCCCACGGCCTGGCACAGACCGCGCTGCAAGGGAACGAGCATCGACTCCTCTCCGCCCGCCCGGCGGAACCGGAGCAGCGCCCGCTCCTGCTCGCGGGCCCGCCCCTGGTGGGCGGCGACCATGGCGTCGACGAGGAGCAGATAGCGGTGCGCCGACAGGTTCTGGAGGCGGGCGCTGGCTTCGACGGACCGCTCGACGATCTCCCGGGCCCGGTCCCACCGTCCGGTGAGCACGCTCTGCATGGCGAGAAGGCCGTCGACGGTCTGGAGCAGGGCCAGCGAACCGAGTTCGTGAGCCGCCGCGCGGGCGGTCTCCAGCTGGGTCGCCTCTCCGGTCCGCATGAACGCGTTGGTGCCGAGCCGCACCAGTGCCTCGGCCCGCCACACCGCGAGCCGGTGCTTCTCGGCCACCGCGAGCATCCGCACCAGGCAGGCGTCGGCCTCGTCGAAGCCGCGCTCCCGGGACAGCAGGGCCAGCAACTGCCATGCCTGGCAGGCCACCACGGGCCGACCACGCTCCTCGGCGGTGAGCGCGGCCTGCCGGGCGGAACGTTCCGCCTCCTTCAGCCGCTCACGGCCACCCCCGTCCTGGCCGTCCCGGCCGCTTCGGCCGTCCCGGCCGCTCCGACCGTCCTGACCACCCCGGCCGTCCTGACCACCCCATCCGTCCCGGCCCCCCGGCCCACGCCGCTCGCCCCGGCCGCCCTCGTCCGGCAGCAGCGCGAGATGGCCCTCGACCACCACGAGCGCCGCCTCCTGCTCCGGTCTGGGCGCGCCGCCGAACAGGGCGCGGGCCGCCCGGATCCGGCGGCGTGCCTCCTCCTGCCGCTCCGCCATGGTCGCGACCCACGCGACCTGCGTGTGCGCCTGGGCCCGTTCCTCCGCCGCTCGCGACCCGACGGGCGCCGGCGGCAGATCGTCGAGCAGCGCCGCCGCCGCGTCGAGCCGCCCGGACTCGGCCTGGGCGATCGCCAGCTGCACCGTGACCTCGTCCCGCTCCTCCTCGGCCGCGAGCCCTCGCGCCCGCTCCAGGAGCACGGCGGCCGAGCCCGACGCACCGGCGTCCAGCATCTGCCGTCCGACCTGCGCGAACTGCCGGGCCGCCACCGCCTTGTCCCCCGCCGCGAGTCGGAGCGTGGCCACCAGCTGGCGCTCCTCGCCGGAGAGCACGCCGGCGGACTCCTCGATGGCCGAGGCCGCGCGCCGGGCGAGCGCGGCCTGCTCGGCGGGCGGCAGCGAGGCTCTGAGCGCGTCCGCGGTCAGGACGTGGCGGAAGGTGTAGTGGTCGTGGGCGGCACCGTCCGGGGTGATGATCCCCGCCTCGGAGGCCGACCGGAGGTGGGCGAACAGCGCCCGGTCGTCGAGCCCCGTCACCGCCCTGAGCGCCCCGACGGAGAACCGGCCGCCGAGCGTCGCCGCGAGGAGCACCAGTTCGCGCACCGGTTCGTCGAGCCGGTCGAGGCGGCGCGCCCAGCTGCGGACGGCGCCCGTCGGGACCGGCGCATCGCCGTGATCGGCGAGCTGCCAGCGGCCGTCGGCCCTGCTGAGGCGTCCCGTGTCGAGCAGGTCGGCCAGGAGCACCTCCACCAGGTACGGGTTCCCGCCCGCCCGCTGCGCGAGGTGCCGATGCGCGGGCTGGGGCACGTCACCCGGTCCGGCGTCCAGACACGCGTCCACCATGTCCCGTACGGCCGTCTCGTCCAGCGGCCCCAGCTCCCTCAAGGCGGCGGTGTTGCGGAGCTCCGCGGCGAGCGCGAGGTCCAGCGCCGGGCCGGGGTCGGGCCGGAGCGTGCCGACGAGCAGCACCGGCAGGTCCGCCACGTTGTCGACGACGTACTCGACGACCGCGATCGTCTCGGTGTCCGAGTCGTGGAGGTCCTCCAGCAGGATCACGCAGCCCCGCTCTCGGCCGAGCACCGCGAGGAGTCTGAGCAGCGCCTCGGCCATCTCCACCAGCGAGATCGTGTATCCGGGGGCCACCGCACCGGCCCGCCACTCCGGCACGAGGCCGGCCAGAGCGGGGCGGTACGGCACCAGTTCGGGGTCGTCGGGGGCACCGGCCGCCCGGAACCGCGAGGACAGCGCCTCGATCAGCGGCCGGAAGGGCACGACGAGCCCGGTGGAGGTGGCGCGGCCGCGCAGCAGCGGCAGGCCCCGGTCGTACGCGCGTAACGCGCACTCACCGGCCAGCCGGGACTTGCCGATCCCCGCCTCACCGACGAGGAACACCGCCCGTCCCGCGCCCCTCTCCACACTCTTCAGGGCCTCGTCCAGCAGCCCGATCTCGGCTTCCCGCCCCACGATGACCGCCGACGTCGCTCGCATGGGCGCAGGCTACTTGGTCCGTTTCGCTCACGGCAGTGGGCCGGGGGACCCCGGCCCCCACCACTCCGTCAGGGCGTCATCCGCCACGCACCGCCGGGTGACGTCCCCGTCCCCGTTTCAGGACAGCGTGAGGGTGCCGGTCGTGAAGGGCATGTCCATGGAGGCGGCGACGTGCGAGCCCGCCGCTCCGAGCAGCCGGCTGCGCAGCCCCAGCGCCCCGCTCGACCCCAGCGTCACCTCACCCACCGGGTGATCCTGGGCCGCGGCCGCGGTCTCCGCGCCCGCGCCGCCGTCGACGTACGTCACCGAGTCACTGATCTGCATGGTCCTCACTCGTCCTTCATCCGCAGGAGTGGTGGTCGTGCTGAGCTGTGCGGGTCGTGCGGTGGTGCGGTCGGGTCGTTCGGACACGACCTGAGCGGTGCCTGTCCGATCAGGGGCCCGCGCCGGAGGTCCGTAGGAGGAGCAGGGACGGTACGCGCTCCGGGAACCCCGCCCGAAGGAGTCCGTGCCCGATCCCCGCGAGACCGGTCAGCAGGCCGGGGTGCGCCACTCCGCCCGGGGCGCCGCTGCGGGCACCGGACTCCTCGACGGAGGCGAGGAGCGCTCCGGCTCTACGGATCCAGTGCGGGCGGGCCTCCGGGAGGGCGCTGTGGCCCAGGAGTTCGCATACTCCGGCTTCGCCGTGGCACAGGCTGTCGTCGGGGGCAGGCCGGCCCCGGCCCACCTCCTCGGCGGTCCTCCGGGACCAGGCCGCGAGGTACGGGTCGTCCAGGGCTCCCGGCGCGTCCAGTACGGCGAGTGCGATGCCGGCGCGCCCCCGGCACCAGGCCGAGTCCCGGGCACCGCCCTCGGGCCCCCCGTCCACGGCCGCGCGGAGCGCGGAGAGGCCCGCGGCCCGGTACCGCTCACCGGCCTCGCCTCCCTCACCCGCCTCACCCGCCTCACCCGCCTCACTTCCCTCTACGGCGGTGGCCTCGGCCTCCGCGAATCGCAGCAAGGCCCATCCGACCCCGGCGGCCCCCGTCGTGAAACCCCGCCCCCCGGCCGTGGGCTCGGCGGCGGCCAACCGGTCCGCGCAGGCCCGTGCCGTACGCCAGGTCTCCCGCCCCTCCTCGCCGCCCCCGGCCCTGTGGGCGGCCAGCAGGGCGACAAGGCCGCCCGCGACGCCCGCGCCCACCCCGTGCTCCCGTTCGGTCCGCGCCGCCTCGCCGGCCAGCCGCAGGGTGGCGGACGCCCAGGAGCCGACCTCCGGATCGTCCAGCAGCCGTGCCGTCTCGGTGAGCGCGTACGCGATGCCGCCGAGGCCGGAGAAGGAGCCCGAGCCCACCGCGCCGAGGTCCGCGGGCCGGGCGCGGAGCGCGTCGAGCAGCGCGGGCACCGGCGCCAGGGCCGTACGGGCCGCCTCCGCGTAGTGTCCGGCCCCGGTGAGCGCCGCCAACTGGGCCAGGAAGAGCGCCGGTCCGGTGTAGCCGCCGGCCAGGTCGGCCGGCATGGGGCCGATCCGCCAGTAGCGGTCGTCCAGGAGCTCCAGGCCGATCCAGTTGCTGCGCGGTCCCGCGCGGTACGCGAGGGAGACCAGCTGGTCCCCCACGGACCGGGCCGCCGACAGCAGCCGCTCCGGCTCCGGCGCGCGGTCCGCCGTACGGGCGCGCCGGCCCTCGGCGGGCCGGTGCGCGGGCGCGCGGGAGGCCGTCGCCATCGCGGCCCGTACGATCCATTCCTGGTCCTGCCGGTCGACGGTGTCGAGGGCGGCGAGTTTCGCGGCGACGCGGGCGATCCCGGGCAGGTCGGTGCGGCCGGCCGGCGGACGCTGCGGCGCGCCCCACAGGTGGTCGTGGCCCGGGCGGGCGGTGAACAAGGGCACGTCTCCCGCCCAGAGTTGGGCGATCTCCTCGGCGACCAGGCCGGGCGCGAGGACGGGGCCGAACAGGTCGGTCCGCAGGGTTTCCAGGACCCGCTGCCGTGCCTCCGCGTCCTTCAGCAGGTCGGGGTGGGTCGACTCGTCGAGCAGCGTGCCGTAGACCCAGGTGGGGCGCATCACCACCCGCACCTCGTCCTCGGCGAACGCCCTCAAGGGGCCGCCCTCGGCGAGGAGTTCGTCCCTGGCCGCGCCGATCGCCGTGTACGCGGCGCGGAATCCGGCGCAGAGCGCCTCGGTGTGGGCTCCCGGTTCGATGGGCTCGCCGCCCGCCAGACGTGGCCGGTTGGCGGACTCGCCGAACCTCCCGGCCCTGCGGACCAGGCGCATCCGGTCGGTGCCGGCGTCGGCCCAGTCCGCCCGGGCCACGGGCGACGCCGCCGCGCCGCCGCCGCCGACCGCGGACACGTCCAGGGCGCTGTGGTCGCCGACCAGCAGTTGGGGCAGCAATCCGACGCGGTGGACGGAGTCGTGGAGTGCGCGGGCGGCAGGGTCGTCCGTGGCGGTGGCGCCCGGCAGCGGTGGGTGGAAGAGGGTCTCCACGTCGACCAGTACGGGGTGGGCGCCGACGGCGATCAGGTTCTCGTGGTGCAGGTCGGTCCCGTCGAGGAGGTGCAGCAGCGCCAGGAGCGCGCCCTGGCGGCGGTAGAACGTCTCGACCTCCGCGGCCCGGACGCAGGGTCGCGCGGCGACGAACTCCACCCATCCGTAGTCGCCCCGGTCGAGCAGCCGCAGCGTGCGGAGGTCCACGGAGCCGGGCAGCCTGTTGAACCAGGCGGCGAGGTCGTTGAAGTGGCGGTGGGCGGCGAGGGGCCGAGGTTTGTAGACCAGGCGGGTCCCGTCGGCGAAGCGCAGGAGCATCACGCTCCGTCCGCCCCGGTGACCGTCGCCCGCGCCGGGCTCGACGCCCACGAGGAGCCCCGGACCACCGCTGGATTGACGGGAATCCCCCGAACCCCCTGAATCCCCTGAATCCCCCGAATCCCCGGAATTAAGGAGACCGGCGGCGGTCAGCCGGGCGTGGTCGTCCGCCAGCCGCTCCAGCGCCTCCGCCATCGCGTCCGCGGCGTCGATCGCGGCCCGTCCGAGGATCCGCGCGAGGACCGGGCGCCCGGCCAGCAGGGCCGTGAGGCCGCGCCGGGACGCCGTACGCCCCAGGAAGTCCCGGAACCGGGCCTGTGTGTCGGCCCCGTCGAGGCGTTCGGCGGTCCGCGCCTCGTACAGCTCCAGCACCAGCGTCCGCGCCGCGGCCCGCGCGAGCCGGCCGCTGAGCCGCCGCTCCAGGTCACGCCGCACGGCAGGCATGTCCACGAGCCGCCGCGCCGGTCCCGACACGCCCCGCTCCAGCCGCTCCCCCGCGCAGACGGTGAACGGCCGCAGCACCCACTCGAACCCGCTCAGGCCCGGGTACTCCCCCTCGGGCGCCACGGCCTCCTCGGGTGCGGCGGCCGACGCGTCCTCGGCCAGCGCGGCCCAGTCCGGCCGCCCTTCACCCGTGTCCTCGCCCTCGTCCTCGCCCCCGGAAACCAGCCCGGCCTCCCACCACCGCTCGGCCCCCGACAGCGAAGCCCCGGCCCGCCCCAGTCCTGTCTCCGCCGCCATCGTCCCTCCTCCACCACCCGACCCACCGCTCGGAGCCACACCCCGATCCTGGTACGGGAGGTGTCTCGGCCACATGGGGAATGACCCCCCATGTTTCCCGCCGTCCGCCGCCACGCCGCCCACGCCGCCGGCCCCGCAACCCCTTTACGGCCGCGCCGCCCGCTCCTTCGTCCAGCGGTGCCACCAGTGGTGGCGGCGCGGGTGGACGGCCCTGCCGAGGCGGCGGCCGAGGAGGAGGTAACCCAGCACGGCGCCGGTGGTGTTGAGGATGACGTCGTCGATGTCGAAGGCTCGTCCCGTGACGAGGGCGCCTTGGACCAGTTCGACCAGAAGCATGGTGAGGGCGGTGAGGATCACCACGCGGAACAGTCCGCGTGCCCGGGGAGCCAGGACGGGGAGCAGCAGGCCGAACGGGATGCCGAGGACGATGTTTCCGCCCAGCTGCTTGACGGTGTCCTGGAGCACCGGTTGGCCGAGGTAGTCGCTGATCGAGTCACCGGGTCGAAGATTGCTATGGGTGAGAGCTTCCGATGCGACCGATGGTTCGAGGGTGAGGTGAGCGAGCACCACACTGAAGGCGACCGTTCCCGCGAACGCGACGAGCACGGCGGTCGCCCGGAGCAGGGGGTGCATCGGTGGCTGACCGGGACCGTGGGGCGTGCCGTCGTTCCCCGCGTCACCGCTGTCGTGATCGTCATGGTGAGGCGTGCGTCTCATCGTCGATCCCCCCTCATTTCGCCGTTACGGCACTGGCCCTGCGGTTGCCCGCGGTGAGGACGGCCATGCCGCCCCCGGTCGCCCCGTCCCCGAGAGTTGACGCACCCGCTAATATTTGCCGGGTGACAAGCTACCGACCTGGGCAGTGTGTGGTTGATCTCACTCACCGGTCGCGTCGATGACGCGGCTGCCGCCTGGGCATCCGACATGGCGATCCGCCGTGAGGCTCGGTCGCTGGGAGGCATCTGCTGTGCTGTCAGGCCGCGATCCGTCGCTCAGCCCGAACTGACCATATTTGCAGAAAGCAGGAACTATGCCCGTTCGAGAAGAGAACCTGGACGTCGAGGTCGAGGTCCGCGATGCCGTCACCGCGATTCTGACCGTCGGCGGCGAACTGGACATCGAGACAGCCACGTTCCTGCACCACCACGTCGCCAATCAGTTCCTGCACGGGCGCCGTCACCTCGTGCTGGACCTTTCGGCGCTGAGCTTCATGGACTCCTCGGGTCTCAACGTGGTGATCAAGGGATCCAGAGAAGCCCGGGAGATGGGTGGGGATCTGCACCTGGTGGCTCCGACACCCGCTGTCCGCCGCCTCCTGGAGATCACCGGGCTCAATGTGACGACACCCATCCACGCGGACGTCGACGAAGCACTCGGGGCCGTGCGGGAGAAGGATTCCGCCGCCGACGCCCAGCCCGCGAACCCGGAGAGCGCGCAGGAGTAGAGCGCGGGAACAGAGCGCGGGAACAGAGCGCACACCGGTCCGCCAGAGCTACGCACGGGGTGGCCCCGCCCGGAGAGGAACGCGGGGCCACCCCCGTGCGGCACAGTGTGTCCCTGAAGTCGGGGCACGATCAGGAAGATGACGCACGATGACGAGTACGCAGGACCCGCTGCGCCCGGTCTCGCTCACCCAGGACGCGCGGGGCGCGGCGGCCTCCGACTCCGGTGCGCGTCTGCGACGGCGCCTGGAGCGGCTGATCGGCATCGCGGCGACCGAGGGAAACGCGCTGGTCCCCCTCCTCAACGGCGATGAGATCTTCTCGGCCATGCTCGGCAGCATCCGCTCGGCCCGGTACACGGTGGACATGATGACCTTCGTGTACTGGAGGGGCGACATCGCGCGGCAGTTCGCGGAGGCCCTGGCCGACCGTGCCCGCCAGGGGGTCCGCGTACGGCTGCTCCTGGACGGCTTCGGCAGCCGGCTCATCGAGAAGGAGCAGCTGCGGGCGATGGAGGAGGCCGGGGTGAAGGTGTCCTGGTTCCGAAGGCCGCTTCGTCTCTCTCCGTTCAAGCAGAACCACCGATGCCACCGGAAGGTTCTCGTCGTCGACGAGGAGGTCGCGTTCACCGGCGGTGTCGGCATCGCCGAGGAGTGGTGCGGCAACGCCCGGAACGCTCGGGAGTGGCGTGACACCCACGTCCAGGTCCGTGGCCCCGCGGTGGACGGCATCGCCGCCGCCTTCGCGCAGAACTGGGCGGAGTGTCACGAGGAACTCTTCGACGAACGTGACCGGTTCATCGACCACCACCCGCACGGTGATGCCGTGGTCCAGGTCGTGCGCGGCTCGGCCAGCTTCGGCTGGCAGGACATGCAGACCCTGATGAGGGTCATGCTGGAGAGCGCCGAGGAACGCTTTCGGCTGACCACCGCCTACTTCGCCCCCGACATCTTCTTCATCGAGCTGCTGTGTGCCACGGCGCGCCGCGGAGTCGAGGTGGAGATCCTCCTGCCCGGCCCGCACACCGACAAGAGGGTCTGCCAGTTGGCCGGGCAGCACTATTACGACGATCTCCTCGCGTGCGGCGTGAGGATCTTCGAGTACCAGCCGACCATGATGCACGCGAAGGTCATCACGGTGGACCGGGCCGCCGCCCTCATCGGATCGACGAACTTCAACCGGCGCTCGCTCGACCACGACGAGGAGGTCATGCTCGCCGTGCTCGACACGGCGTTCACCGCCACCCTCGACGAACACTTCGAGCACGACCTCCGGTCGAGCGTCGAGATCATGCCGGGCCGTTGGAAGCGCCGCTCGTTCCTCCAGCGCACCGGGGAGACGGCCGTCCTTCCCATTCGCCGCTTCCTCTGACGCCGGACCGATGCCGGGCCCCGCCGCCTCGCTTCACGACACCTTGATGCCGATGAGGCAGGTGTCGTCGTCCGTGTCCGACTTGCTGTGCAGCAGCAGCCGGTCGAGCCGGCGTTCCAGTGAGGCGGCCGGGTCCTTCGCCGCGGCGAGCAGTTGGGACAGGGAGTCCTGAACGGCGGTGTCCCTGCGCTCGACGAGGCCATCGGTGTACATGAGCAGCGTGTCGTCCAGTTCGAGCTGCACCTCCCCCTCCTCGTACTCCGCCTCGGGCAGAGCGCCCAGGAGGAGTCCCCGGAGCAGCGGGAGCGTGCTGGCTTCCGCCCCGCGGACCAGTACGGGCGGGAGATGGCCCGCTCTGGCCCAGCGCAGCACGCGGGTTTCGGGGTCGTACACGCCGCATACGGCGGTGGCGGTGACCTGTTGGGCGAGGTGGTGCGCCACGATGTTGAGCCAGGACAGCAGCTGGCCGGGGCCGGCGCCGGTGACGGCGAGGCCGCGCATCGCGTTGCGCAGGACGACCATGCCGGTGGCGGCCTCTATGCCGTGGCCTGCGATGTCCCCGACACACAGCAGTATCCGCTTGGACGGCAGGACGACGGCGTCGTACCAGTCGCCGCCGACCAGGGACTCCGTCTCGGCGGGCCGGTAGCGCACGGCGACGTCGAGGCCCGGGGCGTCGAGAGGGGCGCGGGTCGGCGGCATGATGGCGTGCTGGAGTTGCAGCGCCAGCCGGTTGCGCTCCGCCGACTCCTGCTCGGTGTGGGCGAGTTGGTCGCGCGTGGCGGCCAGGGCGACCTCGGTCCAGTGCTGGGAGGAGATGTCCTGGTAGGCGCCGCGCACGGCGAGGAGCCGGTCGTCGGAGTCGAGGACCGGCTCGGCGATGACCCGGATGTGGCGGGTGACCCCGTCGGGCCGCTGAAGGCGGAAGGCCGTCGAGGTGGCGCGGCGATGGTGCAACACCGCCTGCAGGAAGCGGCCGATGGCCACGGCGTCGTCGGGGTGCGCGTGTTCGGCCAGGTCCTGGAGGGACACCGGGTTGTCGGTGACCGCTCGTCCGTACAGGGCGAAGAGCTGCCCGTTCCAGGTGATCTCGCCGGTGACTAGATTCTCCTCGAAGCCGCCGATGCGCCCGAGGCGCTGGGCGTGCTGGAGGAGACTGGCCAGCCGTGCCGTCTCGTCCTCGATACGCCAGATGAGCAGGACGCTGCCTGCGTGCCGGCTGATGCTGAGGTCGGCGACGGTGGCCAGCGGTACCTGGTCCACCAGGGCGGTGAGCGTCATGCGCTGGGCGCGGAAGGGCTCGCCGGTGGCGTAGACCCGTTCGATCTTCTCGAAGAGTTCGCTGTCGCCGGCGGCCGTCGGATAGGCCTCCAGCAGCAGGGCGCCGTGGACGGCGCCGCGGGGGCGCCCGGCGGGGTCCAGGAAGCTGCTGTTGGCGTGGCGGATGCGGAAGTCCGTGAGCTGGCCCTCGGGGTCGAGCTGGGGGGTGAGGACGAGCGCGGGGTCGTACAGGCCGTCCGAGAGGTCGACGAGTTCCGAGACGTCGGCCGACTCCCGCGTACCCGTCAGGAGCCCGGCGGGCGACGGCAGGCTTTCGAGCGTGTGCGCGCAGAGTTCGGCGAGGGCTTCGATCTGGCGGGTGACGGCCGGTGGGTGCGGCGTGAGCGCCTCCGGCCAGCAGATCTCGAGGACTCCGTGGACACGGCCTCCGGTGCCGGCGGGCAGTGCGACGCGGCCGCCGTCCAGCGACTGGGCGCGGCCGATGCTGGGCAGGCCCACCGAGGAGAGGGACTCGATCCGCACGGTGCGTCGCTCGTCGAGCGCCTGTCGGGCCACGGTCACGACGCCCGGGGGGACGTACCGCCAGCGGTCTGCCTCGTCGGCGCTGAATCCGGCGTGGCCGCACAGGGTGAGCGAGGCTTCCAGGCCCGCCGCCCATACGGCCACGGCGGTCGCTCCCAGCGGGGCGAGGGCGTGTTCCAGGAGGGATTCGGCGACGGCTTGGGTGTCGCTCGCGGCGAGGGCGGCGCTCTCGGCGGTGCGCAGCCGGACGGCGACGGACGGTGCGGGCTCGCCCTCCGTGCCGTTCGCGTGCCGGACGAAGTCTTCCGCCACCGCGGCGACCTGGTCGTGAGCGGCCTGGTTGACGATGTCCGCGGCCAGTTCGAGCGAGGACAGACCGGCCTGCTGGGCCAGTTCGTTCAACTGCCGTGCCGCTTGTGCCGGTCCGCAGCCGAGCCGTTCGATCAGCACGCCCTTGGCGAGCTCCATCAGGGCCCGGCCCTCGGCGGCGGCATGGGCCGCGCGCACCTCCGCGCGGAGTCGTTCCACGGTGGCCGCCAGGCGGCCGACGGTGGAGGCCTGATGCCCTTCGAGGGTGTCCGGAGCATCAGGGGTGGCCGTGGCCTCCGCGCCGGCGGGCGAGGCGGGTTCTTTGCCGAGGTCGGCGAAGGTCATGACGTCACCCGCGCGTCGTGGTGCTGGGGGTTCAGCCAGCGGCGGACACAGGCGATGAGGTCGTCGGCGTCGACGGGCTTGGTGACATAGTCGCTGGCGCCGGAGGCGAGGCTCTTCTCGCGGTCGCCGGGCATGGCCTTGGCGGTGACGGTGATGATGGGCAGGTCGGCGTGGGCGGGCATCTGCCGGATCTCGGCGGTGGCGGTGTAGCCGTCCATCTCGGGCATCATCACGTCCATGAGGATCAGGTCGACGTCCGGGTGCTCGGCCAGTGCCTCGATGCCCTTGCGGCCGTTCTCCGCGTGGAGGACCTGGATGCCGTGGAGTTCCAGGATGCCGCTGAGGGCGTAGAGGTTGCGGGCGTCGTCGTCGACGACGAGGACGGTCCTGCCGTGCAGCGAGGCGTCCACGGTCTGTGAGGTCTGCGGCCGCGGTTCCTCGATACGGACCAGGGGCACGACGTCGCCCGGCTGTTCGGCGGAGAGGTGCAGGGCGATCCGCTCGCGCAGTTCGTCCAGGCTGGAGAGCAGCTCCAGGGGCCGCTTGCGGGCTCGGTCCTGCAAGGTGGATTCGAAGGTGGCGTCGAGTCGCCGGTTGTTGTGCGCGAGGACGGGCACGCTGCGCAGCGCGGCGTCACCGTCCATCGCGTCGAGGAAGTGCATGGCCTCGCTGTCGGCGCGGTCGAGTTCGAGAACCACGCAGTGCACGGGTGCGGTCGCCAGGGCGCTGGCGGCTTCCTCCGGTCCGACGGCGGCTACGAGTTCGATGGTGTCGCGGTCGTGGCCGCCGGCGAGTTCGGCGACCGCGCTCTCGGCGACGAGGGAGAGCAGTCCGCGCGGGCGCTCCTCGATCACGAGCAGTCGGCGAGGCTTGCGCGGTTCGCTCTCCGCTCGGGCGGGGCGGCGGGGGTCGGGGAGTTCGGCCGTGGTCGAGGAGCCCGCCGTGGCGGTGTCCTCGGGGGCGGTCCGGTCGGTTTCGCGCGGGAGGTCGAGGCGGGCGACCGGGAGGTAGAGGGTGAAGGTACTGCCCTGGCCGGGGGTGCTCTCGGCGGTCAGGGCGCCGCCGAGCAGGTGGGCGATCTCGCGGCTGATGGACAGGCCGAGACCGGTGCCGCCGTACTTGCGGCTCGTGGTTCCGTCCGCCTGCTGGAAGGCGCCGAAGATGGCTTCGAGTTGCTGCTCGGCGATACCGATGCCGGTGTCCTTGACGCGGAACGCCAGCACGGGGCCGTCGCGGTGGACCGGGGCCGGCAGCGCCGCTTCGGCGGCTCGTTCGATGCGCAGCTCCACGCTGCCCTGTTCGGTGAACTTGACCGCGTTGGAGATCAGGTTCCGCAGCACCTGCCGCAGTCGGGAGTCGTCGGTGACCAGCTCGGCCGGGACACCGGGGGCGGTGGTGATCGTGAAGTCGAGGCTCTTCTGGGTCGTCATGGGCCGGAAGGTGGCTTCGACGTAGTCGAGGAGCTGGCGCAGCGCGACGCGCTCGGGGTTGATGTCCATCTTGCCGGCCTCGACCTTGGACAGGTCGAGGATGTCGTTGATCAGCTGCATCAGGTCGGATCCGGCCGAGTGGATGATGCCGGCGTACTCGACCTGCTTGGCGGTGAGGTTGCGGGTCGGGTTCTGGGCGAGGAGCTGGGCGAGGATCAGGAGGCTGTTGAGCGGGGTGCGCAGCTCGTGGCTCATGTTGGCGAGGAACTCGGACTTGTACTTCGAGGCCAGCGAGAGCTGCTGGGCGCGGTCCTCGAGTTCCTGCCGGGCCTGCTCGATCTCCAGGTTCTTGCCCTCGATGTCGCTGTTCTGGGCCGCCAGCAGCGCTGCCTTCTCCTCCAGTTCGGCGTTGGAGCGCTGAAGTTCCTCCTGCTGTACCTGCAGTTCTTCGGAGCGGGCCTGGAGTTCGCCGGTCAGGCGCTGGGATTCGTCGAGCAGTTCGTCGGTGCGGGCGTTGGCGAGGATGGTGTTGACGTTGACGCCGACCGTCTCCATGAGCTGTTCGAGGAAGTCGCGGTGGATGGGCGTGAAGGAGGTGAAGGAGGCCAGTTCGATGACGCCGAGGACCTGGTCGTCCGCGACGACGGGCAGCACGATCAGGCTGCCCGGTGCGGTGCGGCCCAGGCCGCAGGAGATGCTGATGTAGTCGGCGGGGACTCCTTCGGCGGCGATGGTGCGCCGGCTGCGGGCGGCCTGGCCGACCAGGGACTCCCCCAACTTGAAGCGGTCGTGGCCCGTGGTGTCGGTGGGCCGGCCGTAGGAGCCGACGAGGCGCAGTTCGGTGCCCTCGGGGGTTTCCTCGGCCAGGTAGAAGGCTCCGTACTGTGCCGAGACCAGCGGGGTGAGTTCGTCCATGACGAGCTCGGCGACGACGGCCAGGTCGCGGTGGCCCTGCATCAGGCCGGAGATCAGGGCGAGGCTGGACTTGAGCCAGTCCTGTTCCTGGTTGGCCCGGGTCGTCTCCCGCAGGGAGCCGACCATCGCGTTGATGTTGTCCTTGAGTTCGGCCACCTCGCCGGAGGCGTCGACGGTGATCGAGCGGGTCAGGTCGCCCTCGGCGACCGCGCTCGCGACCTCGGCGATGGCACGGACCTGCCGGGTGAGGTTCCCGGCCAGCTCGTTGACGTTCTCGGTGAGGCGCTTCCAGGTGCCGGAGACGCCCTCGACCTCGGCCTGGCCGCCGAGACGGCCCTCGCTGCCGACCTCCCGGGCCACGCGGGTGACCTCGGCGGCGAATGACGAGAGCTGGTCCACCATCGTGTTGATGGTCGTCTTCAGCTCCAGGATCTCGCCCCGGGCGTCGACGTCGATCTTCTTCGAGAGGTCTCCGTTGGCGACGGCGGTGGTGACGAGGGCGATGTTACGGACCTGCCCGGTGAGGTTGTTCGCCATGGAGTTGACGTTGTCGGTGAGGTCCTTCCAGGTGCCGGCCACGTTCGGCACCCGTGCCTGGCCGCCGAGGCGGCCCTCCGTGCCGACCTCCCGGGCCACCCGGGTCACCTCGTCGGCGAACGCGGACAGCTGGTCGACCATCGTGTTGATGGTCTCCTTCAGCTCCAGGATCTCGCCCCGCGCCGTCACGGTGATCTTCTGCGACAGATCGCCCCGCGCCACCGCCGTGGCGACCTGCGCGATGGAGCGGACCTGCGCGGTCAGATTGCCGGCCATGAAGTTGACCGAATCCGTCAGGTCCCGCCAGGTGCCCGACACACCCTTCACATCGGCCTGGCCGCCGAGGATCCCCTCCGTACCGACCTCACGGGCCATACGCGTGACCTCGTCGGCGAACGACGAGAGCTGGTCCACCATCGTGTTGATGGTCGTCTTCAGCTCCAGGATCTCGCCCCGCGCCGTCACGGTGATCTTCTGCGACAGATCGCCCTTCGCCACCGCCGTGGTGACCTGCGCGATGTTGCGGACCTGCGCGGTGAGATTGCCGGCCATGAAGTTGACCGAGTCGGTCAGATCGCGCCAGGTGCCGGAGACGCCCTTCACATCGGCCTGGCCGCCGAGGTTGCCCTCGGTGCCGACCTCACGGGCCACCCGGGTCACCTCGTCGGCGAACGCGGACAGCTGGTCGACCATCGTGTTGATGGTCTTCTTCAGCTCCAGGATCTCCCCGCGGGCGTCCACGTCGATCTTCTGCGACAGGTCGCCGCGCGCCACCGCCGTGGCGACCTGCGCGATGTCACGGACCTGGGTGGTGAGGTTCCCGGCCATCGCGTTCACCGAGTCGGTCAGGTCGGCCCAGGTGCCGGAGACGCCGGGGACCTCGGCCTGGCCGCCGAGGGTGCCTTCGGTGCCGACCTCACGGGCGACGCGGGTCACCTCGGAGGTGAAGAGGGACAGCTGGTCGACCATGCCGTTGAACACCGTGGCGATCTCGCCGAGCAGGCCGTCCGCGTCGTCCGGCAGCCGCGTGCCGAAGTCGCCGTCGCGCACCGCGGTCAGCCCGGCCAGCAGCTGCCGCAGCTCCGGCTCCCCCACCTTGCCCGCACCACGCGCACGTGTCCGCGGTACCGGACGCGCGTTGTCCACCGTCGCCTCAGCAGCCATGACCATTCCTCGTTGAACGCTGTCAGGCGCCCCGTCGGAGAACGGGACACCGCCACGGCCCGGGACCCGGGCCGCCCCCCTCTTCGGCAATCGTTGCCGTACGACAAATACGAGGCAGGGTACCCCGCCGCGGCTCACAGGCGAAAGCCGAGCGGGAGGCGATACGGCCACCTCCCGTCAGAGGCGGTGATCTTTCCGCGAGATCCATACATACACCCCGGCTCCCGGGGTATACGGCGCCCATCGCCCGGTCCGCGCTGGTCGGCGGGCACCGAGGGAGGGGAACTTCATGAGCGTCATGGCAGCGTCCGCGTCAACGGCCACCGCTACGGCCGCACCCACGGCTGCGGCTGCGGATACCGCCGCGGCGAAGGCCCCGGTGCTGCCCGAGGTGGCGGCGCCGCACAAGGTGGCCCCGAAGGACGCCCGCTCGCTCTCCAAGCTGTTCTTCGACCAGCTCGCCGTCCTCGAAGAAGGCACGCACGAGCACCAGTACGCACGTAACACCCTGATCGAGATGAACATGTCGCTCGTACGGTACGCCGCCGGGCGCTTCCGCGGCCGAGGCGACGACATGGAGGACATCACGCAGGTCGGCATGATCGGCCTCATCAAGGCCATCGACCGGTTCGACCTGTCGCGCGAGGTGGAGTTCACGACCTTCGCCGTGCCGTACATCGTCGGGGAGATCAAGCGCTTCTTCCGCGACACCTCCTGGGCGGTCCATGTGCCGCGCCGGCTTCAGGAGGCCCGGGTCGAACTGGCCAGGGCCACCGAGGAGCTCAGCAGCCGGCTGGGCCGCGCCCCCAAGGTCGGCGAGCTCGCCGCCCTGATGAACCTCTCGGAGGAGGAGGTCATCGAGGCGAGGATCGCCGCCAACGGTTACACCTCCTCCTCCCTCGACGCCCCCATCGGCGGGACCGACAGCTCCGACGGCGAGGACGCCTTCGCGGACCTCCTCGGAACGGAGGACCCGGCCATGGAACGGGTCGAGGACTTCCACGCCCTCGCTCCCCTCATCACCGCCCTGAACGAGCGCGACCGGCAGATCATCCACTTCCGCTTCGTCGACGAGCTGACCCAGTCACAGATCGGCGAACGGCTCGGCGTCAGCCAGATGCACGTCTCGCGCCTGCTCTCCCGCGCCCTCGCCTCCCTCCGCCAGGGCATGCTCACCACCGAGTGACGGCCTGATGTGCGACGCCCCCGGGTTCCCGGGGGCTGCCGACTCAGTCCCAGGGGGCTCAGTCCCAGGCGGCTCAGTCCCAGGGGGCGGGACCCGTACCTTCGGTCCATGCGACCAGTTCGTCGTGATCCACGCAGCGGATCCCGCACTGCTGGGCGTACTCGGCCGCCGGCTGGGTGAACTCGCCCGTGGTCACGACGGCCGCCACTTGGGCTTCGTGCACCGAGAAGCAGGTGCCACCGAAGCGTTGTACGTCCTGGGAGCCGACCTTGTTCAAGGGGCCGTAGCGCTTGCACTGGATGACGACGCGCCGCCCGTCGGGTGTCGTGGCGATGATGTCGGCGCCCAGGTCGCCCGCGCCTCCCACCACATGGACGTCGCCGCAGCCGTCACGCTCGCACAGGGCGGCGACGGCCTGTTCGAAACTCTCCGGGTCCATCGCGGCGAGGTCCTCGGCCCGGAAGGCTTCGGACGCTTCGCCCTCGACGCCCCCTGGTGAAGAGGAGGGCTGAAGAGGCGGAGCGGGCGCCTCGGCGATGCGGTGGGCGAGACCGTCGAGGCTCGACGCGACACGGCGCGCGGCTCGGCGGCGGCGCCTGCTTCTCATCAGTGCGACGAGGCAGCCGAGAAGCAGCAGTCCGGCCAGTGCCGCGCCAGGACGGTCCGTCGCCGTTCTCACGATCAGCTTCAGGGTCAGCCCGGTCGCGCACAGGAGGATGGCGGCGAGTCCGAGGCCCAGCGCCAACTGCCGCAGACTGAAGGCGGGGCGCCGCTTCTCGCGTGCCGGCCGCCTGAGGGGAACGGTCATATGCGGTGGTCACCGCCGGGGCTGACTGCGTCAAGATCACTCATGGCTGCCGTATGCCCCGCGAAGCCGCTTCAAACAACCCGTCCTCCGAACCGCTTCGCACCGGACCGAAGCCCGGTGCGCCGCGATGGTTCCCGGTACCCTTCCATCCGACGTTTTCGAGTGTGCGGCGGCCCAGGACCCTGGTGGATGAGATGAACATAAGCGGGCATATCTGGCATATTCCGCTAGAGCCGGGCGCTTTCGCCCGCGCCCGCGACCTCACCGCCACCGCGCTCGGCACCTGGGGCTGGCCGACGGAGCGCATAGAGGTGGCCGTGCTCCTCGTCTCCGAACTCGTGACCAACGCCCACCGTCACGCCGGCACGGACGCCTGGCTCCATCTCGAACCCCTCCCCGACGGCGCTCGCATCGCCGTCCGCGACGAGAGCCCCGCCCAGCCCGCCCAACGCGAGCCCGGCATCAAGACCGCCACCGGCGGTTTCGGCCTCCACCTTCTCGACCACCTGGCCGCGGGGTGGGGTGTCGACAGCCATGAGGACGGCAAGCGCATCTGGGCCCACATCCTCAAGGCCCCGTCCCCGCGCTGACGCTCACCGCCCCGGCTTGCCAGAAGCACTCCTCGTGCATTACCAATAGAAAGCATTGCCGCACGGCAATGCTCACGGAAGAGGGCGCATCGCGTGAACGGGCAACACAACACCAGGATCCACGGACCTGGAGTGGGAATCGCGCGAGAACCGCGGTGAGCCGGAACCCCCGTCTGCCGCGTCCCGAACCCTTCGCCACGCTGCCGGCCCCCCTCGCGCCCGCGGACGTGGCGCTCATCCGGGCCAGTCTCACCGTCGTGGAGCCGCGGTCCGAGGAGATGGCGGTGTACTTCTACGCCATCCTCTTCCTGCGCCATCCCGAAGTCCGGGCCCTGTTCCCGCCGGACATGGACGCCCAGCGCGACCGGCTGCTGCGCGCCCTGCTCCGCATCGTCGACCTGGTCGACGACGCCGACAATCTCGTCCGCTTCTGCTCCCGACTCGGCCGGGACCACCGGAAGTTCGGCACCCTCAACGCCCACTACGCGGCCGTGGGCGCATGCCTCCTCGACGCGCTGGCCCGGTTCGCGGGACCAGCGTGGAACGCCGAACTGGCGGGCGCGTGGCAACGGGCGTACGCGACAGCCTCCCGCACCATGATGCTCGCCGCCGACGACGACACCCGGCTGCGTCCGGCGCGCTGGACCGCCCGGATCGTCGACCACCGCCGCCACGGCCACGGGATCGCCGAGGTGACGGTGCGGACGGACGAGCACTACCCCTACGCGGCCGGCCAGTACGTGAGCGTGGAGACCCCGTGGTGGCCCCGGCAGTGGCGCTCCTACTCACCCGCCAACGCGCCCCGGCCCGACTCGACGATGACCTTCCACGTCAGGGCCGTCCCCCAGGGCCGGGTCAGCACCGCCCTCGTCCACCAGGCACGACCCGGAGACCTCCTGCGTCTCGGGCCGCCCGAAGGCGACATGACCTTGCCGCCCGACTCGCGCCGGGACCTCCTGTGCGTGGCCGGCGGCACGGGGCTGGCCCCCATCAAGGCCCTGATCGAGCAGGTCGCGGCGGAGCGCTCGGACCGTGAGGTCGCGCTGTTCATCGGGGCCCGCACGGCTCAGGAGCTCTACGGCCTGGACGACATGCTCCGTATGTCACAACGCCACCACTGGCTGAGTGTGCGGGCCTCCGTGTCGCACGAACGCATCGCCGGAACCGAAGGAAGCCTTCCCGAGGTCATCTCCGAGTTCGGCCCGTGGGGCGGTCACGAGGTGTTCCTCAGCGGCCCGCCCGGCATGGTCACGGCAGCGGCGCAGGTGCTCACGGAGCGAGGGGTCCCCCGCGCGCGGATCCATCACGACCCGCTCGATGTGCCCGTGTTGGACGCGCCGTTGCAACCCGCCCACCTCGCCGAGGCAGAGCTGGAGGAGCCGCCTTGGCCGGGCCCCTGAGCCGGGAGCACGGCTCGTGGGCCCGTGCCGGGCGGCCGTGTCGGGCGGGCCGTGTCAGGGGCCGCCGGCCGACGGTCCGCGCAGGTCGAGGGAGAGCACGAGTCCCCCGTCCGGCGCCGCTCCGTGCGCGGCGAGTTCGCGCAGGACGGCCTTCGGGGTGTCCGCTCCGGGCAGGTGACGCGTGCGGGTGATCGCCCGTCTCACGGCCTGCTCGAAGTCCGCGTGGGCCGGGTCCGAGGCCGGCAGTTCAGGACCGCAGGCGACGAAGAGCAACCGCTCCCGGGGCCGGGTCCGCAGATGCTGGGCGGTGTAGACGGTGTCCTCGAACATGCCCAGCGGGAGCTGGCTCTCCAGCTCCACCCGCCGCACCGTCCCCCCGGACACGCGCCACACGCTCGGCGAGCCGGCGTCGACGATCTGCGCCGCTCCGGTGCGCAGGTCGAAACACATCAGCAGTGTCGACAGGTGCCTCGACCCGCGGTGCTGTCCGTACAAGGCCTGGTCGGCCAGGGCCGCCTGGCCGGCGAGGTCGAGGCCGGCGCGGCGGGCGTTGCGGATCGCGTTGAGGGCGAGGTTGTTCACCAGGACGGCCTCGGCGTCCGTTCCGGCGCTGTTGGCGACGACCAGCGTGAGCTGGTCCGCCGAGGCCGACCAGTCGAAGAGGTGTCCGCCGGAGGCGTAGGCGGGTTCGCCGTGCGCGTGCAGGTCGAACTCCTCGCGCGAGCAGGAGCGTCCCGGCATCAGCTGCCACTGCATCTCGGCGGAGAGCGTGAGCGGGCCGTTCCGCCGTGCCTCGCGGTAGACGTCGGTGTGCCGCTCGGCCACCCGCAGGGCATGGCCCAGCATCTGGGCGATGGCACCGAGATGATCGAGGAGGACCTCGGGCGGCTCGTGGCCCCGCTCCAGCGTCACCACGAGAACTCCGTACCGGTCCCCCCGAACCGCCACGGGAAGATACGCCGTCGCCGTGGGGCCCGCCCCGGTGGAAAGATATGGTTGTTGCTCGGAGAAGACCCTGCCCGCCGGGCTCGACTCCACGGGAACCGGCCCGCGAACGGCGTCACCGCGGCCGAAGGGACGGAGACTGCTCAGACCGTAGTCGATCAGCAGCAGGTCGACAGCGGTTGCCGCGAAGTGCTGCGCAAGATGAGTACGGAGGGAGTCCAGAAGGCCATGGGGCGGTGCTCCGCGCAAGGCGCGTTCCACCATCACACGTCGTTCCACCGAACCGTTACCGCTTTCTGGGGAGATGTGGAGACTAGAAACGTGGCGCACATGCAGCGCCGCCGGCCGAGGACGTCTGATTCGGAGTGTCACTAGATATGGACGCGAACCCCGCTTCTTCTCAGCGTCGGCCGCAGGAGACCGCTCAGGCTGCCCGCGAGCTCATCGAGCTCCTGGAGGTGCTGTGGGAGCGCGGCAAGGACATGGTGTCCTCGACCCCCGTTTCGGCGTCCCAGCTGCGCGTTCTGTACTGCCTCGACCGGGATGAGGGCATCAACCTGCGCACGCTGGGCAAGGTGCTGGGTTCCGCTCCCCCGTCCGTGAGCCGCCTGTGCGACCGGCTGGAGGCGCTGGGGTTCGTCCAGCGGCTGCCGAGTCCGGTCAGCCGGCGCGAGCTGGAGCTGCATCTGACGACGCGGGGCAAGGCGTACCTGCACGATCTGAGGGCCCAGCGGCAGGAGGCGCTCCTGGCGGTCATCGACTCGATGGCCCCGTCGGCGCGCAACGCGCTCCTGAAGGGGCTGACGAGTTTCCAGGACGCCCTGAACGACGCGGGCGACGGCCCGCAGCGATCCTCTTCGGTCAAGGGCGTCCGGTCCGCCTGACCTCGCCGCACGAGGACTGCCGAGTCGATTCGCACTTCCCGACTTCTCACTTTCCGATACGGGGACGTCACAGCCGGCACCTCGCGGGTCCGACCCGTGGTGTTGCCTCAAGGGTACAGTTGTTTGGAGGCAACTATTGCCACGGGTGCGTCACGTCAGCATCTCCTCGCGCAGCTTCGCGAGGGTCCGCGTGAGCAGCCGGGACACCTGCATCTGCGAGATGCCCAGCAGTTCCCCGATCTCCGACTGCTTCCACTCGCCGCCGAAGCGCAGCCGCAGAATCAGGCGGTCGCGGTCGTCCAGGCCGTCGAGGAGGGGCTTGAGGGCCTGCATGTCGTCCACCAGCTCCAGCGCCGGATCGAGATCCCCGAAGCGCGCCTGGAGGGCGCTTCCGTCGCCGGCGTCCCGATCGGGATTCCACATGTCGAAGGAGCCGGCCACGTACCCGTTCATGGCCACGAGGCCTTCGGAGACCTCCTCGACCGGGCGGCGGAGGTGGCGCGCGAGCTCCGCCACCGTCGGCGTACGGTGCAGGCCGATCGAGAGGTCGTTGATCGCCTGGACCAGCTCCGAGCGCAGCTCCCGAAGGCGCCGGGGCACATGGACGGCCCAGGTCGCGTCCCGGAAGAACCGTTTGATCTCGCCCGCGATGTAGGGGATGGCGAACGTCGTGAACTCCACCTCACGGCCGAGGTCGAACCGGTCGATCGCCTTGATGAGCCCGATCGTTCCGACCTGTACGACGTCCTCTTCCGGTTCCGTCCGGTGCCGGAAACGACGCGCCACGAACGTGACCAGCGAGATGTTCGTCATGATCAGCGCGTTGCGGACGCGCTGGTACTCCGGCGAGCCTTCCTCCAGCTCCTCGAGCCGGCCGAGGAACGCCTTCGAGAGCGATCGCTCCGCACTCGGCGTCATGGTGGTCATGACACCTCCTTGGCCGTCTCGCGTGCCGCCGGGAATCCTTCCACCCTATCAACAGTTGCCCGAGAGCAAGGGTCGGTCAAGCCCCCTCGCCCACCGGGGGCCATCTCCCACACGCCCGGACGTATGCGGCTATCCCCGGCACCCCGGGGCAGGAGAGATATGGTTGCGGTCCGGAGTGAAGCGGAGTGTCACGGCATGAGCACAGATCCCGCCCCCCGTCCGAAACCCGCCAAAGGCGCCGCCCAAGCCGCGAGTGCCGTCATCGAACTGCTCGAGGTCCTGTGGGAACGGAGCAATGACGTCACCGCCACCGCGGCCGTCTCCGCCTCGCAGCTACGGGTCATGTACTGCCTGGAGCGGGAGGAGGGGATGAACCTCCGCCGCCTGGGCCACCTCCTGGGCGCCGCCCCTCCGTCGGTGAGCCGTCTCTGCGACCGCCTGGAGGCGATGGACCTCGTCGAGCGCACTCCCAGTCAGGTGAGCCGACGCGAGTTGACGCTCTGCCTGACCGGCCAGGGCAAGGCCTACCTGGCCGAACTGCGAGCACTGCGGCAGGAGACCCTCATGGCGCCGATCCGGAACATGCCGCCCGCCGCCCGCGCCGCCCTGCTGGACGGCCTCAGCGCCTTTCGTGAGGCCCTGGAGGACTCCGAACCCGTCGGGGAACAGACTCCGCCGCGCACCTCACCGCAGACCGCCTGAGGCCCGCTGCTCGACCTAGACGGCCCCGCCGGCCCCTTCGCCGTCCTCGCCCTCCGGCCGCCCGTACCAGTCGAGGCAGACCACCAGCGCGTCGTCGTCCAGCGGCGTCTCCCCGTGGTGGCCGGCGAGCTCGCGCAGGACCGCCCCCGGCACCTGGGCCGGCGGCAGCAGCCTGGTGGCCAGCAACGACCGGGCCAGGGCCCTCTCGCCGTAACGCTCCCCCGCCGGGGAGGACGCCTCGTACACACCGTCGCTGCCGAACAGCAGACGGTCCCCGGGCTCGACGGTGAACCGCTCGGGGACGTAGACCGTGTCCTCGAACATGCCGAGCGGCAGCTGCGCGTCGAAGGAGACGGCGTCGACCGAACGCTCTCGCAGCCGCCACATGCGCGGGGAGCCGGCGTCGACCGCTTCGACCTCGCCGGTGTCGAGATCGAAACGCAACAACAGCACCGAGACATACGCACTGCCTCGGTACTGGGCGTACACCGCCTGGTCCGCCAGCGCCGCCTGCCCGGCCAGGTCGAGGCCGGCTCGACGCGCGTTGCGCAGCGCGTTGACGGCGAGGTTGGTGAGCAGGGCGGCCTCGATGCCCTCCCCCATGCCGTTGGTCACCGTCAGTGTGAGGTGATTGGCCGAGGCGGACCAGTCGTAGTTGTCACCGAAAATGGCGTAGGCCGGTTCCAGGTGGGCGCCGAGGGCGAACTCCGGGCGCACACAGGAGCGACCGGGCAGCAGCTGCCACTGCATCTCCGCCGCGAGGGTGAGCCGGGCGGCCCGCCGGGCCAGTACGTAGAGGTCGGTGTCACGCTCGGCGACCAGGATCTCGTGGCCGAGGGCCTGGCAGACGTGCTGGATCTCGGGCAGCAACGACTGCGCGTAGCGGTCCTCGGGCAGCCTCACGGTCAGCACGCCCATGCGGTCGCCGCGGATGGTGACGGGCAGATGGACGTCGAAGAAGCCGTTGTCCCGGGTGACGCACGGTTCCTGAGCGCCGAATGCCCGGCCCTGGGGCGAGTCGTGGATGGGCACCGGCTCCGTGGTGTAGGGGACGTTCTCGACGGCCTGCAGCGAACGCATTCCGTAGTCCGCCAAACGGAGTTCGACACGCTCGGCGCCGTACTGCTCCATGAGCGCGACGGTCACCACATTCAGCAGGGTGTGCGGTGCGGCGCTGCGCAGAGCCCGCTCAACAGCGGCAAATTTGTCCACGTCATCCAGCTTCTCTATGTGCCGGGAGCCAGGCCCGGCAGGCCAGGGCCACATACGCTCCCACGTCGGTCAGCGTACGACGGTCCGTGGCACAGTCACACCATCTATGGTACGAATCAGCACAACATTTGCCACAGGGCAATTATACGGTGCGTGAAGCACCGTCCGGACCCGGACGGCGGCGCAGCGTGAGCGCCAGAGTGTCATCGGGGTGGTGGACCACCGTGTGCATGTCTTGGGCGATGGCGCCGGGAATCTCGTCGATGGGACGTCCCGCGTGGCGGGTGGCTGACGCGGCGAGGCGCAGTTCGCCCTCCAGGGGGTCCCGGCGGCTCTCCGTCAGACCGTCGGTGTAGAGCATCAGCAGATCGCCCGGGTCGAGGTGGCCGCGCAGCACCTGCTCGCTGCCCGGGAGGGGATATCCGACGCCCCGGCCGGGCACTTCGAGGTATTCGGTCGGTCCGTCGGTCCGTACGACGAGGGCCGGCGGGTGGCTGCCGTTGGCGAGGAGGAGTTCCCCGGTGGCGGGGTCGACCCGGGCCAGCAGCACGGTGGCCATCAGGTCGGGGTCCATGCCGCCCAGGACTTCGCTGGCGCGTCCGACGATGGCCTTCATCGGGTAGCCGTCGAGCGCGAGCGTGCGGACGGTGTGCGTGACGTCGAGTGCGGCGCGGGTGCTGCCCACTCCGTGGCCGAGGGCGTCGACGACGGTGATGTGGACGCTGCCGTCGGGAAGGACGAACCAGTCGTACAGGTCGCCGCCGGTGGGGGCGTCGGTGTCGGCGGGTGCGTAGTGGACGGCGAGTTCGAGACCGGGGACGGTGAGCGGCGCGGGCCGCAGGGCGTCCTCGAGTTCGCGGAGCATCTGCCCGTGGGCGCGGCGCAGTTGCTCGTCGCGTTCTTCGAGCTGGACGTAGAGGGCGAGGACGCCGCTGTTGGTCTCGTCGAGTTCGTCCTTCAGCTGCTGATGGTCGGCGGCGAGGGTGTCCAGCTCCGTCAGGAGGGCGGCCAGTTCTTCCTCGGCCGCGTCGTCGGAGGCAGCCGTCTCCAGCTCGTCCGGGGGTGAGGGGAGGGCGATGTGCCAGTCGGCTCCGCCTTCGGTGGCGACGGCGGGAAGCGGCAGCCCCGCCAGGGGCCCGGGGCCGGCCGGCAGCGGGGCGGTGGGGGTGGTGAGGGTGAACGTCAGCGTGCCGCCGCCGGCCGGTTCCTCCTTGGGCCCGCGCCGGGCGGTGATACGGACGCCCTGCCCGTCCTCCAGGGCGGCGCGGGCCACCGCCGCGACGGACACGGTGAGCCGGGCACGGATCCCCGCCGGCAGGCCGTGCCGGGCCGCGAGGCGGCGTACGGCCCGCCGCACCTCGGGCAGGGTGGACAAGGGGTGTTCACCGTAGGTGTGCTCGGTCATCGAAGTCCCGTGAGGCTCAGTGCGGTCGCATCGTCTCGTGACCGGCGGTGGCGGTGGGCCAGTGCCGCCGGCAGCAGTTCGGCAGGAAGGCGGAGCAGGAAGGGTGACGGATCGTGGGACCAGCGGGACTCGATGCCGTCCGAGTGGGCGAGGAGGACCTCGCCGGGTTCCACGGGGGCGTTCTGCACCTGCGGGGTGGGCAGGTTCCATCCGACGACTCCGGGCCTGCCGTCGAGGCGGCGCCGCACGTGGTGGACGGAGAGCAGACACAGCCGGATGTTGCCGACACCGCAGAACTCCACGCTCCCGGGCAGGAGTCGTATCAGGCCGACCGCGGCGCCACGGGTGTGGCGCAGGGATCGGTGCAGCGACCGCATGATGTCGGGCAGCGGCTGCTCGCTCGTGTCGCGGAAGACCTGCAGTGCGGTACGGGTCGCCCGGGCCGCCGCCTCTCCGTGGCCGAGGCCGTCCACGACGGCGGCCGTGAGGCGACCGCCCGTCTCGAACAGGGCGCAGCCGTCACCGCACTCCTCCTCGCCGTCCGCGGGCAGGCACACCATGCCCGTACCCGAGGCGGTCGTCCTGCCGACGGCGCTGACGCGTGCCGACGCGACCGTTCCCTCCGGCACCTGGGTGCGGATGACGAAGTCGGTGGCGACCCGGCCCACCGCCCCCAGGCCCGTGCCCAGCGTGCCCGTGGTGGTGTATCCGTCGGTCAGGCACCGCTGGAGTTCGGCCATGCCGGGGCCGCGGTCGACGGCGAGGATCTCCAGGCCCTCCCCCATCGGCAGCGGCTGCAGGTAGACGATCCCGTCGGCCGCGTGCTTGTCGAGGTTGCTGGCCAACTCGCTCGCCACCGCCGCCGCCTGGTCGGGCCACGATGCCTCCATCCCACAGCGCACGGCCATCTCACGGGCGTGGGTGGCGGCCAGGTGGACGGCGCTGTAGTGGTCGATCGGCACCTGGATCGTGGGCGGCAGCGGGTACGGGCGGAGAGTCACCGGTCGGTCCACCGCACGGCGGTCACCGTCGTGCCCCGACCGGGCGCGGAACGCACCTCGAACTCGTGCATGAGGCGCCGCGCTCCGCCCAGTCCATGGCCCAGTCCCCCGCCGGTGGTGAATCCGTCCCTGAGCGCTCCTTCCAGGTCGGGGATGCCCGGGCCGTCGTCGCGGACGGTCAGGCGCAGGCCCACCGCGCCGGCCCGGCGCAGACGCTCGATCGAGAGCACGCCGCCCCCGCCGTGGATGAAGGCGTTCCGGGCCAGTTCACTCGCCGCGGTGACGACCCTCGTCTGATCCACGAGACTGAACCCGAGCTCCTGTGTCGCGGCGCGCACCGCGTGGCGGGCCCTCAGCAGGTCCTCCTCGGTCCGGACCACGCACTCGAGGGGAGCGCCGCCGCCCGCGCCCGCGGCGCCCCGCGGGCCGCGGGAGGTGGCGACGGAGCCCCGCTGGGCTCCGACCTGCGCACCCGTCGCCGTGGCCGTGGCCGTGGCGCCCCCCGCCGACCCGGATGACCTGGGTGACCTGCCGGGCCGTGTCGGCCCTGCCTCCTCGGAGCGCATCACGCTGACATCCCATCACCCGTCGGTTGCCCCGGCGCCGAACCCGAGCCGGTCTTCGACCAGCCCAGGGCGGCCATGCCCTGCTCGGCGTTGAGCGCCGTCTCGACACCGGTGAGGTCGATGCCGAGCTCCACCAGTGTCACGGCCACGGCCGGGCTCATGCCCGCGACGATCACCCGCGCCCCCAGCAACTGAGCCATCGTGCTGAGCTCCATCAACGCGCGCGCGACGAACGAGTCGATGATCTGCACCCGCGAGATGTCGACGAGGACGCCCCGCGCGCCGTCGTCCGCGATGCGGGCGGTCAGCTCCTCGGCCAGCGCCACGGCCGACGTGTCGTCCAGTTCACTGAGCAGCCCGGTGACCAGGGTGTCTCCCAGTCGCAGGATCGGTACCCGGGCGGAATCCGGCCGGCTCATCGCTCGACCCGCCCGTGGTCCGTCCCCTCTTGCACGGCGCCCGCTGCGCCCGCGGCGACCGCGGCGACCGCGGCGGGCTCCTGCCGGGTCAGTTGCATGGCGGTCGCCAGCGCGTCGGCGAGGCTGGCACGGGTCAGGATGTCCGACAGATCGATGCCCAGCTGGACGACGGTCTGGGCGATCGCCGGCCGGATGCCGCTGACGATGCACTCGGCGCCCATCAGCCGCACCGCCTTCACGGTCTGCATGAGGTGCTGGGCGACCGAGGTGTCCACGGTCGCGACACCGGTGATGTCGATGATCGCGACCAGCGCCTCGTCCTTCTGGATGGCCTCCAGGAGGCTCTCCATCACCACCTGGCTGCGGGCCGTGTCGAGGTTGCCGATCAGCGGAACGGCCAGGACATGCCGCCACAGCCGCACCACCGGCGTCGACGCCTCCAGCAACTGCCGGCTCTGCCGCCGGATGATCTCCTCACGGCCCTCGACGTACGTCTCGAAGGACAGAGCGCCCGCCGCGTCCAGGACCCGGTTGATCAGCACGGCGGCTTCGTACAGGTCGTCCTTCTCGAACGGCTCGTGCCGTACCGCCTCCAGCAGAGCTTCCTTGAGCCCCAGCACCGCCAGCGAGGTGGCCGTGGGAACCGCTCCCGCGCGCGCCCGGCGCAGCGACATGTCGACCACGGTCTCCTGGAGTTCACGCTGCCGAGTGACGAGGTGCTCGACCGGAACGTCGCTGTCCATGCCGGCGCCCAGAGCGGCGACGAGCGCGTCGGCCTCTTCGCGCAGCACGGCCTCGTGCACGCTCTGCCCGCCGGGATCGGAACGCTCCTGCTGCAGCTGTACCCATCGGTCGGCGATCTCGGCGCCGCGCCGTGTCAGTACCTCGGCCAGACGATCCCGCACGGCGGACTCGGTGGAACTCATCTTCGCCTCTCAGACGCCCTCTTCTTGTCCTACTCGGCCGAATCTACGACCTGGCCAAGATAGTAGCCGTACGACAACTATTCGAGCAGCCAGGCCGCCGGGCCCCTCCTTCTTTCTGTTTCAAATCATGCCGTGCGGCAACACTTGTCTCGCCGCGCGGTAAAATCCCTCCCACGCTGTCCGAACACCAGGCTCGACAAGGGACGACGCAATGCGCACCCCCGATACCCCGCCAAGGCGTTGGACAGCCTCAGGCGCCCGAGGACCGGCGACCGTCACCCTCCACACCGCCTCCGCACCCGACTCGGACCGGGCCACGGTCACCACCGTCACCGTCGTCGGCGACGTCGACCACGCGAACGTCGACATCGTCCGGCTCGCACTCACCACAGCCCGCGAGACCGGCTGCCGCTCCACCACGGTGCATCTCGGCGCCGTCGACTTCGCCGACTCCACTCTCCTTCAAGCACTGATCGACGCACAGCGCGAACACCGGGCGCACGGCGCCCTCCTCTATCTGACAGGCCCGCTCAGTGTCACCGCGGACCGGCTCCTCGACACCACCGGGACGCGTACCTACTTCACCTTCACCACCCCCCGCACCGACGCCTGAACACCGGCGGCGCCGAGGCGAAAGCCGTACGCCCGTCCGTACACGGAGCCGAAACGATGGCGCCATCTTCGTGGCTTCTGCCAGTACGACGGCCTGCCCGGGTCCGTAGAGACTGCCAGCGAGAGGCCGCGGTAGCCCTTGGGGACGGAGGGGCTGTGGCCACGGACATGACCGAGCGCAGGGGAGACGCACGTGAGCGTGCAGCAGTATGACGAGATCGGTGAGGCGTACGAGGGCTTCAAGGCCCTGCCGCTGGAGCAGTACGTGGTGGTGCCCGGTTTCCTGGCGTTGGTCGGGGACGTGCGCGGCAAGTCGGTCCTCGACCTCGCCTCCGGCACCGGCTTCTACAGCAGGGAGTTCAGGCGGCGCGGCGCCGCGGACGTGCTCGGAATCGACATCTCCGGTGAAATGATCGCCGTGGCACAGGACTTGGAGGAGCGCGATCCACTCGGTGTGCGCTACGAGGTGGGCGACGCGGCCGAACTGCGGTCCTTCGAGGAACGCTTCGACATCGCCCTGGCGGTCCAGCTGCTCAACTACGCGGAGGACATCGCCACCACGGAGCGGATGTGCCGCAACGTGCACCGGAGCCTGAAGCCCGGCGGCGAGCTCTTCCTGCTCAACCAGTCGCCCGACTTCCGCTTCGACGGGCCGACCCCGGAGAAGTACGGCTTCCGCAGCGTGCTCACCGGCGCGGAGGCCGAGACGGGACCGCAGGTCCGGACCACGGCGCTGCTCGACCCGCCGGTCTCGATCGTCGCGAACCGCCCGCGCCGCGACGTCTACGAGACGTGCCTGCGGGCAGCCGGATTCAGCGAGCTGACCTGGGTCCCGCTGAAGGTGTCGGAGGCCGGCGTACGCGAGTTCGGTGCGGACTTCTGGGCGGACTTCGACGCGAACCCCCCGCTGGAGATGCTGCGCTGCCGGGCCTGACGACGGGCCGATCCGACCGGAGCACCCGGCCGCCCTACCCGGCCGGGTGCTCCTCCGGTGTCCTCAGGGCCAGGATGGCGACGTCGTCGTCGTTGTTCCGGGCCGGTCGGGCGCGCTCCAGCAGCAGGTCGGTGAAGGCGGCCAGGGGGCGGTGCGCCAGCGAGGCGGCGTGTCTGCGAAGCCGGTCGAGACCGTCGTCGATCGAGCGGTCACGGCTCTCCACCAGCCCGTCGGTGTAGAAGATCAGAGTCGCCCGCGGCGGAAGCGTGAGGTGCGCGTCGGCCCGGCTGGACGACAGGCCGGTGCTCAGCAGCAGCCCATGCCCTTCCGTGAGGTAGCGGGCCTGACCGTCGTGCGTGACCAGGAGCGGCGGCGGGTGGCCCGCGCTCGTCCAGGTCAGCCGCCAGGCTCCGTCGGCATTCCGCTCAAGGGTGCCGAAGACCAGGGTCGCCATCGAGACCCCGGCGATGTGCATGACCGACTCGTCGAGCCGGTGCACGATCGCGCTGGGCGGCTCGTGGTGCGTCCAGGCGTAGGCACGGAGGATGCTGCGGACCTGGGCCATGCCTGCCGCCGCGTCCAGGTCGTGCCCGACGACGTCCCCGATCGCCAGCGCCGTCGTGCCGTCGGCGCGGGTGAACACGTCGTACCAGTCGCCACCGACCTGTGAGGCGTCGGGCGAAGGGACGTAGCGCGCGGTCATCTGCAGCCCGGGGATCGACGGCAGCTGCGGCAGGAGGTGGCGCTGCATCGTCTCGGCGACCTTGCGCTGCTGTTGGTACAGACGGGCGTTGTCCAGAGCCAGTCCCGTACGGCGGGTGATGTCCTCCACCAGGGACAGGTCTGCCGGGGTCATCGCGTCGGGGCGCTTGGACCGCCCCAGCGTCAGCGCCCCCAACACGTCCCGTACACCCCGTATCGGTGCGATCGCCGCCGAATGCATGCCCGTCACCTCGAACAGGCGACGCTGTTCCATGGCGATGCCGGAGTCGGGCGGCCCCTGATACGTCGCCGGTGTCACCAGTGTCGAAGCAGCCCCCCGCAGTGCCCGGGACAGCGGCATCGGCGATTCCTCCGGGACCGGTGGCATCGGCCCCTCCAGGTCCTCCCTGGAGACCAGTTCGCCGTCCTGATGATGGACCACGATGGCCCGCTCCACCTCACCCACCTCGGTGATCAGGTCGACCACCACCCAGTCCGCGAGCCTGGGTACCACCAGTCGCACCAGGCGACGCAACGCCTCGTCGCTGTCGAGCGTCGATGTCAACTGCGTGGTGGTCTGGGCCAGCAGCGCCAGGCGCTCGAGCTCCGAAAGGGTCGAGCCGTCACCCGTGTCCCCTTCGGGAGGGAACGACTCGGTGCGCTGGTCATGGAAGATCACCAGTGTGTCCGCGCCGGTGTCCCACCCCGCGGCGCAGGGAACAGTCAGCCAGGACAGCTCGGTCAGACCGCCGTCGCCCTGCTCGAACCAGCCGCGGCCGGTCTGCGTGCGCCGGGCCAGGACCGCTTCCTCCACCCGGCACTGGGCCCGCGCCAGTGGCTGGCCGTGCGGATCGCGGTGCAGGAGATCGTGGGCATCCTTGCCGACGACGCTGTCGGCGGTCACCTTCAACAACCGCTCCGCGTGGGTGTTCACCGCGGCGATCACCCCGCGGTCGTCCACGATGCACGCCGCCGCCCCCAGCCGGGCGGGCAATTGCGAAGACGAGGCCGCACCGCACCCGGGCTCGCCCTCGACTACCTCGTCCTTCATGGTCGCCCGCGCCTCCTCGGCTCAGCCACGGCGTTGTCGTCAGGATTCCTGATCGCCCCCGGACCTCACTCGCAAACACCATCGCCGCGAAGCGCGCACGAGCCCGTCCCGACACCGTGGCGGACCGTCGAGTGGTCACATGGTCAGGCGGCCGATGTCATGAGGGTCGATGCCGGTCAACTGCGCGATGCGGGGAGCGGGAATGCCCGCCGTCAACGCCCGGTGGACGAGCGACTCCCAGTCCTGGGTCGTCTCCCGGAAGTCGAGCAGCTCGCCCTCCATCTCCGTGACGGACGGGGGCGCGCACTCCCGTTGCACGCGCAGCGCCTCGTCCTCGCTCAGGGGGAGAGGCAGGCGCTCCGCGCCCTCGGGGATGAACGCCTCCGCCTCGGCCGGCACGATCCTGACCTGCTCCGAAGAGGCCGAGACTCCATGAGCCTGCAGCCATCCCAGTACGGCAGGTGTCTGGGCGCATTCCAGGGCACCGACCCCGGCAAGGGCCGCGCCCAGGCGAGGGTGACGATCAGGGAGAAGGAACAGGTATGCGTCATCGGCCATCGCGTGGAGTCGCCTTCTCGATCGAACCTCAGAGGGGTGCTGATGCTATCGCCCCCGCCCTTGGCCGCCAGGACCGCGGTGTCACCCTCTCGGGTGAGCGTGAGAGGCGGAGGGCCGGGCAGGGGCACGCGATGTACCTCCTCAGAACCGCCGAACGCGCGA
Source organism: Streptomyces sp. NPDC015346 (assembly GCF_043078785.1). Taxonomy (NCBI): domain Bacteria; kingdom Bacillati; phylum Actinomycetota; class Actinomycetes; order Kitasatosporales; family Streptomycetaceae; genus Streptomyces; species Streptomyces sp. NPDC015346. The sequence continues at coordinate 397,057 of NZ_JBIBTW010000003.1, read as the reverse complement.
TGGAGCGATGGACCACCCCGCTCTGGGGCCTGCTTCTGCCTCCGAAACAGCGACAGGGGGAGGTCGTGGCGATACTGCGCCGGCAGTGCGACGACAACGCCCTGATCCTGGGCAGACGGCGTGTCGTGGTCCCCAACGTCTTCGTCGTCGAACTGCTCCCGGAGATCCACCGACAACTCACGGCTCATGTTGTGCCACTGGAGCCCTGCCTCGTGACGGTGGTACATCGGTACGCCGCCGAACAGGGCTACAGCTTCGCCGGACGGGTCGCCGTCGATCTCCGCCCGGCGACAGGCGAGGCGACCGTCCGCTTCCGGGTCCACAGCCGCATCGCACCTGCCCACGCGACGCCGCCGAGCGGCCGGCCGGCCGCGCCCGGCACTGACAACGCATTCACGGCAACAGTTGCTTCCTTTCAAACGCCGTAGTCCCGCATTGAGTTGTTTGCGGTTCGCAACGCCACGGTCATAGTCTGCTGCGTAGCGCCCTTTCCTCACGCCTACCTCCAGGAGGCCGATATGCCGTCGCCAGCCACCGCAACGGACAGTCTCGAAGCCACCACTGCTCAACTCGAGGCGGAACTGCCGTATTTGGAAAAGCGCCGGGCCGCGCTGGAAGCGGACATCGCGGCCGTCACCCTGCGGCTCGAATCCGTGCGCACCGCCCTCGCCGCGCTTCAGGCGCTGTCCGCCGCGGGTTCTTCGGTGATTCCGGGCGCCGAGACCGGCGTACTGGTACCCGCGGCGCGACCGGCCGCGGCTGAAGAAACCGAGGAAGCTGAGGAAACCGAGCCGGCGGCCACCGCGGCGGCAAAGGTGCCGAAGGGCAGGACGCCGACCGGAAAGAAGGGCGCGCCTTCCCTTTCCGATGGCGATGGCCTGACCGACCAGGTGGTCGCCGTGCTCGCCGGCAAGGCCGGTACGCCGATGCGCGCCAGAGAGGTGGCAGAGGCCCTCGGCCGCGACGGCTCGACCGGCGCCATCAACACCGTACGCAGCACCCTCGACCGACTGGTCGCGACGTCCCGCGCCCACCGTGCGGGCCGGGGCCTCTACCAGGCGCCCACGCCCTGAACATGACCGTTTGACAACTCCGCGCGCGGGACCGTCCACCCGCTACGGTCCCGCGTCGCACAGGGCGCCGAGACGTCGTCACGGAGACGGTGACGCCTGCGGGCGGCCGTGCCAGTCGAGACAGACCACCATCGCGTCGTCCTCGGCGTCGATGGGGCCGCGATGCCCGGAGAGCTCCTGGAGCACCGCGCGGGGCACCTGCGACGGTGGGAGAAGACGCGTATTGGCCATCGCGCGCACCAGGGCACGCTCGCTGTAGCGCTCCCCCGCCGGAGACGCCACGTCGTACACACCGTCGCTGACGAAGAGGAGCCGGTCCCCCGGCTCCACCCGGAAACGCTGCGCGGTGTAGAGGGTCTCCTCGAACATGCCGAGCGGGAGCTGCGCCTCCAGCTCCATCGGCTCCGCCTTGCCGTGCCTCAGACGCCACATCTTGGGAGAGCCGGCGTCGATGATCTCCGTTTCCCCGGTCGCCAGGTCGAAGCGCAGGAGCAGCACGGAGAGATGGACGGATCCCTGGTACTGGCCGTAGATGGCCTGGTCGGCCAGGCACGCCTGGTCGGAGAGGGAGAGGCCGGCGCGGCGGGCGTTACGGAGCGCGTTGATCGCGAGGTTGGTGAGGAGCGCCGCCTCGATGCCTTCGCCCATGCCGTTGGTCACCGTGAGGGTGAGATGGTGGGCGGAGGTGGACCAGTCGAAGTTGTCGCCGTGGATCGCGTACGCGGGTTCGAGCTGGGCGCCCAGTTCGTACTCGGGCCGGGAGCAGGAACGGCCGGGCAGCAACTGCCACTGCATCTCCGCGGCGAGTGTGAGGCGGTCCGCGCGGCGGGCCTGGAGATAGACGTCGGTGTCCCGCTCGGCGACCACGATGGCGTGGCCGAGGACTTCCGCGATGTCCTCCAGCTCCCGTGCGGTGTCACGGTCGTAGGAGGCTGCCGGAAGCCTGACGGTGAGAATGCCGATGCGGTCCCCTCGTACGCTGATGGGAAGGTGCGCGGTCACCAGGTCGGTCCGGCTGTCGGTCTCGACGTAGGGTTCCTGTGCGCCGAAGGCCCTGCCGGGGGCGCTGCTGTGGACGGGAATGGGCTCGGCGGTATAGGGAAGCGCGCTGACGGGTTGCAGTATGGTCATCGCGTAGTCGGCCATGAGCAGGTCGACGGAGTCGGCGGCGTAGTGGGTGGTAAGCGTGTCCTGGACCGCTTCGAGGAGGGCGTGAGGCGCGGCTCTTCGCAGTGCGCGTTCCACGACCATGAATCTGTCCACCGTTGGGTTCCCACCTATCCGAGATGAATGAGGAAAAGCTCTCATGCCTCAGCGACTGACAGAGCCATTGTGCAGTGTCACAGTGAGGGGCATGCATTCCGAAACTTCCCCGAGCCGCGATCGGGATGCAGTGGCGCGGACCACCCGTGGGGTCATCGAACTGCTCGAAGTGCTCTGGAGCCAGGGCCGGGACATGACGCCGACCGCTCCCGTCTCCTCGTCGCAGTTGCGCGTGCTCTACGTCCTGGACCGCAACCGGGGTATCAACCTGCGGACGTTGGGCGAGGCACTCGGTTCGACGCCCTCCTCGGTGAGCCGGATGTGCGACCGCCTGCACGCCCTGGGATTCATCAAGCGCTCCCCCAGCCCGGCCAGTCGGCGGGAACTGGAGCTGCGTCTGTCGAGCCGAGGGGAAAGCTACCTCAAGGATGTGAGAGAGCGCCGCGAACTCGGAGTTCTGAAGATCATCGCCTCCATGCCGCCCGAGGAGCAGGTCGCACTCGCCAAGGGCCTGAGCAGCTTCTGCTCGGCCGTCGAGTCCACCGGCCGGAAGAACGAGGGACGCGGCGGCGCCGCCGTGGAATCCGCCTGACTTTCCGGTCACTCACGGCGACAGGCCGTCACTCTCGTCCGGGCCCGCGGACCTGAAGCCGCTCGTGGCTGCGGCATCCGGTGACTCAGAGGAAAATAAAGAAGGAGCCTCGACGGACCACCCCCGAGATCGGTGTGGGAGGCGCAGGGTGCCTGACTATTTCCGGGTTCGCGGCGAGCAACCGGGCGAGGGCATCCCCCAGCCGCGCGGAGTGCTGGATGTGCTCGGCGTCGCCGCGGTGGTGCTCGACGCCGGCGGGCGCATCGTCTTCTGGAGTCCGCAGGCGGAGCAGCTGTTCGGCTACACCGCCCGGGAGGCGCTCGGCCGGTACGCAGGTCGGCTGCTGGTGGACGAGGAACACGTGGACCTGGTGATCCGGTTGTTCGCCGAGGTGATGGAGAGCGGTCAGAGCTGGGCCGGAAGCTTTCCCATTCGGCACAAGGACGGCAGCACCCGGCTGATGGAGTTCCGCAACGTGCGGCTGCTGGACGACCTGGGTGACGCCTACGCCCTGGGCATCGTCGCCGATCACAGTACCGTCGAGCGGGTCGAGACCGAGCTGGCGCTGTGTGAACGACTGGTCTCGCAGTCCCCGATCGGCCTGGCGGTCATGGACCGTGACCTCCGCTATCTGCTGGTCAACCCCACGATGGAGCGCATCAACGGTGTCCCCGCCGAGGAGCAGCTGGGCCGCACCCTGCGCGAGACCCTTCCGTTCCTGGACGTCGACACCATCGAGTCCGCTCTGCTCCAGGTCCTGAACACCGGCACGCCCCTGGTCGACCAGTACACGGTGGGGCGCACGCCCGCCGACCCCGACGACGAACACGCCTGGTCCGTGTCGTTCTACCGGCTCGACGGGTCGGGCGGGCAGGTCCTGGGGGTGGCCACCTCTGTCGTCGACATCACCGAACGGCACCTCGCGGCCACCGAGGCCGACCGGGCCCGGCGGCGGCTCGCGCTCATAGCCGACGCCTCCGCCCGCGTGGGCACCACCCTGGAGGTGGACCGGACCGCGCACGAGCTGGCCGAGGTGGCCGTGCCGGAGCTCGCCGACGGCGCCGCGGTCGACGTCCTGGACTCCATCCTCGCCCTGCGGCGGGCCGGCATGACGGACAGCGGGCCCGAGCTCTTCCGTGCGCTGGCGGTGGCGGCCGCCTACCCCACCGACATGGTCGGCGCGGCGGACACGGCCGGCGACCTCGCCTCCTACGCCGCCGACCGCCTGATCACCCAGTGTGTGCACACCGCCCGGCCGGTCCTGGTCTCCCACGTCGGAGAGGACGACTTCCCGCGCATCGCCCGGGACCCCCATGCCGCCTCGATCCTGGCCGGCGCCGGTGTCCATTCGTATCTCGCCGTCCCGCTCATCGCCCGCGGCGAGGTGCTCGGCGCTCTGGACCTCGTACGGGCCCGCAATCCGCTTCCTTTCGACGAGGACGACATCATCCTCGCGGGCGAACTCGCGTCCCGGGCGGCGGTCGCCATCGACAATGCCCGCTGGTACGAGAGCGTGCGGAACTCCGCCGCCACCCTCCAGCGCAGTCTCCTGCCACGCCACCCGCCCCACCACGCGGGCCTGGAAGTCGCCTCACGCTACGAGCCCGCGCAGGCCTCCAGCGAAGTGGGCGGCGACTGGTACGACGTCATCACCCTGAGCGGCGACAAGACAGCACTGGTCGTCGGGGACGTGATGGGCAACGGGATCGACGCGGCCGCCACCATGGGACGTCTGCGCACCGCCACCAGCGCGTTCGCCGAGCTCGACCTCGAACCGACCCAGGTCCTGAAGCATCTCGACAAGATCACCGCGCGGCTGGAGCACTACATCGCCACCTGCCTCTACGCCGTCTACGATCCGCATCGCAACCAATGCCGCATCGCCAACGCGGGACACATGCCCCCCGCACTCATGCGCGCCGGCCGCCCTCCCGAGCTTCTGGACCTGCCCACCGGCGCGCCCCTCGGCGTCGGCGGTGTCCCCTTCGAAGCCACCACCGTCGAGTTCGACCCCGGCGACCGGATGCTCCTCTACACCGACGGGCTCGTGGAGATCCACGACGAATCCATCGACCAGCGCCTCCAGGTGCTCCTCCACCTCCTGGAGGTCCACGACCCGTCCCTGCAGGCGACCTGCGACCGGCTCCTCCACGCCCTGCGCAAACCGGGCGAGCGCGACGACGTCGCCCTCCTCCTCGCCCGCGCCGGACACCTCGACGCGCTCCACCCGCCCGACCGGTGAGTCAGGCCGCCCGGTCGCTCTGGCCGCAGAGCCAGGCGAGGGCGTCGTGGGCTCCGCGGACGTACTCCTGGTTGCCGTCCGGAATGGCGGGGTCTCCCAACTGGACGAGCGCCGCGTCGACTTCGGCGGTGAGGATCGGCAGGTCCGGGGTGCCGCCGGCGTCCGCACCCGTGATGGGGGAGCGCTCCGTGCGGCTCAGCGCCCATTGGTAGGCCGCGGCCACGCCGGCGCGGAATTGCGGTGTCTCTCGCGCCCGTGTCGCCACCCGGTTGAGTGCCAGGTCGACATCGGTGTACGTCCGGACACCGATCCGTGGCTCGCCCCTTTCCGTACTCGTCGTCATGTCGTTCCACTTCCCTTCCAGGGGTGATGCCGGTGTCCGCCATCCGCGTGACATCGAAGCCGGGGCGGCCCCGGCACCACGGCGTCGGGCGGCCCACCCCCCAGGGGCGGGCCGCCCGAGATGGCCTACGCGTCCGGTCAGGCCGGCGTACCACCGAAGGGGCCGCCCGTGCGGTAGTAGATGCCGATCTCCTCCCGGTACTGCTGGTCGGCGAGGTGCTTGTCGGAGTGGAACTCCGGCGCGGCCTTGATCTGTTCCTTCGTGCGGTCCACGTAGAGCGTGTGCTCGACGAGGTCGACCCGCGTCACCGTGCTCGCCGGGAGCAGCACCTCCTTGCCGAAGATCCACACCCCCGTGTCGACCACCAGGTAGGCGTCACCGACCTCGTCGGAGTGCTTGTCCACCTTCCCGATGTGGCCGTCGGTCGCCTCGACCCTCCACCCGGTCAGATCCGTCCCCGCCAGGTGGCCCGACGTCTCCGCGAAACTCCACGCGTTCTCGCTCATGTGAAATTCACTCCTTTTCCGAATACGGTGACCACCCACATTCCGAGGGCACTTGTGAATATGCCGTTCGGCGATATGGCTGCCAGCGATACGAGCTCCGTTTGCCCCGTAAGGCGGGTCACACACCGTCCATTGGCAGAGCGCTTGTCGGCGAGGCCGGCGGGGTCGGCGGGGTCAGCCGACGAAGGACTTGACCTGGCCGTAGACGGTGGCGTCGGCGTGCAGGTCGCTGTGGCCCAGGCAGGCGGTCCGGGTGTTCGTGGCGCCGCTGAGGGCGACGCTGCTGTCCGGGTTGATGACGCTGTCGCACGGCGACCACCAGGTGGCGTACCGGGAGGCGCCGGGAGTCTCGTCGCCGGAGTTGAGGGCGTTCAGGAAGGTGGATCCGGGGCGCATCTCCGTACAGGAGGGGCCGCCGCACCAGTACGCGGCGTCGGTTCCGTGGTTGGGGCCGCCCAGCGAGACCCAGGCGTCGACCTTGGCGGAGCCGCCGAGGTTCTTGGTGTAGTAGCGGGAGGACAGTCCGCCCATCGAGTGGGTGACGACGTCCACCTTGGTGGCGCCGGTGGCGGCCAGGACGCGGTCGATCTCCTGGGCGAGCTGGGAGGCTGTGGTGGCGTTGGACTGGCTGGTGTTGTAGCTCCACTGGCTGAGGTGGCTCGCGGGCCAGCCGTCGGTCGCGAAGCGGCCGGCCATGGTGTTCCAGGTGGAGCCGCTGGAGTTCCAGCCGTGGACGAAGACGATCGGGTCGGGCCCGGCCGCGGCGGGCCGGGCGCCGGCCGCCGGTGCCTGGAGGGTGAGGCCGGCGAGCGCGGCGGCGGCGAGGGCGCCCAGGGCGGCGCGGCGAGAGAGGCGCATGTCGAACTCCTTGAAGGCGTGGGGGTCTGAGTCGAGCGGCGGCGTCCGTTCCGCGTCTCGATCAACTGCGACACGGCGTCCCGGTTACGGCCGGTCAGGGCATCGGCTCCGGTGGTGTCAGGGCGGCGGGTGACCTGGGTGGTCGGCTGTGTGGGCGGCGGGCCGCCGGAACGGCCGTACACTCGCTCCATGGGGCGCACGAGTTCGACGAGGCAGTGCCAGTGCCTGTGGCAGGCCGCCTCCGACGTGCGTCCGGCCGTCGTCGCCCCGGCCACCGCCGCTGACGTCGAGACGCCCCGGATCCGCCGTATCGCCCTGCACGGCCACGGCTAGCGGTCCTCTCCCCGGCGCGCCGCCCCGCACGCCGCACGCAGGCCCCTCCCCGGCCTCGCCCGTAGCGCCGGGCGGCCTCGCCCGAAGAGCGCCGGACGGTCTCCGTCCGGCTCCACGCTCGGCGCGCTCCACGTCACCACAGCAGCCCTCCGGCGCTCGCCGGCGCTGCCGCCTGGCTACGGCCGCACGACCGGGCCGGGCCACCTCGAAGGGATCATTGTGAAGCTGAGCCAGTTGCTGGCCGGGCAGGAGCACCACGTACTTCGGGGTGATCCGAGCAGTACGCCGATCACCGCGGGGACGACGTTCGACGTGGACCGGGTGACGCCGGGGTGCCTGTTCATCGCGGTGCCCGGACACCGGGAGGGCGGGCCCGGCTCCGTAGCGCCCGCGCTCGCCCGCGGTGCGGCAGCCGTACTCGTCGACGGCACGGAACCGGCGCTGCCGGCGTCCGTGTGGCCGCCGGGCGCGTGTGCCGTGCGCGTGCCGGACATCCGGAGGGCGGCCGCGATCGTGACCTCCCGCTACTTCGGCGAACCGGGGCGGCAGATGGACGTGGTGGCGATCACCGGCACCAACGGCAAGACATCCGTCTCGTACATGGTCGAGTCGGCCCTGCGGATCTCCGAGGGCATGAAGGTGGGAGTCATCGGGACGGCGGGCAGCCGCATCGGCGACGAGCTGATCCCGATGCCACGATCGGTGCTGACCACGCCGGAGTCGCCGGACCTGCAGTATCTGTTGGGTTGCATGCGCGATCGCGGGACGGGCAGTGTGGTGCTGGAGGCCACGTCGATGGGGCTGCTGACGCACCGGGTGGACCGTACGTTCATCGATGTCGGTGTGTTCACCAACCTGACGCAGGATCACCTCGACGACCACGGAACGATGGCGAACTACCGGGACGCCAAGCTCCGCCTCTTCCAGGGGCTGTGCCGGCGCGCGGTGGTCAATGCCGACGACCCGGTGGGGGCCGGGATCGTGGCGATGATGCCGGGTGCGGTGACCACGTACGCCCTCGACGCGCCGGCGGACTACCGGGCGACGGACCTCGCCGTCAGCGCTTCCGGGACGCGGTTCACCCTCCACCACGGGGGGCGTACGTATCCGGTGTCGATCCCGGTCCCGGGCCGGTACTCGGTGGCCAACGCGCTGGCCACGCTGGCCGCCTGCCACGTCCTCGGACACGAGCTGGGCGCCCTCGTCGCCGCACTCGACCGGATGCCGCCCGTCCCCGGCCGGTTCGAGCGCTTCGAGACCCCGGGCGGCACCTCGGTGGTCGTGGACTACGCCCATTCCCCGGACTCCCTGGACAAGGTCCTGACCACCATCCGCGGCTACGCGGGAGGCCGGGTGATCACCGTCTTCGGCTGCGGCGGCGACCGGGACACGACGAAGCGGGCCGACATGGGGCGGATCGCCGGGGCCCACTCGGACCTGTGCGTCCTCACCTCGGACAACCCGCGCGACGAGGACCCGCAGGCGATCCTGGACCAGATCGCCCCCGGCCTCGCCGCGACCGGCACGCCGTTCGAGCGGATCGCCGACCGCCGCGAGGCCATCGCGTTCGCACTGTCCGCGGCGGGTCCGCAGGACACGGTCCTGATCGCCGGCAAGGGCAGTGAGCCGCACCAGATCGTCGGCGAGGAGCTGCTGCCCTTCAGCGACATGGCGACCGTGCGTGAACTCGCCTCGAACGGAGGGCCGGACGAGCGGTAGACGCACGGACGGCGGGCAGGTTAGGTTAGCCTTACCTCAGCATAAGGGGCCGGGGTGCCGACCCCGTCCGAGCCGTCTCGCGAGGAGTTACCTTGAGTGCCGCCACCGACATCACCCTGCCCGAGCAGACCGCCGCGGAGCGCGTCCGCTCCGTGCTGGCCCGGGCGGTCTCCCTGTCGCTCACCACGGACGGGCAGGACTACGACCTGATCGGCATGCACTCCGTGGGCCGCAAGGGGCGGATCACTCTCCGCCCGCAGCCCGACAGTCCGTTGGCCGCGCAGGTCGCCTCCGCGCCGCGGGGCAGCCTCGCCGTCCTCCTTGAGTTCACCGACATCGCGCCCACCGCGCTCCGCGACCGGGTGCGAGCCAGGGTGACGATCTCCGGATGGCTGGCGCCGGCGGGCCCCGAGAGCCGCGACGAGCTGCGCCTCGATCTGGCGCGCGTGACGCTGCGGACCGCGGCGGGGATCCAGGACGTCGGCCTGGACGCGTACGCCCTCGCCGCACCCGACCCGCTCGCCGTCGAGGAGGCCGCGATGCTGACCCATCTGGCCGACGCCCACGAGGACATGGTGGCGGATCTGGTCGTCCTCGCCGGGTCGCGGCTGCCGCACGGCGTCGTCCGGGCCATGCCGCTGGCCGTCGACCGGCACGGCATCACCGTGCGCTGCGAGTACCGCGAGGGCCACTGCGACCTCCGCCTCCTCTTCCCCGCCCCCGCCCGGGACGCCGCCGAGGCCGGAGAGCAGGTGCGCCGGCTCCTCACCACGCCCCGATGCGCGCACCACCGGCACGCCTCCGACGCGCGGCACTGACCATGGGACACGGCTGGCAGGGCGTGGCCCTGAAGCTCATGCGCGGCAAGGACTTCACGATCACGGTGCGCTCGAACGAGCGGGTCTCGGACCACCTCCACCGGCTCACCTTCACCGACGGCGGCATGCTGGGCGCCACCGGGACACACCCCACGATGTGGGTGCGCCTCTGGTTCGATGACGACGGACGTCCGCATCAGCGGGCCTACACCCTCGTGGACCCGGACCCCGTCGCCGGCACATTCGGCATGGAGTTCGTCCTGCACGCGGGGCGGGCGAGCGACTGGGCCCGCACCGCCCGGCCCGGCGACACGATCGAGGCCACCGTCCAGGGCACCGGTTTCACCGTGCCGGACCCGCTGCCGTCGCGGCTCCTCGTGGTCGGCGATCCCGCCTCGCGTCCCGCCATCAACTCCCTTCTGGCGTCCATGCCGTCGACCCCGGCCACCATCTGGTTCGAGACCTCGGACCCCTCGGAGGCGGACGGCATCGCCCACCAGGACACCTCCGCCCGCCGGGTCGTCCGCGTGCCCCGGCGCGACGGAGGAGCCCACCTGGTCGAGACCGTGCGAGCGAGCCTGCCCGCGCGGCTGGACGCCGGCTCCCACGTCTGGATCGCCTGCGACACGGCGACCACCCGGACGCTCGCCGCCTTCGCGCGCAGGCAACTCGGCGTACCCAAGGAGCGGTTGCACGCGCTGGGGTACTGGCGAGCCTCCTAACCCGAGCCCCCGCGAGTGCGGACTTAGGTTAGGCTAAGCTAAACCGCAAGTTCGAGGGGTGGGCGCGGGTGCGCGCACGTCATCAGGGGAGGAATCACCATGGGCCTGCCGGCCATCGACTCCTACCCCATGCCGGGCCCCGCCGCCCTCCCCCGCTCCCGCGCCTCCTGGACCATCGACCCCGGTCGCGCCGCGCTCCTCGTCCATGACATGCAGAACCACTTCGTGGAGGCGTTCCCGGCCGGGCGGTCGCCGGTCGTGGAACTCGTCGACAACATCGCGGCCCTGCGCGAACTCGCCGGGGCTCTCGGCATGCCGGTCGTCTTCAGCGCCGAGCCTGCCGCCCAGCGGCCCGGCCAGCGCGGGCTCGTCGCGGACGTCTGGGGACCGGGCATCGGCGACGAGAGCGACGCGGCCGCCATCATCGCCTCGCTCACGCCCCGCCCGGGCGAGCATCTGCTCGCCAACGTCCGCCAGAACGCCTTCCTCCGCAGCCACCTCGGGAGACTGCTGCGTTCGGAGGGGCGCGACCAGCTGATCGTCTGCGGGGTGTACGCCCACCTCGGCGTCCTGCTGACGGCCGCGGACGCCTTCATGAACGACATCCAGCCCTTCGTCGTCGCCGACGCCGTGGCGGACTTCTCCCCGGAGGAACACGTCATGGCCCTTCGGTGGGCGGCCCGCAGCGGTGTGGTGTGCACGACCGAGTCCCTGCTGCGCGACCTCCTGCGGGGCAGGACGCCGCGAGACGTTCGCCGGGACGCGTGACCGAGTCCCCGTGGTGGCAACCCTGCGGCGCCCATCCTGTGACCGCAGACCTCACACGTACCGAGAGAGACGGAAAGAACATGACCGTACGGGTCGCGGTGGCCGGCGCCAGCGGCTACGCGGGCGGGGAGATCCTCCGCCTGCTGGTGTCGCATCCCGGCGTGGAGATCGGCGCGGTGACCGCCCACAGCAGCGCGGGCCGTTCGCTGGGGTCCGTACAGCCGCAGCTGACCGCGCTCGCGGACCGCGTCCTCGACGAGACCTCGGCGGCTTCCCTGCGCGGTCACGACGTGGTCTTCCTGGCCCTGCCGCACGGGCAGTCGGCCGCACTGGCCCGTGAGTTGGATCCCGGGACGCTGATCGTGGACTGCGGCGCGGACTTCCGGCTGCGCGACCCGGCGGCCTGGGAACGGTTCTACGGCTCCGCCCACGCCGGCACCTGGCCCTACGGTCTCCCCGAACTTCCCGGCGCGCGCGACGAGTTGAAGGGCGCGCTGCGGATCGCCGTACCCGGCTGCTACCCGACCGCGGTCACCCTCGCGCTGTTTCCCGCCTACGCGGCCCGGCTGGTGGAGCCGGAGGCCGTGATCGTCGCGGCCAGCGGGACGTCGGGCGCCGGACGGGCACTCAAGCCGCAGCTGCTCGGCGCCGAGGTGATGGGCTCCATGAGCCCGTACGGAGTCGGCGGCGGCCACCGGCACACCCCCGAGCTGACGCAGAACCTCTCCCTGGTGGCGGGCGAACACGTCACGGTCTCCTTCACCCCGACGCTGGCTCCCATGCCCCGCGGCATCCTCGCCACCTGCTCGGCCCGCCTCCGCCCGGACACGGCGGCGACCGGGGAGCAGGCGGTGCGCGAGGCGTACGAAGCCGCCTACGCCGACGAGCCGTTCGTACGGATGCTGCCGCCGGGGCAGTGGCCCTCGACGGCCGCCGTGCTGGGCTCCAACACCGCGCAGGTGCAGATCGCCGTGGACCCGGACGCCGGACGGCTGATCTGCGTCAGCGCCATCGACAACCTGACGAAGGGCACCGCGGGTGGCGCGGTGCAGAGCATGAATGTCGCCCTCGGCCTGCCGGAACGGCTGGGCCTGCCCGTGAATGGAGTCGCTCCGTGAGTGTGACCGCTGCCCGTGGATTCCTCGCCGGCGGTGTGGCCGCCGGGATCAAGGAGTCCGGCGATCGCGATCTGGCTCTGGTGGTGAACCGGGGGCCGTCGCGCGCCGCCGCCGGCGTCTTCACCTCCAACCGCGTGCAGGCCGCGCCCGTACGCTGGTCCCGGCGCGCCCTGGCCGACGGCCGGATATCGGCCGTCGTCCTCAACTCCGGTGGCGCCAACGCCTGTACGGGACAGGCGGGCGCCGTCGACGCGCTGCTGATGGCCGAGCACACGGCGCGGGCGGTCGATGTGGACCCGCACGAGGTGGCGGTGTGCTCCACGGGCCTGATCGGCGTGCGGCTGCCGATGGACCGGGTCACCGCGGGCATCGCCACCGCGGCCGGCCGGCTGTCGCCCGAGGGTGGCGTGGACGCGGCCGTCGCGATCAAGACGACGGACTCGGTGCACAAGACGGCCGTCGTCTCCCGGTCCGGCTGGACGGTGGGCGGCATGGCGAAGGGCGCGGGCATGCTCGCCCCCGGTCTCGCCACCATGCTGGTCGTGCTCACCACGGACGCCGACGCGAGCGCGGCCGTGCTCGACTCGACGCTCCGCGCGGCGGTGCGCACCACCTTCGACCGGGTGGACTCGGACGGCTGCATGTCCACCAACGACACCGTTCTGCTGCTCGCGTCCGGCGCCTCCGGGGTCGTACCTGATCCGGAGAGCTTCACCGAGGCCGTGCACGCGGTGTGCCTGGATCTGGCCCGACAGCTGGTGGCGGACGCCGAGGGCGCGTCCAAGGAGATCGAGGTGACCGTCGTCGGCGCGGCCTCGGAGGAGGACGCCGTCGAGGTGGGCCGGTCCGTGGCCCGGAACAACCTCCTCAAGTGCGCGCTGCACGGGGAGGACCCGAACTGGGGCCGGGTGCTGTCCGCGATCGGCACCACATCGGCCGCCTTCGATCCGGACCTCCTCGACGTGGCGATCAACGACGTGTGGGTGTGCCGGAACGGGGCGGCGGGCGAGTCGCGCGACAAGGTCGACCTGTCGGGGCGCGGGATCACGATCACGGTGGACCTGCGTTCCGGCGACTCCGCCGCGGTGATCTGGACCAACGACCTCACGGCCGAGTACGTCCACGAGAACAGCGCGTACAGCTCATGAGCAGCACGCCCGGGACGACCCGGACGACACCACGGATGACGACACGGATGACGGCAGGGATGACGACACAGCCGGGGACGCTTCCCCTCGGGCGGCCCGAGGCGGCCACCGGCGCCACCGCCGAAGCCACCGCCGAAGCCACCGCCGAAGCCACCGCCGACCTCACAGCCGCCGACCTGCCCTGGCTCGAAGAGCTCCAGGGCCGGACGGTCGTCGTCAAGTTCGGCGGCAACGCCATGGTGGACCCCGCGCTGCACCGGACGTTCGCCCAGGACGTCGTGGAGCTGTGGCACGCGGGGCTGCGCCCGGTCGTCGTGCACGGCGGCGGACCGCAGATCAGCGCCATGCTCGACCGCCTCGACCTGGAGGTCCGCTTCGAGGCCGGCCTGCGGGTGACCACGCCGGAGACCATGGACGTGGTCCGCATGGTGCTGACCGGCCAGGTCCAGCGGGAACTCGTCGGCGCCCTCAACGCCCACGGCCCCTTCGCGGTCGGGATGTCGGGCGAGGACGCGCACACCATGACCGCCGTGCGGCGCCCCGCGTGGGTGGACGGCCGGCCCGTGGACATCGGTCTCGTCGGCGAGGTCGTGGCGGTGGAGCCCGGCGCCGTACGCTCCCTGCTCGAAGAGGGCCGCATCCCCGTGGTCTCGCCCGTCGCGCGGGGTGCGGACGGGGAGGTCTACAACGTCAACGCCGACCTCGCGGCGTCCGCGCTCGCCGTGGCCCTCGGCGCGGAACGCCTGGTGGTGCTGACCGACGTCGAGGGGCTGTACGCCGACTGGCCGCGCAGCACCGAGGTGATCGGCCGCCTGACGGCCGGTGAGCTGGAGGCGCTGCTGCCAGGGCTCGCGAGTGGCATGCTCCCGAAGATGGAGGGCTGTCTGCGGGCGGTACGCGCGGGTGTCCGCAGGGCACAGGTCATCGACGGCCGGGTGCCGCACGCGCTGCTGGGCGGGGTCTTCGCCGCGGACGGTCCGGGCACGACGGTGGTGCCGGACCCGGTGTCGGACGCGGTGCCGAACCCTCAGCCGAATCCGCAGCCGGACGCGGAGCCGGACCCGGGCCGCGGGCTTTCTGCGGCCGGTGTCGAGCCCGAGGAGGCGCACGCGTGAGCGCCGACGACAGCGCGACATCGCTCAGGGACCGCTGGCGCGCGGTCATGATGGACACGTACGGCACTCCCCCACTGGCCCTGGTCCGGGGCGAGGGCAGCACGGTGTGGGACGAGTCGGGGCGCGCGTACACCGACTTCACCGGTGGAATCGCGGTCAACACGCTGGGCCACGCCCATCCGGCCGTCGTCTCCGCCGTGCGGACCCAGATCGCCCGGCTCGGCCATGTGTCCAATCTCTTCGTCTCCGCACCCCCCGTCGCGCTGGCCGAGCGGTTGCTGAGCCTGCTGGGCAGGCCGGGCCGGGTTTTCTTCGCGAACTCGGGTACGGAGGCGGTCGAGGCGGCCTTCAAGATCGCCCGCCGGACCGGGCGTCCGCACCTGGTCGCCGCGGAGGGCGGGTTCCACGGGCGCACCATGGGGGCGCTGGCCCTCACCGGTCAGCCGGCGAAGCGCGAGCCCTTCCTGCCGCTGCCGGGAGAGGTGACGCACGTCCCGTTCGGGGACGTGGCGGCCCTGCGTGCGGCCGTCACGGAGGAGACCGCGGCGGTCGTCCTCGAACCGATCCAGGGGGAGGCCGGCGTCGTCCCCGCGCCCGACGGGTATCTGCGGGCCGCCCGGGAGATCACCAGGTCGACCGGCAGTCTGCTCGTCCTGGACGAGGTGCAGACCGGGATCGGCCGGACCGGCCACTGGTTCGCGCACCAGGCCGCCGAGGGCGTGGATCCCGATGTCGTCACCCTCGCCAAGGGCCTGGGAGGCGGACTTCCGATCGGCGCCACCGTGGCCTTCGGCCCGGCCGCCGAGCTGCTGGGCCCCGGGCACCACGGCACCACCTTCGGCGGCGGTCCGGTCGCGTGCGCGGCCGGGCTCGCCGTACTGGAGACCATCGCAGCCGACGGGCTGCTCGCCCAGGTCGTACGTGTGGGTGAGCGACTGCGCCGGGGGATCGAGACGCTCAACCACCCCGGGGTCACCGAGGTGCGGGGCGCCGGTCTCCTGCTGGGCGTCGTGCTCGCCGAACCGAGGGCCGCCGTCGTCCAGCGGGCGGCGCAGGATGCCGGGTTCCTCGTGAACGCGGCGGGCCCGGCCACCGTCCGGCTGGCTCCCGCCCTGACGGTGACCGACGATCAGGTCGACGCGCTGGTGAGTGCGCTGCCGAAGATCCTCGACGCCTGAGGCTCGGGACGCTGCCCGTCCTCCGCGTTTCGTGACCTTATAGCGCGCGGGCCAGAACCGTCGCGTTGCGGCGGGGGTCCAGGGACCGGGCCCAGGCTGCCGGGGCCCGGCTCGGGGAGGTGGGTGCGAAGTCGTGTCGGAGGAAGAGCCGGCCGCTGCCGGTCGTCGCCGTGAACAGGGTTCGCACCGACCGGTCCCGTGCCCTCGCCAGCGCGGCGTGCAGGAGCTGGGCTCCCATGCCGCACCCCTGCCGGTGGCCGGCGACGCAGAAGTTGTAGAGGACTCCGGCGGCGGGTCGGCCGGCCGGCGTCTCGGCGGGGTGGACGCTCAGCCCGAGGCATCCTTCGACGGTGCCGTCGGGCGCCTCGGCGACGAGGAAGTCCTGCGCCTGGGAGGCGTACTGCGCCGGCGATCGCTCACGCAGCGCTCCCGAGCGCGCGAACGGCCGGGAGAGGGCGGCGAGCGCGGCGGCGTCGCCGGGCCGCGCGGGCCGGACGGAGAACATGGGGAAGCCGGGCGGGTGGAGCGCGCGGGGCGACAAGGTGGCAGGGCGCGGCGTGGCCGTGATCAAGGCCTTCCTTCCTCGGTTCCACCGTGCGCGAAGGGGCGGTCACGTCGCCGCGTGACCCAGGTGAAACACTTCGACCCAAGGTTAGCCTTACCTAAGTGAATGACCAAGTCGGGTCATCGCACGGCGTTCTCCGTACGGGTCGCGCAGGCCGCCGCGTAGCCCGGGAAGGCCGGTACGTCCATGACCGTCCACCCGGGAACGGACGCCGGAACCGCCCCCGTACCGACGTAGGTGACGGACGGCTCTTCGCCGAGACCGATACCGACTCCCTTGAGGTAGGCCTCCTTTCGGGCCCAGCAGCGCCCCACTGCGGCGGGACGGGCGGCCGGCGGCAGCGCCGCCAGCTCGGCGCGCTCGGTTCCGTGCAGCATCCGCCCCACCTCGGCGGCCACCTCCGGGGTCGGCCGCTCCTCTATGTCGACGCCGACCGGAGTGCCGGCGAAGGCCATGAGGACGGCGTCACCGGCGTGCGAGAGGGAGAAGTGGAGCGGTACGGGCGGCGCGCCGGCGACGGCCGGGCGGCCGTGCGGCCCGTCGCACCCGGGGCACGGCTCACGTGTGAGACGCACCTGCGCCGGGTCGGCTTCCAGGTACGCGCCGAGCAGTTGGCGGAGCGCCACGTGGGCGACGCGGTACCGGTGTCGGTCGACGGTCCGCAGGAAGCCCCGGCATCGGGCCCGCTCCTCCTCGTCGAGCACGGCGGACAGCGCCTCGGCCCGTGTCGCGTACTCGCTCACGCGTACGGTCCAAAGGCTGGGTTCCCGCCCGCCCCGCCAGGCCGTGGGCAGCGGGTCCGCACCCAGACGGGCCGGCGCCGTCCCTATCCGCACGGCCGGCCGGGGTAGTCGTCGCCCTCCGGGGCCCCCGCGCGGCGCATCCGGCGCAGGACCTCCTCCAGGGACTCGTCGTCGACCTCCGCCGGGATGTTGAACTCCCGGTCGAAGACCATGACTTCACCCTCGCCCGCGTGCCAGATCACCCAGCGGGGCGGGGTCGAGGGGGCCTGCCACAGGTCGGAGTGATGGTCCAGGGATATCGTTCGCTCGCTCACAGCTTCTGTCCCTCCGTCGCCTCGCGCCCGTCCACGAAGGTCGCCACGACCTCGATGTCTCCGATCCGGGAGGTCTCGACGCTCCGCGGGTCGTCGCCCAGGACGACGAAGTCGGCGCGCTTGCCCGGGCTGAGGCTGCCCGCGCTCTCGTCCCACCGGCAGGCGTACGCGCCGGCGACCGTGTAGGCGCGCAGGGCCTCGTCGACGGTGATGGACTCGTCCGGGCCGATCGACCGGCCCGAAGTGGAGGCGCGCTCCACCATGAACTGCACGGCTCGCAGCGGCGATCCGTCGGTGACGGGCCGGTCCGAGCTGCCGACGAGCGTGATGCCGTGGTCGAGGAAGCCCCGTCCCCGGTACATCCACGGCGCCCGGTGCGGGCCCATGATCGTCGCGTAGTCGTCGCCGAAGTAGCGCAGGAAGTTGGGCTGGACGACAGCGCTGAGCCCGAGGCGGGCGAAGCGCGGGAGCTGGTCGGGGCGGATCAGCCCGGCGTGTTCGATCCGGTGCCGGGCGTCGGGGCGGGGCCGCAGCGTCTGCGCGTGCTCCAGGGCGTCGAGGGCGAGGTCCGCGGCCCGGTCGCCGATGGCGTGCACGGCGAGCTGCCAGCCGGCGAGGTGCCCGTCCACGATGAGGGAGGCGAGGCGCTCCGGGTCGTCCTGGAGCTGGCCGGTCCCCTCCGTGCCTTCGTACGGGGCGGTGAGGGCGGCCGTACGCGCCATCATGCCGCCGTCGGTGTAGATCTTGAGCGCGCCGACGGACAGCCAGTCGTCGCCGAACCCGGTGCGCAGGCCGAGGTCGAGGCCACGGGGAATGCCGTCCCGCTCGTGCGCGCCGACCGGCCGCAGGGTGTCGGCCCCGGGCATGAGCTGGACCCGCAGGGGAAGCCGGCCCTGGTCCCGCAGGAGTTGGTAGGCGCCGAGCTCGACGGGGCTGTGGCCGAGCAGGCCGCCGCCTATGCCGGCCTCGGCGGCGGCCGTGATCCCTTCGGCGAGGCAGGCGCGGCCCGCGTACTCGATCGCGTCGGCGAGCTCCTCCTGTGCGTAGGGAAGGCGCAGCCGCCGTACGGCGCCCATCGCGCTCTCCACGAGGAGGCCGTCCTCGTGGGGGATGTCGGCCGGGAGCTGGTCGAGGACGGCGCTGTTGACCACGCAGGCGTGGCCGGAGTCGTGCATCAGGAACACCCGGCGGCCGTCGCTGACCGGGTCCAGTTCGGCCGCGGTCAGGTGGCGTCCGAGGGCCCGCTGGTCGTAGCCGCCGATGTGCACCCACGCGCCGGGCGCGGACGGGCGCGTGACCGCCTCCCGCACGACGGCGAGGGCGTCCTCGACCCGCTCGAGGCCGGCCAGGCTCGGCGAGCTCGCCTTCAGGCCCGTCCACGCCAGGTGGACGTGGCTGTCGATGAACCCGGGCAGCACGGTGGCGCCCTGGAGATCGATGACCTCGCGGGCCGGCAGGGAGGTCACGGCCTCGTCCACGCCCACGACGCGGCCCCGCCAGACCCCCAGGTCGTGGGCGACCGGGTGGTCCGGATCCATGGTGAGGACGCGCGCGTTCGTCAGCCTCGTGCAGAGCATCATGGGCGGTCCGTCCGTCTTCAGCAGGTCAGGAGGTCAGGAGGTTTCGGCGAGCACGGCGTCGGTGGCCGGGGTGGTTTCGGTGCGGCCCCCTGTGCCCCGTGTGTCGTGCGCGCCTTGTGCGCCTGCCTCCGGCTCGTACCGCCTGGGCGCGGCCGGCACCATCAGCGGCGTGCCCGTCTCGGGGTCCTCGATGATCCGGCAGGGCAGTCCGAACACGTCCTCGACGAGCTCGGCGGTCATGACGGTCGCCGGGTCGCCCTCGGCCGCGACCGTGCCGCCGGCCCGCATCACGATGAGGTGGGTGGCGTACCGGCACGCCTGGTTGAGGTCGTGCAGGACCGCGACGACCGTGTGGCCCTTGCGGGCGTGCAGTTCGGCGCAGAGGTCGAGCACCTCGACCTGGTGGGCGATGTCCAGGAACGTGGTGGGCTCGTCGAGCAGCAGGAGGGAGGTCTGCTGGGCCAGGACCATGGAGAGCCAGACGCGCTGACGCTGGCCGCCGGAGAGGTCGTCCACGGCCCGGTCGGCGAGTTCCAGTACGCCGGTCTGCCGCATCGCCTCCGCCACGGCCGCCTCGTCCTCGGCGGACCACTGCTTCAGCATCCGCTGGTGCGGGTAGCGGCCGCGCGCCACGAGGTCGCCGACGGTGATGCCGCCGGGCGCGTTCGACGACTGCGGGAGCAGGGCCAGGCGGCGGGCGACCTCGCGGGAGCGGTACGAGGAGATGGCCTTACCGTCGAGGCAGACCTGGCCCGCCTTCGGCGTGAGCATCCGTGACAGGGCCTTGAGCAGGGTGGACTTGCCGCAGGCGTTCGGCCCGAGGATCACGGTGAAGGAGTGGTCGGGGATGTCCACGCCGAGGGAGGTGGCCACCGTCCGCTGGTCGTAGGAGAGCGTGAGGTCCTCGGCGCGCAGCCGGGGCGTGGGGACATTCTCTTCGGTCATGCGCGGCTCTTTCATGCGCGGCTCTTTCGCGACTCGGTGATCAGCAGCCAGATGAGGTACAGCCCGCCGATGATCCCGGTCGCCGTGCCCACGGGGAGAAGCGCGGGGGCGAAGAGACGCTGTACGACGAGGTCGCTCAGGGCGAGCAGGACGGCGCCCATGAGGGCGGACGGCAGGAGAGCGGGGCCGGACGACCGGGTCAGTCGGCGGGCCAGCTGGGGCGCGGCCAGGGCGATGAACACGATCGGGCCGGTCACCGCGGTGGCGAAGGCGGCCAGGGCGACGCTGATGACGAGCAGGGCGGCACGGGTCCTGGTCACGTTCACGCCGAGGGCGGTCGCGATGCCGTCGCCCATCTCCACCATGGAGAGACGGCGGGCGAGGAAGAAGGCGAGGGGCAGCAGGACGACGACGGCGAGGCCGATGGTGTTCGCGTGGATCGACAGGCGGTTCCCCAGGCTGCCGACCAGCCACGCCTGCGCCTCCAGTGCCTCGGCCCAGCTCGCCCGGGTGATCAGGTACGAGTTGGCGGCGAGGAGCAGGGCGCTGACGCCGATGCCGACCACGACCAGCCGGAAGCCCTGCAGGCCCCGGCCCACCATGAGGAGGGAGACGGCCGCGGCGGTGGCGAGGCCGCCGACGAGCGCGCCGAGGGCGATCTGGGTCATGCTGCCGTTCAGGACGACGATGACGATCAGGGCGCCGGTGGCCGAGCCGTTGGTGAAACCGATGATGTCGGGGCTGCCCAGCGCGTTGCCGGTCAGGCTCTGCAGAATGGCGCCGCTGACGGCCAGGGCGGCGCCGACGCACAGGGCGGTCAGCAGCCGGGGCATGCGCAGGGTGTTGACGATGAAGTCGGCGGCACCGGAGCCGTTGCCGAACAGCGCCTGGAGGACCTCGCCGACGGAGAGTTCGAAGTCGCCGGTGGTCAGGGTGGTGCCCATCACCAGGACGAGCACGGCGCCCAGGACGGCCGTGACGGCCACGGCGCGGCCCTGGACCCGCAGGGAGAGGCCGCCCTTCCGGGTGCGCAGGACCGTCCCGGTGACGACCCGGGGCGTGGCACGGCCCTTGGCGGGCGGAGGGGTCGGGCGTGGGTCGGAGGTGGATGCCTCCGACTCCCGTACGGCACTCACAGCATGACCAGCTTTCGGCGGCGGCACAGCGCGATGAACAGGGGGGCTCCGAGGAAGGCGGTGACGATGCCGACCTGGACCTCGCCCGGGGAGCCCAGGACCCGTCCGAGAACGTCGGCGCCGATCAGCAGAACGGGAGCGAGCAGCATCGAGTACGCCAGCATCCAGCGCTGGTCGGCGCCGACCACGAACCGGGCGACGTGCGGAACGACCAGGCCCACGAAACCGACCGGGCCGGCCGCCGCCGTCGCCGCGCCGCACAGAAGCATCACGGCGACGGCGCCGAGCACCCGGGTCCGGCCGACGTTCACGCCCAGGGCGCGTCCCACCTGGTCGCCCATGGCCAGGGCGTTCAGGGAGGGGCCGAGGCCGAGCGCGAGGAGCAGGCCCACGACCACGAAGGGCAGGGCGATGAGGACGATGTCCATGTTCCGGCCCGCCAGGGAGCCGACCGTCCAGAACCGGAACTGGTCGAAGGCGCGCGGATTGAGCAGCAGCACCGCGGAGTTGAAGGCGAAGAGCACCGCCGTCACCGCGGCTCCGGCGACGACGAGCCGGTCCGGTGTGGCCAGGGTCCGGCCCGACGAACCCAGGACGTAGACGAGTACCGACGCCACCGCCGCACCGAGGAAGGCGAACCACACGTAACCCAGGGCGGTGCCCACGCCGAAGAAGGCGATGGCCACGACGACTCCCGTGGACGCACCGAGACTCACGCCGAGCAGCCCCGGGTCGGCGAGCGGGTTGCGGGTCAGCGACTGCATGAGCGCGCCGGACAGCCCGAGGGCGACGCCGACGAGCAGCGCGAGGAGGGTCCTGGGGATGCGGTACTCATGGATGATGACCGAGGTCTCCGAGCCGTCGGGCTGCCACAGCACGCTCCAGGTGGAGGTGAACGGGATGCCCCGGGTGCCCACCCACACGCTGAGCAGCCCGACGACGACCAGGGCGGCCAAGGTCACCAGCAGTCCTAGGGCACGCAGCGCGGCCACGGACCGACGGGTCCCGGGCACGGCCTTGGAGCCTGCCCGACCGGGTGCCGCCTGGGTTTCGACCGACAACGACAACTCCCCCTGGTGGCGACTCGCGTGCGAGACAACACATGTGATGCGACGACAGACAGCGACTTAGGTGAGGCTAACCGAATCGACTCGGAAGGGTCAACGCGCCCGCTCCACGGACGAGGGGCCGAAGACCGGCCGCGAGTCGGCCGCGAGTCGGGCGCGGCCACCCGCCGCCTTGGCATCTCACCTCATTAAGGTAGCCTTACCTAACTAATCAACGTCTTCGCGGAGGTACCGCATGCCCGTGGGGGGACCGAACGAGGGGGGCCCGACGGGGGGCCTCGTCCTCCGGAGAACGATCAGGGGCCAGCGCCGGCGGGTCGTCGGGGCGTCGCTCCTCGGCATGGCCCACCAGGCGTGCGAGGCCCTGGTCCCCGTCGTGATCGGCGTCATCATCGACCAGGCCGTGTCCACCGGCTCCTCCGCCGCTCTCCTGCGCTGGCTGGTCGTCCTCGCCGTTCTCTTCTTCGTCCTGTCCACCTGTTACCGGACCGCCGCGAGGATCACCGACGGGGCGGCCGAACACGCCGCGCACCGGCTCCGGCTCGACCTCGGCACCAGGGTGCTCGACCCCCGCGGCGGAGCCGACGCCGGGCGGTTGCCGGGCGCGCTCACCGCCGTCGCCACCGGCGACGCGACGCGCGTCGGAGCGGTCGCGGCCGCCGTGCCGTACGCGATATCGGCGCTCACCGGCCTTGTCGTCAGCGCGGTGGCGCTCCTGCGCGTCTCGGTGCCGCTCGGCCTGCTCATCCTGCTCGGCGTCCCGCCCCTGCTGTGGCTCGGCCACCGGATCAGCCGCCCCCTGGAAGAGCGCAGCGAGGTCGAGCAGGAGCGTGCCGCGCACGCCTCCGGCGTCGCCGCCGACCTGGTCGCGGGCCTGCGGGTGCTGAAGGGCATCGGGGCGGAGGCCGCCGCCGTGTCCCGTTACCGGCGCACGAGCCAGGACTCGCTGGCCGCCGCGCTGCGGGCCGCCCGCAGCCGGGCCTGGCACGACGGCGCGATCCTCGCCCTCACCGGAGTCTTCATCGCGGTCATCGGCCTCGCCGGCGCCCATCTCGCCATGCGCGGCTCGATCACCGTGGGCGAACTGGTGGCGGCCGTCGGACTCGCCCAGTACCTGCTCGGCCCCTTCCAGCTCCTCACATACGTCAACGGCGAGTTCGCGCTGGGCCGCGCCTCCGCCGACCGGATCGCCGAGGTGCTCGCCTCGCCGCCCGCCGTCGCGACCGGACGGACTCCGCTTCCCGGGCCCGTCACCGGAGGGGTCCGGCTGCGCGGGCTCGGTCACGGCGCCCTGCGCGGTGTCGACCTCGACATCGCCGCAGGATCGGTCCTCGGCGTCGTCGCGAAGGACCCGGCGGCGGCGCACGACCTGCTGCTCTGTCTGGGCCGCGAACTCGACCCGGCGGAAGGGGCCGTCGAACTCGACGGCGTACCGCTGACCGAGCTGGACCCGGAGAGCGCCCGCCGCGCGATCCTCGTCGCCCACCACGACGCCGACCTGTTCGAGAGCAGTCTGCTCGACAACGTACGGGCGGGCTCCGACGCTCCGGAAGCCGACCTCGCGCCCGCGCTCGCGGCTGCCGCGGCCGACGACGTCGCCCGTGCGCTCCCCCAGGGCACGGCCACCGTCCTCGCCGAGCGGGGCCGGTCCCTGTCCGGTGGTCAGCGTCAGCGGGTGGCCCTGGCCCGGGCGCTCGCCGCCGATCCCCCGGTGCTCGTCGTCCACGACCCGACGACCGCGGTCGACACGGTCACCGAATCGCGTATCGCCGCCCGTCTGCGGGAGCTTCGGGCCGGCCGTACGACGATCCTCGTCACCACCAGCCCCGCGCTGCTCGCCGCGACCGACCGGGTGGTGCTGCTCGACGACGGCGCCGTGGCCGCCGACGGCCGCCATCCGGAACTCGTCGCCTCCCATGAGACCTACCGTGCGGCGGTGCTGGCATGACCGTGAAGGACGAAGGACGCGAGATGACCGAGCCGACCACGGTAGACATCCGCGAGAGCGGCGCGAGTGGTCCGGGCGGCGAAAGTGGTCCGGGCGGCGGAAGCGGTTCGGGCGGCGATCGCGAGCTGCTGCCCACCGCGACCGGCGCGCAGACGTTCGCCGCCGTCCGGGAGCTGCTGCGGCACCACCGGGCCCTGACCGTGCTCGCGGTCACCGTGCTCGTCGCCGGCACGGGCATCGGCCTGCTGACCGCCCCGCTGCTCGGCCGGATCGTCGACCTCGTCGCCGCCCGGCGTGGCGCGAGCGCGCTGACCGTACCGATGGTGCTCCTCCTGACGGTGGCTCTGGCCCGGGGCGTGGCCACCGCGATCGGCCACTCCCTCGTCGCCCGCCTCGGCGAGACCGTCCTCGCGGACCTGCGCGAGCGGTTCGTCGGACGGGCGCTGCGCCTGCCCCTCGAACGGGTCGAGGAGGCCGGTTCGGGCGACCTGACCTCCCGGGTGACCGGGGATGTCACCATCATCGCGAAGGCGGTACGCCAGGCCCTGCCCGAGTTCGCCGCGGCCCTCCTCACCATCGCGCTGACGCTCGTCGGACTCGCCGTCCTGGACTGGCGTTTCCTGCTCGCCGTCCTGCTCGCCGTACCGGTGCACGTCCTGACGGTCCGCTGGTACATCCCGCGCGCCGCGTCGGTGTACGCCAGGCACCGGGTGGCGAGCGGCGCGCTCCAGCACCAGCTCCTCGACAGCGTCGGCGGTGTCCGCACCGTCCGCGCGTTCCGGCTCACCGGCGGCCACGCGCGGGCACTGGAGCGGCGGTCCGGGGAGGCCGTCGACCTCGCGCTGCAAGGAATCCGGCTGGTCTCCGGCTTCTTCTCGCGTCTCAACGCGGGCGAGTTCATCGGGCTGACCGGCGTTCTGGTGACGGGCTTCTTCCTGGTCGACAACGGCTCGGTGAGCATCGGTACGGCGACGGCGGCCGCCCTCTACTTCCACAGCCTCTTCAATCCGATCAACGCCGCGCTCTTCCTGATCGACGACGCCCAGTCGGCAGGCGCGAGCCTCGCCCGCCTGGTGGGGGTGTCGAACCTGCCGGCCGAGTCCGAGCCCGAGTCCGCGTCCGAGTCCGAGCCCGAGTCCCGAGCGGGCGTCCCGGACGGCTCGGTCAAGGTCTCCGGGCTCAGCCACGCGTACGTCGACGGACACCCGGTCCTGAGCGATGTGGACCTGGAGGTCCGCAGCGGCGAACGGGTCGCCCTGGTCGGCGCGAGCGGCGCCGGGAAGACCACCTTGGCGAAGCTGGTCGCGGGCGTCCACGAGGCGTCCGGCGGTTCGATCGTCCTCGGCGGCGTCGATGTCCGCGAGCTGGGCCCGGCCGGTGTCCGGCGCGCCGTGACGCTGATCAGCCAGGAGGTCCATGTGTTCGCCGGACCTCTGGCCGAGGACCTGCGGCTGGCACGTCCCGAGGCGACGGACGAGGAACTGCGCGCGGCACTGGGGAGGGTGGAGGCCCTCGACTGGGTGGATGCGCTCCCCGAAGGTCTCGCCACAGTGGTCGGCGAGGGCGGGCACCGGCTCACGGTGACCCAGGCACAGCACCTGGCGCTGGCCCGCCTCGTCCTCGCGGACCCACCGATCGCCATCCTGGACGAGGCGACCGCCGACGCGGGCAGCGCCGGCGCCCGCGTTTTGGAGTCGGCCGCCGTCCGGGCGCTGGAGGGCCGTACGGGCCTGATGGTGGCTCACCGCCTCCCCCAGGCCGCCTCCGCCGACCGCGTCGTCGTCCTCGACCAGGGCCGGGTGGCCGAGACCGGCACGCACGACGAACTGGTCGCGGCGGGCGGCCTCTACGCCGCCCTCTGGTCGGCCTGGTCCGACAGCCGCCGCGAGCCACCACGGGAGGCGTGAACCGCCCGAGCCGTCGCCCCGCCGGCGGCAGTTGAAGGGCCCCGTCACCAGTCGGTGACGGGGCCCTTCGCTGTGCCCGCCGAGCACGCGGGCGACGCTCGCCCCGGTGGACCCGGCAGCGGGGGCGCTGCACGTCGCTCCGGCCGGTCGTCGACCCGCCGCGAACGCCGCCTCGCGCGCCGGTCGTCGAACCATCCCGGACGTCGCCCCCGGCGCGAACGTCGACCCACGCTGGTCGTGCGCCCCGCGCCGGTCGTCGACACTGCCCGGTGGTCGCCCCGGCGCGGTCATCGGCCCTGCCCGGTCGTCGACCCGCCGCGAAGTCGCCCGCGCGCTCGTAGAACCAGCCCGTCCGCCGCCCCCGCCCTGGTCGTCGGCGCCGCCCGGTCACGGCCCCCACCGGACGTCGCCCACACCCCCAACGCCGCCCGCGCCCGCCATCACCACGTCGCGCACACCCCCTCCGCGTCGCCGCCACCCCTCCCGCACAAACGCCGCCGCCCGCCGAGGGAGATTCTCGGCGGGCGGCGGCAGCGTTCATGGGTGCGGGGTCAGGCCTGCTGGGCCACCAGGCTCTTGGGGCGCAGGTCGGTCCAGTGGGACTCGACGTAGGTGAGGCACGCCTCCCGGGTGTCCTCGCCGAAGACCGTGCGCCAGCCGGCCGGTACCTCGGCGAAGGAGGGCCACAGCGAGTGCTGGTCCTCGTCGTTGACCAGGACCAGGAAGCGGCCCTGCGGGTCCTCGAACGGGTTGGTGCTCATGCGTCGTCACTCCTCGTGGACGTGGACTTTACGGTGAACAGCTCGGAGAGCGGCTGCTCGGGGTCGGCCGCGGCGGTGCGCAGCAGTGTCTGAAGTTCTTCGGCGAGCTGCCGGGCCTTTTCCGGGCCGAGCACGTCGGCCGTGTGGATCAGCTCGCAGTGCACGGGTCCTTCGCCCCGCGGCTCGTAGAAGCTGAGGGTCAGCTCGGCCCGTGCCGAGCGGGTCGGAACGGCGTGGAAGGAGCCCATTCCGCCCTCCAGCTGCCCGAGGTCCGCCTGTTCGTGGTGGATCACCATGACCTGCGGGCCCCGCGGGGGCAGTCCGGTCTCCCGGACGACCGCGTCGAAGGGTACGTCCTGCCGGTCGAGAGCGCCGAGGGTGGTCTCCCGTACCCGGGTCAGCAGCTCCGCGAACGTCGGGTCGCCCGCCGTGTCGGTGCGCAGCACGACCGTGTTGAGGAAGCAGCCGACGAGGTCGGCGAGCTGCTCGTCGCCACGGCCGGCGACCATCGTACCGATGGGCAGGTCGGTGCCCGCGCCGTGGGCGGTGAGCAGCGCGGCGAGGGCCGAGTGCAGCACCATGAACATGCTGGTGCCGGTCGCCCGGGCCAGTTCGTCCACGGCGGCGTGCAGTTGCTCGTCCAGGACGAAGCCCAGGTAGTCGTCGCCGCTCTGGGCGCCGGGGCGCGGGGCGTCCGTGGGGAGCGCCAGCTCCGCCGGTACGTCCTCCAGCGTCCGCCGCCAGTAGGCGAGCTGACGGCCGCCCCGGCTCTCCGGGTCGGTGAGGTCACCGAGGACCTCGTGCGCCCAGCGGGTGTAGTCGGCGTACGTCACCGGCAGCGGCTCCCACTCGGGCGCCCGGCCCTCCGTGCGGGCCGCGTACGCCGTGGTGAGGTCGCGGAACAGCGGCACCACCGACCACTCGTCCACCGCCAGGTAGTGCGAGGTCAGGAGAAGCGCCTGGTGCCCGGCGGGGTCCGTGAGCAGGGTCGCCCGCAGCGGCGCCTCCCGCTCCAGGTCCGGGGCCCGCGCGGCCAGTTCCGCCAAGCGGGTGTCCAGGTCGGCGCACTGGTCGAGTACGAGCGCCGGGGCCTCGGCCGCCCGCTGGAGCACGGCGCCGTCACGCTCGGAGAACGCCGTCCGCAGCGGCTCGTGGCGGGCGACGACATCGGCGAGGGCGTCGGCGAGCGCCGCCGCGTCCAGGCCGCCGTCCGGCGCGCGCAGCGCCAGCGCGTGGTCGAAGCCGGGGGTGCGGCGGTGCGACTCCCACTCCCAGCGCTGGACCGGGGCGACCGGCAGCGGGACGCCGTCGGTCACCTCGGTGGGCCGCAGCGCCGGGCGGGCGGCCGCCGCTCCCTCCAGCTTGCCGGCGAGACCGGCGACGGTCAGCGCGTCGAAGACGTCGCGGATGCTCAGCTCGACGCCGAACTCCGCGCGGATGCGGCCCAGGAGCCGCATCGACGCCATGGAGTGGCCGCCGAGCGCGAAGAAGTTGTCGTGGATGCCGACCTTCTCCAGCTTGAGGATCTCGCAGAACAGGTCCGCCAGGCGGGCCTGCGTCTCCGTGGCCGGGCGCGCGTCGCCGGTCATCGCGGACCAGTCCGGCGCGGGCAGCGCCTTGCGGTCCAGCTTGCCGTTGGGGGTCAGGGGAAGGGGTCCGTCGAGCGGTACGACGAGCGACGGGACCATGTACTCCGGCAGCAGCCCGGCCACATGGGCGCGCAGCTCCTGCGGGTCCAGCTCCCGCGCCGTCTCCCCGGCCTCCGGTACGGCGTAGCCGACGAGGCGGACGATGTCACCGTCGCGGTCCGGCAGTACGGCCGCCTGCGCGACCGACGCGTGCGAGGCGAGCGCCGCCTCGATCTCGCCGAGTTCGATGCGGAAGCCGCGCACCTTCACCTGGGTGTCGACCCGGCCGAGGAAGTCGAGGTTGCCGTCCGCGCGCCAGCGGGCGCGGTCGCCGGTGCGGTACATCCGGCTGCCGGGCGGGCCGTACGGGTCGGCGACGAACCGCTCCGAGGTCAGCCCGGCCTTGCCGAGGTAGCCGCGGGCGAGGCCGCGTCCGGAGACGTACAGCTCGCCGACGACGCCGGGCGGGACCGGCCGCAGGTTGTCGTCGAGGACGTAGGCGCGGGTGTTGGGGTCGGGTCGGCCGATGGGCACCCGGCCGCCCGGGCGGCCGCCGTGCTCGCGGGCGGGCCACAGCGTGGAGTTGACCGTCGCCTCGGTGAGTCCGTACGCGCAGATCAGGTGGGCCGTGGTCCCGAAGCGCTCGAAGAGGTCCGGCGGCACGGTCTCCGTACCGACGAGGACGGTCGAGCCCTCGGGCAGCTCGCAGCCGGGCGGCAGCGCCGACACCAGGGACGGGGGCAGGATCATGTGGCTGATCCGCTGCTCCGCCAGGAAGTCGGTGAGCGCGGGGCCGGCGACGCGGGCCTCGTCGGTGATGAGGACGAGCCGGCCGCCGTGGCACAGCGCCATCGACAGTTCGAAGACGAAGACGTCGAAGCCGATCGAGGCGAACTGGAGCACATGGCTGTCGGCTTCGAGGCCCATCCGGTCGACGGCGGTGGCGACGAGGCTGGCGATGCCCTCGTGCGGGACGACGACCCCCTTGGGGCGGCCGGTCGAACCCGACGTGTAGATGACGTACGCCGCCTGGTCCAGGCCGACGGGTCCGCCTTCGACGGCGCTCTCCGGGAGCCCTTCCAGCTCGGCGGTCACGGACGGCTCGTCGAGCAGCACCACCGGTACGCCCGCCACGTCCGGGAGCTTCCCGGCCACGGATTCGGTGCCGACCACGAGGGTCGCCTTCGAGTCCTCGATCATGTAGGCGAGCCGGTCGGCGGGGTGGGCCAGGTCCAGCGGCAGGAACGCGGCGCCCAGCTTGAGGGCGGCGAGCACCGTGGCGATCATGTCGGCGGAGCGGGGCACGGCCACGCCGACCACACTCTCGGCGCCCACACCGCGGGCGGCCAGGAGCCGGGCGATCCGGTTGGACCGCGCGTCCAGACGCTCGTACGTCACCTCGTGCGAGCGGTCCACGACGGCGACCGCGTCGGGCCGCTCGGCGAGCCGCCGCGCGAACATCTCCGGCAGGGTCTCCTCGTCGACCGGCCTCGGGGCGCCGTTGAAGCCCTCCAGGACCAGGTGACGCTCGTCGGCGGCGAGGATCTCCGCCTGCGAGACGGGCCGCTCGGGCGCGGCGACGAGGGCCGAGACGAGCGCCCGGAGCCGGTCGCCGATCCGCTCGGCGGTCTCCTGGTCGAACAGCTCGGTGGCGAACTCCAGACGGCAGACGAGGGAGCCCGCGCCGTCGTGCACGTCGGTGTGCTCGGTGAAGCTGAACACCAGGTCGAACTTGGCGGAGCGGATGCGGAAGGGCACGTACTCCACCTGGAGTCCGGCCAGTTCCAGCTCGTCGCCGGTGCGGGCGTGGTAGCCGACCATCACCTGGAAGAGCGGGTTCCGGGAGAGCGAGCGGGTCGGGTTGAGCTTCTCCACGACCGACTCGAAGGGCACGTCCGCGTGGGAGAAGGCCGCCAGGTCGGTCTCGCGGACCCGGGTGAGCAGCTCGGTGAAGCTGGGGTCGCCGCTCAGGTCCGTGCGGAGCACGAGGGTGTTGACGAAGAAGCCGACCAGGTCGTCGAGGGCCTCGTCGCTCCGGCCCGCGATGGGCGAGCCGAGCGGGATGTCCGTGCCCGCGCCCATGCGGTGCAGCAGGGCTGCCACGGCCGCGTGCACCACCATGAACATGCTGGCGCCGGTCTCGCGGGCGAGCCGCTTCAGCCCCTCGTGGACGTCGGCGTCGAAGTCGATGTCCAGCTCGGCTCCGGTGAACGCGGGGCGGGCGGGCCGGGGCCGGTCGGTGGGCAGTTCGAGCTCTTCGGGGGCGCCTTCGAGCGTCGAGTGCCAGTGGTCCAGCTGCCGGGCGGCCAGGGAGCCCGGGTCGGCCGGGTCGCCGAGGAGCCGCTGCTGCCACAGGGCGTAGTCGGCGTACTGGACGGGCAGCGGCTCCCAGTCGGGGGCCGTGCCGTTCGCGAGGCGGGTTTCGTACGCGGTCGCGAGGTCGCGCAGGAACGGGCGGTCGGACCACTCGTCGGTGGTGATGTGGTGCAGCAGCAGGATGACGACGTGGTCGTCGGGCGCGACCTCCACGATGGTGGCCCGCAGCGGCAGTTCGGCGGCGAGGTCGAAGGGCCGGTTGGTCTCGGCGTCGACGATGCCGGGCACCTCGTCCTCGGTGGCGCGGACGATCTCGACCGTCGGCCGGGCCTGATCGGCCGGCAGGACCCGCTGGAACGCCTGGCCGTCGCGCTCGGCGAAGACCGTGCGCAGAGCCTCGTGGCGGGCGGTGACATCGGCGAGCGCGGCGGTCCACGCGTCGGTGTCGAGGTCGCCGCGCAGCCGCATGACCAGCGGGAAGTTGTAGGCGGCGGAGGTGCACTCGATCTGCTGGATGACCCACAGCCGCTGCTGGGCGTGGGACAGCGGCAGCTCCTCGGGCCGCTCCCCGGCGGTCAGCGCCGGGCGGGCGGCGCCGCCGGAGCGGGCCGCGCATTCCACGAGCTCCGCGACGGTCGGCGCCTCGAAGAGGTCGCGGATGGCCAGTTCGGCGTCGAGCGCGGTGCGGGCGCGGCTGATCAGCCGGGTGGCGAGCAGCGAGTGGCCACCGAGCTCGAAGAAGTCGCTGTCGATGCCGACGCTGCCCTCGGGCAGGCCGAGCACCTCGGCGAAGAGGGCGCAGAGGGTCTCCTCCCGCGGCGTGCGCGGGGCGCGGCTGGGGCCCGTACCTCCGAAGTCGGGGGCGGGCAGGGCACGGACGTCGAGCTTTCCGTTGACGGTCAGCGGCAGCGTGTCCACGGCGACGAGCGCGGAGGGGACCATGTAGTCCGGCAGGCCGGCCTTCAGGTGGTCGCGGAGCCGCTGGAGCAGCTCCTCGCCCGTCTCCGTACCGTCCTCCGCCACGAAGTAGCCGACCAGGCGCTTGGTTCCGGTGGCCTCGTTCACGACCACGGCGGCGTGGGCGACCTCGGGGTGCGTGGACAGGGCGGAGGCGATCTCACCCAGCTCGATGCGGTAGCCGCGGATCTTGACCTGGTCGTCGGTGCGGCCGAGGAAGTCGAGCAGGCCGTCGGCCCGCTGGCGTACGAGGTCGCCGGTGCGGTACATCCGCTCGCCGGGCTCGCCGAACGGATCGGCGACGAACCGCTCGGCGGTCAGGCCGGGCCGGTCGTGGTAGCCGCGGGCCAGACCGGTGCCCGCGATGTACAGCTCGCCGGGGCAGCCCGGCGGAACGGGCCGCAGCATGCCGTCGAGGACGTAGGCGCGGGTGTTGCGGATGGGCAGGCCGACCGTGGAGGTGGCGCTGTCGCTGGTCGATCCGCCGAGCGTGTTGATCGTGTACTCGGTCGGGCCGTAGAGGTTGTAGCCGTAGGTCCCTTCGGTGCGCCGGAGCTTCGTCCACACCGTGTCGGACACCGCCTCGCCGCCGAGCAGGACCAGCGCGGGCCGGTGCTTGCCGGCCGTCACGTCCTGGTCGAGCAGGCCCTCCTCGATGAGGAGCTGGGCGTAGGTGGGGGTCACGTTGACCACGTCGACCCGGTGGCGGTCGCAGTAGGCGACCAGGGCCTCGGCGTCGCGGCGCAGCTCCTCGTCGCAGACGTGGACCTCGTGTCCCTCGACGAGCCAGAGCAGCTCCTCCCAGGACATGTCGAAGGCGAAGGACACGGTGTGCGCGATGCGCAGCCGCCGTCCGCCGGCCGAGGCGATGGCCGGGTCGAAGATCTCCTTCTGGTGGTTGAGCTGCATGTTCGTCAGGCCCCGGTAGGGGGTGACGACGCCCTTGGGCTTGCCGGTCGAGCCGGAGGTGTAGATGACGTACGCCGGGTGCTCCAGGCGGTCCGCCCGGTCGTGGGCGAACGCGGGCCGCTCGGCGTCGGTGATCTCGCCGCCGTCCAGGGCGGCCAGTTCGGCGGCCACGGCCGCGTCGTCCAGGAGGAGTTCCGGCGCGGCGGGCCCGGCCTCGCCGCGGAGGGTGGGGGCCACGGCGGTCGTGGACAGCAGGCAGAGCGGCCGGGTGTCCTCGACCATCAGCCGCAGCCGGTCGGCCGGGTGGTCCAGGTCGAGCGGCAGGTACGCGGCGCCCGTGCGCAGCACGGCGAAGAGCGCGGCCACCATGTCGATGGAGCGCGGCAGCGCGAGGGCGACGGCCTTCTCCGGTCCGGCGCCCCGGGCGAGCAGCAGCCGGGCGATCCGGTTGATGTGGGCGTCGAGTTCGGCGTACGTGAGGGCGCGCTCACCGAAGACCAGCGCCACCGCGTCGGGGGTACGGGCCACCTGGGCGGTCAGCATGTCGGCGACGGTCTCGTTCGGCACCGGCTCCCGGCTGCCGGCCCAGTCGGCGGCGAGGGACTCCCGCTCGCCGGGCAGCAGCAGGTCCAGGGCGCCGACCCGGGTCGTCAGGTCTCCGATGAGCCGTTCCACCAGGGCGCCGAAGCGGTCGAGCGTGGCCGTGGCCTGCTCGTCCTCGACCAGGTCGGGGCGGTACTCCAGCTTGACCTGGACGGTCTCGGCCGGGTTGACGATCAGGGTCATCGGGTAGTGGGTGGCGTCGACGCTGCCCACGCCCGTGATGCCGTGGCGCTCGGTGAGCCGCCGGAAGGCACCCTCGTCGGCGAAGTTCTGCAGGACGTACAGGGTGTCGAAGAGGGTCGGGTGACCGCCCGCGCGCTGGAGTTCGGCGAGGCCCAGGTACTCGTGGTCCATCAGGGCGACGCGCTCGCTCTGGATGCGGCGCAGCAGGTCACCGACCGGCTCGGCCGGGTCGAGGGTGATCCGCTGGGGCACGGTATTGAGGAACATGCCGATCGTCGTGTCGACTCCGGGCACGTCCGCCGGGCGGCCGGCGACCGTGGCGCCGAACACCACGTCCTCGCGGCCCACGGTGGAGGACAGGACGAGCGCCCACGCGGCGGAGAGCACCGCGTTGATGGTCAGTCCGTGCTCGCGTGCGGAGGAGCGCAGCCGCTCGCTGAGAGGGCGTCCGAGACTGAGGGTGCGGCGGTGCGGGATGGTCGGCTCGGCACCCCGCTCGCGGGCGACGAGGGTCGGCTCGTCGAGTCCGGCGAGGGCGCCGCGCCAGGTCTCGCGGGCCGCGTCGAAGTCCTGGCCGGCGAGCCAGCTCAGGTAGTCGCGGTAGCTTCCGGCGGCGGGCAGGGCGCTGTCGTCGCCGGCGGCCGCGTACAGGCCGAGCAGTTCGTCGAGGAAGAGGGACTGGGACCAGCCGTCCCAGGCGACCAGGTGGTGGCTGAGCATCAGCCGGTCGGTGGTGTCGGTGAGCCGGATCAGGGTGAGCCGGAACAGCGGGGGCGCGGCGAGGTCGAACCGCTGCCGCCGGTCGGCGTCGGATATCTCGGTGAGCCGGGTCTGGCGCTCGGCGTCGTTCAGCCCGGTCAGGTCGACCTCGGTGAGCGGTACGGGCAGCTCGGCGGCCGCGCAGACGAACTGCACGGGCTCGGGCAGGCCGTCGCTGACGATGCCGGCGCACAGGCTGGGGTGCCGGCGCAGCAGGGTCGCGAGGGCGGCGCGCAGCCGGTCGGCGTCGAGCCGGTGGCCGAAGTCGAAGGTGTCCTGCGCGGTGTAGACGTCGAGCGCGGTCGTGTCGTAGCTGGCGTGGAAGTAGATGCCTTCCTGGAGCGGCGACAGCGGCCAGATGTCGGCGACCGGCGCCGGGCTCACCCGCTCGACCAGCTCGATGTCGGCCTGGGCGAGGGTGACGAGCGGCACGTCCGAGGGGGTGAGGGAGGGCAGGGCGCCGGGGGCGGCGGCCTTGGCGACGAGATCGCGCAGGGCGTCGGCCCAGGCGCGGCTCAGTGTCCGCACGTCGTCGTCGGTGAGGGTGTCGCCCTCGGGCCAGGTCCAGGTGGCGCGCAGCTCGGGGCCGTTCGGGGTCTCCGCGCAGACGGCGTTGACCTGGAGCGGGTAGGGCATGGCGAGGTCGGCATCGGGCTCGACGGCGAGCGCGTCGGACTCGACGGCCGGCGCCCAGTCGTGGGTCCGCTCGGCGGGCAGGCGACCGAAGTAGTTGAAAAGCACCTGCGCGGAGGAGAGCTGGGCGAACACCGGGGCGAGCTGCGGGTTGAGGTAGCGCAGCATGCCGTATCCGGCGCCGGAGTCGGGGGCGGACCGGACGGCCTCCTTGACCTGCTTGAGCGTATCGAGCGGGTCGCCGGCGGCGGGCAGACGCACCGGGTGGAGGCTGGTGAACCAGCCCACGGTGCGCGAGAGATCGGCGTCCGTTCCGTCGCGTCCGTGGCGCTCCAGGTCGACCAGCAGGTCGCCGTCGCCGTCGGGGCGCCACTGGGTGACGGCATGCCGCAGGGCCGCGAGCAGGACCTCGGTGACGTCGGCGCCGGCCGCCGCGGGTACGGCGGTGAGCAGCGCGCGGGTCTCCTCGGCGGGCAGGGTGACGACGTGCTCCCGCGCCGCACCCGCCGTGCCGGTACGGCCGGCTCCGGCGACCAGGTCGGCTCCCGGGGCCAGGGTCTTGGCCCAGTAGGGCAGTTCGGCCTGCCGCTGCGGGGAGGTGGCCTGCTCGGCGATGTCGCGGGCGAACCTGCGCAGGGAGGTCGGCACCGGCTCGAGCTCCGGGGACTCGCCTCGTACGACCGCGTCCCACGCGGTGGCGAGGTCGCCGAGCAGCACGCGCCAGGACACGCCGTCGATCACCAGGTGGTGGACGACGAGCAGCAGCCGGCCGGGCCGGTCCGTGCCGGCGTCGAACCAGACGGCCTGCACCGTCACGCCGGTGTCGGGGTCGAGCCGGTCCGCCGCCGCGTCGGACTCCTCGCGGAGGACCGTGCGGAGCGCGGAGTCGTCCAGGCCGTGCACGTCGACGCGGCGGAGCAGTCCGGCCGCGTCCAGCGAGCCGGCGGGTGTGGTCCGCGCGGACCAGAGGGCGGGGATCGCCGGGCCGAGGTCCATGCGGGTGAGGGTGAGCCGCAAGCCGTCGTGGTGGTCGAGGACCGCCTGGAGGACACGCGTCAGCTTCTCGGTGTCGGCGGCGGCGGGAGCCTGGAGCAGCATGGAGAGGTTGAAGCGGCCGATCGTGCCGCCGTCCTCGCGGAGCTGGTGGACGATCGGCAGGAGGGGGACGTCGCCGACGCCGTCGGAGTCGGCGACCGGGGCCGGGACCGCCGACGCCGCACCGGCGACGGTGGCGGCCAGGGCGGCCGGGGTGCGGTGCTCGAAGACGTCGCGCGGGGTCACCGCCAGGCGCGCCTTGCGGGCGCGGCTGGAGACCGCCATGGACAGGATGCTGTCGCCGCCCAGGACGAAGAAGTCCTCGTCGGCGTGGACCCCGTCGATGCCGAGCACCTCGGCGAAGATGCCGCACAGCCGCTGCTCGTAGCCCTCACGCGCGGTCGCGGTCCGGCTCGGCCGCCTGCGGGCCTCGGGGGCGGGCAGGGCCTTGAGGTCGGTCTTCCCGCCGGGGGTGAGCGGCAGCGCGTCGAGCCGTACGAAGTGGCTGGGCACCATCGGCGCGGGCAGCGAGCCGCTCAGCGCGGCGCGTACGGCCTCGGTGTCCAGGTCCGCCGAACCGGCGGCCGGGACCAGGTAGGCCACCAGCTGCTTGACCCCCCGCTCGTCGTCGCGTGCCACGACGACGGCGTCGGCGACGGCCGGCTCGTCGCGCAGCCGGGCCTCGATTTCCCCGAGTTCCACCCGGTTACCCCTGATCTTGACCTGGTGGTCGGTGCGCCCGAGGTAGGTGAGCACACCGTCTCCACTGAACTGAACCATGTCTCCGGTGCGGTACATCCGCTCTCCCGGAGCGCCGAACGGATCGGCGACGAAGCGCTCCGCGGTGAGCGCGGCGCGTGCGTGATAGCCGCGGGCCAGTTGGGCGCCCGCGATGTAGAGCTCGCCCGGCTCGCCCTCCGCGACGGGGCGGAGGTGGCGGTCGAGGACGTAGAGGCGGGTGTTCCACACCGGCCGCCCGATGGGCACGGTGGCCCCGTCCGTGGACGCGGCCGGGCCCGCTTCCCAGCTCGTGACCTGGATGGAGGCCTCGGTGGGTCCGTACACGTTGAACAGCGGCACTCCGGTGCGCTCCCGCCAGCGCCGGGCGAGCGGAACGGGCAGGGCCTCGCCGCCGCTGAAGGCGCGGCGCAGGCTCGCCCACCACTCCCCCGCCTCGTCCTCCGCCAGCAGCGCGCCGTAGAGGGAGGGGACGAGGTCGACGCTGGTGACCCGCTCGGTGCGGATGAGGTCGATGAGGTACGCCGGGTCGCGGTGTCCGTCCGGCCGTGCGATCACCACGGTGCCGCCGGTGAGCAGCGGGGTGAAGATCTCCAGTACGGACGGGTCGAAACTGGTCGAGTACTGGTGCAGCACCCGCTCGTCGGGGCCGTAGCCGAACCGCTCGGCGGTCCAGGCGAGTTGGCCGACGACCGCGCGGTGCGGGACGACGACGCCCTTGGGGCGGCCGGTGGAGCCGGAGGTGTAGATCACGTACGCGGCGCTGTCCGGGTGGACGGAGACCGAGACCGGGACCGGGACCGGGACGGTCGTGGGGCTCTCCTCGCTCTCCTCGCTCTTCTCACCGACGACGACGTGGGCCACGCCGTCGAGCGCGGGCAGCCGGGTCCGGGACCCGGCGGTGACGACGACGGTCCGCGCCCCGGAGTCCTCGAGCAGGTACCGCACCCGGTCGGCCGGGTAGTCGACGTCGACCGGCAGGTAGGCGGCGCCCGCCTTGAGGACACCGAGCATCGCGATCAGCGTCTCGGCGGAGCGGGGTACGGCGACGGCGACGACGGACTCGGGCGTGACGCCCTGGGCGAGCAGCCTGCCGGCAAGCACCTCGGCGCGCGCGTCCAGTTCGGCGTAGGTCGTCCGCCCGGCGTCGTGGACGAGTGCGGTCGCGTCGGGGGTACGGCGGGCCTGGCGGGCGAAGGCCGCGTGCAGGGTGTCGCCGGGCGTGGCGTGGTCCGCGCCGGCCAGCCGGTCGAGCGCGGCACGCTCCTCGGCGGGGGTACGCGACGCGAGCCGCGCGACCGGCCGGAGCGGGTCCGTGACGAGCTGGTCGAGCAGGGCGAGCAGCCGGTC
This sequence comes from Streptomyces sp. NPDC015346, assembly GCF_043078785.1. Lineage (NCBI taxonomy): Bacteria > Bacillati > Actinomycetota > Actinomycetes > Kitasatosporales > Streptomycetaceae > Streptomyces > Streptomyces sp. NPDC015346. The sequence goes on along the minus strand of NZ_JBIBTW010000003.1, from coordinate 359,184 downwards.
GGCGAACCGGCGGGCGGCCGCTGAGTCGAGGCGGGCCGGGTCGTGGTCGAGGCGCAGCTGGAGCCGCTCGCCGGGAAGGACGGTGAGGGCGAGCGGGTAGTGGACGGCGTCGCGGATGTGCGAGCCGGTGATCCGGACCAGTCCGGCCGGGTCGGAGGGCTCGCCCGCGTCGGGGAGGTTCTCGACGACGACCAGTGCCTCGAAGAGCTCGCCGCGCCCCACGGCGCGCTGGATCTCGGCGAGACCCACGTGCTGGTGGTCGAGCAGCTCGGCCTGTTCGTCCTGGAACCGGGTGAGCACGTCGACCAGCGACTGCTCGGGGCGCCACCGCAGCCGGGCGGGGAGGGTGTTGATGAGGAGGCCGACGAGGGTCTCCACTCCTTCGACGGCGGCCTGGCGGCCCGAGACGGTGCTGCCGAAGACCAGGTCGCGGGTGCCGGTGACGTCCCCGAGCAGGAGCCCGAAGCCGCCCTGGAGGACGCTGCCGAGCGTCAGTCCCAGCGCGCGGGCCCGTGCGGTGACCGCGGCGGTGTCCGCCGCGGTCAGCTCGACCGCGATGGTGCCGGTCCGGTGCTCGCCGGCGTCCGTACCCCGTACGGGGAGCCGGGCGGGGCCGTCGTGGTCGGCGAGGGCGTCACACCAGGCGCTCAGCGCGCCGTCCCGGTCGCGTGCGGCGAGCCAGCCGGCGTACGCCCGGTACGTCGGGTCCTCCGCCGGCCGGGGTGCCTCGGCGCCGGGCCGGTAGCCGCTGAGGAGTTCGCGCATGAGGAGCGACACCGACCAGCCGTCCACGACGATGTGGTGGAGCGTCAGCACCAGCTGGGAACGCTCGGCGCCGTGGCGGATCAGGGCGGCCCGCAGCAGGGGCGGGACGGCCAGGTCGAATCCTTCGGCCCGCTCCCGCGCCGCGATGGCGTCGACGGCCGCCGCGCGGCTGTCGGCGTCCTGGCCGGACAGGTCGTCGAAGCGCCAGGGCAGGGTGACGCGTTCGCCGATGAGCTGCGTGATCCTGCCGTCCGGGAGCTGGTGGAAGGCGGCACGCAGCAGCGGGTGGCGGTCGAGGAGGCCCTGGACGGCGGTCCGCAGCGCCTCGGGGTCGACGTCGCCGGCCAGCTCGACGGTGTCCTGCACCGTGTATCCGTCGGCGCCCGTCTCGTCGACGGAGGCGTGGAAGTAGAAGCCCTCCTGGAGCGGGGTGGCCGGCACGGCGTCCACGAGGCGGCCGGGGACGGCGGCGTCGCACTCGGCGCGTTCGGCGTCGGTGAGCGTGACGAGCGAGAACGGGGCGGGCACGTCAGCGGTCAGGGCGCGGGGGGTGTCCGCCGGCTCGCCCGTGAGGCGGGCGAGCGCCGCGACCGTACGGTGGCGGAACACGTCGCGCGGGGTGAGCGCGAGGCCGGTCTCGCGGGCGCGGTTCACGAGCTGGATGGCGACGATGCTGTCACCGCCCAGCTCGAAGAAGCTGTCGTGGACGCCGACCGACGGCAGGCCGAGGACGTCGGCGAACAGCCCGGCGAGCGCGGTCTCGGCGGGGGTGGTCGGCGCGTCGTCGCCGCCCATCGCCGTCCACTGGGGCTCGGGCAGGGCGCGGCGGTCGAGCTTGCCGTTGGGCGTCAGCGGCAGGGGGCCGTCGAGGCGGACGACGGCGGACGGCACCATGTAGTCGGGAAGGGTGTCGGCGATCCGGGTACGGGCCTCGGCCACGGCGGTCTCGGCGTCCGTGGGGACGGCGTCGGTACGGGTACCGGCAGCGGCAGCCGCACCAGAACCGGCAGTAGCAGCCGCACCAGAGCCAGCACCGGCCTCCGCGACCAGGTAGGCCACGAGTCGCTTCACGTTCCGGTGGTCCTCGCGGACGAGGACGGCGGCCTGGGCGATGCCGGGGCAGGCCATGAAGGCGCTCTCGATCTCGCCGGGCTCGATGCGGTGGCCGCGGATCTTGATCTGGCCGTCCGCGCGGCCGAGGAACTCGAGGTTGCCGTCGGCGCCCCAGCGCACCCGGTCGCCCGTCCGGTACATGCGCGTGCCCGGCTCGCCGAACGGGTCGGCCACGAAGCGCTCCGAGGTGAGCCCGGCGCGGCCCAGGTAGCCGCGGGCGAGGCCGCGACCGGCGACGTACAGCTCGCCCTCGGTGCCGACGGGGACGGGCCGGAGGGCCGAGTCGAGGACGTAGGCGCGGGTGTTGGGGTCGGGGACGCCGATCGGGGCGGGGCCCGGGCGGTCGGCGTCGGCGACCCACAGCGTGGAGTTGACGCTCGCCTCGGTGAGGCCGTAGGCGACGACGACCTGGACGTGCCCGGCCCAGCGGGCGATCAGTTCGCTGGGCACCGCTTCGGTGCCGACGATCAGCACGGAACCGTCGGGGAGTTCGCAGTCCTGCGGGAGCGCCGAGACGAGCGACGGTGGCAGGATCATGTGGGTGGCGCGGTGGCGCGCGATGTATTCGGTGAGGGCGGGTCCGGCGACGCGGCGCTCCGTGGGGACGACGATGATCCGGCCGCCGACGCACAGCGACATGATCAGGTCCCAGACGGTGACGTCGAAGCCGACGGACGCGAACTGCACGACGCGGCTGTCGGCGGTGATGCCGATGCGGTCGGTCGCGGTGGCGATGAGGCTGCCGACGCCGTCGTGCGGGACCACGACACCCTTGGGGCGGCCGGTGGAGCCCGAGGTGTAGATGACGTACGCGGCCTGGTTCAGCGCGACGGCCACACCCGGGTCGGTGTCGTCGAGGCCGGCGCACTCCGCGGCCACGGACGGCTCGTCGAGCACCACGCGTTCGACGCCCGGCGCGGCCGGCAGGTCGGTCGAGAGCGCCCGTGTGGTCACGATGGTCCGGGCGCCCGCGTCGTCCAGCATGTACGCGATCCGGTCCTGCGGGTGGTCGGCGTCGAGCGGCAGGTAGGCCGCCCCCGCCTTCATCACGGCCAGCAGGGCGACGACGAGTTCCGGGGAGCGCGGCAGCGCCACGCCGACGACGTCCTCGCCGCCGACGCCCCGGGCGGCGAGGAGCCGGGCGAGGCGGTTGGCGGCGGCGTTGAGCTCCGCGTACGACAGCTCCCGGTCCTCGTACACCAGCGCCACGGCGTCCGGTGTGCTGCGCACCTGCCGCTCGAAGGCGGCGGGCCAGGAGAGTTCGGGCACCTCGCGGGGGGCGACGCCGAACTCGCCGAGCAGCCGGGCGCGTTCGGCGCCGGAGGTCAGTTCGAGATGTCCGACCCGGCGGGTCAGGTCGCGGGCGAAGTCGTGGAGCAGCATGAGGAAGCGCTGCTCGTGCTCGATCAGCTTCTCCTCGTCGCAGACGTCGGCGTCGGCGTCGAGCAGGACACGAAGGCCCTGGCCGGCCTGGAAGTCGCCGAACGTGATCGCGAGGTCGCTGACCGGGCCGAGCCACAGGGGGGTGAGGTCGGCGTCGAGGTCGCCGAAGCGGATCCCCTCGCCGCCGGGAAGGATGTTGACCGTGGGGCCGACGAGTTCCTGCACGCCGTCGACGAGCCCGAGGTCCCGGGCCAGGTCCTCGGCGCGGTGTCGGCTGTGGGCGACCGTCTCGGACACCGCCGTGCCGACCGCTGCCGCGAGCTGGGCGCCGGTCATGTCGGGGCGGACGGTGAGGCGCAGCGGCAGGATGTTGGAGACCATGCCGGGGATGTGCCGGGTCGCGGGGTCCTGCCGGGTGGTGACGGGCAGGCCGAGGACCAGGTCCTGTTCGCCGGTGGCACGGTGCAGGTAGGCGGCGACGGCGGACAGCAGGATGCGGGAGAGCGGGACGTCCGCGGCGGCCGCGGCGGCGCGGAGCCGCCCGACGGCGGGCGCCGTGAGCTCGGTCGTGCGGCGCAGGCGCCGTACGGTCATCCCCGACGACCGCTCGACGAGCCGTACGGGCTCGGGCCGGTCGGCCATGCGTCGCAGCCAGTACGCGCGGTCCTCACCGTACTTCTCGGACGCGCGGTAGGCGGTCTCCGCGTCGACCAGCCGGGAGAGCGACCAGTCGGGGGCGGGTGCCTGGTCTCCGTGGGTGTAGAGATCACCGGCCCGGCGGGAGATGCCGGCGATGCCGACGCCGTCGATGACGATGTGGTGGTAGCGCTGGTACCACCAGACGCGGTCGTCCGCGAGGCGGAGGAGCGCGTGCGCGTGGAGCGGGGCGGTCGCGAGGTCGGCCGGGCGGTCCCGGTCGGCCTCGGTCCACCGGTGGGCGGCGTCCAGGGGGTCGGACGCGCCGCGCAGGTCGACGGTCGGGAGGTCCACGGGGACGGGGACGGGCGATGTCACCTGACGCGGTACGCCGTTGTCCTCGACGATCCGGACGTGCAGGCTCTCGGCCTCCGCGACCGCCTGCCGGACGGCGGCGGCGAGGCGCTCCAGGTCGATGTCTCCGCGCAGGTCGAGGACGAACGAGACGTTGTAGGCCGAGCTCTCCGGCTCGATCTGCTGGGCGAGCCAGATGCCGGATTGCCCCCCGGTGACGGGGATACCGGCAGCGGGTGTCCGGTCCGACTCGGCGTCAAACATCGTTCGTGTGGCCTTTCCCTGGTGGTGCGTCTGTGGTGCGTCGGTGGTGGGTCGGTGGTCGGTCGTCGCCGGGTCGGAGAGCGCGCGGCCGCCGCCACCGCCCCGTGGAGGTGTCCGACGAACCGCGTCGGCCCACCGGGGGTCCCCCCACGGCCTGACGGCCGTGGGGGGTGGGCGGGTCGCCCCGGGAGGGGTGCCGCGGGGAGTCGGCACCTTGCCGGACCTACTTGATGGCCTCGAGCATCGGGACGACCTGGTCGATGGCGTACGGGATCGACAGGACGGTGTTGAAGGAGAGCGCGGCGCCGATGTCGGGGCTGTCGTACGGGAGGAACAGGTCGCGCTTCTCCTGGTGGACCTTGGTCTTCTTGTACAGCGGGTCGGCCTTCATGGCCTTCTCGGTGTCCGGGGTGCCCAGCCACACCGTGCGGTCGGCCTCCATGACGTCGAGGCGCTCGACGCTGAGGTCCGCGATGTTCTCCTTGCCGAGGGCGGCGCGGTACTTCTCGGAGGTGGTGAAGCCCATCTCCGACAGGAAGATGACCTTCGGGTCCTTCGGCGAGAACGCCGAGAACTTGCCGGGCTCGTAGGGCTCGCCGACGGTGACCGTCTTGCCCTTCCACTCGGGGTGCTTGTCGCGGACGGCCTTGAAGCGGGCGTCGATGCCGGCGATCAGCTTCTCGGTCTCGGCGTTCTTGCCGAGCGCCTTGCCGATCTGGCGGGTCATGTCCTGCCAGGGCGCCTGGTAGTCCTCGTGGCCCTTGGGCTGTGCGACGACCTTGGCGATCTTCGACAGGGTGTCGTACTGCTCCTTCTTCATGCCCGAGTACTGCGCCACGATCAGATCCGGCTTCAGCGCCGCGATCTTCTCCACGTTGTACTCGTCGCGCTCACCGACGATCTGCGGCTTCGCGGAACCCCACAGGTCCTTCGTCCACGGCCACTTGCCGTACGGCTGCTCCTTGAACCAGTCCACCGAACCGACCGGCTTCACACCCAGCGCGAGCACCGCGTCCTGATCCGACAGACCGAGCGTGACGACCTTCTTCGGCTCGGCGTCGATCGTCGTGCTGCCGTACTTGTGCTCCACCGTCACCGGGAAAGCGGCGGACTTCGTGCCCGCGCCGTCCGAGGGCTTCGACTCGGCCTTCTCCGTACCGCCCCCACAGGCGGTCAGGGCGAACGCGGCCACAGCCGCCACGGCGGCACGGGGGATGTTTCTGACGAGCCGCGTCAGCGCGGGGCGTGTACCAGTGGACACGGTGGTTCCTTTCACGGGGGTTTCACGGTGCGTGCTGCGTGCCCGGACCGCCGTGTACGACGGCGCTACCGGCGGGCCGGGCGGGGTGTGGGGGGTGAGGGTGATCCCGGGGAGCCCGGGGGCCCTTTGTACGGGACTCCCCGGGTCGGGGGCTAGCGGGCGGTGCCGACTCCGTCGGCGACCGGCCGGACCTCGTCGAGGACGGGCTTCGGCGTCCGGTCGAGGATCGAGTCGAGGATCTCGCCGACCCGGATCGCGGTGTTGGACAGCAGGGAGGACGTGATGCCGTGGGTGTGCTCGGTGCCACCCTGCAGGTAGATGCCGCAGCGCAGTTCGGGGTCGGTCGCCAGGCGGTAGTCGCGCTCGACCCGGACGCGGCCCTGGTCGTCACGGTGGCAGCGGTCCGCGACCGGGCCGAGGAGGCCGACGGCGTCGGCGCTCGCGTAACCGGTGGCGCACACGACGACGTCGGCGTCCAGCCGGCTCTGCTCGCCGGTGACCAGGGAGGTGATGGTCGCGGTGACCGTGTCGGCCTTCTCCTCGACGTCGGTGAGGCGCGAGACGTTCAGGAAGCGGAGGCGCTCGGTGCCGAGGACCTTCTCCTGGTACGCCTGCCGGTAGAGGTCGTCGATCAGGTCGATGTCCACCACGGAGTAGTTGGTGTTGCCGTGGTAGTCCATCAGCTTGCGCTTGATGTCGTCGGGCGCCGTGTAGTACTCGTCGACCGCCGCGGGGTCGAAGATGCGGTTGGCGAAGGCGCTGTCGTCGGCCGGGCTGTAGCCGTAGCGCGAGAAGACGGCGCAGACCTCGGCGTCGGGGAAACGGCGGTGCAGGTACGCGACGTTCTCGGCGGCGCTCTGGCCGGCGCCGACGACGATGAAGCGGGAGGGGTCGGTGCCCTCGAGGCCGTCCACCTTGGCGAGCAGGTCGGAGTTGTGCCAGACGCGCTCGGTCCGCTCGACGCCCTCGGGCATGAGCGGGCGCAGTCCCGTACCGACGACGAGGTTACGGGCCCGGTGGACGACGGTCTCCGTGCCGGAGCGGGCGGTCACGTCGAGGTACTCGATCACACCGTCGCGTACGACGGGCTCGACGGAGACGACCTCGTGGCCGTACGAGACCATGTCGTCGACCTTGGCCGCCGCCCACTCGAAGTAGTCGTGGAACTCCACGCGCAGCGGGAAGAGGTTCTTGTGGTTGACGAAGTCGATCAGCCGGTCCTTGCTCTGCAGGTAGCGGAGGAAGGTGTACTCGCTGCTCGGGTTCCGGAGCGTCACGAGGTCCTTGAGGAAGGAGACCTGCATGGTCGCGTCGTCGATGAGCATGCCGCGGTGCCAGCCGAAGCGGGGCTGCCGCTCGAAGAAGTGAGCGGTGACCGCCTCCTGCCTTCCGACGCTTGCGTTGTGCTCGCTGAGCGCGATCGCCATGGCCACATTGGACGGCCCGAAGCCGATGCCTATGAGGTCGTGGATCAGTGGTGCGTCGTCAGGAAGAGCCTGAGACATGTCACTCCCATCGTGCGGGACAGCCGCCTGTCAGGCGTGCTGTCAGGCGTGGGGAACGGCGGAGCCCGGGCACGCCGGTGACCCGACTGCCGAGCGGAACTTAGGTAAAGCTAACCTGATCTGGCCGGGCTGTCGACGGGGCAAAACGGACACGAGAGTCGTTCCCCCTCCAAGTGGGCGGGAAATTCGGGCTCGTTGCATCCTTAGGTAAGGCTTGCTTTACTTATCCCGGTCAATCGCTTTTCTGAGGAGGAACCCCTATGCGGGTCGTCATGTTCGGTTATCAGACCTGGGGCCATCGCACCCTGCAGGCGCTCCTGGACTCCGAGCACGACGTGGTGGCGGTCGTGACCCACCCGAAGAGCGAGCACGCCTACGAGAAGATCTGGAGCGACTCCGTCGCCGACCTCGCCGAGAAGCACGGCGTCCCGGTGATCATCCGCAACCGGCCGGACGACGAGGAGCTGTTCCAGCAGCTCAAGGAGGCCGACCCGGACATCATCGTGGCCAACAACTGGCGCACCTGGATCCCGCCGCGCATCTACACGCTGCCCCGGCACGGCACGCTGAACGTCCACGATTCGCTGCTGCCCAAGTACGCCGGGTTCTCGCCACTGATCTGGGCTCTGATCAACGGCGAGACCGAAGTCGGCGTGACCGCCCACATGATGGACGAGGAGCTCGACGCCGGCGACATCGTGGACCAGCGCGCGGTGGCCGTGGAGCCCACGGACACGGCCACCGACCTCTTCCACAAGACGGTCGACCTCATCGCCCCGGTCACGATCGGCGCCCTCGCCCGGATCGCCGCCGGGGAGACCGAGTTCACCAAGCAGGACCGCTCGCAGGCCACCTTCTTCCACAAGCGTGCCGAAGACGACATCCGGGTCAACTGGGACTGGCCCGCCGAGGTCCTGGAGCGCCTGGTCCGCGCCCAGTCCGCCCCGTACCCGAGCGCCTTCACCTTCCACAAGGGGAAGCGGCTCGAGATCGTCTCCGCCGTCGTGTCCAAAGGCCGCTACGGCGGCACCCCGGGCCGCATCTTCTACCGGGAGGGCGAGGGCGTGGTGATCGTCGCCGGCGCCGACGCCCGCACGGGCCGCAACCACGGCCTGGCGATCACCCGCGTGCGGACCGAGGACGGCCGCGAGATGCCCGCGACGGAGTACTTCACCTCCATGGGCGGCTATCTGACCAGCCGTCCCTGACGCCTGGGGACCCCCTCAAGAACACCGGCCCACCCCGGACGGTCCCGGGGTGGGCCGGCGACCGGCGATGACACCGGGACCGTCAGGGAGTACGCCAGCCGCGGAAGGTGACGTGCTGCCGGGTCTTGAAGCCGAGGCCTTCGTAGAGGGCGATCGCGCCGCTGTTCGCCTCGGCCACGTGCAGGAAGGGGCGCTCGTCGCGCGCCACTATCCGCTCCACGAGCGCGCTCACGAGACGGGCGGCGTATCCGCGACCGCGTACCTCCGGCGCGGTGCAGACAGCGCTGATCTCGGTCCAGCCCGGCGGCCGGAGCCGTTCGCCCGCCATCGCCACCAGCGTGCCGTTGTCGCGGATGCCGAGGTAGGTGCCGAGTTCGTGCGTGCGCGGCCAGAAGGGTCCCGGCCGGGTCCGCGCGACGAGATCGAGCATCTCCGGCACATCCTCCGCGCCCAGCTCGACCACACCGATGTCCGTCCCGGCGCGAGGGCGAACGGGCCGACCCCTGCCGGGCCATGTCATCTGGCGGCCCTCGAGGTCGAAGACCGGCTCCCAGCCGGACGGTTGCCCGACCGGGCAGCTGAACATGTCGGCGAGTTCACCTGGACCGAGCAGCCGGGCCAGGTCGTCCCAGGCCGCCTCGTCCGCGTCGGTGGACACGGCGGAGAAGGTCGCGACTCCCGGCTCGTATGTGGCGGCCCGGCCGAGCCGGCGGGCGAAACGCGCGTGATGACCGCCGAGTGACTGGCCCACCGGGTCGTCAAGTGCCGGGTCGTCGCAGTTCATCTCGCTGTACCTCTCGTGTCGTGCGCGGGAGCCGGTCGCCCGGGCCACTCGGCGCCGACGAGCTCGGACCGTACCGTCCCGACGGTCTCCCCTGGGCCGGACAACGCTACCGGACCGCTGCCCGCACCCCGGCCGACGGGCTCCCCGGCCCGACCTGCCCGACCGACCCGACCGGGGACGTCACGGCGTCACGGGGTAGAAGAGCGGCATGGACAGTACCTTCTGGCTCGTCGTGGCCGTGCTTCTCCTGCTCGTGGTGGCGGGGTTCGCGGCCGTTCTGCTCGTCCGCGTCTTCCAGGCTCGCAGGCAGCTGCTGGACGCCGGTGTCCCGCTGCGGTCCAAGGCCCTCTTCTGGGCAGCGGTGGTCTACACGGTCTCGCCGATCGACCTGATCCCGGACCCCGTCTACCTGGACGACATCGGCGTACTCCTGGTCGCCCTGCGGGCGCTGCACACGGCGGCCGCCCGGAGCGGGGCGGAGCCCAAGGAGCTGCCCCGCTGACGGTGTGTCCGGGTGGAGGGGTGTCCGGGTGGAGGCCTCCGTGGCCGGTCCCCCCGGGCCGGCCTCAGGAGGGCAGGTTCTGTTCCGCCCAGACCACCTTGCCGGTCACGGTGCGGCAGGAGCCCCATCGGCGGCACAGCATGTTGATGAGCTGGAGGCCCCGGCCGCCCTCGTCGCTCAGGTCCGCGTGCTGGATCTGGGGCAGGTCGGGTCCCGTGTCCGAGACCTCCACGACGAGGCGCTCGCCGCGCAGCAGCCGGAGTCGGCCGGGGCCGTTGCCGTACCGCAGGGCGTTGCCCACCAGTTCCGAGACGACGAGTTCGCACACGTCGGCGAGCTCCGTCAGATCCCATGCCGCGAGCTGCTCCGTGACCAGGCCCCTGGCGACGGACGCCGCGCGCCCTTCCCGCGGCAGCTGCCACTCGCGCAGGTCGGCCGGGTGGTCGGAGGCGGTCGAGGCGGTCGAGGCGGCGGAGGCGGTCGTCGCGATGAGGAGCACGGCCTCGTCGAAACGGGTGGCGGTGTCGGCAGGGGCGCACTCGATCAGGCCGCCGCCTTCGAGCGCCTCGGGTGTCAGGCCGCGCGCCGCCGATCGCAGCCGGTTCAACTGGTGGTCCAGGTCCGCCTGCCGGGACTTCACGAGACCATCCGTGTACATGACCAGATTGCCGCCCTCGGGGACGGTCAGCCGGATCGGGTCGTACGGAATCACTCCCGTGCCGAGCGGCGCGCCGATGGGGACGTCCGCGAACTCGGCGGAGCCCTGTCCGTCGAGCAGCAGCGGTGGCAGGTGCCCGGCGCTGGCCAGCGTGTACGTGGAGTCGGCCGGGTCGAACACGGCGCAGAGGAAGGTGGCGACCTGCTCGTCCTCCAGGTCGCGCGTGGCGAGGTCGAGCCGGGCCAGGACACGCTCCGGAGCCATGTCCAGGGTCATCAGGGTGCGGGCCACGGTCCGCAGACGCCCCATGGTGGCAGCCGCGGGCAGCCCGTGGCCCATGACGTCGCCGACCATGAGGGCCGTACGTCCGCCGGGCAGGGCCATGACGTCGTACCAGTCCCCGCCCACTCCGTGGTGGGCCGTCGAGGGGGCGTACTCGGCCTGCACACGCAGCCCGGGCGTGACCGGGGTCGCGCGCGGCAGCAGAGTGCGCTGCAAGGAGACGACGTGCTCGCGCTCGCGCCCGTACAGACGAGCGTTGTCGATGTAGACGGCGGCCTGGGAGGCCAGCTGTTCCGCCAGTGCGAGGTCGGTGGTGGAGAACGGTGGTGTGCCGGGGCCGCGGACGAAGTCCGCGCTGCCGAGCAGCAGCCCGCGGGCGATCAGCGGCACGGCGAGATAGCTGTGCACTCCGGCGGCCCGCATCTTCGCCGCGGCGCTCTCCGTCGGCGCGACCTTGATGTAGTCGTCGTTCCTCATCCGGCTCAGCAGCACCGGCCTGCCCTGCCGCAGGCAGTAGCGGTGGAGCAGCGTCTCGTGCGCCTCTTCCGCGCGGGCGGAGGTCTCGCCCACGGGGGTGGGCTCCAGGGAGGACAGCTCCTCGATGGCGCAGATCGCGGTGGCCCGCATGAGCGGGACGCCCGTACCCGTCCAGCGTGAGCCCTCGTCGCCGCGCAGGACGCTCTCCAGGATGTCGACGGCGGCGCCGTCGGCGAAGCTGGGCACGGTGAACTCGGCCAGCTCCTGTGCGGTGCGCTCCAGGTCGAGGGTGGTGCCGATCCTGGAGCCGGCGGAATTCAGCCAGGCGAGCCGGCCGCGTGTGGTGATCCGGTCGAGGGGGACCTCTCCAGGGCTCCGGCCGAGCCGCCTACGGGCGCCGGCCGAGCGGCGCGCCACGGCACCCCTCCCGGCCGAGGCGCGGCTGGTCAGGCGCCGTCTCCCCTTGCCGCCGTTCAATGTTTCGGCCTCCAGACACGAACTCGACCGCTGTTGGTGCCCAGCATGCACCTCTTCCCGTCCGATTGCGCCGATCCGGCCACGGGAACCCGGCCGGACCGGGCCGGAGACGGCATCGGACTGCCGACACACGCCGGGGGTAGTCACTCACCGTCACCGCACAGGGAGGTCCGCGCCGTCCGGCGCTCGCCGCTGGTTCTCGCCGCCGCTACTCGCGTAGTGCGTGTACGGGACGTAGCGAGGGTGTGACGCCCCGCGCCTATTTCGCGTACCAGTGCCCGAGGCTGTTCGCTCCCGCGTCCGCGGCGCGCTGAAGGGCGTCCGGGCGGCCTGTGATGCCGTGCGGCAGGTACGCGGAGCGGACGTCCAGATCCCATCCGTGCACCTGGACCGCGAGCGTCGTCAGCGCGAGGGCGTCGAGCGGCAACAGCGTGCGCGGTGCCGGGTCCGGGCCCACGCTCTCGCGGTGGACGACGAGCCGGTCCGCGAGAGCCCGCTCGAAGGCGGGTCGGTCGTCGTCGAGCAGGACACGCAGCAGTCGCTGATCCGGCGTCAGCGGCGCGGCAGCGTCGAGGCGCTCGGCGGCGCCGGCTCGCTCCTGCGGATCCGGCTTGCGCAGCGGTACGGTCGGCCAGTCGCGGGGCAGGTGCCCGCTCGCCTCGGTCAGGTAGAGACAGAGCGAGTCCATCGCGGCCAGGTCGGCCGGCTCCGACGTCGAAGGGTGCCTCGAATACGGCACTCCCTCGCGGATGGCGCGGGCGAAGTCACCGCGCAGGAGCAGCCCCGCGACCCGCTGCCAGTCCCACACCAGTCCGCTGACCACGACCGCTGCGAACGAATCCAGCCACGTACGAGCCGTGGGTGCCTCGTCGATGACGTCCTGGAACGCCAACTCCTCGCTGGTCAGCTCCTGTCCGACGAGCGGGAAACTGATCTCCTGGTCTCCGTCGGGGTAGCAGCCGAGGCTGATCACGCCCAACGAGCACTCCGCGGCGGTCCGCAACGCGAGGCGCGAGGTGTCGTCGAGTCCGGGCTCCGCCACCGTCCGAGCGGCGACGTGATCGAGCAGCTCGTCGGCCATGTCCCGCAGCCGGTCGAGGCGGAAGCTGCCGTAACGCATGCTGTGCCACCTCCCGAAGGCACGCCCCTCGATGTCGTCGAGAGCCTGAGCCATGCGTGCTTCGCTCAGCTCGTGAACCGCCACTTCCCGCACAAGTGCCGTCCCTTCACGATCGATCCACCATCGAGCGGCACGCTATCAGCGGCCTCGGACACCGCTCCCCGCCCGCCCGACCTCACTGGAGGGCGCACCCACTCAAGACGGCTGCCGCAGGGCTCGACCGCGGTGAACTGCCGCCGCTGCGGGGCTTCGTGGGCAACGCCGGCACGCAGTACACGAACGCGCTGACCGAGGGACCCGACGGGTTCGAGGCCACCTTCGCATCACCATGCTCGCCAACCACCTGTCCCGGTTCGCGATGCGTCGCATCATGCCGGTGATGACCCTCACCCCCTTCGCCTCCAGCCGCAGCGCCGCGGGCCGCCGCCTCGCCGACGTCGTCGAGCGGGAACGGACTCCCGGCGATGCCGGTGGGGTGGGTCACAGATCCAGGACGAGGCGCGGGCAGGCGGCGCGCGAGACGCAGAGGAACATCGTGTCGTTGCGGGCCTGCTCGGCGGGGGTGAGGAGGGAGTCGCGGTGGTCCACCACCCCGTCGAGGACCGCGGTCTCGCAGGTGCCACAGGTGCCCTCCCGGCACGAGGACAGGACCCGCACACCGGCCTCCTCGACCGTCTGGAGGACGGTCTTGTCCGGTGGGACGGTCACCGTGATGCCGCTCCGGGAGAGTTCCACCTCGAAGGAGGCCGAAGGGGCGTCGTCCTCCCGCGCCTTCGGCGTGAACCGCTCGATGTGCAGCGTGCCCTCCGGCCAGGAGGCACACCGCCGCTCCACCGCGTTGAGCAGGGGTTCGGGACCGCAGCAGTAGACGAGGGTGCCGGGGGCAGGGCTGCCGAGCAGCCCGTCCAGGTCGAGAAGGCCGGTCTCGTCCTGGGGGCACAGTTCCACCCGGCGCGGGTGGTCCGCGGAGAGCTGCCCGGCGAAGGCCATGGCCGCGCGGCTGCGTCCGCCGTACACCAGCCGCCAGTCGGCGCCCCGCCGCTCGGCGGCGGCGATCATCGGCAGGACCGGTGTGATGCCGATGCCGCCGGCGATGAACAGATAGCGGGGGGAGTCGACCAGCGGGAAGTGGTTGCGCGGGCCGCGCACCCGGACCGTGTCGCCCTCGGCCAGCGTGTCGTGCACATAGCGGGAACCGCCCCGGCTCTCCGGCTCGCGCAGCACGGCGACCTGGAGGACGGAGGCGTCCCCCGGGTCCCCGCAGAGCGAGTACTGCCGTACCAGGTCGGGGCCCAGCACCAGGTCGATGTGGGCGCCGGGGCTCCACGCGGGCAGCCGCTCGCCGGAGGGGTGGGCCAGGCTGAGCCGGACGACGCCCTCGGCGAGGGGCTCCTTGCGCACCAGAGTCAGGTCGAGCTCGACCTCGGTGCGTCGCGGACTCGTGAGGCCGGGGCGGTTGAGGCCGGGGCGGTTGAGGCCGGGGCGGTGGTCCTCGGGGTGGCCCAGCAGCCAGTCCCACAGCTCCACCGGGTCCTCGAACTCCCGCCGCGCACCGCAGTGACAGACGGCCAGCAGCCGGTCGGTACCGAGCACCCAGTGGACGCGGTGGACGTTCTCGCCGGAGAGGGCGGGTGGGTGGAGGGGGGTCATGGGGCCACCGCCCGGGCCTGCGTCGCGGCCCCCTGCGCTGCCAGGCGGGCGAGGATGCGGCGGGCGGCGAGTCCGCCGGTGTCGATGTTGATGCTCAGCTCCTGGTAGCCGGCCTGCTCGGAGTCCAGGGACTTCTGCAGCACGTTGAGGGCCACGACGTCCTGCATGACCACCGTGTGGTTGTTGGTGCGCAGGAAGTCGGTGACGTCCTGGTCGTCGAGGGCGAAGTCGCGGGCCACGGCCCAGAAGTCGTACGTGGTCTTCTCCGTCGACGGGGTGATGCCGTAGACGACTTCGACGTGGAAGGCGTGCGGGTCGCTGCCGTCCGGATTCGGGCCGGGTGCGCCGACGGGCGCGACGCGTGAGTGGAGCAGGTAGAGACAGGGCGCGTGGTACTCGACGTCCTGCCAGCGGGTGATCCGGCCCTCGATGCCCGTCGACTTCGCGTAGAACGGCGGGCATTCGGCGTCGTCCATGTGGCGGCTGACGTACACGATGCCGACCGTGTCGTCGACCTCGGTGGTGATGGGCGTCTCGGCCACCTCGGGCGTGCCGATGTAACCGCCGTGCAGGTACGTCTCGTGGGAGAGGTCCATGAGGTTGTCGACGAGCAGCCCGTAGTCCGCGTCGATCGGCTCCATGCCCGACACGACGGTGTAGTCGGGCGAGTCCATCCACGGGGCGCGGGGCGGCAGGGTGTCCCCCGGCTCGCGGTCGCCGATCCACACCCACACGAAGGAGTCCTGCTCGACGACCGGGTAGGTCTTCAGGCGGGCGGTGCGCGGGACGCGCTGCTGGCCGGGCACGGAGACGCAGCCGCCGTCGGTGCCGTAGGTGAAGCCGTGGTACCCGCACACCACCCGGTCGCCGTCCAGCCGGCTCGGCGCCTGCGACAGCGGGAAGCGCCGGTGCACACAGCGCTCCGACATCGCCACCGGCCGGCCGTCCTCCGTGCGGTACAGCAGGATCGGTTCGCCCAGTACGGTGCGCCCGAGCAACTCTCGGCCGACCTCGCGGCCGTAGGCGGCGACGTACCACTGATCGCGTACGAAGGCAGTCATGATCGTTCCTTCCGGAGTGGGGTGTTCAGTGCGTGGTGCCGGCCGCCGGGGCCGCGGCGGCGGGCTCCGTGTGCGCTGCCGTGGCGGGGCGCAGCAGCAGGAGGAGGGCCGCGGTGGTGATGAAGATCAGGCTGACGGCCAGGTAGAGGTTCTGCGGGGTCCAGCCGGCGTCGAGCATGCCGCCCGCGACGGTCGGGGCGAGGATCGCGCCGACGCGGCCGACCGCGAGGGCGCTGCCGAGTCCGGTGGCCCGGATTCCTGGGCCGTACGTGGCCGGGGTGAGGGCGTACAGACCGGCCACGCAGCCGTTGGCGAACAGGCCGATCACCGCGCCGAGGGCGAAGGCCGCCCCCAGCGAGGACGTCGAGGCGATGAAGGCGGACAGCATCACGGCCGTGGTGATCAGGTAGGCCATCAGGACGGAGCGGAGCGCGTAGCGGGCGGCGAGGGCCCCGAGCCCGGCCGCGCCGAAGATGCCGCCGAGGTTGAGCAGTGTCCCGCCGGTCAGGCCCTGGGTGCCGGACAGGCCGGCCTCGACCAGCAGGGTCGGCGTCCAGCTGGTCACGAAGTAGAAGCCGGCCATGACGAGGAAGAACGCGGACCAGAGCAGCAGCGTCGAGCGGCGCAGCGCGGGTGAGAGCAGCTCGCGGAATCCTGCCCCGACTCCGGACGGTCCGGCGGTGGGCTCGGGCAGGCTCTCCAGCGGCGGCTGGCCCATGCGCCGGGCCAGGGCGTTGATCCTCTCCAGGGCGCCCTTCGGCCTGCGGGAGGCCAGGAAGTCCACGGACTCGGGCAGGCAGAAGTACGCCAGCGGGACGGCGACGGCGGTGGCCAGGCCGCCGGTCAGGAAGACCGAACGCCAGCCGAACTGCCCGATCATGCCGACCGCGAGCAGCCCGCCCACGGTGGCGCCGACCGCGTAGCCGGTGGAGTTGAGGCTGACGGCGAGCCCGCACCAGCGGCGGGAGGCGTATTCGCCGGCGATGACGTTGCTGCCCGCCAGGACGCCTCCGATGCCGACGCCGGTGAGCACGCGGAGCGCTCCGAGCTGGGCGGGTGACTGGCTGACCGAGGAGAGCAGCATCCCGGCGGCGGCCAGCGCCAGGCAGCCGAGGATGACCGGCCGGCGGCCGATCCGGTCGGCCCACGGGGCGACGCAGAGGGCGCCCAGAGCCATGCCGACGAGGCCCGCGCTGAGCAGCAGCCCGAGCTCGGAAGAGCTGAGTTCCCACTCCGCCGACACGGCTTTTCCTGTGAAGGCCATGACGAGTACGTCGAAGCCGTCGAGCATGTTGAGCAGGACGCACACCGCGATCGCGCCCCATTGGAAGCGGCTCATCGGCCCCTCGTCGAGGGCGGCGCGCAGAGAGGGGCCGGTCACCGGACGGTTCCGGAAGGATGGGGAGAACCGGAAGGCTGGGGAGAAGAGGGTGGCAGAACCATGGCAGCACTCCGTTGTCGACTGCGTGGTGGTCGTCGACACCCTCCGCAAGGGCCTACGGGGAGTGGGCACGGGTGCGGCCCCGGCGGACCGGGGCCGGGCGTCGACCGGTGCGGACCATCGTGGGGTCGGCGCCCTCGGGTCACCATGGGTCTTGCCGGATGCCGGGAAACATCTGCGAAACACCGGCCCTGGCCGCTGGGGCTCGGCTCGCCACACGGCATGGGCGGTACGGAAGCTCAGGCGCGGGACGGCGGGGTTCAGACCTGCGGCGTGATCATGGCGCGGGACATCGCCCGGGCGCTGGTACAGACGAGCCGGGCCAGCGCGTGCGCGGAGGTGCTGCCGTGGCGTACCACCAGCGAGACCGCGGCGATCACTCCACCGTCACGGCCGTGCACCGGGGCGGCGACCGACAGGGCGTCCATCGTGACCTGGCGGTCGCTGACCGCGTAGCCATGGGTCCGCGTCTCGGCCAGCATGCGCCGCAGCTCGCGCGGATCGGTGACCGTGCGGGGCGTGAAGCGCTCGAAGGGGCCGGCGAGCGCCTGCTCCTGCACCTCGGCGGGGGCGTGCGCGAGCAGTACCAGCCCGACGCCGGTGGCCGTGAGGGCGAAACGCCCGCCCACGCGCGTCAGCACGGGCACCGCACCGGACCCCGCGATGCGCTCGACGAAGACCACCTCCGTACCCTCGCGCACCGCGAGCTGAACGTTCTCCCGGGTGATCTGGGAGAGGTCCTCCAGGAACGGCAGCGCCCGCTCGCGCAGGCCCTGTCCGCGCGGCGCGAGGGAGGCGACTTCCCACAGCCGCAGGCCGACGCGGTAGTACCCCTGGTCACCGCGCTCCAGCGCTCCCCAGGCGATGAGCTCACCGAGCATCCGGTGCACGGTCGACACCGGCAGCCCGGACCGCCGGGACAGCTGGCTCAACGTCATCTCCGGGCAGCTCGCGCTGAACGCCCCGAGGATCTGCAGGGCGCGGCCCAGCACGGGTCCGGTGGCCGACTCGGAGCCGCGGCGACGGGTCATCGGGGCGCCTCCTCCGTCCGCCGCCGGTGAGGACTCCTCATCGGCATGCTGCGGCTCACGTACGAGCGAGTCTTCCAAGGCGCCCTCACCGATTCCCGACTGTGCGAATCCCGACTGTGCGTTCCGGTCGGCCGTCACGCGGCCGTCACGCGGCCGCCCGCGGCGGCCTGACGGCCTTTTGCAGGCGACTCGTCCGACGCCGTGGCGGTCAGTGTGCAAGAAGGTCGCGGTCACGTCGAGACGTCGAAGGAGCACGTGGTCCCGGCCCGGGATTCGTCCGTACGGGGCCAAGAGCCTCGGAACACGTGAACGACCGATGGGGCGCGGTCCGTTGACCAGCCGTCGAGCCGCCCCTACGTTGAACCGCATTCCGGCACGATTGATTCGCATCACGGAACCTGGGAGGTTCTCGTGGCTCTCGCTCCTGCTGTCTCTCCTCTCTCTCCTCTCTCCCGCTTCACCGTCGACGGGCGTTCGGTCGTCATCACCGGCGCCACCGGCGCCCTCGGCAGTGCGGCGGCACGCGCCCTGAACGCCCTGGGAGCTCGGCTCACCCTCGCCGGTGGCAACGCCGACAAGCTCGACGCGCTGGCCGGGGAACTGGACGGGCCAGGACCGGTCGAGACCGTCCGGCGCAGGCCGGACACCCCTGACGATGCCGAGGCGATCCTCTCCGCCGCGGTGAAGACGTACGGTGACGTGCACGGTCTCCTCGTCGCCTCGGGCACGAACCACGTCGCGCCGATCACCGAGATGAGGGTCGAGGACTTCGACGCCGTGCAGTCGGCGAACGTCCGTGGCTCCTGGCTGATGTGCCAGGCGGCGGGGCGGCGCATGCTCGGCCGCGACGGCGGGGGCAGCGTCGTACTCGTCTCCTCCACCCGCGGCCGGCTGGGTCACCCCGCCGGGTACTCCGCGTACTGTCCCTCCAAGGCCGCGGTCGACCTGCTCGGCCGCAGTCTCGCCGCCGAGTGGGGCAGTGCCGGAGTCCGGGTGAACGTGCTGGCTCCCACCGTCTTCCGCTCCGAGCTGACCGCCTGGATGTACGAGGACGACGAGAAGGCCACGGCGACCCGCGAGGCCATGCTCGCCCGCATCCCGCTGGGCCGGCTGGCCGAACCGGAGGACTTCGCCGGGGCGTTGATCTACCTGCTGAGCGACGCCTCCTCGTTCGTCACCGGACAGGTCCTGTACCTCGACGGGGGGTACACCGCATGCTGACCATCGCCGTCGGCGTCGCCGGGGCCGTCGACGGCAGCACGGAACTCGCCGAAGTCGTCACGGAAGCCGGCCTCGTCGTCGAGGTCGTCGCCGAGAGCCTGGAGGGCCAAACGGCAACCGGGCCCTCGTCCACCGGGCGGGTCGCCCTGGCCCGCGGCGTGGACCTGCCCCTCGCCGGGGTCGAGGAGACCGAACAGCTCCTCGGCCTGCCGGACCGCAAAAACTGAGGAGACAGGAGACAGAGGGGCCTGGACGCCGTGCCACCGAACCGCACCCGTACGGCAGGCTGTCCGGGGACGCGGCGCGAAAGGAACACACACCATGACGGCGGTTGACGAGCAGTCCAGGCCGGGGCGCGGCAGTCCGAGCGGCATCCAGGTCATCGCACGCGCGGCTGAGGTGCTGCGCCTGCTCCAGGCGGCCCCGTCCGGCCTCACCCAGGCCGAGGTGGTCGAACGGATCGGCCTCGCCAAGTCCACGGTCCACCGCATCCTCGGCGCCTTGGAGGCGGAGGGGCTGGTGACCGTGGCCGGCACCGGCGGGCGGTACCGACTGGGCCCGGAGATCCCCCGCATGGCCGCCTCCGTGCGGTCGGCGATGATCGTCGACCTGCGCCCCCACCTCGAGGATCTGTCCCGCGAACTCGGGGAAACCATCGACCTGTCGGTCATGGAGGACCACCAGGTCGTCTTCGTCGACCAGGTCGTCGCCGACCGCCGACTGCGCGCGGTCAGCGCGGTCGGCGCCGGTTTCCCCCTGCACTGCTGCGCCCCCGGCAAGGCACTGCTCGCCGCCCTCCCGGCGGCCGCGCTCGCACACGCCGTACCGAACCGGCTCACCCCCGAAACCCCCCACACCCTGACCACCCGCACCGAGCTGCACCGCGAGCTCGACGACATCCGCCGCACCGGCGTCGCCTTCGACCGCGAGGAGCACACCCTCGGCATATCCGCGGCCGGCGTCGCCATCCGCACCGCGGCCTGGGGCACCGCGGCCATCAGTGTGCCGACCCCGACACAACGCTTCGCCGGGCGCGAACAGGCGATCAGCGATGCCCTGTCACAGGCCAAGGAGCGCATCGAAACGGACTTCGGCGCCATGATTCCGCCCCTGTGACGACGCGTCGCTCGACTCCGGCCACGCGCTTCGCGCGTCCGCCTCCCCCTCTCGATGAAGCGCCGCCGCCAGGTGCGGACCGTGTCCGGAGCGATCCGCAGCCGGCGCGACGCCTCCGTGATCGAGTGGCCCTCGGCGCACTCCAGCTCGATCCGCGACCGCTGAGCCAATGCCTGGGCCGTGGTGTGGCGGCGTAACCAGCCCTCCAGCACCGCCCGTTGGACATCAGTAACCGGCAACGGCGGAATCTTCGGACCCGGACGACTCAGGTCACTAGGGGCGGTCTGTGATGTACCAGAGGCGGTCGACGGTCCACCACGGTTCGAGCAGGCCGATGTGACTGTCGTCCGCGTTGCGGTCCTTGAGGCCCATGGACCAGCTCTCACCCTTCAGTCGGATCTGGTAGAGATCACCCCTGCGCTCGATGGACCATTCGCGCTTGGCGCCCGTCGGGTCGCCGCTTTCGAGGTACACGTCGCTCTTCCAGCCCAGGGTGTAGCCGCCCTGGGTCTCGTTGTTCCGCTTCGGTTCGAGGTAGCGGCCGCTGTCTGAGTTCTTGATGGTGTAGACACCCTCGTTGACGCGGGTGAACTCCCAGGTGTAGTAACCACCGACCTTGTTGTAGTCCTGGCGCCATGCCTGGGCGATGTGGCGGTTTCCGTTGGCGTCGTTCGGGGTGAGCAGGCCCCCGGACAGGGCGCTGACGATCACCTTCTTGCCGTCGGTGAGGCGGCCGAGGTCGCCCGGCTGGTTGGGCTGCTGCGGCTGGTCAGGACGGGGGTTGGGCATGATTGCGCTCCTGTTGTGTCGAGATGCGTTCGGACGGAGTTGGAGCCTGTCCGGCTCCGGGACGTGCCGGTGGGCGGGCGGGCGGGTCAGTACACCGATGCCAGGTGGACCACGGCGCCGTAGCCGGCGCCCAGGCGCAGGGACCTCTTCGTGCCGTTGTCCGCCAAGGCCCGGTAGTCGTAGTGGCGGATGTGTCCGCCGTCGCCGGAGGTGGTGATGGCCACGTCGACTCGCTCCAGGTGCCACACGTCGTCCTTGTCCTTGTGGCTGAAGCGGATGTAGGTCGGGAAGCGGTCGAGGTCGGAGGCGTGCAGCTGCGGGTTGCGCGGGTCGTTGTCGCCGGGATTGGAGACGTTGGCACCCTCGCCCAGGACGAAGGTCTCCGTCGTGCCCTCCGACGAGGACGGGAAGTTGTCGGCCGGCGTATCGAGGAGGAACTCCCGGCCCCCGATACCGAGGTACACCCAGCCGTCAGTCCCCGAATCACTTCCGGCAGCCGTCCGGACGGACGCCTCGATCTTGGTGATGTTTTCTTCGGCCATGCGCTTTTCTCCCTTCTGTTTTCCTGGTTGCCGCTTGTGGAGGCGTGTTGCATGAGCGCCAGGCCGCTGGGCATGGCGGCTCCACACTCGCCTGCGTTCACGCGGACATGCCTGAGTTCCACAAGAGACGAATTGGTGAACGATGGCTTACGTATGGTTCTGTGGGTGGCCGCGAGCTTCCCGGGCCATTGCGGTCCCGGGTTTTCCACCTCAGGGGTTGCGGATTCGACCCGCGTCGGCCGACCTTCGCGGTCGACTGCCCAATGTTGCCCTGGCTGCGTTCTTGCCTGCTGTACAGGCTTGATTCCCTCTGCGAGCAGGAGCGAAAGGGCAAAGGCGTCAACTCGCCATGTCGTCGATTTCCGGCATCTGGAGTCAGCAACGCCGCGTAGGAACTGAGGAGTTGGCGAGACGATTCCACCGGCGTGCTTTTTCAACGCATGGGAGTGGGGGCCGGCTGAGGCCGCATCTGCCGAAGTCCCTGCAAAGCGACGGCCGTTGGGCCACGAGTGACGGGAAGAGACGCATGTCCCGGCAGCACCGCACCGACGAGGGACTCGGATGCTCCCGGTGCGGCCTGACCTGCAAGATCCACCCCGCCGGTGAGGGTGGACGCCGCCCCCTTGGCCCCGCTGATCACTCGGGGCCAGTGGGGCGACGCTCCCCAGCTCGTCCCGGCCATGAACCGCTGTCGGGCCGTGGCGGCGGGGTCGACAAACGCGGCTAGGTCTTCCAAGGCACCGTCACCGTCGCCTCGATCCGACTCTGGCTCCGCCCGTGATCTCCGCCGGTTCTAGTCGCCGACCGTGCCGTCGAGCATCTCGCGCAGGATGTCCAGGTGGCCGTTGTGGCGGGCCGTCTCCTCGGTGAGGTGGAGGAGGATCCAGCGCAGGTCGACGTGGAGGCCGTTGCGGATGGTTCCCTCGGCCCGCTCGTCCAGGTCGTTTCCGGCGACCAGTTCGCGGTAGCGGGCGCTCTGTTCCGCGTACTCGTCGAGCAACTGCGTGAGCGGGAAGTCGACGGCGATACGCATCTCGCGGTCGGGGTCCTCCTCCGTCATGGGGGCCCGGTCTTCCTCGCCGAGGAAGACCACCTGGAACCAGTAGTACTCGACCCAGCGGAGGTGGTTGATCACTCCGCTCATGGTCATCAGCGGTGAGCCCGGCAGGAGCGCCTTGCGGGCGTTCTCCGCCGAGACGCCGGCGCACTTGGCTCGGGCGGTGTCACGTGCGTAGTCGAGAAACGTGGTGAGCTGGGTGCGCTCGTCCCACGCGGGCGGCGTGTCATCGATTCTTGTCATCGCGCGAAGCGTCCCCGATCTCCGCACCCAATGTCGAGGCATTTGACGACGGGCCCTACCTGCCCCACCCAGGTCCGGTCCTCGTCCGGTGTGTCGCTACAGCGCTTCAGCGCCGACGGGCCGCCTGGCATGATCCGCCGGACAGGCCCTGGTCGATCCAGCATGTCCTCGGCCACGTGGGCGGTGCCGGTGTGGTGTGCGCTGTGGGGTCCATGACCGTCCAGAACGGTTTTCAGCGGGTGAGATCAGCCAGGCTGTTGAGCGCGGTGTCGATCTCTGCTGAAGTGTTGACAACGGCGGTACCCATCCGGGTGTAGGTCGACGTGGACAGCCGCACGCGCGCGGCGGCCGCGTGGTCGACGACCTGCTGATGAGTATGGCCTGCCACGCTGAAACAGGTGATCCCCGCTGACAGCTCCGCGTCGGCAGGAGTGTGCACGGTGACCCCCCGGATGCGGCCCAGTCCTTGCTTCACCTGCGTCGACAGTTGTGTGATGCGGGCGGCAACGCGAGCTCGCCCCAGCTGCTCATGCAGCGCTACCGCCACCGGCAGGGCAAAGGCATGTTCGAACGCCAGAAACCCGCCGGGCGACAGAGAGGCTGCTCCCCCGCTCCCGATGAAGCTCACGAACGTGGGCCGCAGCTGGTCGAGGACGTCCGGCGCCACCCAGACCAGCCCCGTTCCCCGTGGACCGAACAACCACTTGTGCGTTCCGGCGATCACCACGTCCGCGCCCAGGCCGGCGGCGTCCTCGTCCACCGCCGCCAGCCCGTGCACGCCGTCGACGACCAGCAGGCACCGGTCGGCAGGACTACGCCCTTGGTTGGCCCGGCGCACCACCTCGGCCACCGCACGCACCGGCATCCGAAGCCCGGTGCTGGACTGCACCCAGGTGATCCCCACGACTCTCGTGTTCGGGCGAATCGCCTCGCCGACGGCCGCTGCGATGCCCTCCACCGTAGCGGCCGCCGGATCGGCGAACCAGGAGACCAGCCGTAGCGTGTTGCCATGCTTCTCGGCGGCCACCCGGGCAGCGGTGCGATGAGAGATGTGGTCGTGCTCGGTCAACAGAAACTCTTGTCCCGGACGGGTCACGACGCCGTTGTAGACGACGCCCAGACCAATACTCGTGCTGGCCGTCATCGCGATGTCCTCGGCCCGGCCTCCCAGATAGGCCGCGAGCGCCTGGCGTACCCGGGGCCATCCGGTGGGACCGTCGGGCAGCGCCATCCCCGTGGGCACCGACAGGGGATTGGCGTCGACCTGTGCGCTCAGATGGTCCACCGCATCCCGCACCACCTTCGGATGCGAGGCCAGGTAGAACAACGCGAGGTTCACCCATCCAGGCTCCAGGCGAAACTGCGCCCGCAAGGCGTCCCAGTCCACACGCCCGTCGGGCTTGGTGACCGGCCGCTCCCCCTGTGCGTCCATCCCTACCACGCCGGAGCCGGGCACGAGGGCGACCGCCACCGCTCCCGCAGATCTCGCCAGCAGGTCACGTCGACTCGTCATCGACATCCAGCACCCCTTTGCACCGCGACCGGCGTCGCGGCGGCCGAATAGCTGTCCGGTGCCCTTCTGGCGACGAGGTTACGCAAGGGGGCTGCGGGTGTGCCTACAGCACCATCGGCCAAACGGCTTCTGCCCGTGATGCGATGTCGAGTCGGACACCCTTTCTTCCGGGATCGCTCTCGCTGTCCAGTGCCGCTGACGCCCCGCTGCAGGGAGCGGCGCCCCGCACGACCTCGGTGGGCACGCCGGGGCCGGGGCCCCTCGGGGCGCGTCTCGGGGCGCGGCTCGGAGCGCGGCTCGGAGCGCGGGCGGAGCTTGGTCAGCGCAGCGTCACCGCGCCGGTGCCCGCGTGGTACGCGTGCAGCGTGTCCGCGGTCGCCCTGCGGGACGGCGGGTGGAAGCCGGCCGCCTGCACCGCCGCCAACAGGTAGGCGATCTCGGGCGACTTGATGAAGGCGATGCCGCCCAGCGCGTCCACCGCCGTCGTCGCGGCACGCTTGATGCCGTGCCGGACCCCCTCCCGCACGAACAGCACCCGCGCGCTGAGCTCGTCGGACCGGTCGCCCTCGTCGAAGGCGCGGGCGATGGCCTCGAGCGCCGCCATGGACATCTCGATCTCGCACGCGGCGTCGGCGTAGAGCATCGGGCTGATCTTCGGGTTCGCCAGCATCCGCTCGAGCAGCAGCGACGCGGCGCCCAGGTAGGTGGCCGAGATCAGCAGGCCGAACCAGACATAGCCGGTCTTCTCGTGCTGGCCGGTCGGGTCGTCGACATCGTTCCAGAACAGCATGTCCGAGGGAATGAACACATCCTTGAGCACGACGGTGTCGCTCTGCGAGGCCGCCAGGACGTGGGTCTCCCAGAACGGCTCGACCGTGATCCCCTCGGACGCGGCCGGGATCACGATGACGCCGCGACGGCCCGTCGGCTCATCGGCGACGCCGGCGGTGAGCAGGTCCATGGACCCGGACAAGCTGCACGGCTGCTTTCTGCCGTTGACCTTGAAGCCGCCCTCGACCGCCCGCGCCGTCACGGTCGGCTTGAAGGCACTCGCCGCGCTGGTGCCGAGGTTGCCCTCGGAGAAGCCCGACGCGAGCAGCATCCTCGCGAGCACCACGGCCTTGAGGAGTTCCTTCTCGTCGTCGGTGCCAGTGGCGCTGTGCTCGATGAGTGTGGCGATCGACAGATGGTGCATGGCGGTGGCGGCACCGAGCGACGGCGACAGTGCGCCGATGGCCCTCTGCACGCGGACCGCCTCCAACGCGGATGCGCCGAGACCACCCCACTCCTCGGGCACCACCAGCGCGGGCGCGTCGGAATTCTTGAACATCTCGATGACCCCGCTGTCGCGGGCCTCGAGGTCGAGCAGGTCGTGCCCGGCGAGTTCCTTACGCAATCCGGGCAGGTAGCGCTGAAGAGCCGCGCGCTCCGTCGCCATCATGCGGATCGTCACGATGTCCCCCCTGTGTGTTGTCAGGTGTCTTGTCAGGCGACGAGCTGGCGGTCAGCGTCCAGCTCCAGCACGGTGTGGATGGCCTCGGCCGCCTCTTCCAGGTCGGCGAAGGTGTGCTCGGCGGTCACGGCCAGCCGCAGCAGGGCGCGATCGAGCGGCACCGCGGGGTAGTGCGCGAGGGCGGCGAACACCCCGCGCTCGTACAGCTCGTGCCACTTCGCGAACGCCCGCAAAGACTCGCCCACGACCACCGGCACGATCGGCGTCACCGCCTCGGCACCGTCGGGTCCGATCGCCGGGTCGGCCAGCGGAACCCCCCGCGAGGCAAGGGAGTCTCGAAGGAATCGGGCGTTCGCCAGGCATCGCTCGGCTCGCTCCTGGCCCTCGGCGGATCGGATGAGCCGGACCGCGGCAAGTGCGGCACCGATGGCGGCGGGCACCCCTGCCGCGGTGAACAGTAACGCTCGCCCGTTCGTCCGGATCGCGTCGATGAGGTCGCGTGAGCCCACCACGAAGCCACCGGTGGAAGCGATGCTCTTGGAGAACGTGCCCGTGCGCAGGGGTGTCTTGCCTGCCTTTCCGTAAAGCTCGGTGACGCCGGTCAAGTTCGGGCCGAGCACGCCGACCGAGTGCGCCTCGTCGACCAGCAGGAGGGCGTTGCGCTCCAGGCACACCTCCGCGATCCGGTCGATCGGCGCCAGGTCGCCCTCCATCGAGTACACGCCGTCCACGGTGACCATGGCCGGCCTGCCGTGCTTGGCCGCCGCGGCCAGTTTCGCGGCGAGGTTGTCGACGTCGTTGTGACGGAACCGTACGGACTGCGCGTCGGTGAACCTGGCCGCGTCGTGGAGCGAAGCGTGTGCGTCGGAGTCGGAGACGATCACGTCGCCGCGGCCGACCAGGGCGCCCACGGTCCCCAGGTTCGCCTGGTGCCCGGTGGTGAACACGATCGCGGCCTCGGTGCCGTACCAGTCGGCGATCTCGGCCTCCAGTTCCAGGTGCAGGTCGATCGTGCCGTTCAGCAGCCTGCTGCCGGTGGACCCGGCTCCGAACCGTTCCAGTGCCCGCCGCGCGCCCTCGATGACCAGCGGGTGGTCGGCGAGGCCGAGGTAGTTGTTCGACCCCAGCATCATGCGGGGGCGACCGTCCATGTCGATGCTGGGAGAGTTGGCCGACTGCATGGCACGGAAGTAGGGCGACTTGCCTTCCAGCTCCAGGGCCCGAAGGATTTTCATGCTCCAGTTCTCCTGGAGGCGCCGTACCATCTGGCTTTTCTGATTCCTGGGCACGAAAGGCCCCCCGTTTCGAGAAAAAGTCGTGTGTCCGGTGCGGATGGAGATCAGCTCCAGTTGCCCTTGCCGACAGGCCCCTCGTTGAACAGCTGCTGCCGCAGCGCCACTCGCTTGACCTTCCAGGTGGCCGTGCGCGGGATGTCGCTCCAGCTCAGGTGGATCGGGCTGTCGAGGTCGGGCAGACCGGTCAGAGCGGCGCGCCACCGCCGCGGGTCGATCTCCTCGCCGGAGTAGGTGGAGTAGACGATGCCGGGCTTGCTCTGCCGACGGGCCAGCACGATCACCTCGCTCGCTTCGGGCAGCCGGTCCAACAGCACGTCCTCGATGGCGATGCCGCTCGTGCCCTCGATCCGGTCGATCTCCCGGTCGACCAGCCGAATCATCCCGCTGCGCGACTTGATGCCGAGGTCACCGGTGTTCCACCACCAACCGCTGACCTTGTTGTCGTGGCGGTCCTGCTCACCGACATAGGAAAGACAACGGCCGGGCTGGTTGATCTCGACCAGGCCGACCTCCCCCTTCGGAAGCTCCCTTCCGGTGGCTGGGTCGGTGATACGGATCTTGGCGACCGTGGGCAGGGGCCAGCCCATGTACTGCGTGGGCGGCGGAAACCGGCCGACCTTGCGCACGACCGACTTGAAGTACGGCCGTAGCACGAGACCGCCGTTCTCCGTCTGGCTCCACGACTGCACCCAGACCGGCAGCCGCACGTCCGAGGCGTTGAGGAACTTGCGGATCGAGCGGGTGTGCACGGCGTCGAAGGAGCTGATGTAGAAGCGGACCTGCTTGAACAGCCTGCGCGGGTCGTCGAGCAGGTGCTCCAGGCGCAGGTACATGTTCGGGAGCATGTCGACGATCGTCGGGCGGTGCTCGGCGATCAGATCGGCGATGCGGTCGTCGGGCACGTCCGAGACCGCGAGGTACTTCGGCCCCACCGTGGCGATGGCGAACAGCGCGGTGAGGGTGTGCTGGTGGAAGAAGGGGTCGAAGAAGGCGAAGGTGTCGCTGTGCCGGAAGCCCATCCCGCCCCAGCGCTCGGTCTGGACGTGCGCGATGGAGTGCAGCGTCTCGGCGCTGTGCAGCGCCAACTTCGGGATGCCCGTCGTACCCGAGGTGTGGGTGGCGACCATCGGCTCGTCGAACTCGCGCAGTTCGACGGGCGCGGCGGGGCTGCCGGCCAGACTCTCGAAGGAGAGGGCACCGCCGGGCGGTGCGTCACCGGCGCCGATGACGATGGTCGTGCGGGTCAGCTTCGCCAGGGCTTCCGCGTCCAGCTCGGCGATCTTCAGCCGACCCGGGTCGGTCACCAGGAAGGGCTGCTCCATCCGCCGCAGCAACGTCGTGGCCACCTCATTGCCGTGGTTCCAGGCCAGCTGGAAGGGGATCGCGCCGATGCGGGCCGCGGCCGACCCGATGACCTGGACGTCCGGGTGGTTCGCCTTCATCACCGCGACGCGGTCCCACGGCCGCACTCCGGCCGCGTAGAGGCGAGCGGCCACGTCGTCGACCAGTGCGGCCCACCGCCGGTAGCTGAAGAGAGTGCCTGCGTCGGGCGCGATGTCCGCGGGCCGCGACAGGACGATCCGCTGGTTCGGAAAGCGCTGAGCCGCGAGGTGCCACGCCTCACCGTAACGACCGGTGGCCGGCGTCCGGGAGAACGGCGTGATCCGTTTGATGCCCCTGCTCGGGGTATAGACCTTGAGGAATTCCGGTACATCGGTCGTCATGGTTGGCCTTGGATGTCGAGTACGGATAGGGGGTTCGCGGCGCTCCCGGGATGCGGGAAGCGGCAGGAGCCGACACCGCGTCGAGCGAGCCGCCTCATGCCGACAGCGCGGCTCCGGCATCTGCCGCGTATGCCGGCTGACCGCACAGGTCGCATCCGTGATGGGCGATGGCCGGATGCCGGCAGGCTGCCGTACGGGACCGCAGTGCCGCGGCGGCCGCATACCCGGGAGGTGCGGCGAGCGGTGTCACGAGCCAGCCGGCGGGAGCGTCGGCGCGGTGGCCGGCGAACTCGGGTCCCAGTCCGATGTCCATGGTTCGAAGGTGGCCTGCGCCGAGGCCGGCTCCGTATCCCTTGAGGTACGCCTCTTTGCGGACCCAGCAATCGAGCAGCGCGCGGGGGCGGTGCGCCGAGGGCAGTCGGTGGATCGCTTCCTGCTCGTTCGGGTGGAGACGGCGCAGCAGTGCCGCGTCGGCGCGGTCAACGGCCTCCACGTCGATACCCACGCTCGTGCGGGCGAGGGCGAGCATGACGGTGGTGCGGGTGTGGGACAGGGAGAAGTGCAGGTTGCTCTGTGGAAGCGTTGGTCTGCCGTGGGGCTTGTGGCAGGAGGGGCAGGGGGCGCGCGAGATGGTGACGGCTCGTGGCGCGGTGCCGAGGCAGCTGGCGAGGATGAGTCTCAGGGCCAGGTGCGCGAGGACGTAGGTGTCGCGGCGGTCGGTGCTGAGGAAGCTGTTCGCGCGCCGGCGCTCGGTGGCGTCGAGCAGGTTCCCGAGGCGCTGGGCGCGGCCGGCGGTGTCCGGGTCGGCGTGCAGGGTCCACACATCGATGTGGTCGGCGGCCGGACGATATCCCGTGGGCGGGAGGGCGACTTGGGGCAGGAGGTGGTGCTGTGTCCAGGCTGTCATCCGCTTTCCTCTCGCCTGATGGGCGGTGCGGCGGTGTGGCGGTGTGGCGGTGATCGACCGGTCGGAGCGAGGCGGCGGCAGTGGCGCCGCTCCGTCAGGCGAGGCGGCGGTAAGTGCCGCGGTGGCGCAACAGTGGGTCGCCGCTTCCGTGAGTGGCAGTGGTGGTGACGGTGCCGATGAGGATGGTGTGGTCCCCACCAGGGTGGGTGGCGTGGACGCGGCAGGTCACGGCGGCGACGGCTTCGTCGAGGATCGGCACGGTGTCCTGGTAGTGGTACGGAACGCCGGCGAACCGCTCCATCAGGGGTTTCTCGGCGAAGACCTGCGAGGTGTGGGCCATGGTCACGGCGAGGATGTTCACCGCGAAAGCTCCGTGCTCGCGGATGAGGGCGAGAGTGCCGGAGTGGTTGGCCAGGCAGGCCAGGACGAGCAGCGGGTCGAGCGACAGTGAGGTGACGGCACTGGTCGTCATGCCGACCGGCCCGCACGGGGACATCGTGGTCAGCACCGTGACCCCGCCGGCCAGTTCGCCCATGACACGGCGGAACTGCTGCTGTCGCTCCTGGGCGGGGACATCGGGGGCGGCGGAACCCGTGCGGGGCACGGTGCTGTGCGGCATTTACGCCAACCTCCCGGTCACGAAGTCCTCGCGTAGACGACCGCGCTGACGCTTGCCGCTGGTGGTACGGGGGATTCCGCCGCGGCGCAGCACGATCACCCCATGCAGGTTGAACCCGAACGACTGGCGGACCAACGTGGCGGCTTCGCGTTTGAGGCGGGGGTGCTCGTCGGCGCGCAGGCGGGTTTCGATGACGGCGATGACGTGTTCCCCGCTGTCGTCGGTGTAGGAGAAGACAGCGCTGTTGCCGGCGTCGATGTCGGGGTGGGATTCGATGGTCTCTTCGACGTCGTAGGGCGGCAGGTTGCGTCCGTTGACGATGAGGAGTTCCTTGACGCGGCCGACGATGTAGAGGTCGCCGTCTCGGGTGAAGCCGAGGTCGCCGGTGGCGTGCGTGCGGTCGGTGACCGGGATCGGGGCGCCGCCGGCGGCCAGGTAGCCGGCCATGACGGAGTCGCCCTGGAGGTGGATCTCGCCGATCTCGTTGTCGCCGAGGGTGGTGCCGTCGGGGGTGCGGATGTGGACGGTGAGCCCGCCGAGCGGTCGGCCGCAGGCGACAACCGTGAGGGAGGGCCGGTCTCCGGTCGCGTCGGTGACCTTGTTGTGGTGGTGCAGGGCTTCGCGGTCGAGGCGCAGGGCTTTCACGCGGCCCCATGACAGGTCGCCCGGCGGGCGCCGGTCGAGGGACATGGTGGCGGCCAGGACGGTCTCGGCCATGCCGTAGCAGGGGATGATCACGTCTTCGCCGAGGTTCTGCTTGGCGAAGGTGTCACGGAAGTCCGTGAGGACCTGGAGCGGGATCGGCTCGGCACCGACGTACGCCTGTCGCAGCGTGGACAGGTCGAGGTCCAAGTCCGGTGTGCGGCGGAAGCGTTCGGTGGCGGTGCGGTAGCCGAAGGGTGGAGCGGTGGTGATGGTGGCGCCGCGCTGGGCGATGTGCCGCAGCCAGGACAGCGGGTCGCGCAGGAAGCTGATGGACGGCATGAGGTCCAGCGGCACGCCGCGGGTGAGGGTGGACAGGGTCAGGATGAAGCCCATGTCGTGGTGGAGCGGCAGCCAGTGGCACACCCGGTCCCGCTCGGGCGTGAGGTCCAGGGCGCGGTGGATGGCGCGGACATTGGCGTTGACCTGGGCGTACGTCAGCACTGCGGCTTTGGGGGCGCTGGTGGATCCGGACGTGAGCTGGATGTGGTGCGGGTCGTCCGGGCGCGGTGGGGTGAGCATCTCGTCGGTCGCCGGCGGGTGCTGGAGGTCGGCCATGGTCAGGAACCGCGGGCCGTCGTCGGTGGCGAGGGCGGCGGCGGTGGCGCTGTCGGCGGTGATGACGGCGGCGGGTTCGGTGACGGTGACGACGGCCCGGAACTGGCGGGTGCCGGTCGCGGTGTCGTCGCCCGGGTTGGGCGGGACGACGATCGTGCACGGGACCAGGCCGGTCAGCAGGCAGCCCCACAGGGCGGCCAGGTGGTCGGGGCCGGTGCCGAGGGGGAGCAGAACGCGGTCTCCCCGCCTCAGGCCGCGGGCCAGGAGCGCCCCCGCGACTCTCCTGGCCTGTTCGGCGAGCTGACGGTAGGTGAGGGACGCGGTGGTGCCGCGGGAGTCGAGGAAGGAGATGTCCGCGGTGTGGTCACCGAGGGCCTGGTAGTCGAGCAGGGCGGGTTCGTCGACAGTGGTGACGGCCATGGGCTGGTCCTTCACTTGTAGGCGCGGGCGGCTTTGGCGGTCACTCGCTCGCGGACGTAGTCGGCGAGGTCGCCGATGTGGGTGAAGGCGAACGCCTTCTGCTCGGGGATGAAGACCCGGAAGGTGTTCTCGATGCGGCTCATCGCGGCGACCAGGGTGATGGAGTCGAGCGGCAGGCTGAGCAGCGGCGTCGTGCGGTCGAGTTGGTCGAGGTCGACGTGGGCGAGGTCGGCCGGGTCGAGGACCTCGGTGAGGGCCTCGCGCAGTGCGGTGAGCAGCTCGTCGTCGGTGGGGGTGGCGGCGGCGGGTGTGGTGGTCACGGCCGGGTCTCTCCTGTGGGTGCGGTGATGGTGTCGCTTCGCGGGTCGAGGCCGAGCGCGGCTTTGCCGATCATGTCGCGCAGGGCGTCGAGGTTGGCGCCCATGACGGCGCCGGCGCGGGCGTCGCGGTAGTGCCGCTCGAGCGGGTTGGCGCGCAGGAAGCCGTGACCGCCGGTGACCTGCATGGCGGTGTCGGCGACGGCGATGGCGGCCTTGTTGCAGATGTACTTGGTCATGTTCAGCGCGGGGAGTGCTTCGAGGGGGTCGTTCTCGGCCGTCCAGGCTCCGTGCAGCAGGGACAGGCCGGCGGTGTGGACGGTGGTGGCCATGTCCGCGACGTGGAGGCGTACACCCTGGAATGCGGCCAGCGGCTGGCCGGTAGGCGCCAGTTTGCGGCGCATGACGTGGTCTTTGGCGAAGCCTTGGGCGGCTCGGGCGATGCCGAGGGAGGCGGAGGCCAGTCCGAGGATGAGGGCCGGCAGGGCGTGGGTGAGACGGGTCATGCCGCCGCCGGGGCCGCCGACACAGTTCGCGGCGGGGATACGGCAGTCGAGCAGCAGGGTGTTGGCGCTGTTGGCACGCATGCCCATCGCGTCCCAGGTCTGCTTGACGGTGAGGCCGTCGTGGTCGGCGGGGATGACGGCCATGGTCTGGCTGCGGCGGAACTCGGCTTCGCCGCTGTGGGCGTTGATGAGGTAGTAGTCGGCGTGCCCGGCGCCGGTGCAGAACGCCTTCGTACCGGCCAGGTGGACCGTGTCCCCGTCGGGGGTGGCGCGCAGTTGAGGGTTGAGGATGTTGCCGCCGGTGCCGGGTTCGGAGAATCCCCAGCTGAGCAGCTTCCCCTCGGAGGTGACCTCCTTCAGGACGCGTTCGGCGACCGGGTTGGTCGCGGCGTCGGCGGCCAGGAGGCGTGCGGCCCCCGAGTGCATGGCGAAGATCAGCGCGGTCGATCCGCATGCTTCGGCGAGCTCGGCGACGGCCAGTCCCCACGACGTGAGGTCGGCGCCGGTGCCGCCGTACCGGGTGGGCACCAGGAGGCCGAGGAGCTCGGCGTCGTGGAGGTCTGCGAAGTTCCGCGTCGGGAAGCCGGCGTCGCGGTCGTGCTCGGCGGCGCGGGGTGCCAGGCAGCGGCGGGCGACCGCCCGGGCCTGGTCGACGATGTCCTGCTGTTCACTGCTCAGTGCGAGGTCAACCATGAAAGCTCCTAGAAGGCCGCGGACACCGGGTGCCGCAGCGAGGTCACACGGGTGGCCAGCTGTTCCGGCGTGTAGAAGCGGGCGTCGATGATGACGTCACCGGCGGGCGGTGCGGTCGTTGGTGTGCCGGCGTAGACGGCGTTCCCGTACACGGTCAACGAAAGCTGGGCCGGCCGGTCGGCGACGGGAATGGGTTCGCGGTGCCCGTGTCCGAGCTGCCAACGGTGGGTGGCCACCATGTCGGTGGGCCTGTCGCAGGCGCTCGCGCAGGCCGGCGGGGCGAGCTGGTGGTGGCGGGCGGTGGGGCATGAACGGGCCCAGGCGAGCGGGGTGACGTCGAGCAGGCGCCGCACCGTCAGACCGCTCTTCTCGGGGACGCGGGCGGCGGCCTCGCTCTCCAGGGCCGTGATGCCGAAGACGGCCAGTTCGTGCAGGTAAGCCTCCTCGAACACCGGCTCCTCGAGCGGGCCGCGCGGCGCCTGAGCGGCGTCGTGGGGCCGTCCGGGCATCAGGGCGAGGCCCGCGGCCAGTTCGCAGCAGGTGTCGGTGAGCGCGGCGGCGGTACCGAGGTCGTTGACGGTCATGGTGAGCGGCCCGTGCCCCGCCAGGTCCCGTGCCAGGCCGACGAGGCGCGTACCGGTGCGTTGCCAGGCGGCCGGCAGGACGACACCGGCTCGCAGCCCCGCCTGCCGGATCCTGTCCATCGCCTGGCGCAACGCGTTCTCGTCAGGCAGCTTGGCCGCGCAGCCTTCCTGCCCGATGCTCACCGCGTCGACCGGCAGGCCGAGCACCTCGTCGAGCCGGCCCAGGGTGGTCAGGCGGACTTCCACAGTCATTGCTTCCCCCCTTTCTTGTCAGACGTGGGCGCGTTTCTTGTCAGACGTGGGCGCGGCGGCGGGCGGTGTCACGGAAGCGGCAGCGTTGCTGCTCGCACATCCGGGGCACCCAGCCCATCTGCCACATCAGCTCGACGCGGTCGATGTCGGCGATCGTCCGCTTGGTGCTCCAGCCCTTGGCGACACCGTTCAGAGCACGCCGGTACATCTGGGTGATCTTGGCGTTCTGGCGGACGATGGGGCTCTCCCGGCCGGGGATCTGCAGCGCCGTCACTCCGAGCGCCACCAGGGAGGGCACGTCGCACAGGGCGCAGTCGGACGCCCCGTCGAGGAATCCGCCCAGGTCCCTCACCGCTTCCTCAGGCGCAGGGCTGCCCTGGTAGCCGGCGCGGCAGCCGAGGCCGGAGCCGGGCTGGTCGGGCAGTCGGCAGGCGTGGCAGTTCCCGCCGGACCCGGTCTGCACGGGGACTTCGACCTCCAGGCCGTCGACCGCGCAGAACGCCGCGATCTCATCCAGCGTGGTGGCGTGCGGGACGACGATCCGCCCGACCCCGTAGACCTCTCGCAGCCGCTTCGCGTAGGCGACGGTGGTCACCCCGAGGTGGGAGCCGGCGACGAGCGGCACGCCCGGATGCTCGTCGGCGATCCAGCGGGCGGCGGCCAGGGCGCCGACGACGACGGTGTCGGCGCCCGCGTCGATGCCCTGGGCGACATGGGCCAGGAACGTGTCCTTGTCGCCGGTGGTGACGGCGGGGGCGTCCGCGCACAAGTGGACTCTCATACCGGCCGCGTGGGCCTGGGTGATGATCTCCTTGAGCAGACGCCGGTTGGAGACCTGCGTGGGGTCTCCGTCCCGCTTGCCCGGCAGGGCGTCGAAGCTGGCTCCCGTACCGGCCGGTGGCCGGTGGGCGAGGTAGATCTCGGTCGCGCCTCCGGTGATCTGCAGTTCCAGCATCTGCAGGTTGCGCACCGGTGCGTCGATCCCCACCGATGCCGCCGCCGCGGGATCGGGCACCGCCACGAACGCCACTTCGCGTTCGGTGTGCGGCGGCGCCATCTCCCACTGCTCGCTCGCGTCATTGCTCACTGCTCTGCGCCCCCGTCGCTTACCGCTGTGTGTCGTGCTGGGATACCGGCCCCGGGCCGGTCCCCGGATGTCAGGCGTGGGTCGGCTGTGGCGCGTCGGCCGGGCCGAGCGCCCGCAGCTTGCCGACCGCGTCGACCGTTCGCGCCGCGGCCGCGGTGACGGACTCCACGGTGGTGGTACGGCCGGGGCTGAACCGGACCGCGGAGCGGGCCCGTTGGGCCCCGATCCCCATGGCGGTCAGCACATGGGACGGCTCGTCGCTGCCCGCATGGCAGGCGGAGCCGGCCGAGACGCAGACGCCGTGCGCCGCGAGGACGTCGACAAGGGTGTCGCCGCGCACTCCGGTGAAGGACACGTTCAGCGTCTCCGGCAGGCACGGCGCCCCGTCGCCGTTGACCGCGATGTCGCCCGCTTCCTCAAGCCCCTTCAGGAGATGGGCACGCACCGTGTGCCGGTACGCCTGATAGGAAGGATCGTCCAGGTGGCGCAGGGCCGCTGTGGCGGCCGCGGCCATGCCCAGTACGCCGGGGACGTTCTCGGTTCCCGCGCGCAGGCCGCGCTCCTGGCTGCCGCCGCGGATCAGCGGTGACAGTCTCACCCCTGGGGCGACCTTCAGCGCGCCGACGCCTTTGGGGCCGTAGAACTTGTGCGCCGAGACGGACACCAGGTCCGCTCCGAGTCCGGTGAGGGAGATCTTGCCCGCGGTCTGCACGGCGTCGGTGTGCATCAGCGCACCGGCTTCGTGGGCGATGGCGGCGATGGCGGCGACGGGCTGGATGACGCCGGTCTCGTTGTTGGCGTGCATGACCGACACGAGCGCCGTGTTCGGCCGCAGCGCGCGACGTACGTCCTCGGGGTCGATCCAGCCCCTGCCGTCCGGCCTGAGGACCGTGATCTCAGCGCCCAGTTCGCGGGCCATGGCGCACGATTCGAGGACCGCGGAGTGCTCGATGGCGGTGGTGATCACGTGGACCGGCCTGCCGCCGGAAGTGGCAGACAGGACGGTGCCGCACACAGCGAGTGCGTCCGCCTCGGAGCCGCCGCCGGTGAACACGACGTCGTCCGCCGCGCAGTCCAGCAGGGCCGCCATCTGGGCCCGGGAGGACTCCAGGGCCTCCTTGGCCTCGTCGCCGGCGTCGTGCCGGCTGGAGGGGTTGCCGGTGATGCTCATCCCGGCCAGGACCGCGTCGACCGCTTCACGGCAGACGGGACTGGTGGCGGCGTGGTCGAGGTAGATGCCCGGGCCGCCCACCGTGGGCTGGGGCGGGCTAGGCACAGATGAGGGGTGCGTCATCGTCGACCCCCTCCCGGTGGTTGGTCACCAGGCGGTGTGCCACCTGCCGGCCGAGCGCGGCGACGTGCCGCTGGTCGGGGGCGAGGCCATCGAGCAGGGCCTCGACCCGCTCGTCGTCCCACGCCTCGATCTCGCCGAGCTCGGCCCCCAGGGCGGCTTCGGTGATGGCGCTGGCAGTGGCCAGCGAGGCGGCGCAACCGTGGGCGCGGAAGCGGATCTCGGCCACCGTGCCGTCGTTGATGCGGGCGGTCAGCATGATCTGGTCGCCACACACCGGGTTGCCGATGAAGGCCCGCACATCGGGGTTCTCGAGCTCGCCGGCGTTGCGTGGGTTGGTGAAGTGGTCCACCACGGTGGGGCTGTAGCGGGGCATCGTGTCAGCCCTCCATCGGCGCGGCAGCGGCGGGGACCTCGCACTCGGCGACGATCTCCTGGCTGTCGATGAACTTCTCGATGCTCACCGCGCAGCAGCCGAGTTCGGCGCCCTGCAGGCGGCGGCGGAAGGAGACCGTCTGACCGGTGCGGCCGCACGGGCAGGGAGTGTGGTCGACCTCGCCGACATCCTCGCTGAGGATGAAGGCCGGGTATCCGGTGGACAGAGCGTCCAGCAGGGCGATGACGCCGGTCTTGCCCGGAGCGACTTCGACGTCGGTGTTCTCGACGTCCCGGATCGAGATGTAGGACCACGGCGGGACGTGCTTGCGGTGGTGCTCGCACTCCATGGCCAGCATGTTCGACTCGATCATGCCGTACATGTCGCGGACCCGGTCGGCGGGAATGCCGAGGTACTTCTCGATCTTGGCGTTGAACTCCTCGCGGCTGATCGACTCGCCGGTGTACCGCTTCCAACCGCCGAGAGTGATCACGAGGGACTCGGGGTCGAGCTTGAGAGTGATGTCCTCCAGCTCCAGGTAGCGCAGGAGCCGGCCGACGAGGAACGGCGGGCCGATGATGTGCCGTGTCATCGACTCCTCCCACTTGTCGAGCTGACCGAGCGCTTCCTCGGGGTCGAAGGCGTAGTCGCGCACGATGTAGGCGTGGTCGTCCAGGAGGCCGTTGAGGACGTTGAACGCCTTGACCATGCCCATCTCCGGCGTCTCGGCCGTCGAAGGGCACAGGAACAGGCCCGCGCCCTTGCCGACCTGGAAGAACTCCCGGTACTGGGCGAAGATCGCGGTCATCACGCGGCTGACCGTCTTCACGTCACGACGGGCGACGCTCGGCACGCCGCCGGTGCCGGTGGAGCGGATCTCCAGCTCGACATCGGTCAGCGGCGCGGTCATCAGCACGTGCGCGTCGGGCTGCTTGAACATCCGCACCGGCAGCAGCGGGATCTTCACCAGGTCGGCCGGCGTCCTGATGTCGTCGGCCGACACACCGGCGGCCTCGCACTGGGCGCGGTAGAAGGCGTTGTGCTCGGCGTGCTCGGCGAACGAGCCGCGCATCGCGGCGGTCACCGAGGCTTCCCACTCGCTCTCGGGCTGGCGGAAAGCGACGTCCGGACAGCCGAGCATGGCAGCGAGTTCCATGAATCCCCCTTGGATTTGGGCAGCGAGAACTGCACACTGCG
The DNA here is from genome assembly GCF_043078785.1 of Streptomyces sp. NPDC015346. Lineage (NCBI taxonomy): Bacteria > Bacillati > Actinomycetota > Actinomycetes > Kitasatosporales > Streptomycetaceae > Streptomyces > Streptomyces sp. NPDC015346. Next base: position 320,750 of record NZ_JBIBTW010000003.1, on the reverse strand, counting down.
GTCGGGTGGTTGGCTCGAACCGACCCTGACCGCGGCGCGACCTACTATTGCAGTAGTACTACGTGGATAGTCAAGGATCGTCCGATGTCCTATGCTGCTCGCCATGGCGAGACTGGGTGACCTTGAGCGAGCGGTACTGGATTGCCTGTGGCAGGCCGAGCAGCCGCAGACCGTGCGCGAGGTGCACGAGGCGCTCGCCGAACGGCAGCTCGCCTACACAACCGTCATGACCACGCTGCAGCGCCTCGCGCGCAAGGGCATGGTCACCCAGGACGCGCAGGCCCGGGCCCACCTCTTCAGCGCGGTGGCCACCCGGGAGGAGATGTTCACCGAGCTCATGACCGACGCCCTGGGGATCGCCGGCGACGAGCACGAGGCGATGCTCCGGTTCGTCGACGGGATCAGCCCTGAGGCCCGCGCGGCCCTGGCCGAAAGGCTCGAGCGCGACAACCGGGCGTGATCCAGCGACGCCACAGGCCGGACAGCGTGACGCCGCGCCGGCACCAAGCCTGACTCCAGGGGTGGAAGCCAGGCCGCACAGGCGAGAACAAGTGAAACCAAAGTAACGGGGGGTTACGTGGATGCGCTGTGTCTTGTGCTGTTGTCCATCCTGCTGCTGGCAGGAGTGTCAGCTGTGGTCACCCACACCAAATGGCCCTACCGCGCCCCGTGCGCGGCCCTGTGCCTCTGGCTCGCCGGATGCGTCGCCGCGCTGACCGGCCTGCTGACCGCCAGCTACGCGATGGTCGTCCACTTCGAGGAGATCGCGCGGCACCAGATCCTGCTGCTGCCCGTCGACCTCACCGCTGTCCTCGTCGCCTGGGGCTTCGCCGGTCGCGTCCTGAGCGCCTACGTCCGGATCCATCGCAAAGGAAGAAAGCGGCGTCAGCGGCATCTGCACCTGCTGACGCTGTTCGGCAAGAGCGTGCACGACCTCCAGGCGGTGATACTGCCCAGCCGTCAGCCCCTCGCGTACAGCGTGCCAGGACCCGACGGCGGCCACGCCGTCATCTCCGACCGCGTCCTGGCCGAGTTCACCCGCGAGGAGGTCGATTCCGTCCTCGCCCACGAAAAAGCCCACCTGCGGCAACGCCATCACCTGCTCACCGAGTTCAGCGACGCCTGGTGCGCGGCGCTGTCCAAGCGCTCCTTCGCCGTCCGTTTCGCCGAGCGCTTTCACGGTCTGATCGAGATGCGGGCCGACTGCGCCGCCAGCGTCCGGTGCGGCCGCCGCGCCACCGCGTCCGCGCTCGCGCGTATGGCGTACGACAAGAGCCCTGACACCGACGCCGACTTCGGCTGCCCGGTGGCCGCACGACGCCGGCACCTGCTGACCAACGACCGATGTTGCACCTCGTTGACCGCCTCCACGGTCTTCTGCGTGGCCTGCGCCGTCGCTGTCGCTCCCGCGGCCCTCACGGCCGCCGGCGTCCTAGCCGCCCTCTGTGCCTGGATGTGCCACTGACCGCCCTCCACACGAGGGCTTTTTTGTTGAGCCGAGAACGTTCTTCGAGAAGGGATCGCTGATGACAGAGTCGCGAGTCTCCGAGTCCATCGAGATCGCTGTGCCGCCGAGCGTCGTGTACGCGGCGGTGACGAACGTAGCCGACATGGGCCGCTGGAGCCCGGAATGCACCGGCGCGAGCGTCAAGGACGAGGGCCCGCGCCGGCAGGTGCGGGCCGGTATGAAGTTCACCGGCCACAACCGCTCCGCCAAGCGGCCGTGGTCCACCCAGTGCACCGTCACCGCGGCGGAGCCGGGCGTGAAGTTCACCTTCCTCTCCCGCGGTGTGGGGCTGCGCGTCGCCCTGTGGAGCTATCGCTTCGAGCCGCTCGACCACGGCCGGGCGACCAAGGTCACCGAGACCTGGATCGACCAGCGCGGCTGGTTCATGCACTTCATCGGCCCCAAGGTCAGCGGCATCCACGACCGGGCCACCCACAACCGACAGACCATGCGGGTAACCCTCCAGCGCCTGAAGGAGACACTGGAGAAGGAACACCGGTCCACCTGACCGCGCGGACGGGGAGGGGCACGCCGGCATGGTGTGCCCCTCCCGCCGCTGTCCGCGGGCAGTCGGCCCAGGGGGCCGTGCTGCCAGGCCGGGCGGGGGTGACCGGCCCCACAGCGGGTGGGCGCGGCACGGCACGGGGGAAGGAGCCGTACCGCGCCCGGCCTGGCCGCCCCGGCACGGGCCGGGGCGGCCAGGGGCCTTTACGGGCTCGCGCTTTCGACCTTCGCACCGGTCGGCTCTGCCGGGACCGGAGTCTTGTCCCGGGCAGGGAGCAGTGCGACCACCACCACCGCGATGACCGCGGCGAGGGCCGCGCAGATCAGCGAGACCGTGGACATGCCGGCCACGAAGGCATCGCGTGCCGAGTCCGCGATGCCACCTGCCTGTGCGGCAGGGAGCTTCTCCGCGACCTGGATGGCTCCGGCCACGTTGTCCCGGATCGTCTCCTGCGCCTGTTCCGGCAGCGCGGAGGGGATGTCGTCCTCGACATTGTTGCGGTAAGCGGAGTTCAGTGAGCTGCCGAGGACGGCGACTCCCACCGACGCGCCGATCTGGCGCATGCTGTTGGCCAGCGCGGACCCCGCACCGACCTGGTCGGCGGGAAGGGAGCTGAGGATCGCGTCCAGCGTGGTGGGCATGGTGAAGCCCAGCGCCAGGCCCATGATGGCCAGTGCCGCGCCGGTCACGGTGAAGTCGGTGTCGGGATCCACGGTGGAGAGCAGCCCGAGCCCCGCGACCCACAGCACCATTCCGGTGGCGACGATGACCTTCGTGCCGATCTTGCCGACCAGACGGCCGCCGACCGCGGCCGCGATGATCAGCGCACCGATCATCGGCAGCAGGTGAAGGCCGGTGTCCATGGCGTCCTTGCCCTGTACCTGCTGCAGGAACTGAGGCACCACGAACAGCACTCCGAACAGGATGAACATCACCGCGGAGATCGCGACGCTGGACCAGGTGTAGCGGGCGTTACGGAAGAAGCCCAGGTCCACCAGCGGGCTGGACGCCTTACGCAGCCACACCAGCAGCAGGCCCAACAGGACAAGGCCGCCGATCATGGTCAGCAGGACGACGGGGTCGTCCCAGCCGGCGTTCGGGACCTCGATGACGCCGTAGACGAACGCCGAAACGCCCAGCAGCGACAGGGCGGCGCCGATGAAGTCGAGTCGCTTGGCGTGCGGGTCGCGGGTCTCCGGCACGAACAGCAGCATGCCGATGACGGCCACGATGACGACGGGGACGTTGATCAGGAAGATCGAGCCCCACCAGAAGTTGTTCAACAGCCAGCCGCCGGCCAGCGGGCCGAGCGGGAGCCCGAGGGCGAACCCGGCGGTGGCGATCGCCATGGCCTTGGACCGCTCCTCCTGGGGGAACATCAGCGGCACGATCGACAACGCCAGCGGGGTGATCGCCGCAGCTCCGGCACCCATGACGAGGCGAGCGACGATCAGGCCGTCAGGGCTGTCGACGCCCAGGACCATCAGGGAGCCGATGCCGAACAGCAACAGGCCACCGACAAGGACGAGTCGGCGTCCGATGCGGTCGCCGAGCACGCCGAACGGCAGGAGCAGACCGGCGAAGGGAAGGGTGTAGCCGTCGGTGAACCACTGCAGCTCAGTGGTCGTCGCCTCGAGATCCGTGGCCAGCGTCGGCAGCGCGACCGTCAGGATCGTCGCGTCCAGGCCGACAATCATCAAGCCGAAGACGGGCGCGGCCAGAGCCAGCCAGCGGTTACGTGCGAGCCCGCTGTTTCCGGGCGATGATGGATCAGTTGCGGTGGTGCCGGGCATTGCCATGGATGCTCCTCAGCAGGGCGCAGACTAAGAGTCGATGAAGTGCCGGGGTGCGCAGTCGAAAGCCCCCTGAGCTGTTGCCATGCCGCTCAGGGGGCCGATGCACAGCCCCCTCATGAAGTTCAGGGCGCCAGGCCCCGGCTGCCGCGAGCAGCAGCGTTGTTCAGGTCAGTTGCAGCAGGCACATCCTGGGGCGCAGCCGCAGGCGTCGTCGCAGACGTCGTCGCAGACGTCGTCGCAGACGTCGTCGCAGACGTCGTCGCAGACGTCGTCGCAGACGTCGTCGCAGACGTCGTCGCAGACGTCGTCGCAGAACGT
>NZ_JBIBTW010000003.1:222139-316530 GCF_043078785.1 Streptomyces sp. NPDC015346 | reverse complement strand
ACGTCGTCGCTGCCCGCCGGCTTCGCGTCGGCGTTCAGCGTGCTCAGACCGGCCGGTGCGCAGCAGCCGTCGCCACGCCATGCCCCCCGGGCTTCCTTGACCGCGATCGCCGCTATGACGAGCGCCGCTATCGGATCCGCCCATGACCAGCCGAGCGTGGCATTGGCGACCAGGCCCAACAGCAGCACGGCCGACAGATAGGTGCACAGCAGCGTCTGCTTGGAGTCCGCGACTGCCGATGCCGAACCCAGCTCACGACCGGCCTTGCGCTGAGCGGCCGACAGGAACGGCATGACGGCGAGCGACAGGGCCGCCAGAACGATGCCCGGGATCGACGACTGCGCCTCCCCACTGCCCCTCAGCGCGCGGATCGCGTCCACTGCCACGAAGGCAGCAAGTGCGAAGAACGAGACCGCGATGATCCGCAGCGCCTTCTTCTCGCGCTCTTCCCGAAGTGCGTGCTCGCGAGCGGAGAACTGCCAGGCCACTGCCGCGGCCGAGGAGACCTCGATGATCGAGTCCAGGCCGAAGCCCACCAGAGCGGAGGACGATGCGATCGTTCCCGCGGTGAGGGCGACGATCGCTTCGACCACGTTATAGGCGATGGTCGCCGCGACCAGCAGCCGTATGCGGCGTGCCAGGACCTCTCGTCGCGCGGGTACCGGTCCGAGGGATAAGCCGGCGGCCATCAGCAGCAGCCCTTCTCCTCGGTGTCGGGGCAACTGCTGTCCGCGGCGACAGCCAGCACCGCCTGACGGAGGTCGTCCAACGCGTGTCCCAGCCGGGGGTCAGCGAGTTCGTACCGGGTGCGGCGGCCCTCGGGTACGGCCACGACCAGCCCGCAGTCGCGCAGGCACGCCAGATGGTTCGACAGACGTGTGCGAGAGATCCCGAGTTCGTCGGCGAGGTCGGAAGGATAAGCGGGAGCTGCACGCAGGGCGAGCAGCAGACGGCAGCGGATCGGGTCGGCGAGGGCACGGCCGAACCGTGCCAGCACCTCGATGTCGGTCGCGAGATTCAGCACAGCCAAAACGATACATGGGATCCTGAATTCAGAGAAGCGTGGATAGTCGGTTTCCGGCTACGGCCCGCCGGGGGCCGGAGCCACTCAGTGGTCGTGCGACGCATCCCGATGGACAGGCCCGTGCGGGCCTTCGCAGTGCGGGGCCGGGCTTGCGCCGCCGCCGCGGGTGGTGAGTTGGAGGACTCGCTCCGGCTGATGGTCGACCTGGAGGGTTGTGTGCGTGATGCCGTAGTCGCGGCGGACGAGGTCCTCCAGGTCGCGGCGCACCGCATGGCAGTCGCCGTCCGGCTCCACAAGGACATGGGCGGACAGGGCCGCCTCCTGGGAAGTGATCTGCCAGATGTGGAGATCGTGCACCTCGGTGACCGAGGAGTGAGCCGTCAGTTCGTCGCCGAGCCGCTCGGGGTCGACATGGGCGGGGGCAGCCTCAAGGAAGATGCGCCCCGAGTCGCGGAGGAGGCCGTAGCCGGCCTTGAACATGAGCGCGACGACGATCAGCGTGGCGATGCCGTCGGCGCGGGCGAATCCCGTGGTGACGACGATCAGGGCGGCGATCGCGGTTCCGATGAACGCGAAGAGGTCGTTGAGGATGTGCTGGTAGGCGCCTTCCACGTTGAGCGAGGAGCGGTTGGCGCGGGAGATGCACCACGTGGCGGCCACGTTCACAGCGATTCCGGCCAGCGCGGTGATCAGCATGAGACCGCCATTGACCTCGGGCGGTTCGATGAGTCGTTCGGCTGCCTCATAGGCCAGCCAGGCGCCCAGCAGGATCAGTGAGAGCCCGTTGGCCTGCGCGGAGAGAATCTCCGCACGCTTGAGGCCGTAGGTGTATCCGCCCTTGGCCGGCCGCTTGGCTATCCGCATGGCGATGAGCGCCAGGGCGATGGCCACGGCGTCGGTGAGCATGTGGGCGGCATCGGAGATCAGTGCCAGCGACTGGGCTACGAAGCCGATGACCACTTCGACCGACATGAAGCCGACGATCAGCGCGAGCGCGATCGAGAGCCAGCGCTTGTCCGTGTCGGCGGTCACGCCGTGGTCATGACCGTGTGAGCCGTGATCGTGCGGCTTACTCCCCATGGTTCCCCCTCGCTTCGAAAGTCTCCGGCCTTTCGCCCGCGAAGTGAAGCGCACATTGGAGGAATACGCAAAGGCTGCAATGAAGTCGGAAATCACCCCCGTTAACGAGCCGTTGACCTGCGGCTTCATAATTCAGACGGTACATTCCGATTGGGATCGGGATCGGTTTTCGACTTCACTCCGCACAGGCAGGCGCACCTGGAAGCCCCATGTTCGTCATCGACCACGGCATGCCCTGCCCTGCCCTGCCCTGCCCTGCCCTGCCCTGCCCTGCCCTGCCCTGCCCTGTCCTGCCCTGACGGTTGCGGTCGACCGGATGCGTTCCGGGGCGCGCTACCGATGCTGGAAGGGATTGAGGATGGCTCCCTTCCGTCGGGGTAGGCGCTGCGGTGACACGCCCACGACAATTCGGAGGTTCGTGCAATGGCGGCGCGCCATGAAGTCCGGCGGCGAGGACACGCAGAGCCGGCAACCCCCGAAAAGGGCAGTTCTTGTAAGGAGCGGTACACCAAGGAAAGGCGGTTGACTGACCGTGAGCACCATTGAGCACCCCACCAGGCCCCAGGGCAAGGATGACTCGGTTGGGGCGCTGGTGACGCAAGCGTCGCAGCAGTTGTCGCAGCTGGTGCGTGAAGAAATGCGCCTGGCCCAGGCGGAGATGGTCCACAAGGGCAAGCGGTTCGGTATCGGCGGCGGGCTGTTCGGCGGCGCGGGCATGGTGGCGTTCCTCGCGCTGCAGGCCCTGGTGGCCGCGGGAATCGCTGCGCTGGCCCTGGTACTCCCGGTGTGGGCGTCGGCGCTGATCGTCTGCGGCGTGCTGCTGGTGATCGCCGGCGCCCTGGCCCTGGCAGGTAAGAAGCAGGTCGCCCAGGCCACCCCGCCCACGCCCGAGCGGGCGATCGACAGTGTCAAGGCCGACGTGGCCGAGATCAAGGAGAAGGCGCACCGATGAGCGACAAGCCCCAGTCCCAGTCCCAGTCCCGTGAGCAGGCCCCTACACCCGAGGAACTGCGCGAGAAGACCGAGGCCACACGCGAGCGGCTCGGGCAGACGGTGGAGGCTCTGGCCGGCAAGGCGGATGTGAAGGCACAGGTTCAGCACAAGACGACTGAGGCAAAGGTGCAGGTGCAGCAGAAGGCAGCGCAGGTCAGGGAGAAGGCGGCCCAGGCCGCGAAGGTGGCGCAGGACAGGCTTCCCGACCCGGTCGCTGAGAAGGCCGCCCAGGCCAAGGAACAGATCACCCAGTCCGCGGCCACGGTGGCGAGCACGTTCCGGGAAAAGACCCCGGAAGCGGTCACCGAGAAGGCGAGTCAGGTCACGCGGGCCGCGCGCCGGCGTCGCGGGCCCTTGGTGGCGGTGGCCGCCTTGGTGCTGCTGGTGCTGGTCAAGAAGCGCCGCGACAGGGGGCACCGGTGAAAGCGTCCAAGATCGCGTACAAGCCCGTTGGCCTGGCCCTCGGGGCCGCCAGCGGCATGATCGCCGGAGCGGCGTTCAAGCAGGCGTGGAAGATGCTCGGGAATGATGACGATGCCCCCGACGCAACCGATCAGGACCGCAGCTGGCAGGAAGTCCTGCTCGCCGCGAGCCTGCAGGGAGCGATCTTCGCCGCCGTCAAAGCCGCCGTCGACCGGGGCGGCGCCGTCACGCTGCACCGCCTGACCGGCACCTGGCCCGGCTGACGCGTCCCGTCACCGTCGACGGTACGGGAATCCCGGCGCCGCCAGGGACCCCCTGGCGGCGCACCGGAGAAGTCCGGCAGACCGTCCCCGTCCGCACGACGAGGTCCGCATCGAGCGTGAGCGGCATCCGCCTTGCTGGTAGCCGGGCCCGACCCCAGGGGCGGACCCGCGGGCTGCGCATGAATCGGGGCACGGTGCGTAGGTGTGAGGGTATGGAGTGTGTGATCTATCGAAACGACGGCAGTCCGCAGGCCCCTGAAGTGGTGGAGGGCAGCGAGAGCGTACTGAAGCGGCTGCGGGATGCGCCGGAAGAGACGTTCGGGTGGATCCGCCTGGCCGATCCTTCGGCACGGGAGGTGGAGGCGCTGGCCGGTGAGCTGGGCCTGCATCCCTTGGCGGTGGAAGACGCCGTACAGGCCCATCAGCGGCCCAAGCGCGAGCGCTATGGGGATGTGCTTTCCGTCGCGCTGAAGACGTTGTGGTACGTGGAGGAGACCTCGCAGGTCGAGTCGGGCGAGGCCATGATCTTTCTCGGCCCGAACTTCGTCCTCACCGTCTGCCACGGACAGGCGGACCCCGCGGCCGAAGCCGCCCGCCGACTCGACCGCGACCCGGCCCTGCTGGCCTTGGGCCAGGTGGCGGTGCTGCACACGGTCCTGGACGTGGTTGTCGACGCCTACACCTCCATCGCCGAGGAAGTGCGCGGTGATCTGACCGGCCTGGAGCGCCGGGTGTTCTCCCCGGCGCGCGAAGACGTGATCGAAGAGGTGTACTCCCTCAAGCGGGAGGTCCTGGAATTCAGGGATGCCGTGCAGCCTCTGGTGCCGGTGGTGCAGGACTTCGCCGGCCCGCGCTCCGGCTGGCCGGAGGAGGCTCTGCCGTACTTCCGCGACGTCGCTGACCACGTGCACCGCGCCGATACCGAGGCCCGGTCCCTGGACGAACTGCTCAACTCCGTCCTGGACGCCCACCTGGCCAAGGTGGGGACCTGGCAGAACGACGACATGCGCACCATCTCCGCCTGGGCCGCCATCTTCGCCCTGCCCACCCTCATCGCCGGCGTCTACGGCATGAACTTCGCCCACATGCCTGAACTGGAATGGACCTACGGCTACCCCCTGGCCATCGCCGTGATGGTCAGCGCGTGCACCCTGCTCCACCGGGTCTTCCGCCGCAACGGGTGGCTGTAACTCCGAGCCTTGAGACGCTGCTGTCACCCACCCGTGCTGGTCGCTGCGGTCTGTGCGGGCAGGGTGGGGAGAGGGCTGGTACAGGAGGCGCAGCGGCGTGCCTGCGTGAGTACGGGGCCGAGGCATTCGGGGCACTCGCACCCAAGGACCGCCGCCGGGTGTTCAGCTGACGCCGACTCCACGTAACGGCCGCACCGGACCAGCGCAGGGCCCCGTCCCTGTTTCGCCCCGAAGCAGATCGACCCTGCTCAACCACCGGCATGGGCAACGCCGGCGGGCAACCCGTGGGGGCAGTTCCCCCCGGCGGATGCCTCGGGGACACGCATCCGCCGCAGCAGATCACGGGTGAGGCGGCGGTCGACCGTGGTGCGCCAGGTGACGCCGGGATACCGGGAGCGCAGATGCGAAAGAGCTCTCGTACCCAGCCCGCTGTCGCGGAACGGTTCGTCGAGGACCACGTCGGTGATCACGCCCTCGGCACACCGACCGCATGCTTGGTAGGTCACTCGCCCGACCACCTTGCGGATGTGTACCAGCAGGAGACAATCCTGACCCGCCCCTTCTGGGGCGGGAGCCGGCAGCAGTTCGATGTCGCGATAGGCCATGAGCCGGCGATGCCACCTGCCCCAGCGCCGTCCAGAGCGCCGGTGCCTTCCCCCGGCCCGCCGGTGCGACGGGCCGGCCCTCAGGCCAGGCGACCGGCCGTGCGCGGTACTCATGGCAAACGTCTGGTTTCCCTGCATGTATGAGCACGTGCCCCGATATCAGCGACCAATTCTGCCCCTGCCATCAACACTGGGCCAATCAGGCCGACATGGAAGTCGTCCCCGACGCATCGCGGGCGACCGGGCCACCACGCGCCACCCGCCACCCGCCACCCGCCACGGCGAGGACCATCCGTCACCCCTTCAGCTTCCGCAGCTGCGCGGCCAGCGAGGCGATCGCCGCAGGGTTGCGCGGGCTCTCCACCAGCTCCACGTAGTCGAGGACGACGATGCGGTCGTGCTTGATCGCCGAAACGCCCGCGAGCGGCGGGTAGGACTTCAGGAATTCCTTCTTCTGCTCCGCACTGACGTCCCCGTAATCATTGATGACGATGACTTCCGGGTCCCGCTCGACGACGGTCTCCCAGCCGACCGTCGTCCAGCTGTCCTTGAGGTCCTTCATGACGTGGTCACCGCCCGCCTTGGTGATGATGTCGTGCGGCCCCGCGTAGACACCGGACGTCAGGGGCCTGTCGCGGCCGGCGTCGTAGAGGAAGACACGCGGCCGGTCGGCCCCCTTCGGGGCCTTCGCCTGCGCTTCGGCCACCTGCTTCTGGAAGGCCGCGATGAGGGCTTCCGCACGGTCCTCGACGTCGAAGAGCTTCCCGAGATTCCGCAGATCGACGTAGAGCGCGTCGAGCGGCGGCATCACGCCCCGGGCCTTGTCCCGCCCGTTGCGGCAGGACTCGGTCAGCACGTACGAGCCGATCCCCACTCTCTCCAGCTCCGCGGGGGTGAATCCCTCAGCCTCGTTGAAGCCGTAGTTCCAGCCGGCGAAGACCAGGTCCGCCCGGGAGTCGAGGACGAGCTCCTTGTTGATCGTCTTCTTCGACAGCCACTTCGTCTTCTGGTAGGCGTCCTTCCAGGGGACGGAATCGAGATCTCCCTTGTCGTCGGGCATGACGTAGCCCGCCATACGGTCCTCCAGGCCGAGCGCGAACATGATCTCGGTGATGCCGACGTCATTGGTCACCACGCGCTTCGGAGCCGCGTCGTAGGTCTTCTTCTCCCCGCAGTTCTCGATGGTCACCGGGTAGTGGCCGACCGCCTTGGCCGCGCCGTCCCCGCTGCCGGCGGAGGTGACCTCGGCACCGCAGCCGGTGAGGACGAGAGCCGCGGCGAGCACGAGAGCGCCGGGGCGTACGAGAGCGGCGGGGCGTACGGGAGAGGGCATGGATGGCTCCTTACGAGGCGGGGCGAGCGGACGGGAGTCGGTCGAAGAGCAGCTGCAGGGCCCCGGATTCGGGGTGCGGCACGCGGTGCGCCCGTACGCCGAAGACCTCGGCCAGCAGGTCGGGGGTGAGCACGTCGTGCGGAGCGCCGGAGGCGACGATCCGGCCGTGCTGGATCACGTACAGCAGGTCGCAGTGGACCGCGGCCAGGTTGAGGTCGTGGAGTGCGGTGAGCACGGTGAGCCGGCTGTCCCGCACCAGGGACAGCACTTCCAACTGCTGGGCGATGTCGAGGTGGTTGGTGGGCTCGTCGAGGACGAGCACCTGGGGCTGCTGGGCCAGCGCGCGGGCGATCAGGACCCGCTGCTTCTCCCCGCCCGAGAGCGTGAGGAAGCCGCGGTCGGCGAGGTGGGCGGCGCCGACCCGAGCCAGCGCGGCCTCGCATGCCCGCCGGTCCTCGGCCGTGGTGCGGGCAGCCGCGCTCTGGTGCGGCAACCGTCCCATCGCCACGACCTCGGTGACCGTGAAGTCGAACTCGGCGACGGACTCCTGGGGAAGGGCGGCCAGGCGCCGGGCGCCCTCACGCGCGCTCATCGCGTGCAGATCCCGCCCGTCGAGCCGGACCGTACCGGCGGTCGGGCGCAGCGCCCGGTAGACGCAGCGCAGCAGGCTGGACTTGCCGCTGCCGTTGGGTCCGACCAGCCCGACGAGCCGGCCTCCGCCCACCCGTAGGGTGACGTCCTCCACCAGCTTCGCGCCCGCGAGCTCCACCGTCAGGTCGTCGATGTCGATCCTCATCACGCGCCTCCGAAGCTGTACGAGCGGCGTCTCATCAGCAGGACGAAGCACGGCACGCCGATCACGGCGGTCAGGACTCCCACCGGAAGTTCGGTCGGCGCCATCACGAGGCGCGAGAGGATGTCCACCCAGATCATCAGCACCGCGCCCACCAGCGGTGCGACGGCCAGCACCCGGCGGTGGTCGGCGCCGACCAGCATCCGTACGCCGTGGGGAACCATCAGCCCCACGAAGCCGATCGCCCCGCTGACGGCCACGACGGCCCCGGTGACGGCCGCGGAGACCACGAAGAGCTCCTTACGGAGCCGTCCGGCGTCCACGCCCAGCGCGGCTGCCGTCTCGTCGCCCATGGCGAGCGCGTTCAGTCGGCGTGCCGACAGCGCGAGGTGGACGAGGCCGGCGAGCACGGCGCCGGCGGCGATGGGCAGGGAGGCCCAGTTGGCCCCGCCGAGGCTGCCGAGCATCCACATCATCGCGGAGCGGGCGGCCTCGCCGTGCTCGGCCGCGAAGACCATGAACGTGGTGACGGCCGAGAAGCCGTAATACATCGCGCTGCCCGTGAGGACCAGCCGCATCGGGGTCAGACCGCGAGGGGTGCGGGCGATCGCGTACACCAGCGTCATGGCGAGGAGCGCGGACAGGAACGCGGCGCTGGACAGTGCCCAGATGCCGAGCGCGCCCAGGGCGCCGAAGAGCAGGACGGCGTTGGCTCCGACGGCGGCGCCCGACGAGATGCCGAGGACGAACGGGTCGGCGAGCGCGTTGCGGACCATGGCCTGCACGGCGACGCCGACGGCCGAGAGCCCCGCGCCGACGACCGCGGCCAGCAGGGCGCGGGGGAAGCGCAGTTCCCAGACGATGGTGTACGCCGGCACCTCGTCCGCGGTGATCGCTCCGCCCGTCAGCCCTGACCAGAGATAGCGCATCACCTCGGCCCAGGAGAGTCCCGAAGCCCCGATCCCCGCCCCGCAGGCGAGCGAGACCACCAGCGCGACGCACAGGGCGACGAGGAGAGGCGGCAAGGGGACGCGTCGTGGCGGCGCCGGGCCGGTGCCTGTGCGGGGGGCGTCAGGCGGCGCGGCGATGCCGCTCTGTTCGACGGGTATGGCCACGGCGGATCGCCTTCGCCTCGGGCCGTGCCACGCGCCAGGGTGCGGCCGACGACGCGGTACGCCCGGCGCAGCGCCCTCTCGCAGTCCACGGCGAGTTGTCAGGAGCCTTCACCGCCGCGGGTAATCGGGCTCACGGAGTGACGGACCTGCGTACAGGTTCGTCACTCCGCCTACCGTTGCGGGTCAGCGCCGGACTTCGACCGGACTTCCCCCGCGGGGCGCCAGCAGCTTATCGCGCGCTCCTGGCGGTGCGCCGCCGGGGAAACCCGGCCCGTGACGAACCCGAGGCCCGCGGGCACATGCCGACAGCGCCCGCCGGGCCGGTCGTCCAGGGCGTCAGGTGGGTGTGTGGGCGGTTTCGTTCGTCGTGGTGCCGTCTTCGTCCTGGGCCTCCGACGCAGCGGGCTGTTGCGGAGCGGGCGGGGTGCGGACCAGCAGAGCGACCAGCACGGTCAGTCCGCCGAGTACGGCGCCGACGCCGAATCCCCACCGGATGCCCACGGCCAGGGCGCCGGTGGCATCGGCGCCCTCGGCTGCTGCCGTGGCGGCGTGTCCCGACATGACACTGATGACGAGGGCGGTGCCGGCGGCGGCCGAGACTTGTTGGAGCGAGCCCAGGATGGCGGACCCGTGCGCGTAGAGGTGAGGCGGCAGTACGGACAGCCCGGACGTGAAGATCGGCGTGAAGACGAACGCCATACCGACGCTCAGGGCCATGTGCAGGGCGAGCACCAGCCACGGTGAGGTGTGTTCGCCCGCGAAGGCGAACAGCGCGAGGCACAACGCTGTCAGTACGGCTCCGGGCATGACCAGGCGTGGTGCGCCGAGCCGGTCGTAGAGCTTGCCGACCTGCGGTCCGAGCAGGCCCATCGTCAGGCCGCCGGGGATGAGCAGCAGGCCGGTCTGCAGCGAGGTCAGGCCGCACACGTCCTGCAGGTAGATCGGCAGCAGGATGAACGCGCCCATCAGGCCCATGAACGCCAGGCACATCAGGACGAGCGCCACGGAGAAGTGACGGAATGTCAGGCTGCGCAGGTCCAGCAGCGGCGTGGACGAGCGCTGCAGTGACAGCTGTCGCCATACGAACAGGCCCACCAGCACGGCACCGGCCACGGTCGTGGCCGACGGCGGCAGGGTGTTCTGCTCCGCGTTCCCGGCGCCGAGCCCGCTCAGGCCGTAGACCAGGGCGCCGAAGCCCGCTGCCGCGAGGAGAACGGACAGCCAGTCGATCGGGCCGGCTTTCGGCTCACCGATGTTGACCAACCGGCGCAGGCCGAACAGGGCCATGGCTCCGGCGATGGGCAGCACGGCCAGGAACAACAGCCGCCATGACCCGAGTTGCAGCAGCACACCGGAGACCGCCGGGCCCAGGGCGGGTGCGACGGAGATGACGAGGGTGATGTTGCCCATGACCCGGCCGCGGTCGTGCGGGGGCACGAGGGTCATCAGTGTCGTCATGAGCAGCGGCATCATGACGGCGGTGCCGCTCGCCTGGATGACGCGGGCGGCCAGCAGCACAGGGAAGGCGGGCGCGGCCGCGGCCAGCGCCGTGCCGGTGAGGAACAGGGCCATGGCCACGCCGAAGGCCGTCCGAGTCGTCACGCGCTGGAGGAACCACCCCGTCACCGGGATGACGACGGCCATGGTGAGCATGAAGGCCGTGGACAGCCACCCAGCGGCCGCCGCGGTGACCTCGAACTCGCGCATGAGCCGCGGGATCGCATTGACCATGATCGTCTCGTTGAGGAGGACCACGAACGTGGACAGCACGAGAATCCGCAGCACGGCGGTGACGCGGGCGGGCGAGAGGGTGGGTGTTGCGTGTGGTGCGAGCATGGTGCCTTCCGTGAATGTGAGTGTCCTCCGCGGGGTGCGACACACTGACAGACCACGGCGGCGGGAAGAACTCATCGGTGTCACCCGATCCTGCCGGTGCCGCCGCCAAGGCTCAAACGATTTTGTTGGTTGTGGCCGCGCTTCCGTGATGACTACGACGTTCGACGTGGAGCGCTGACGGCAGAAAGCCGTGGGCTTACGGGACATGGACCGAGAAAAGCGCCCTGGACGGCCTCGGGTCGGAATCGTGCCGATCGCGGGCGCGCGGCCGGATCGCGCCTCGCGCCTCCGACGTCCACTGCTGCGTGGGGGCCAGACCCGTACGGCATCCGCCGTCCGCTATCGGAGCGTGAGCATCGCCTCGGTGACCTCGCCGACCGCCGCATCGGGGATCGCGATGGCGTGTCCCGTAGCTCATCTACCGGCCGACGCGCATTCTCCGCCAGGCGCTGCGGCCGGGAGCCTGTTCCCTGCGCGGTGCCCCCTACCTCGGCGGCCTTGTCGCCCACCAGCCCGGCACCTTCGCTTGCCGCCGCCGGAAGTCGCTCAACGCGACGACTGCAAGGAGATCTCCTCATTCTCCGGAGGACGAAGCTCGAGCGCCGTTCAACACCGAAATCAGCAGGGCCGCGTCTTTGTCGCCGGCGTCTGCCGCTCCGCGTAGGACCTTCCGGAGATAGGGCTGTTCGGCGGGGTCGGTCAGCACGGTCGCGAGTGCGATCGCCGCATTGGGGTCACCAGCTTCAGCGGCCGCCTTCCACTGCGCAGTGGCTTCCTCCTGGCGGCCGGCCTGGCGTAGCACGTCGCCGAGATGGAAGAGGGCTTCCTGGTGTCCTTCCGCTGCAGCCCGGCGAAAGAAGTCCTCGGCCTCGGTGAGGCGCTTCTGCCTCTTGAGGAGGAGTGCCAGGTTGTATAGGGCGCTGGTGATTCCGGCATCGGCGGCTTGCCGATAGAGCGGCTCGGCCAAGTCTGGACGGCCGTCGTCCCGATGAAGGTTCGCCAGGTTGAAGCAGGCACGGGCATCACCAGCATCGATCGCGTGGTGGTACCAGTCCGTTGCCCGGCGCATGTCCCCTTCCGCTTTCGCCGCGTTGGCCAGACAGAAGATCGCGTCCCCGTCTCCCATTTCGGCGGCCTGCCGTACCAACGGTTCCGCCTCGGTCCATCGGTCTTCCGCAAGCAGCAGCAGCCCCCAGTTGGTCAGGCCGCTTACGTCCCCAGCGTCGTACGCACGGGCATACGCGGCCTTGGCCTCGTCAGCTCGCCCGAGCTCGTCGAGGAGCACCCCGAGGTTGTACTCGGCGTCAGGGGCGCCGGCCAGGGCGGCGCTGCGCAGACACGACTCGGCGTGGGCGTACGCTCCCTGGTCCTTGAAGAGCAGCCCGAGATTGTTCCAAGCCTTCGCTTCGCCTCGTTCGCCCGACTTACGGTATGCCTCTTCTGCTTCGTCGTGGCGGCCTGTCGTGCACAGCAGGTTGCCGAGGTTCAGCAGGACCACGGCGTCCTCCGGGTCTGCTTGCGTCCGGTACACCTGCTCGGCTTCTTCGTATCGGCCCAGGCCGGCCAGGGTGACGCCCAGGTTGTTCGCGGCGCTGCTCAGGCCGACGTCGGCTAGCGATCGCCACAGGAAGACGCCGATGGAAGGGGCATGCCTGCTGGCATTGAGCGCCACCGTGAACATGTCGTCCAGATCGCCGGCCGCGCCGAGCGCTTGGAACCAAGTGAACGGGTGAACCATGACGCCCTCGTCGTCGGCCACGGCGGCCACGGCGGCCAGCTGAGGATGGGCCCTCCAGGTGTCCTCGCCCACAGGCAGCAGCATGCTGCTGACTCCTAGGCGCACCTTCCCTGCCCAGGTGAAGGCGTCGTCAGCTGGTTCGGGGCGTAGTGCGGGGCCGCCGCTGTCGGCGAGATAGGCCACGTGGGAGTCGAGGAGCAGCGAGGTGGGCAACGGGCCAGCGAGGCCGGCCCGGACGAGGTCGATACCTGCCCGGATCAGTGCCGCCCCCCGTGGCTGCCCGCCCGCCCGATCGGCCAGCTTCAGTTCCTGCCACAGCCATGGTCCGGCGGCCAGGCATTCGGCGACTCCGATGGCCGGGTCCACCCGTGCGGCGTGGACGACGCGTAAGTCCGACGCCTCAGCGGCACGCTGGCGTTCGGCCAGGCTCCAGCGCCGATCGAGCACCAGGGTTTGCATCTGGCGCAACACTGCCGAGCGATGCCAGTGCTCATGGGCCGACGCGTCGAGCGTGGCCAGGACGATGGCCCTCGCACGGCGCAATTCCCCGAGCCTCTGTGGCGTGAGGTAGCGGCCGTCCTCCAGAAAGCGGTGCAACTCGTCGAGCCACAACACGCAGGGCCCCTCCGCCGCGACGATGCCCGCGATCAGCAACGGGAAGTCGCCGTCCTGTCCTGGGCGCACGAAGCGGTGGCCGGGCAGTTCCGCGCACAGGGCTTCGTAGAGTGTGCGGGTCTTCCCCGCAGCGGAATCCCCCACGATCACGAGCGCTCCGCCCGACTCAGCCGTCGCTCGAATCCGAGCTCGCACCACGGGATCGATGTCACGCGCCACATAGGGAGGAATGTCGCCGCTCGCGGGCACAGCAAGGCCGGCATCGATAGGGCTGGTGTCCGCCACGCAAGGCCAGTTCAGCGGGGCAGCCAAGGGAACTTCTGGCTGGAACAGGGCCTCGATGGCCGGGTGCTGGTAGGACTTGGTGTTCAGCCAGTGCAGATCGTGGCAGTCCAAGGGGAAGGGGAAGCCGTCGCGGAGTCCATCGAACCAGTCCCACTCATTCGGTGTAAGACGGAGTGGTACGACGAGAGTCCACCGCGTGGGCTCGCCCTCAGCCGCTCGCTTCAGTGAGCGTTCCACCTGACGGCGCTGGGCCGGTCTCAGACGCCCCGTGAAGCCCTTCACCTGGAAGACATGCCGCCCACCTCCCGGCAGTCGCAGGACGGCGTCCTCCCCCCGGTCACCGCCAGAACCGTCAACATGCCTGAGGCCCGGATAGACCATGGCGAGGAGCATCGTCACGCCCTCTTCGAACGCCTGCCGTGCCCCGGCGAGCTCTTCCCAACGCGGCCGCACACCCATGGCCCCAGTCTGCTGCGATCACGATGAGGCGCACCGCTGGATCGCAGGATTCACCGATGATTCGTGGCCGGCACCGCACCACCACAACGTGCCCGACCCGTCAGGTCGGTGCCGGATCCCATGGTGGGCACGCGCACCCCGTCGCGCTGAACTATGGGGTCCCACGACATACGCCGGTGACCTGCGTGTTTCTACGGTGTGGCGACACGGAACGTCCCCGTGACGTGAACCCGTCGATCAGGCATCCGGCGACGGCGGCCCGTTCACGGGCCCAGGACGCCTGAGCAGCGCTGCCCATGCCCGCCCACGGGGACGCATCATGGTGTCAGCCGGCCGCCGTGGCCCCTGCTTTGGCAATGAGCAGGTCCAGCAGCGAGAGAAGTACACCGCGCACGTCGTCGCGAGAGCGAGCGTCGAGCATGAGGACGGGTGTGTTCGGGTCACGCAGATGCAGCGCCGCCCCGATCTCCTCGGCGGTGTACAGCTGCTCGCCGTGGAAGCAGTTCGCGCCGACCACGAACGGAAGCCCTCGGTTCTCGAAGAAGTCGACGGCCGGGAAGCTGCGGTCGAGGCGTCGCGTGTCGACCAGCACGATCGCCCCGAGTGCCCCGTTCAGCAGGTCGTCCCACATGAACCAGAAGCGCTCCTGGCCCGGTGTGCCGAACAGGTAGAGGACGACCCCGGCGTCGGTGAGCGTGATGCGGCCGAAGTCCATCGCGACGGTGGTGACCGCCTTGGACTCGATGCCGTCGAGGTCGTCGACGCCGACGCCCGCGCTCGTCAGCCGCTCCTCGGTGCGCAACGGCTCGATCTCGGAGGCCGTCTCGACCAGGGTCGTCTTACCGACGCCGAATCCCCCGGCGATGAGGATCTTGACGGGGTCCGCATCCTGGGCAGGGGTGTCATATCCGGGCAAGGTTGTCCCTGATTTTCATGAGCAGGTGGACATTGGTGGTCTCGGCACCTTCCAGTGGCGGCCGGTGTTCGATCAGCCCCCGTTCCGCGAGTTCGCCGAGAAGAAGCGTCATCGGAGTGAGGCGGATGTGCATCCGCGCCGCGATCTCGGCGACCGCCAGGCCGCCCGGCGGCCGGCACATGTCGAGGATGGCCTGCCACTCGGTGGGCAGACCGCCGTGGCCGTCCGCGGCGGCCGCCGCCGTGATCGTGGTGTCCATGGTGAGGACGGTGTGCGGCGCTGCCGTACGTCCATCGGTCATGGCGTACAGCCGCGTCCGGCGGCGGCCTCCCTGCTGCGGCCCGGGCTCGTCCGCCATTACGACGACTGCGCCTGGCTGCGCTCAGGCGTGCTCAGCCACTCACCGAGCGCCTGGGCGGTCCGCACGGCCTCGCCGCCCAGCTCCCCTAGCCGCGCCTTGCGGGAGGTCACCACGATGAGCGTGCTGCCCTCCCCGCACCCGACGATGCAGAGATAGCTGTCGTCCATCTCGACCAGCTGGCGGATCACCCGGCCGCCGTCGACCTCCCTGGATATCGCTTTCATCGTGGCGGCGATGCCGGAGGACGCGGCGGCTATGCGCTCCGCCTGGGCCCGCTCCAGCTGGTACGAGCTGAGCTTGATCCCGTCGTTGGACAGGAGTACGGCTCCCTGGATGCCGGCGATCCTGCTCAGGTTGTTGTCCAGGACGCTGTAGATCATGTCGTTCGGTGTCGTCGTCATCGCTGATCCTGTCGGAGCTCTGATTCCACTGTCTGGGTCCCGTGTTCGTAGTCCGCCCAGGCGTCGGCCACCTCTTCGGGCGTGGCCGCGTCCCGACCGGCGTCGGTTTCCGGTGCGCGTGGCGCGCGGAGCTGCTCGGCGATGTGGGCCTGCGGGACTCGCTCGGGGAGGGCCGGCTTCGAGTCTCCGTCCCGTGTCACCAAGGGGACCCGAGGCTTGCTCTCCCCCGCCCGCTCGGGAGAGCGCTCGGGTGTCGTACGGCTGGGCAGCCCGGTCTTCGCGTGCAGGACCAGCTCGGGCTTGCGTTCATCGAGGAGGCTCACGGCCGGGGCGGACGGCGCCGACGCGCGCGGCACGTCCTTCCCTGTCCGGACCGGTTCAGTCGGCACCAGCAGTTCCTTGGGGAGGATCACGACGGCCGATGTCCCCCCGTACACCGAGCGGCGCAGCGTCACTTTGGCCCGGAGCTGGTCGGCGAGGTGGCCGACCACGAAGAGTCCGAGCCGGTGCGCGTTCTCCGCCAGGACGGAGTACGGCGGGGCGGAGTGCAGGCGCCCGTTCATCTCCTCGTACTTCTCGGCCGCGACCCTGGGTCCGCGGTCCTCGATCTCGATCGACAGCCCGTCTGTCACCAGTTCGGCACGGACGACCACCTTCGACCTGGGCGGAGAGAACCGGGTGGCATTGTCCAGCAGCTCCGCCAGGAGGTGGCTGATCTCGCTGATCACCCGCGGCTCCACGCTGATCTCGTCCAGGGCCTGGCGATCGATCCGCCGGAAGTCCTCGACCTCGGCGGCGGCTTCGCGCAGCAGGTCGGCGACGCGCATGGGCTCGGTGTGCGGATCAGGAATCTCGCCACCCGCCAGGATGAGCAGGTTCTCGATCTGCCGCCTCATGCCCACCGTCAACTGGTCGGATCGCATCAACTGGGCGAGCAGCACTTCGTCGTGACCGAAGGTGTCCTGAAGTTCGTCGGTGAGGGTCAGCTGGCGGCTGACCAGGTTTCCGGTGCGCGAGGCGATGCCCGCGGCGAACATACCGAAGCCCTGACGCTCGGCCGCGAGCTGCGCGTGCCCGTCGACGGATACGGATACGACACGCGCGAACGCGTCGCTGATACGTCCGACCTCGTCCTGGTCTCCGCTCACCGTGGGCAGCGCGCTGTCGTCGACGGGCTGTCCACGCTGGAGTCGGGCCACGACGTCCGGCAGCGTGTCCTCGGCGATGGCCACCGTACGTCGGTGCAGCTCGCGCAGGCGGCGGAGTACGGAGCGCGTGGTGAGCACGATGACGGCAGCGACGGCCAAGACGGCCGCGCCGTTTCCGACGATCAGCCAGATGACCTCGTTCTCCAGATCCGTGGCCTTGGCGTCGGCTTGCAGGAGTAGTGCTCGCCCCTGTTGCGCGTCGAGCTCGGCAACGCGCGCCGCGAACTCGTCATACGCGGCCCGCCAGGCGTCGGCCTCCTTGGGTAGCTTGATGCCGGACGCGGTGTTCTGGTGGTCGGAGATGACCGCGTCCTCGATGCGGACCTTCGTCTTCCAGCCGTCCGAGGCGAAGACCTGGTCGTAGGCTGCTCTGTCCTCGGCCGTCAGATACGGCGCGACCCACTCGTCGTACTGGTACCGCTGGGATCCGACGGAGTTGACGAATTCGGCGAACCCGGAAGGGCTCAGACGCCTGGACGGCCCGGCCAGGGCGAGGATGGTGGTCTCGCGTGCCACCATCTCGGACACCGTGAACACCGTGACGACCAAGCCGCTCTTCTGGATGAGCTCGGCGTCTTCCGCATGGCTGAACTGGTTCTGGTACACCCGGATGATGCGGTCGACGAGGTCGGAGTAGTAGCCGATCGTACGATCCGCGCCCCCGCTGCGGGCGTCCGCGCGCTCGCGGAACGCGGCCAGATCCGCGAGGCTGTGCTTCAGCTCCGCGACGTAATGATCGCCCTCGCGCCCGGTCGCCGCCAGAGCTCCGTCCGCCGCCCGGCGGAACTCGTCCGCGGCCCGGTCCGTGGCCGCGCGCCGCTCGCGCAGCTCTTTCTCGGACACGGGGCCGCCCGCCCACCGTGTGGCGGTCATCCTCCGCTCAGCCTGCACGTTGGCCATCAGCCTGGTCAGGGGTACGTAGGTCAGCTCACCAACTGCCACATCAGCGCGCAGGTGCTCCGACTGGTGCACCAGCCGCTGTGCGGTCACGACCACTTGGGCACTCATCGCCAGAATAGGGACAATCGCCAGCCAAATGAGCAGCGTACGCAGGCGCACGGTAGACCGCCGACGAGTCGTCGACTGCCCTCGCGGACCTTCGGGTTCTATGGGAGACATCTGTCCTCGGGAACGGGGAGACAGCGGGGACGCCCCAGAAGCCTGACCAGACGCAGTCCTAGGGTGTGGACCGGGGGAAGTCCGGTTCAGCTTCGGCGGGATGCGGGGTACCGATCATAACCAGCCACGACGAATAAACGGATGGATGGCTTCCATTGACGGTGTGTGGTATTGGCGACGAAGACGTTGCACTTCGGAGTGCATATCGAAACCCAACCGCGACGTCCAGCCATCCCCCCGGCCGCCTCGCACCGCGACGAACCTACGAGTACGGCCCAAAGCGCGCCGTCGGTGGTGGACTTCGGGGATGCCAGTGACGTCGAGGTCGGGTTTCTCGCGAAGTTCCCGGGCCAGGGCAGCGCAGACCCGGCGGAGGACGCGGAAGTGCCCGGCGGATCGTATGTCTTCCGGTCCGCCGGGCACGGCTTCCTGACGGAGATGCGCTACTGCGTCGCGGGGATGTGCTGGGTGACGCAGTGGACGCCGCCGCCGCCCCAGGCGAGCGTGCGCGTCGGGATGCCCACGACCTCGCGGCCGGGGAACAAGGTGCGGAACAGGGCGAGTGCGGCGGTGTCGTCCGCGTGGTTCGCGGTGGGGACGACGACGCTGCCGCGGGTCTCGTAGTAGTTGGTGTAGCTGAACGTCCTCACGTTCAGTCCGTTGAGCGTGAAGTGGGGCTGCTGGTGGAGTTCCACCAGTTGGAAGGGACGGCCCTGGGCGTCGGTGGAGCCCTGGAGAACGGCCTTGTTGGCGGCCATACGGGCGTGGTTGGGGTTGGCGGTGTCCGGCTGGGTGTGGATGAGGAGCCTCGCCGGACCGAGGTACGCGGCGCACAGATCGACGTGGCCGTTGGTGATGTCGTCGTAGGCGAGGCCGTACGGCAGCCAGACGACCTTGGTCGCCCCGTAGGACTCCTTGAGGGTGGTCTCGATCTGTTCTCTGGTCATGTGCGGGTTGCGATTGGGGTTGAGCAGGCACTCCTCGGTGGTGATGAGCGTGCCCTGGCCGTCGGTGATGACGGCCCCGCCCTCGAGGACCATGCCGACCGGCTCGCGCTGCACGCCGAGGTGGTCGCACACGCCGACCGGCAGGAGGTCGTCCTTGTCGTACGGGTACTTCTCGCCCCAGCCGTTGAAGCGGAAGTCGAGCCCGATCTTGCGCGTCTTCGCCGCGTCGACGGCGAAGATGGGACCGGTGTCCCGGGTCCAGCAGTCGTTGATCGGGTACTCGATGACGGTGACCGCGCTGCCGCACTGCGCGCGGGCCGCGGCGGCGTGGCCCGGTTCCGCGACCATGAGGACCGGTTCGAAACGGGCGATGGCCTTGGCGATGGCGGCGATCTCGGCCTGGACGTCGGTCAGCAGCCCGCCCCAGCCGACGGTCCGGTCCCAGGGCCAGGCCATGACACAGCCGGAGTGCGCCTCCCACTCCGCCGGTGCGTGGAAGACCGTTTGCGTCTCCCGCTGGGCGGTCCGCCCGGCGGCGGGGGCGGCGACGGCGCGGCCGCCGATCATCGAAGCAGCGGCGGCGGCAGCGGTCGCCGCGGCGATGCCGAAGCGTCGCCTGGACATGCTGGACATGCGTGGTGCGTTCATGGCGTAACTCCTCGTAGAGAAACGGCAGTCCGGTGTTTCCAGGTGTGGGGGGTGGGTCTCTGAGGCAGCCCGGCCGGCATGGTCGGAGCACTCGGCGGCTGTCCTCGACAACCAGCCGTCCTCGACAAATCAGGAGGGCTCGGCAATCAGGAGGGCTCGGCCGCGAACTCGGGGGACCGCTCCCCGCCCGCCTCGGCGGGCTTGTCGTTGCGGATTCTGTCCTGCGGCCGTTTGACGAGCAGATAGGCAAGCCCGGCGGCGAGAATCACCACGGTGCCCAGGACGCCCGACCACACCTGGTACCAGGGGGCGCCCGGCGGAGCGAGCGTCTCCCTCGGCCAGCAGACGTTGATCACCTCGAAGGCGGTCCACAGGACGGCCAGCACGTTGAGGAAGGTCCCCTTCTTCCCTTGCCTGATGTGGCCGGAAGGGATCCAACTGCCGCGCAACCGGGCGATCAGCGCGGCCAGGGAGACCAGGAAGAACGGCAGGAAGGTGGCCGCCGTGCCGAAGGCGATCAGGCTGCCGATGGCGGTGGCGTTCAGGCCGAGCAGCAGGGCGGTGCCGCTGACCAGGGTGGAGGCGACCAGTCCGCCGATGGGGGCTTTGCGCTTGTTGACCTTCCTGACCTGGTTCGAGAAGGGGAAGACTCCGTCCCGGGCGAGGGAGTACAGGCCGCGGGCCGCACCGCCCTGGGACGCCATGGCACAGGCCAGGAAGCCGACCAGGACGACGGCGACGAACGGCTTGTCGGACCAGGAGCCGAAGGAGTGCACCACCGCGGTGGTGACCGGGTCGATGTCCTCACCGAGGACGGCGGACTCCGGGTCGGGGTGGGCGAGGGCGACGGCCATCGCGTTGAGAATGACCACCACGCCGACGCTGAGCAGTGCCCACCACATGGCGCGCGGCACCTGTCGGCCCGCGCTCTTCGTCTCCTCGGAGGCGGAGACGCAGGCGTCGAAGCCGATGAAAGCCCAGCCGGCGACGGCGACCGCGGCGAGGAAGGCCATGGCGGTCGAGCCGCCGGACAGCTCCTCGGCCCCCATGGTGTCGGTGAACAGGACGAAGTCGTGCTCTCGGAAGAACAGCAGCAGGGCGAAGCCGACCAGCACCGATGCGATCGCCTCAGCGGCGATGCCGATGGAGACGAACAGCCTGAGGATCCTGATGCCGTAGGCGTTGACCAGCATGCACAGCAGCAGGATGGCGACCGACACCGCCACCATGGCGCCCGGCGTGGGCGTGATGCCGAACAGGGCGAAGACCCAGGGCGCGGCCAGGTAGGCCACGGTGGTGTTGGCGAACATCACGGCGAACTGCCACACCCAGCCGCCCATCCAGCCGAAGGAGGGGCCCAGCAGGCGTCGGCCCCACTGGTAGGGACCGCCGGCGAGCGGCCACTGCGAGGCCAGCTCGGAGTAGACGTTCACGACCAGGCACTGGCCGAGCAGGACGACGGGCAGCGCCCAGACCCAGGCGGGTCCGGCGACGATCGTGCCGACCATGGCCACCGCGTACAGCGCCACGACGGGGGAGACCACGGCGAAGCCCATGGAGATGTTCCCCAGGACGCCGAGGCTCCGGCGGAGCTCCTGCTTGTAGCCCAGGTCGCGCAGGCGGGCGGAATCGCTGTCCTGGGGGACCTCGGCGCCCTGCGGGGCCTCGGTGGCGGAGCTGCGGGAAGAGGGTTGGTTCATTGTCCACCTCGGGGGAGGGAGCCTGGCCGAGGCTGTCGGCGTGCCCCACTGCCTAAATCTAACGTTGTTAGGTATTCGGATTGCCGGGACCATAGCCCGACACCCGCGCCCTTGTGAAGCCGTGCCGACGGGTAACCTGACGGCCGGAAGGGGGCAACGCGTCCATGGGCCGACCGAGCCACGTACTGCTGAGCCGCGAGATCATTGCCCGCGCCGCCCTGGAACTCCTGCGGGAGCAGGGCCCCGAGGCCCTGAGAATGCGGACGCTCGCGCAGCGCCTCGGAGTGCGCGGGGCATCGCTCTACCATCACGTCGCGTCCAAGGACGACCTGCTCGACGCGGCATCGGAACTGATCAACGAAGAGATCGACCTCAGCCCGCTCGGAGACCCCCAGTGGCGGGAGGGGGTCGCCGCGTATGCCCGCGGCTACCGCCAGGTGTATCTGCGCCACTGGAACGTGATCCCCCTGGTCGCGCGGCGACGGGTCGAGGCCGACAAGGCCTTGCGCGGCTACGACACGCTGCTGGCCACCCTGACCCGGGCCGGCTGCGCGCCGGCGAAGGCGGCCGAGGTGGCGGCCGTGATCGACTATCTGGTCCTCGGCTCCGCCCTGGAGACGTTCGCCGCAGGCTTCGCCCGATCGCCGGGTGACTACCGACCGTCATATCCCTCGCTAGCCGACTCCCTCGA
Source organism: Streptomyces sp. NPDC015346 (assembly GCF_043078785.1). Classification (NCBI taxonomy): domain Bacteria; kingdom Bacillati; phylum Actinomycetota; class Actinomycetes; order Kitasatosporales; family Streptomycetaceae; genus Streptomyces; species Streptomyces sp. NPDC015346. The sequence goes on along the minus strand of NZ_JBIBTW010000003.1, from coordinate 294,787 downwards.
AGGCGCTTCGGACGTGGGCGCGGGGCTGGTCGCACTCGACGACCGCAGTTTCGAATTGGGGCTCGCCCTGCTGCTCGACGGCTTGGCGGCGCAGCTGCGGAGCTGACCGTCAGGGGGACCATGGCGGCCGGGCGCATGTGAGGGCCGCGAACTATGGTGTCCCACCACATACGACGGTGACCTGCGTGTTTCTACGGTGTGGCGACACGGAAACGTCCCCGCACATCGCCTGGAAGTGGTGCACATGGCCTCCCCCGCAGCGGCTCCACCCGCCGAATCGAACCTCAAGCGCATCGTCGCCGCGAGCCTCATCGGGACCACCATCGAGTGGTACGACTTCTTCCTCTACGGGTCGGCCGCCGCGCTGGTCTTCAACAAGCTGTTCTTTCCCGAGTCCGATCCGCTGGTCGGGACGCTGCTGTCCTTCCTGACCTACGCCGTCGGGTTCGCCGCCCGGCCGCTGGGCGCGCTCGTCTTCGGGCATTACGGTGACCGGCTCGGGCGGAAGAAGCTGCTGGTGCTGAGCCTGCTGCTGATGGGTGGGGCGACCTTCGCGATCGGGCTGCTGCCCACGCACGCGGCCGTCGGGTCCGCCGCTCCCGTGTTGCTCACCGTGTTGCGGCTGCTGCAGGGGTTCGCGCTCGGCGGTGAGTGGGGCGGGGCCGTGCTGCTCGTGTCGGAGCACGGGGACGCCAAGCGGCGCGGCTTCTGGGCCTCGTGGCCACAAACCGGGGCGCCGGCGGGTCAACTGCTCGCGACCGGTGTGCTGTCCGCGCTCACCGCGCTCCTCTCGGACGCGGCGTTCCTCTCATGGGGCTGGCGCATACCGTTCCTGCTCTCCGGTGTGCTGGTGATCGTCGGTCTGTGGATCCGGCTGTCGGTCGACGAGTCGCCGGTGTTCAAGGCGGCGCTCGCCGCCGCCGCTGAGCGCAAGGCCGCCGCCGGGCAGGTCGAGAAGATGCCGCTGGTCGCCGTCCTGAAGCACCACTGGCGCGATGTGCTGATCGCGATGGGCGCCCGCATGGCCGAGAACATCTCCTACTACGTCATCACCGCGTTCATCCTCGTCTACGCGACCACCCAGGTCGGTCTCTCCAAGCAGACCGCGCTGAACACCGTCCTGATCGCCTCCGCCGTCCACTTCGCCGTCATCCCCGCCTGGGGCGCGCTCTCCGACCGGATCGGCCGCCGGCCGGTCTACCTGATCGGCGCGATCGGTGTCGGCGCCTGGATGTTCCCGTTCTTCGCCCTGATCGACTCCGGGAGCTTCGGATCGCTGCTGCTCGCGGTGACGGTGGGGCTTGTGCTGCACGGGGCGATGTACGCGCCGCAGGCCGCGTTCTTCTCCGAGATGTTCGCGACCCGGATGCGGTACTCCGGCGCCTCGATCGGCGCGCAGTTCTCCTCGGTCGCCGCCGGTGCCCCCGCGCCGCTCATCGCGACCGCGCTGCTCGCCGACTACGGTTCCTCGACGCCGATCTCCCTCTACGTGATCGCCGCCGCGCTTCTCACGATCGTCGCCGTCGGCTGCGCCCGCGAGACCCGCAACCGCGATCTCTCGGAGGTCGCCGAGGACGCCCCCGTGGACGCGGCGCCGGTCCGCGCCGACGCCTGAGGACGCACACGACAGGCGCCGGTCCCGCGAGGGGCCGGCGCCTTCGGCGTGTTCAGCGGGCGACCGCGGCCGACATCGCGTGCAGTCGCAGGGCGAGCTGGATCTCCAGAGCCCGGGCCGGCGACTGCCAGTCCGGGCCGAGCAGCCGGCCGATCCGCTCGATGCGCTGGGCGACCGTGTTCACGTGCACGTGCAGATCGTCCTTCGTACGGGCGGGGCTCATCCCGCTCGCGAAGTAGGCGTCCATCGTCCGCACCAGGTCCGTGCCGCGCCGCCGGTCGTACGCGACGACCTGGCCGATCGTGCGGTCGACGAAGCCCTCGATGTCCCGGGTGTCGGCGAGCAGCAGGCCGAGGAAGCCCAGGTCCTCGGCCGCGGCGCCCTCACCCGCGCGGTGCAGCAGGCGCAGCGCGTCCAGACAGCGGCGGGCCTCGCCGTACGCCGTGGCGACCCGGCCCGGCCGGGCGAGGGGCGAGTCGACGGGTGCCGAGGCGCCCACCGTGACCGGCTCGCGCAGTGCGCCGCCGAGGTGCTTGGCGGTCCGCCGGGCCAACTCGGCCGCGCTCTCGCCGGGGCCGAGCGGCAGGAGCAGCACCGTCCCCCCGTCGCGTGCGGAGGCCAGGCCGCGGTGGGTGGCGGCCAGATGTGAGGCGGCCGACCACAAGCGCTGCCGGTCCGCGCTCTCCCTTACGCCGCTGTCGGCCTCTCCTCCGGCCCCGGCCCGGTCGATGCGGGCGGCGAGCACCACATGGGGCGCGTCGACGTCCGTACGGAGCCGGGCGGCGCGTTCGCGCAGCAGGCGGCGGTCGCGGTCTGGGGCGTCGAGGAGGTCGTCGAGCAGTTCCCCCCGTACCCGTTGTTCCGCCTCGCCCGCCGAGCGGCGGGCGAGCAGCAGCAGCGAGGTGACCAGACCGGCCCGCTCCAGGGTGCGCTGGTCGACGGGGTCGAGGTCGGGCTGGCCGTGCAGGACGAGGGCGCCGAAGCTCTCGCCGCCGGCGGCGACGGCGGCCACCCAGCGGTCGCCGTCGCGCAGCGCGTGGCCGTCCGCGAGCCGGGCGGCGTCGAGACCTTCCTCGATGAACTCCACCCTGCCGCCGAGGACTTCGGAGACCGCGTCGGCCACGTCGTGGACGCCGCCGCCGTGCAGGACGAGTTCGGTGAGCCGGTCGTGCACCTCGGAGGCGCGCTCGATGACGCCGCTGTGTTCGCGGATGATGTCGTTGGCCCGCTCCAGTTCGGCCAAGGCGGAGCGGGTCTCGGCGAGCAGGTTGGCCGTGTCGATGGCGACGGCGGCGTGCGCGGCGAAGGAGCCGAGCAGGGCGACCTGTTCCCGTTCGAAGACCCGGGCGCGCCGGTCGGCGGCGAACAGCACGCCGATGACCTGGCTGCCCAGGGTCAGCGGCACACCGAGGATGGCGACGAGCCCCTCGTCCCCCACGGCGGAGTCGATGGTGCGGGTGTGCTGGAAGCGGGCGTCGTCGAAGTAGTTGTCGGTGACGTACGGGCGGGCGGTCTGGGCGACGAGGCCGCCGAGCCCTTCGCCCATGCCGAGGCGGAGCTGCTGGAAGCGGGCGGAGACCGAGCCCTCGGTGACCCGCATGTACGTGTCGCCGGCGGCGGGGTCGTTGAGGCTGAGGTAGGCGACCTCGGTGCCGAGGAGGGAGCGGGCGCGCTGGACGATGGCGCGGAGCACCGCGTCGAGGTCGCGCAGTCCCGCGAGGTCGTGGGCGGTCTCGAAGAGGGCGGAGAGCTCCGCCTCGCGGCGTCGTCTCCCCTCCAGCTCCGCCCGTACGCGCAGGGCGAGCTGCTTGGCCTTCTCGAGTTCGGCCAGCGCCTCGGGGCCCGCGCCGCTCGCACGGGCGAGCAGCGCGGGCCGGTCGTATGCCTCCGCCGCGGCTCCTCGTGCGAGGAGTTCCAGGTAGGAGACCTGTTCTTGGGACATGGACACAGGGATACCTGCCGTACGGGTGGTGGCACCAGCCCTGTGGAAAACCGGCGGGCCGGAGGGCCGTCAGTGGGCGGTCCAGCCGCCGTCGAGGGTGAGGGAGGTGCCGGTGATGAAGGAGGCCTGGGGGGTGCAGAGGTAGAGCACGGCCTCCGCGACCTCCTCGGGCTCGATGAGCCGCTTGAGCGCCGAGTCCTTGAGGAGGACGTCGGTCAGGACCCGCTCCGGTGGGATGGAGTGGGCGGCGGCCTGGTCGGCGATCTGCCGCTCGACCAGGGGGGTGCGCACATAGCCGGGGTTCACACAGTTGGAGGTGACCCCATGGGGGGCGCCTTCCAGGGCGGCGGTCTTGGAGAGTCCCTCCAGGCCGTGTTTGGCGGCCACATAGGCCGACTTGAAGGCGGAGGCCCGCAGCCCGTGCACGGACGAGACGTTGACGATCCGGCCCCACCCCTGGGCGTACATGTGGGGCAGCGCTCCTCTGATGAGCCGGAAGGGCGCCTCCAGCATCACGGTCAGAACGGTGTGGAAGACGTCCGGCGGGAACTCCTCGATCGGGCGGACGAGCTGGAGCCCGGCGTTGTTCACGAGGATGTCGGCGCCGGCGGCCGCGGCCTCCGCGCCGTCGAGGTCGGTGAGGTCCAGGATCTGCGGTTCCACGGCGCCGGACAGGCCGTGGGCCTGTGCGAGGAGCGCCTCAAGGCCGTCGGCCGCGCGGTCGACGGCTCTGACCCGGGCGCCCGCGGCGGCGAGCCGGAGCGCGCAGGCGCGTCCGATGCCCCCGGCCGCCCCGGTGACGAGCGCCGTGCGGCCGGTGAGGTCGAGCTGGACGGTCCCGGGCGCGGTGGCCGGAGCGGGCGGGGCCGGAAGGGGCCGGGCCGGCGCGGGGGCGGAGGCGGGACCTGATGTGGTGGGGGCGCTCATGTTCCGCACCTTATGAAGCACCCCACCGTCAACCGATGTGTTCCCGACCCATACTTCAGCCCATGGGCGTGGTGTCGAACCATGTGGGTTCGTCGGCGAGCGCCTGCTCGATCCGGAAGTGGGAGAACCGGTTCATCTCGGGCAGGTCGTCCACGTCGAACCAGCCGACGTCCGTCGACTCCTCGTCGTTGACCCGGGCCTCGCCGCCGACGACGCGGCAGCGGAAGCAGACGTCCATGAACTGGCACTGGTCCCCGTTGGGATAGACGATGGGCTTGCTCAGGGTCTGGACGATCACGACCCGCTCAGCCTCGACGCGGACGGCGGTCTCCTCGTACACCTCGCGGACGGCGCAGGCGGCCGGCTGTTCCCCGGGCTCGACGATCCCCGCGATGATCGACCACAGGCCGTTGTCGGCCCGCCTGCCGAGCAGCACCCGGCCCCGGTCGTCGAAGACGACGGCGCTCACGCCCGGCAGGAAGAGCAGTTGGTGACCGGCGCTGGCCCGGAGTTCGCGGATGAAGTCAGGTGTACCCATACCTCGACCCTAAGGCCCTCTGGATCAAGGAACGCCTCGCGGACCCGTCTCCTCAGACCACACGGCCGGCAGGGCCCCGGCGGGCGCGGAAGGCCCGCAGCGCGGACCAGCCCAGGCCGGCGGCCGCGACCGCCGCCAGGAGCGCCTCGGGCAGCGTGCCCATCCGTGTCGCCGGGGTGAGCGAGGAGCGCAGCGGCACCTCCTCGACCAGGACGTCCGGGGTGAACATCTCCGACCGCCGCACGATCTCGCCGTCCGGCCGGATGATCGCGCTCACCCCGCTGGTCACCGGGACGACGACGGAGCGGCTGTGCTCCACCGCCCGGACCCGGGACATGGCGAGCTGCTGGTAGGTCATCTCGCTGCGGCCGAAGGTGGCGTTGTTGCTCGGTACGGAGATCAGCTGGGCGCCGTGGGTGACGGTGTCCCGCACGGCCCAGTCGAAGGCCGCCTCGTAGCACGTGGCGAGGCCGACCCTGGTGCCGGCGAGGTCGAACACGCCGACCTCGTGGCCCGCTCCGAAGTCGCGGCTGACCCGGTCGACGTGGCTGTTGAAGATCCGTACGAAGGACCGCATCGGGATGTACTCGCCGAAGGGCTGGACGTGCCGCTTGTCGTAGGTGGCGACCGGCCCCTTGTCCGGTTCCCACTGGATGAGGGTGTTGCGCAGCTTGCCGGTCTCGGGGGCGACGACGGCACCGATCACGGTCGGTACGCCGATGCTCTTCACGGCCTTGTCGATGACGTCGTACGCGTCGGGGTTGGCGTAGGGGTCGATGTCGGAGGAGTTCTCCGGCCACAGGACGAAGTCGGGCCGGGGCTTCGTGCCCTTCGCGACGTCCTCGGCCAGTTCGGTGGTGCGGGCGGCGTGGTTGTCGAGGACCGCGCGCCGCTGCTCGTTGAAGTCCAGGCCGAGGCGGGGCACGTTGCCCTGGACGGCGGCGACGGTCGCCGTACCGTCCTCGGCGGAGTCGTCGACCAGCGGCAGTGCGGCGAGGGCGCCGGTGACCGGGACGAGGACGGCGAGGGCGGCCGCGGCGAGCGGCCCGCGCGGTACGTCGCCGCTCGCCCGCCAGGCGCGGACCTGCCGGATCACCTCGTACAGTCCGAAGCCGCACAGGGCCACGGCGAAGCCGAGCACGGGCGTGCCGCCGAGCGCCGCGAGGGAGAGAAAGACGCCGTCGGCCTGCCCGAAGGCGATCTTGCCCCAGGGGAAGCCGCCGAACGGGACACGCGCGCGTGCCGCCTCGGCGAGGATCCACACCCCGGCGGCGAACACCGGCCAGACGGGCAGCCGGGAGACGGCCGCGATCCCCAGCCCGGCGGCGGCGATGAACAGCGCCTCGACGGCGGAGAGCGCGATCCACGGGAACCGGCCGACCTCGGCGCCGGTCCAGATCAGCAGCGGGAGCAGGAAGCCGAGCCCCGCGAGGTATCCGAGGCCGAACCCGGCGCGGAGCCGGCGGCCGCGCAGAGCCCAGCCGAGCAGTCCGAACGCGGGCACCGCGAGCCACCACAGCGGGCGGGGCGGGAAGCTCAGGAAGAGCATGACCCCGGCGAGCGCGGCCGCTGCCGGCCGTACGAGACGCCACGGGCCGAAACGGCCGGGCTCGGGGGCGGCGGCGGGGCCGGAGGCGTCGACGGGGGCGATCGTGGTGCTCACCTTCCGGAGTCTACGGCGCGCCCCGGCCCCGGAAGATCCCGGTCGGCCCCGGCCCCGACCGGGTCCCCGAAGATCCCGAAGCTCCCGGTCCTGGTCCTGGTCCGGCCGATCCCGGTCCTGGCCAGAACGGCGACGCTCAGGCGCTCGTCGGACCCGTCGGTGCGATGGGCGGGACCGGGGGCGTGGGAGGCGTGGGAGGCGCGGGCGGGGGTTCGGGGGTCGCGCGGCTCAGGCGGTCGCGGATGACGCGGACGGCGGAGTCGGCGTCGTCGACCGTGATGGTGAAGGTGCGGCCGTCGACCAGCGTCAGGACCAGGGCCTCGCCGCGCCGGACGATGACGCCCGTCCCCTTCTCCGGCAGCCATCGGTATCCCCATCCGCCCCAGTGCCGCGGCGTGACCTTCGCCGCGATGTCGACGCCGGTCACCTGCGACAGCGGGATCCGGCGGCGCGGCAGGCCGATGTGCCCGCAGCGGACCTCCAGGGCGCGGTCGTCGACCTTCACCGCGACATGGACGAAGGCGAGGGTGCCGAACAGCATCAGGAGGCCGACCGCCACGCAGCCGATCACCGACATCAGCAGGGCGACGATGCCGGACCTCCACGGGGCGGCGACGGCGATCTCGATGCCCAGGGCGACGAAGGCGGCGCCGGCGATCGCGAGGAGCCACTGGGCGCGGTTGGTGGCGCGGCCGGTCCAGACCTCGGGTACCGGTACCTCGGTCTCCAGGGGTCGCGGGTGGTGAGGATGGCGGGGATGGTCCCTCATGGCTCGCAGCCTACTCACGTTCCGCTTGTGCGGCGCTCGCTCGCCGCTGCCCCGTGATCGTCAGCGTGCCGGGGCCGCGGCGGCGAGGAGTCGGCCTTCCGCATAGCTCAGGGCCGCCGCCGGGAGTTCTCCCGTCCGTCCGCTCAGCAGCACCGTCAGACCGCCGGACGGGGGCGCGTCGGGCGCGGGCTCCGCGCCGATCCGGCGCAGCGCCTGTGCGGCGACTGCCCCGGCCGAGCCGTGGAAAACAACCGGCGGCAGGTCGGCCGGCTGCACCGCCGCGCGGATCCGGTCGGCGACCAGCTCGTAGTGCGTGCAGCCGAGGACCAGGGCGCGTACGTCGGGCGGGGTGAGCGCCGCGGCGGCCGCGACGGCGCGGTCCACGGCCTCCGCGTCCCCCTGCTCCACCGCGTCGGCGAGTCCGGGGCAGGGCACCTCGGTGACCTCGGCGTCCGCGGCGAACGCGCGGATCAGTCCGCGCTGGTAGGGGCTGCCGGTGGTGGCGGGGGTCGCCCAGATGGCGACCTTTCCGCCGTCCGAGGCGGCGGGCTTGATCGCCGGGACGGTGCCGATCACCGGGACGCGGGGCTCCAGCTCGGCGCGCAGCGCGGGCAGGGCGTGGACGGAGGCGGTGTTGCAGCCCACGATCAGGGCGTCCGGCCGGTGCGCGGCGGCGGCGCGGGCGACGGCCAGCGCGCGCTCGGTGAGGTCCTCGGGGGTCCTCGGGCCCCAGGGCATGCCGTCGGGGTCGGAGGAGAGTACGAGATCGGCGTCGGGCCGCAGGCGGCGAACCGCGGCCGCTGCCGGGAGCAGGCCGATTCCGGAGTCCATGAGCGCGATCTTCACCCGGTCACCCTAGCCGACCACCCTTGCGCCGCCGTCGATCTGGGGCAGACTGCGGCGAATGAGCGCCATTGCCTGGATCGCTGTGGGTTCGCTGGCCGCCTGGGGGTGGCTGCTGCTGGGTCAGGGGTTCTTCTGGCGTACCGATCAGCGCCTGCCTCCCCCGGTCCACGCGCGCGTGGACCGGGCCGACCCGATGGCCCCGCCGGTCTGGCCGCGGGTCGCGATCGTCGTACCGGCGCGGGACGAGGCGGAGGTGCTGCCGCTGAGCCTGCCGTCGTTGCTCTCGCAGGACTATCCGGGCGACGCGGAGGTGGTCCTCGTCGACGACGGCAGTACGGACGGCACCGGGAAACTCGCCGGCGAGCTGGCCGTACGGTACGGAGGGCTGCCGCTGACCGTCGTCTCTCCGGGCGAGCCGGAACCGGGCTGGACCGGGAAGCTGTGGGCGCTGCGCCACGGCATGGCCCTGGCACGCGCGCGTGGGCCGGAGTTTCTGCTGCTGACGGACGCGGACATCGCCCACGAGCCGGACAGTCTGCGCCTGCTGGTGACGGCGGCGGTCCGACACGAGCTGGACCTGGTGTCCCAGATGGCCCGGCTGAGGGTGGAGAGCTTCTGGGAGCGTCTGGTCGTTCCGGCGTTCGTCTACTTCTTCGCGCAGCTCTACCCCTTCCGCTGGATCAACGGCGGCCGCCCCCGGGCGACGGCGGCCGCCGGAGGGTGCGTCCTGCTGCGGTCGGAGACGGCCGAGCGGGCCGGGGTGCCGCACGTGATCCGGCAGGCGGTGATCGACGACGTGTCGCTGGCCCGGGCGGTACGCCGGGCGGGTGGGCGGATCTGGCTGGGGCTCGCCGAGCGGGTGGACAGCGTCCGCCCCTATCCGCGCCTGGCCGACCTGTGGCGGATGGTGTCGCGCAGCGCCTACGCCCAGCTCCGCCACAACCCTCTCGTGCTCGCGGGCACGGTCGCCGGGCTCGCGGTCGTCTATCTGGCTCCCCCGCTGGCGTCGGCGGTCGGGCTGCTCGGCGGTGACGCGGTGGCGGGCTGGGCGGGCGGGCTGGCCTGGGCGGTGATGGCGGGGACGTACCTCCCGATGCTCCGCTACTACCGCCAGCCCCTCTGGCTCGCGCTCACCCTCCCCTTCACCGCGCTCCTCTATCTCCTCATGACGGTGGACTCGGCCGTCCTGCACTACCGCGGCCGTGGCGCGGCCTGGAAGGGCCGGACGTACTCCCGTCCGGAGGCCGCACCCGACCGATAGCGGCCTCGCGCCGGACGACGAGGTCGCCGCGCCCCCGGAAAACGAAGTCCGCGTCGGAGCGCACTTTTCCCGACACAAGGAGTAGCGCCGCGGATCGACATCCGGCACTCCCGCACCTGAACGCCGGCCCAATTCGACGCGCACAGCAAGCGCCGACACCGGAACATTGGCTCCTCACGCGCATCAAGATTTCTTTACGTCAACCTAATGCCGGGCATGGCGGACGCACCCGAGGAGTCGAAGGAGACCCGTGGGTAACCCCTCCCCAGCTCGGGTTTTCAAGATCGACGCTTCTCCGGGCGACCGTTTTTGTCGCGTTCGCTCGCATTGTGGATCGACGGTCACTCAGAACCCGTCAAACAACCCTCTTATCGGGCTCCCCAACCAGCACATCGTGGGCTTAACTTATGTGCCATGACCTCCCCGCGCTCCACCTACGGAGGCGGTTACTACACCGCGCCGTCGTTCCCCGACACCCCGATCTACGACTCCCTGGTCGCTGAGCGGGGCACGCCTCAGATCGCCCCGATCCGAGTGCCTTCCGCGTACGACACCGGCAACAGCTACCTGCCGGCGCTGCCCGCGGCCCTGCCCGCCCTCCCGGCGGCACCCGGCCCCGCCCCTGCGTACACCGGCGGCGGTGCGTACGGCTACCCGCAGCAGATGCAGCCGATGCAGCAGATGGCCCCCGTGCCGCTGCAGCACGCTCCGGCGCCGTACATCCCGCAGCAGCCGACCGGTCCGCGCGGCTACCCGGGCGTCCATCCCCAGCAGCCGCAGCGTCCGGTGGCCACGGGGTACGAGGCCATGCGCCCGGCGGCCGCACGACCGGTTCCCGCGCCCGCTCCCTACGACGACCCGTACAACCGCCCGTACCAGGGCGGAGGGTACTGACGGCCCGAGGGACCGACGGTCGAGAGGCGCTGACGGTCGAGAGGCGCTGACGACGCCCCCTCCGGGGCGGCTGGCAGGATGACCGTATGCCGATTCCTGTCGTCCGCTCCCTCCACGTCCACCCGGTCAAGGCGCTGCGCGGATTCGCGACCGCTGAGGCGGAGGTCCAGCCATGGGGACTGGCCGGTGACCGCCGCTGGGCCGTGGTGGACGCGTCGGGGGCGGTCGTCACCCAACGCCGTCATCCGCGGATGGCGTTGGCCTCGGCCGAGGCGCTGCCGGGCGGCGGCGTCCGGCTGTCCGCGCCCGGCCTGCCCGCGCTGTCGGTCGGGCTGCCGCGGCCGTCGTCCACGATCCGGGTGGAGGTCTTCGACACTCCGGTGGAGGCGGTCCCGGCCGGCGCCGCGGCCGACGCGTGGTTCAGCGCCCATCTGGGGACGGAGGCCCGGCTGGTCCACATGGACGAGCCGGCGCACCGGCGTGCGATCAAGCCGGAGTACGCGCTGCCGGGCGAGACGGTGAGCTTCGCGGACGGTTTCCCGCTCCTGGTCACCACCACCTCCTCCCTCGACGCCCTCAATGCGCTGATCGCCCAGGGGGACCACGCCGACGAGGGCCCGCTGCCGATGAACCGCTTCCGTCCGAACGTCGTGGTCGACGACACCGCGCCCTGGGCCGAGGACGGCTGGACCCGGCTCGCCATCGGGGATGTCGCCTTCCGGGTCGCCAGGTCCTGCGGCCGCTGTGTCGTGACCACCACCGACCAGGCGACCGCCGAGCGCGGCAAGGAGCCGCTGCGCACGCTCGCCCGCCACCGCAAGGACGGCAGCCGGCTGATCTTCGGCCAGAACCTGGTCCCCGAGCACACCGGCACGATCCGGGTCGGCGACGAGCTCAAGATCCTCGACTGAACCAGCACCCCCCGGGCGGGGACCGCGCGGGGCGACCCGGGCGGGGAAACGCGTCACACTTCCCGTCCCGACGGGCGGGGAACCCGCCCTCGGGGCAGACTCGTTGGAAGAGCTCGGGAGAGCGCGGAACGAGGCAGGGGGTGCGGATCGTGCGGGCAGCCACCGGAGTCTGGCGCTGGCGGCGCAACCCCCTGTGCCGGACCACCGACCTGATCGAGGCATGGGTCGCGCTGACGGCCGTCGTCCTCTTCGCGTGCGCGGTGCCCGCCGTCGGCTGGATCTCCGCCGCGCGGACCGACGCCTCCCTCCAGCGTGCGGTCCAGGCGCAGTACGAACAGCAGCGGGAGACCACGGCCCGGGTCGTCCGGGTCTCCGGCGCCCCCGCGCCCGGCTTCCGGAATCCCGAGTCCGCCGGGGAGCAGCAGCTCCGCAGGCCCGTGGTGGCCCGCTGGACGGCGCCCGACGGCACGCCGAGGACGGGGACGGTGGCCGCCCGCCCCGAGTCCGCCGATCCGGGCGACACCTTCCCGCTCTGGACCGACCGGAGCGGGCGGCCCGTGACGGCGCCCATGCGGCCGGACACCGCCCACGCGCACGCGGTGATCGTCGGTCTGCTCGCGGCGGCCCTGGCCGGCGTCTTCGTCGAGGCCGCCAGGCGGGTGGTCGTACGCCGTCTCGTACATCGGCGGTACGAACGTCTCGACCGCGCCTGGGCCGAGGCGGGCCCCGACTGGGGACGTACGGGCGCGGGCAGCTGACCCGTCAACCCGGCGCCGCCGCGCGCGCTACGGTGGGGCATCGGACGAGCGGCGACGCATGAGGCGGGGGCAGAGCACACCCATGGCACAGGGCACGGTCCAGGTGACGCACACCGGCACATCGCGGTGGCGGCGCCGCACGGGTGAGTACGCCTCCCTCGCCGCGGCCCTGGAGGCCGCCGGGGACGGCGACGTCCTCACCGTCGCGCCCGGGACCTACCGGGAGAACCTCGTCATCCGACGCGCCGTCACCCTGCGCGGCCCGGAGGGCGGTATCGGCTCGGTGCGGATCGCGCCGCTGGACGGCGTACCGCTGACCGTGCGGGCCTCGGCCACCGTCCAGGATCTGCACATCGAGGGCCAGGACGCCGCCGCGCCCGCGCTGCTCGTCGAGGACGGCACTCCGGAGCTGCTCGATCTGCGGATCGTGACCCGCTCCGCCGCCGGGCTCGAGGTCCGGGGAGCGGCCCGGCCGACCGTCCGCCGCTGCACGGTCGACAATCCGGCCGGCGTCGGCATCGCCGTACTCGACGGCGCGGGCGGGGTGTTCGAGGAGTGCGAGATCGTCTCGGCGGGTCAGTCCGGGATCTCCGTGCGCGGCGGCGCGCATCCGCGCCTGGAACGGTGCCGGGTGCACCACGCCTCGGGCGCCGGGATCGCCGTCAACGGCGAGGGGAGCGGCCTGGAGGGAATCGGCTGCGAGGTGTACGAGATCAAGGGCACGGGGCTGCAGATCGCCGCCCGTGCGACCGCCCATCTGACCGACTCCTCCGTGCACCGCACCTCGGCCGACGGCATCACGCTGGACACGGACGCGGTGCTCACCCTCTCCGACTGCGACATCCACGACATCCCCGAGAACGCGGTGGATCTGCGCTCGCGTTCGGTGCTGACGCTGACCCGCTCCACGGTGCGGCGCTTCGGGCGCAACGGGCTCTCGGTGTGGGATCCGGGCACGCGCGTGGACGCCAACCAGTGCGAGATCCACGACAGTACGGGCGACTATCCGGCCGTGTGGGTCAGTGACGGGGCGACGGCGGTCCTCGACGCGTGCCGGGTGCACGACGTGCCGGACGCGCTGTTCGTGCTCGACCGGGGTTCGCGCGCCGACGTCGTCGACAGCGATCTGTCGCAGGTGCGGAACACGGCGGTGTCGGTGAGCGACGGGGCGACCGCTCAGCTGGACGACTGCCGGATCCGGGAGGCGTCCACGGGCGCCTGGTTCCGCGATCACGGCAGCGGCGGCACCCTGAGCGGCTGCACCATCGACGCCGTGCAGACCGGGGTGATCGTCACCAAGGGCGCCGATCCGACGATCGAGCGATGCACCGTCACCTCGCCCGCCGAGGCCGGTTTCTACGTCTCCGCCGAGGGGCGTGGGACCTTCCACGGCTGCCGGGTCACCGGGAGCGGCGGTTACGGCTTCCATGTGATGGACGGCTGCCGGACGACGCTGCGCAAGTGCCGTACGGAGCGGTGCGCGCGCGGCGGTTACGAGTTCGCCGACGGCGGCGGCGCCCAGGGCGAGGGCCTCGGAGGCGGCGGTCCGGTGGCGGAGGAGTGCACGAGCGACGAGAGCGGGGTGCGTTCGGCTCCGGCCGACACCGGGTCCGTACTGACGGCGACGCAGTCGGCCGGTCTCCTCGGTACGGTTCCGGCACCGCGCTCCCCCGCCGTGCCAGCCGCCCCGCCGGCCGCGGCGGATCTCGGGCCGGCGCCCGTGGCGCGTTCCTCGCACGACGTGCTGGGCGAACTGGACGCGCTGGTCGGTCTGGAGAGCGTCAAGCACGAGGTGCGCACGCTCACCAACATGATCGAGGTGGGCCGCAGGCGGCAGGAGGCGGGACTGAAGGCGGCCTCGGTCCGCCGCCATCTGGTCTTCACCGGCAACCCCGGCACGGGCAAGACCACCGTGGCCCGGCTCTACGGCGAGATCCTCGCCTCGCTCGGGGTGCTGGAGCGCGGCCATCTCGTGGAGGTCTCCCGCGTCGACCTGGTCGGCGAGCACATCGGGTCGACCGCGATCCGGACCCAGGAGGCGTTCGACCGGGCGCGCGGCGGGGTGCTCTTCGTCGACGAGGCGTACGCCCTGTCGCCGGAGGACTCGGGCCGGGACTTCGGGCGGGAGGCGATCGACACCCTGGTGAAGCTGATGGAGGACCACCGGGACGCCGTCGTGGTGATCGTCGCCGGGTACACGGCGGAGATGGAGCGCTTCCTGACGGTCAACCCCGGTGTGGCCTCGCGGTTCTCACGGACCATCACCTTCAGCGACTACGTGCCGGACGAGCTGGTGCGGATCGTGGAGCAGCAGGCGGACGAGCACGAGTACCGGCTGGCTCCGGGCACGGACGAGGCGTTGCGGAAGTACTTCACCGAGCTGCCCAAGGGCCCGGCGTTCGGCAACGGCCGGACCGCGCGGCAGACGTTCGAGTCGATGGTGGAGCGGCACGCGGGCCGGGTCGCCGTGCTCACCGAGGTGAGCACGGACGACCTGACTCTGCTCTATCCGGAGGACCTGCCGGAACTGCCCTGACGCGGGACGTCGTCGATGTGGGGGGCACGCTGGCGGGGCATGGCGGGCAGCAATCGGTCCAGGAGCCCGGCCCGTTCGACCGCGAAGGCCGGGTCGGCCTGGTAGTCGGAGTGGCCGAGGACCGGTTCCGGCAACGGGTGCGCGTCGGTACGGCCGTAGACGACCGGGTCGGGCAGGACGTCGCGGTCGACGGCCGGTTTCACGCCCTCGGCGGGCACCCGGACGGGGCCGCCTATCGGGTCGGTGTCCCGGTAGAGGTTGCGCCAGCAGTGGACGGTGCGGTGCAGGGCCCGCAGCGGTCCGGGGCCGAAGTAGGTGGGGAACCAGCGCCCGTAGAGCCGCTCCAGCGGGGAGCCGTAGGTCAGCAGGGCGACTCTGCTGCGCGTCGCGGGCGGCAGCTGCCAGACGGCGGCCGCGGCGAGCACGCTGCCCTGGGAGTGCCCGGATATCACGAGCCGGCCGCCGGTGTGCCGGGTCCAGGCGCTCATGCGCCAGGTGAGGTCGGGGACGGCGCGTTCGGCGTAGCAGGGCGGGGCGAAGGGGTGGGCGGCGCGCGGCCAGAAGGTGCCGACGTCCCAGAGGATGCCGATGGTGCGGCGGGCGGAGGCGTCCTTGTAGGCCCGGCGGCCGCAGGTGACGAACAGTATGAAGCCGAAGCCGATCATCCAGGAGCCGAGGGACTGCGCGGTGTCCGCGGCGGCGGCGACGGCGGGGTGGGCGCCTTCGAAGGCGCGGCCGGGGACGTTCCCGCTGGCCCACGCCCCGGCGACGGCCCCGGCGCCGAGCAGCAGCGTGGCGCCGGAGACGATGCCGACGAGGACGGGCGCGGAGTCGGTGAGCGAGGCGCGGGCGCGGGCCCCGGCGATCCGTGCGGTACGGACTGGGTCCGGGTCCTCGGTGCCGTACTGCGCCTCGACGACCGGCCCGAGGCGGCGGGCGGCGCGGGCGGTCCGTACCACGAGGAAGACGCCCGGCGCGAGCAGCATCAGGAGCAGGACGGGGATGACGGACGCCTGCCAGCTCAGCAGCACGGGCGGGCCGACGAGCGGGCCGTGGCCCATGCCCGGCGTTCCGGGGCCGTCCAGCCAGTCGGCGACTCGCTGGGCCACGCCGCCGGACATCACGCCGCCGAGCGCGCAGGCGAGCATGGCGACGGCGGGGCCGCCGAGTCCGTACAGGGCGGTGCGGGGATCGCGGTGCGGGCGGTGCAGGAGGAGGGCGACGACGCCCAGGGCCACGACGAGGCCGCCTTGGGCGAGCGTCAGGACGCCGAAGGTGGCGTCGCCGGGGAGCGTGCCGCTGGAGCGCCAGCCGGGGCGGGACCAGCCGGCGTGGAGGACGGCGAGGACGAGCAGCACGAGGGAGGCGCCGGGCAGCCAGGACACCAGGGTCCGTTCGAGCCGCAGGTCGAGGCGCCGCTCGCTGCGGCCCCGGCGGCAGACGACCCAGAGGACGACGGCCGCGAGGACGACGAAGGACGACTGCAGCGCCCAGCCGCAGACCTCCCGCAGGGAGTCGGCGGCGGAGCGGTCGTGGCGGGCGGCGGCTCCGGTGAGGGCGGCGGCGACGGTCAGGAAGCCGGCGGCGGTGTGGGCGGCGCGCAGCCGCGCGACGAGCCGGCGGCCGTACCAGAATCCGGGGCGCCCGAGGGCGGGCCGCAGCGCGGCCGGGGGCAGTGGCTCGTGGGCGCCGGAGGCGTGGGGAACGTCGGGGGCGTCGTCGGCCTCGTCCGACGCCGGTCCACAGGCTTCCGGGGCGGCCGGTGCGGGGGCGAGGGGAGCGTCCGGAGCGGCGGGAGTGTCGTCGTAGCCCATGGGCGGGCGCTGGGCCTCGTACGCGCTCCACGTGCGGTTCGACAGGTACCAGAGGAGCCCCACCAGGGCGGCCGGGACGACGGCGGCGAGCGCGAGCCGGCGGCCCGGCTGGGACCACCAGCCGCCCCGCTCGGCCGAGAGGAAGCCCAGCCAGGAGCGGTCCTCGGCGCAGGCCACCGTCCCCGCGCACTGCCAGGCCGTCAGATCGAGCGCGACCTCGCAGGCGGCGGCGGTCAGGAGCACGGTCAGGGTGAGGGCGACCAGCCGGACCAGCACGCCGTAGAGCCGGACGAGACGCGGCCGGTCCTGGGTCGGCGGCCGCATCCAGTGGGCGAGGTTGACGACCATGAACGGCAGGAGCAGCAGCCAGAGGGCGCGGGTGCCGTTGCCGGAGGTGAGGTTGGACCAGCAGTACGCCTCCGGGACCGGGCGTTCGGCGTAACGCTCGGGGTGCTCCTCCGCGTCGAGGTCGTCGGCGCGGCGGTGCATGGCGGCGGTCGTGTCGCCGGTGATCCGTACCGTGCGCGGGTCGTCGAGCATGGCCTGCGGGGTCGCTCCTCCGACACCGTGGACGAGGAGCTCGAGCGCCGCGCCCCCGCTCGCCGGGGCAGGTGTGGCAGGGGACACTTCGGTGTCTCGCTCTCTGGGTGGGAGGATTCGACGGCATACAACAGGATCGCGGAAGGGTGTGCGCGTGCGCACGGCCTCTCACGGAATCCGACACCAATCCCCTAGTCCCCTTCGGAAGGACCGGCCCCGGTGGTGAGCGACCATCAGAATCTCCTCGCGGAGCAGCGGCGCGCCCTCATTCTGGACGAGGTGCGGCGGCGCGGCGGTGTACGGGTCAACGAGCTGACGCGGCGGCTCAATGTCTCCGACATGACGGTCCGCCGGGACCTGGACGCGCTGGCCCGCCAGGGTGTCGTGGAGAAGGTGCACGGCGGGGCGGTGCCGGTGGTCGAGACGAGTTCGCACGAACCGGGGTTCGAGGCGAAGTCGGCGCTCGAACTCAGCGCCAAGGACGAGATCGCCCGGACGGCGGCGCGGATGGTCGCGCCCGGCGCGGCGATCGCGCTGTCGGGTGGGACGACGACGTTCGCCCTGGCGGGGCATCTGCTGGACGTGCCGGATCTGACGGTGGTCACCAACTCGGTGCGGGTCGCCGATGTCTTCCACACGGCGCAGCGGGGCCAGAGCGCCTCGGGCGAGGCCAAGCCCGGCGCGGCGACCGTCGTGCTCACGGGCGGGGTGCGGACGCCGTCGGACGCGCTGGTGGGGCCGGTGGCCGATCAGGCGATCCGCTCCCTCCACTTCGACGTGCTGTTCCTCGGGGTGCACGGGGTCTCGGTGGAGGCCGGTCTGTCGACCCCGAATCTGGCGGAGGCGGAGACGAACCGGCATCTGATGCGCTCGGCCCGCCGGGTGGTGGTGGTCGCCGACCACACCAAGTGGGGGACGGTCGGGCTGAGTTCGTTCGCCCGGCTCGACGAGGTGGACACGCTGGTGACGGATCGCGGGCTCTCACCGCGGACGCGGGAGGAGATGGCGGAGCACCTGCCGGGCCTGGTGGTGGCGGGCGAGGACGAGGAGTGACGGGGCGGTGCGGCCCTTCCGGATCGAGCGCTCCACGGCCCTGCCGGCCGGGGAGGCGTGGCGACGGGTCACCGACTGGCCCGCGCACGGCGCGCGGGTGCCGCTGACCCGGACGCGGGTGCTCACCGAAGGGCCCACGCGGGTGGGGACCAGGTTCGCGGCCCGTACCGGCGTCGGGCCGCTGGCCTTCGACGACCTGATGGAGGTCGTACGGTGGGAGCCGCCGGCTCCGGGGCGTGCGGGCGTCTGCCGGCTGGAGAAGCGCGGGCGGGTCGTCCTCGGCCGGGCGGGTATCGAGGTGTACGGGACGCCGGAGGGCGCGCGGGTGGTGTGGACCGAGGAGCTCGGCGTACGCGGGGTTCCCCGGGTCTTCGATCCCGTACTTGTGCTCGCGGGGCGGCTGATGTTCGGCCGGGCCCTGGACGGCCTCCTGGGCTTCGGCTCGCGGCGGTGAACTCCGCCGGGCGGGCGGACATCTGACGGTCCGACAGCTAGGGTGGGTTCGCCCTCGTACCCGTGTACGAGACGATTGGCCCACCGCCGTGCACCGCCGTTCGCCCCCGGAGGTACGGACCATGGCACGTCGACCCACGCTCCGCCCCGCGCGCCGTCCCACGCTCCGTCCCGCGCGCCGACTCGAGCTCGTGGAGCTCGGGTTCGTCTCAACGGCGCCCGTACGCCTGGTCTTCACGGCCGAGCTGGCGGCGCCGCCCTCGGCCGTCCACCGCTCGCTGGCGGAGGAGGTGGGCAGCTGGCCCTCCTGGTTCCGTGCCGTCGTCTCGGCGACGCCGACCGGTGGGGGCACCGGGCGGACCGTCCGCTTGCGGGGCGGCGTCTTCTTCCAGGAGACGATCATGTCCCGGGAGTCGGACACGCGGTACGCCTACCGCGTCGACGAGACCAACGCGCCGGCCGTGCGGGCCATGCTGGAGGAGTGGGTCCTCTCCCCCGTCGGCTCCGGCACACGGGTCCGCTGGACGATGGCGGCAGACGGCCCGTCCGCGTTCCGCACGGCGATGCGCCTGGCGCGCCCGGGTGTCGGCCTCTCCTTCCGCGACGCGATGCGGCGGCTGGACCGGCGGCTCATTCCGGCCAGACACCCGTCTCCAGGAACTGGTCGATAGCGGCGGCGTACGGCGCGATGTCCAGGCCCTGTCCGGCGAGCCAGGCGTCGGAGTAGTACTTGTCGAGGTAGCGGTCGCCCGGGTCGCAGATCAGCGTCACGACGCTGCCGGTGCGGCCGTGCTGGACCATCTCGGCGACGATCTTCAGCGCGCTCCACAGTCCGGTGCCGGTGGAACCGCCCGCCTTGCGGCCGATCGCGGTCTCCAGGGCGCGGACGGCGGCGACGCTGGCCGCGTCCGGGACCTTCATCATCCGGTCGATCGCGCCGGGGACGAAGCTGGGCTCCATGCGGGGGCGGCCGATGCCTTCGATGCGGGAGCCGCAGTCGGCGGTCGCCTGCGGGTCGTTGTGGGTCCAGCCGTCGAAGAAACAGGAGTTCTCGGGGTCCGCGACGCAGATGCGGGTGTCGTGCTGCATGTAGTGCACGTACCGGGCGATGGTGGCGGAGGTACCGCCGGTGCCGGCCGTGGCGACGATCCAGGCGGGCTCGGGATAGCGCTCCAGCCTCAGCTGCTGGTACATCGATTCGGCGATGTTGTTGTTGCCCCGCCAGTCGGTGGCCCGCTCGGCGTAGGTGAACTGGTCCATGTAGTGGCCGCCGGTCCGCTCGGCGAGGGCGGCGGACTCCTCGTAGATCCTGCGCGAGTCGTCGACGAAGTGGCAGCGGCCGCCGTGGAACTCGATCAGCCGGCACTTCTCCGAGCTGGTGGTGCGGGGCATCACCGCGATGAAGGGCACCCCGATCAGCTTGGCGAAGTACGCCTCGGAGACGGCCGTCGAGCCGCTGGAGGCCTCGATGACGGGCTTGCCGGGCCGGATCCAGCCGTTGCACAGGCCGTAGAGGAAGAGGGAGCGGGCGAGGCGGTGCTTGAGGCTGCCGGTGGGATGGGTCGACTCGTCCTTGAGGTAGAGGTCGATGCCCCACTTCTCGGGCAGCGGGAAGCGCAGGAGGTGGGTGTCGGCGGAGCGGTTGGCGTCGGCGTGGACCTTGCGGACGGCTTCCTTCAGCCAGGCGCGGTAGGCGGGGTCGCTGCGGTCGACGTCGACGGTGGGGAGTGGCGCGGTTCTGGTGGCGGCCGTGCTGCCGGCGCCGCCGTCCGCGCCGCTGCGTGCGCCGGTGTCCGCGCCGGCGCGTGCGCTGTCCGCGCTGTTCTCGGTGATGTTCTCCGTGGTGCCCATGCGTGCCTCTCCTCGGTCCCACAACGGTCCCCACTGGTGACGATAACTCCCTCACCTGCGCAAACGTTCGCTTTGGGGGTCCATAGGAGTACCTTGCAGACGCGCTGGGAGAGGGCCTCTGGCGTACCTGCGGCGTGCGCGGGCACACTGGTCGGAGCAATCGGTGTGAAGGGGGCGGAGTGATATGGCGGAGCCGGAGTTCACGGCGACGGGGGTACGGATCGAGCGCTGGCCCCGCTCGCTGACGCGGGCGGGCGAGGTCCGGATCGAGGACGGCAGGCTGTCGCTGCTGACCAGTTACGGCAGCGAGATCGACAGCGCCCCGGTGACCTCGGTGCGGGCGGGGCGGCCCTGGTTCGCGAAGGCGGACGAGACGGTGGCGACGGTGAACGGGACGCGCTACCGCCTGACCATGGAGGGGCGGCGCGACCGCGCGTCGGGCCCCGGGCGGTTCCTCGACGCGCTGAAGAGGGCGACGAAGGACCGCTGAGCGGTGCGACGACGCGCGACCTGACCTGCGGGGGATCGCGGCGAGTTGCGGGCCGGTCACCACTGGTTCACGCTGGAACCACCTCACCGAGGGTTTACCGGCGGTGACGCTGTGATCCAGCCCGCCGCCGTGCGCAGCACACGTTCAGATCCGATCCCTCGTCTTCTTCCGGACCTACTTCGGGGAGTCGCAGCCGTGATCAGCGAGCCAAGCAGGCACTGCACGGTGGAGCTCCAGGCCCTGCCGTCGCGGATCGGTCAGGTCCGCAGAATCGTATCGGCGCATCTGCGCTACTGGCATCTCGACGCCTTGATCGACCATGCGGCGCTCGGTGTCACCGAGCTCCTGACCAATGTTCACCGGCACGCCCAGCCGGACAAGAGGTGCACCGTGGAGATGGAGCTGCTGCTCGACCGCCTCACGGTCTCGGTCACCGACCATGACCCGCGCATACCGGACTTCAGCGGCAGGCCGAGGTGCGAGAGCCTCGGCGAGGTGGACGAGTTCGCCACGTCGGGGCGCGGTCTGGCCATCATCGAGGCGGTCAGCGAGAGCTGGGGCATCCGCCCGCACGGCGAGACCGGGAAGGTCGTCTGGTTCACCCTTCCGGCTCCGGCACCCGCCGTGGCGGCCCCGTCCCGTTCGCACGCCGTGTACGGCGCGACCACCGACGGCCCCTTCGCCGGTCACAGCCCCTTCCACGGCACCCACGGCACGAGCCTGGAAGGCATCCCGTTCGGCACGCCCACGGCGCCTGCCCGGGCCCCCGCCGTCGCCCGGTCGGCCCTCGCGGGCTGACGTCCGGGGCGCCCCGCGCCCCCGCGGGACCCACGGGTCCGGCGCGCGAGCCGTCAGCCGACCGGGACGAGGGTCAGGTACGCGATGCCGAGCGCGTTCCGGTAGCCGTTCAGCCAGGTGGAGCGCTGGCGGTCGACGCGTTCGCGGGTCTCGGCCGCCAGCGGGTGGTCGGGGTGGGCGGCCAGCCACACCTCGGTGTCGTGGCGGTAGCCGGACTCGAACTCCTCCCACTCCTCGGCGCTCGCCGTCTCGATCCACGCGGGACGGAAGCCCGCCTCGATCGCCAGGTCCACCAGCGGCCCGAGCGGCAGGTGGTCGCCCGCGTGCGCGCCGGGCCACATCGCGGCGAACTCCTCCGCCGTGGGCGTCCGCTGCCAGAAACCCTCACCGAGGACGACCCGGCCGCCGGGCTTGACCAGGCGCCGCAGTTCACGCAGCGCGGCGGCCGGGTCGTGCGGCTGTCCGGGGTCGCACAGCGCCTGGCTGGAGCCGAGACAGAGGATCGCGTCGACCGGGCCGCGGGTGGTGCCGAGCGCCGACTCCTCCACGAACTCGACGCGCTCGGCGAGCCCGCGCTCCTTGGCGAGGAGCCGGCCTCTGGCCAGGTCCTCGGCGTTGATGTCGATACCGACGCCGGTCGAACCGGGTGCCGCCGCCAGGACGCGCAGCAGCAACTCGCCCCAGCCGCAGCCGATGTCGAGCACGGTGGCGGGCGAGTGCGCGGCGAGCCGCTCGATCAGGCGGGTGGCACGGGCCTCGGAGAGCGGCCCGTGGAAGGTGAGGCTGCCGAGGCGCGGGGGGAGGTTTTCGTCGGTGTCGGTCACGATCCGGACGCTAGTTCGTCCGGAGCCGGCCGGCCAGGGAATTCCCGGACGGGCCCCGCCGGGCCGGGGGGGGTGACCGGGCTCCTGGTCAGGCCTCCGGTCTCCCCAGCGCGGCCAGGGGATCGTCCAGCACCGGCTGCCAGGCCAACTCGGCGGCGCCGACGAGGCTGTTGTGGTCGAGGGTGCAGGCGAGGATCGGGACTCCGCCGCTGCGGCCCCACAGGCTGCGGTCGGCGACGACCGCGCGCAGCCGTTCGGGGTCGGCGTGGAGCAGCTCGCGGTGCAGGCCGCCGAGGATGATCCGGTCCGGGTTGAGGATGTTCACAAGACCCGCGAGGCCGAGGCCCAGCCGGTCGATGAGCTCCTCGGTGGCGGCCCGTACGCCCGGGTCGCCGGGGCTGTCGCGGAGCAGGTCGCGCGCCTGCTGGAGCAGCGAGACCTCGGGCCCCGGTTCGCGTCCGGCGACGGTGAGGAAGGCGAGCGGGTCGGTCTCCACGTCGAGGCAGCCGCGACTGCCGCAGTGGCAGGGGCGGCCCTCGGGGTTGACCGTGAGGTGCCCGACCTCGAGCGCGAGACCGGAACTGCCGGTGTGGAGGCGGCCGTCGAGGACGAGGGCGCCGCCGACGCCGCGGTGGCCGGTGGCGACGCACAGGAGGTCCCGCGCGCCGCGCCCGGCGCCGTGCCGGTGCTCGGCGAGCGCGGCGAGGTTGACGTCGTTACCGGTGAAGGCGGGGCCCTCGATGCCCGCGGCACGGACGCGTTCGGCGAAGATCTCCCGTACCGGCGCACCCGCGGGCCAGGCCAGGTGCAGCGGGTTGAGGGCGGTCCCCTCGGGCTCGGCGACGGCCGACGGCGCGGCGAGCCCGGCTCCGACGCAGCGGCGCCCGCTCTCGCGGAGCAGGTCGGCGCCCGCCTCGACGACGGCGCCGAGGACCTGCGCGGGGTCGGCGGAGACGGTGACGCAGCCGGGCGCGGTCGCCACGATGGTGCCGCCGAGGCCGACGAGCGCGGCACGGAAGCCGTCGGCGTGGACCTGTGCGGCGAGGGCGACGGGGCCCTTGTCGTCGACGGCGAGACGGTGCGAGGGGCGGCCCTGGGACCCGGCGGCGGCGCCCGGGTTGGAGTCGACCCGGATGAGGCCGAGGGCCTCCAGTTCGGCGGCGACGGCGCCCGCGGTGGCGCGGGTGACGCCGAGTTCGGCGGTGAGCACGGCGCGGGTCGGCGCGCGGCCCGTGTGCACCAGTTCCAGCGCGGGCCCCAGTGCGCCGCGCCCCCTGTCCAGCCGTGTTCTGGTCGTCGTCGCCTTGCCGTTCATGAGGGCGAGTCTCCCATGATCGGAGGGGGAAGCGGTTTGCCGGGCGGGCGGGGCGGGTAGCGGCGCGGCGGAACGGGGGGGGAGCCACCGCGGGCGTCACGGGAGGCGTCATGGCACGCTCCGACACGGCAGCGGCAGAGCACGTACGGGAGCTCCTGGCGGAGCAGGGGCGTGAGACCTATGCCGAGCAGGCCGGTATCCGGCTCAAGGACACTCCGCAGCCGCTGTACCAGCTGCTCGTCCTCGCCCATCTGCTGAGCGCGCGGATCCGCGCGGAGACGGCCGTCGCCGCGGCCGCCGCGCTGTTCGACGCGGGGATGCGCAACCCGCGGGCCATGCGGGAGGCGAGCTGGCAGCAGCGCGTGGACGCGCTCGGCAAGGGTGGTTACCGGCGTTACGACGAGCGGACGGCGACGCAGCTGGGCGAGGAGGCCGAGCTGCTGCTCGAGAAGTACGGCGGGGACCTGCGGCGCATGCGGAAGGCGGCGGACGGGGACGTGGAGGCGCTCCGGTCGGCGCTTCGGGAGATGCCCGGCGTCGGTCCGGCGGGCGCGGACATCTTCCTGCGCGAGGTGCAGGGGGTCTGGCCGGAGGTGGCCCCGTACCTGGACGCCCGCGCCCTCAAGGGCGCGCGCCGCGCCCACCTCCCCTCGGACGCCGACACCCTGGCCGACCTGGTCCCCCGCAAGGAACTGCCCCACCTGGCGGCGGCCCTGGTGCGGGCGTCGCTGGCGCGCTCGGCGCGGTCCGGTTGAAAAGCACCCCCGCCCACCCCTATCCTGGGTTTGTGCCGCTACTAAACAAAGTACGGACGGCCGTTCCGGGGGGCCCTGGCGGAGACACCGCTGCCTCCCTGTCCCGCCTCCGCTTCGCCCTCACTCTCTTCTTCGCTCTCGACGGCTTCCTCTTCGCCGGCTGGGTGGTCCGGATCCCCGCCATCAAGCAGCAGACCGGAGCCTCGGCCGGTGATCTCGGCCTCGCGCTCCTCGGCGTGTCCGCCGGCGCCGTGGTGACCATGACCCTGACCGGCCGCCTCTGCCGACGCTTCGGCAGCCACGCCGTCACGGTCGTCACCGCCGTCCTGCTCTCCCTCTCCATCGCCCTGCCCGCCCTCACCCACTCCCCCCTCGCCCTCGGCCTCGTCCTGCTCCTCTTCGGCGCCGCGTACGGCGGCATCAACGTCGCCATGAACAGCGCCGCGGTCGACCTCGTCGCCGCGCTGCGGCGGCCCGTGATGCCGAGCTTCCACGCCGCGTTCAGCCTCGGCGGCATGCTCGGCGCGGGCCTCGGCGGACTCGTCGCCGGCGGCGTCTCCCCCGCGACCCACCTCCTCGGCCTGACCGTCGCGGGGCTCCTCCTGACCGCCGCCGCCGGTCCCGTACTGCTCCGGCAGCCCTCCCCCGCCCCGCCGGAGCAGATCTCCGCGACCTCTGCCGACCGGCCGCGACGCGCGGCGGGCTCGCGCGGTCTCGTCGTCGTCTTCGGGGTGATCGCGCTCTGCACCGCGTACGGCGAAGGCGCCCTGGCCGACTGGGGCGCGCTCCACCTGGAGCAGGACCTGCACGCGCACCCGGGCGTCGCCGCCGCCGGCTACTCGCTCTTCGCGCTGACGATGACCGTCGGCCGCCTCTCCGGCACCGCGCTGCTCGAACGGCTCGGCCAGACCCGCACCCTGGTCGCGGGCGGGACGACGGCCGCCGCCGGCATGCTGCTCGGCGCCCTCGCCCCGAGCATCTGGCTCGCTCTGCTGGGCTTCGCGGTGACCGGCCTCGGGCTCGCCAACATCTTCCCGGTCGCCGTGGCCCGCGCCGGAGCGCTCGCCGGCCCCAGCGGGGTCGCCGCCGCCTCCACCCTCGGCTACGGCGGCATGCTGCTCGGCCCGCCCTCGATCGGCTTCCTCGCCGACTGGTTCTCGCTGCCCCTGGCCCTGACCACGGTCGCCGTCCTCGCGGCCGGCGCCGCCGTGATCGGCTACGCGGCCCGGAACGCCCGGGTGCCGGCGCCGGCGCCGGTCGAGTAGCGGGGTGCGGCGGGCGGCCGCCTCCGCCTTCCCCTCCCCCGCCGCGCCCGCCTCTGACAGAATCCGGCGGATGGGGATCATGGAGATCGATGAGCACATCGGGGCGCTGGACGCGGCGGGCCGGGCCCTGGCGGACGTCGCGGCCGAAGCGGGGCCGGACGCCCCGGTCACGACCTGCCCCGGCTGGCGGGTGCGGGATCTCCTGCGCCACACGACGACGGTGCACCGCTGGGCGACGGCCTTCGTCGCCGAGGGCCACCTCTCCTACGTCCCGGACGGCGGCGAGCCGGACCTCGACGGCGACGAGCTGCTCGACCACTACCGCGAGGGCCATGCCGGGCTCGTCGCCGCCCTGCGCGCGGCGCCCGGGTCGCTGGAGTGCTGGACGTTCCTGCCCGCCCCGTCCGCCCTCGCCTTCTGGGCGCGCCGCCAGGCACACGAGACGACCGTGCACCGGGCGGACGCCGAATCGGCCCTGCCGGCCGGCGTCCTGGGCCCGGTCGATCCCAGGCTGGCCGCGGACGGGATCGACGAACTTCTGCGCGGCTTCCACGGCCGCGACCGCAGCCGGGTGCGGACGGCGGAGCCGCGGACCCTGCGCGTACGGACGACGGACACGGGTGACGTGTGGACCGTACGGCTGTCACCGGAGGTGCCGCACACCGCTCCGGAGGACGCCGACACCATGGGTCCCGTCGACTGCGAGCTGAGCGGACCCGCCGACCGTCTCTACCTGGCGCTCTGGAACCGGCTGCCCGAGGGCGCCGTCTCCGTGGCGGGCGACGCCTCGCTCGCCCGCCTCTGGCGGACCACGTCCAGCATCACCTGAGAGCGCACCCCGCACCTCACCCGCCGTCAGGGGCGGGGCAGGAGGCCGATGTCGCGGCGTAGGCGGTCGGCGGCGGTGAAGTAGGCCTCCCGGTCCTCGACGGCCCGGTTGAACTGGCCGAAGACCTCGAAGGAAACGAGCCCGGACCCGCCCGGAACCCGGTCGGCCCCGAACCCGGACCGGCCCGGAGCCCGGCCCCGAATCCGGGCGCCGAGTCGGCTCAGTCCGCCGCCCGCTCTCCACCGCGCCCGGACCCGGCATCCGACCCCGGGCCGGCACCCGTCCCGGCACCGGCCTCCGAACCCGTCTCCGTGCCGGCGGGGGATTCCTCGTCGTCCTCCGGACGGTGGTCCTTCACACCCCGGGTGCCCGAACCGCCCGTCGACTCCATCCGGCGGTCCAGGAGGTCCAGCGCCCGGCGCGCCACGCCGTTAGACCGGACGAGTCCGGCGAGCGAGCTCGAGCCGCGGGTGATGTCCGTGAACGCGTTCCAGGCCGGACGCAGACCGGTGATCGTCGCGTGCAGCAGCCCCGGCCGGCGCTCGAACAGCGCGAGCATCCGCCGCCCGACCGCCATCTCCACGCCGAGCCCGGCCTTGATGGCGAAGGCGTAGTTCAGCGCCTGGCGGCGCGCGTCGACGGCGTCGTTCGCCTCGGCGATCCGTACCGCCCACTCCCCCGCGAGCCGTCCCGAACGCAGCGCGAAGGAGATGCCCTCGCGGGTCCACGGCTCCAGCAGACCGGCGGCGTCACCGCAGACGAGCACCCGGCCCCGTGACAGGGGCGAGTCGTCGCTCCGGCAGCGGGTCAGATGCCCGGACGAGATCGCCGGCTCGAAGCCCGCGAGGCCGAGCCGGGCGATGAAGTCCTCCAGATACCGCTTGGTGGCCGCGCCCTCACCGCGCGCCGAGATCACGCCGACCGTGAGCGTGTCGCCCTTCGGGAAGACCCAGCCGTAACTGCCCGGCAGCGGCCCCCAGTCGATGAGGACGCGCCCCTTCCAGTCCTCGGCCACCGGCGGCGGAACCGGGATCTCCGCCTCCAGACCGAGGTCCACCTGGTCGAGCTTGACCCCGACGTGCGCTCCTATCCGGCCCGCGCTGCCGTCGGCGCCGACGACCGCCCGCGCCAGCACCGTCTCGCCGTCCGCGAGGACGACGGCGACCGTCCGCCGGTCCGGCACCGCGGGTCCGTGCTGCTCCACCCGGGAGACCGTCACGCCCGTCCGCAGCTCGGCTCCCGCCTTCTGCGCCTGCTCGACGAGGCCGGCGTCGAACTCGGGCCGGTTGACGAGCCCGAAGAGCATCCGGCGCGAGCGGCGGGTGCGGGCGAAGCGGCCGTTCATGGAGAAGGTGACGGCGTGCACCCGGTCCTGGAGCGGCAGTTCGAAGCCGGGCGGCAGCGCGTCCCGCGAGGGCCCGATGATGCCGCCGCCACAGGTCTTGTAGCGGGGCAGCTCGGCCTTCTCCAGGAGCAGCACCCGGCGGCCGGCGACCGCCGCCGCGTACGCCGCCGACGCGCCCGCCGGTCCGGCGCCGACCACGACCACGTCCCAGACGGTCACGGCGTCCTGCGACAGTCCCGCGCGTACCTCTTCGGCGTCTGCGTTCTCGCTGCTCACGATGTGCTTCTGCTCCTGATCCGACCGATGGTCCAAGCTCTTGCGGCATCCTACGGCGCGGCCCCCGTGGACCGGAGCCGTAGGATCGACCATGCGTTCGCCGTACCACCGATACGGCGAGTCGCCCTGACAACGTCACAACGTCGCAGCCACCAGGAGCGTGCCCATGACCGCCCATCCGACCGCCGGGACCATCGCCGAGACCGTCGCCGCGCTGATGCCGCGCGCCAAGGCGGAGCTCGCGGAACTGGTGGCCTTCGAATCGGTGGCGGACGAGGCGGTGGCGCCGCGCAGCGAGTGCGAGGCGGCCGCCAACTGGGTGGCGGACGCGCTGCGCGCGGAGGACTTCCAGGATGTGGCGCTGCTCGACACCCCGGACGGTTCGCAGTCCGTCTACGGCGTGCTGCCCGGCCCGGTCGGCGCCCCGACGGTCCTGCTCTACGCCCACTACGACGTGCAGCCGAAGCTGGACGAGTCGGCCTGGATCACTCCGCCGTTCGAACTGACCGAGCGGAACGGCCGCTGGTACGGGCGTGGCGCGGCCGACTGCAAGGGCGGCTTCATCATGCACCTGCTGGCGCTGCGCGCCCTGAAGGCGAACGGCGGGGTGCCGGTCACGGTCAAGGTGATCGTGGAGGGCTCGGAGGAGCAGGGCACGGGCGGCCTCGAGCGGTACGCCGAGGCGCACCCCGAGCTGCTGACCGCCGACGCGATCGTGATCGGCGACACCGGGAACTTCCGGGTCGGCCTGCCGACGGTGACGGCGACCCTGCGCGGGATGACAATGATCCGCGTCCGGATCGACACCCTCGAAGGCAACCTCCACTCCGGCCAGTTCGGTGGCGCGGCGCCGGACGCGCTGGCCGCGCTGATCCGCGTACTGGACACCCTGCGGGCCGAGGACGGCTCGACGGTCATCGACGGGCTGCCGGCGGACGCGGTGTGGGAGGGCCTGCAGTACCCGGAGGAGGACTTCCGCAGGGACGCCAAGGTCCTGGACGGCG
The DNA here is from genome assembly GCF_043078785.1 of Streptomyces sp. NPDC015346. Taxonomy (NCBI): domain Bacteria; kingdom Bacillati; phylum Actinomycetota; class Actinomycetes; order Kitasatosporales; family Streptomycetaceae; genus Streptomyces; species Streptomyces sp. NPDC015346. The sequence goes on along the minus strand of NZ_JBIBTW010000003.1, from coordinate 265,515 downwards.
TGGGTCTCGCGGGCAGCGGTACGGTCGCGGACCGCATCTGGGCCCGTCCCGCCGTCACGGTCATCGGCATCGACTGCCACCCGGTGGCCGGCGCGACCCCGTCGATCCCGTCGACGGCCCGCGCGCAGATCAGCCTGCGGGTGCCGCCGGGCCAGGACGCCGCCGAGGCGACCCAGCTGCTCTACGCGCACATCCAGAAGCGGGTGCCGTGGAACGCCCGGGTGAGCTTCGAGCAGGTCGGCCAGGGCCAGGCGTTCAGCGCCGACGTGACGAGCCCGGCGTACACCTCGATGGCCGAGGCGATGCGGCTCGCGTACCCGGGTGAGGAGATGCAGGCCTCGGGCATGGGCGGGTCGATCCCGCTGTGCAGCACGCTCGCCGCGCTCTACCCGAAGGCGGAGATCCTGCTGATCGGCCTGAGCGACCCGGAGGCGCAGATCCACGCCGTGAACGAGTCGGTGTCGCCGGAGGAGCTGGAGCGGCTCTCGGTGGCGGAGGCGCACTTCCTGCTGAACTACGCCCGCTCGAAGCAGGGTTAGAGGGGCAGCCCTTACGCGCTGGGCGAAGCTCGCCGAGAGCGTAGAACGATGCGGCGGGCGGACGTGACGACGTACGTTCGCCGCATGGAACTCATCCCGATCACTCCGCGGCTGCACATGCTCGACTTCTCCATCGGCCAGGCGTATCTCTGGCAGGACGAAGGGGAGTTGACCCTGATCGACGCCGGCTGGGTGGGTGCGGCGTCGGAGATCGAGACGGCGCTACGGGGAGAGGGCCTGGACCCCGCCCGGTTGCGCCGGATCGTGCTCACCCACTGCCACCGCGACCACGTGGGCTCCGCCCAGGAGCTGGCGGACCGTCATGGCGCGCGGATCCTCGCCCACCGCCTCGACGCCCCGGTGATCAGGGGCGAAGCGCCGGTCCCCGAGCCGGTGTTGCTCGACTGGGAGATCCCGCTGTACGAGCACGGTCTCACCGTCCCCGAGGCGCCGCCGACGCGGGTCGACCGGGAGCTGGAGGACGGTGACGTGCTGGAGTTCGGGGACGGGGCCGTGGTGGTGCACACCCCCGGGCACACGGAGGGCTCGATCGCCGTGCATCTCCCGAGCCACGGCGTGCTGTTCACGGGGGACACGGTCGCCTCCGTGCAGGGGGTGACCCTCGGCGTCTTCCATGTGGACCGTGAGCGCGCGACGGCCTCGATGCGGCGGATGGCCGGGCTGAAGCCCTCGGTGATCTGCTGCGGTCACGGCGCGCCGGTGACGGAGGACGCCGCGGAGCGGCTCGCCGCGGCGTCGTAGGGCGACCGGCACCGGGCTCAGCCGACGGGGACGCCGGCCTCCAGGTTCAGGACGGTGCCGCGTTCGCGGGCGCGCAGGGCCCAGTGGAGGCGGCGGTAGCGGACGGGCGGGAGCAGGTCGGCGGCCTCCGTCTCGGTGACGAAGCGCCAGCCGCGCAGTTCGGCTCCGGGCAGGAGGAGCCGTTCCGCCTCGGCGGCGGGCAGCCGGCCGCCGTCGAAGAGGAGCCGCAGACCGCCGTAGCCGGGGGGCTGGGGCCGTTCCCAGTCGACGAGCAACAGGCTGGGTACGGCGTCGAGTTCGAGCCCGATCTCCTCGGCGACCTCGCGCATGCCGGCGCGGGCGGGCGGCTCGCCGGGTTCGACGACGCCGCCGGGGAACTCCCAGCCGGGCTTGTAGGTGGGGTCGACGAGAAGGAAGCGGTCGTGCTCGTCGAAGAGCAGGACTCCGGCCGCCAGGGTCTCACCGGTGGGTTCGGGCGTCTGGACGATGCCGCAGGGGGCGGCCGTGCCGGAGGTGACGGCCTCGGCGACGGCGCGGGCGGTCTCGGCGGTGGTGAGCGCGGAGCTGTCGACGATGTAGGCGTCGGCGCCCAGCCAGTCGTGGACGGCCGTGCGGTAGGGCTCGATGTGGTCCAGGGACCACTGGCGGACGCGGGTGAGTTCGGCCGACTGCGAGTGGTCGGGTGTCCGGCCGTGTATCCGGGCGCGCAGGATCGTTTCGTCCGGGGCGAGCAGGACATGGCGCACCTGGATGCGACGGGCGGCGAGGCCGCCGAAGATCTCGTCGCGGTACTCCTGGCGGAGCAGGGTCATCGGGACGACGAGGATCCCGCCGACCTCGGCGAGCAGAGCGGCGGCGGTGTCCACGACCATGCGGCGCCAGATCGGCAGGTCCTGGAAGTCGTTGACCTCGGCGAGCCGCTTCTGCGGCAGCAGCCAGCTCATCGCGCCGCCGATGAGCTCGGGGTCGTACAGGGTGCTGTTCGGGATCAGATCGACCAGCTCGCGCGCGGTGCTGGACTTTCCCGCGCCGAACGCACCGTTGATCCAGACGATCACGATTCCCCCTCTTCGGTAGCCCCCAGTGGCTTGCCCGCAACACCCTGCCACGGAAACCACCGGGGAGAACCGGGGGAACCGGAGGCGTCCGAACGGGCGTCGGTCAGGAGGAACGGGGTATGTGAGACGCCTCACGGCACGAACGCCCGTGCGGGGCGATGCGTAACACTTCGGGTCCGAGTGTCGTTGGACCCGCGAGGCAAGGGGGTGCGGACATGAGCCGTACGGTATTGGAGAAGTTTCCCGCGGGAGGGCCGCGGGGCAGCTGGCCCGCCGAGGAGCGCGCGAGTGCGCTCCGGGACGAGGGGCTTCCGGCGGAGGTGGTGATGGACCTGGAGACGGACACGTTCCTGGTGATCGTCTCCCAGCGGACCCCGGAGACGGCGAACGCCTGACCCGCCCTGACCCGCCCCCGCGCGGCGAGCCTCCCGTGTCAGCCCGTCCGCTGCGGTGTGGCCGTCCGGGAGGGGTGGGGGAAGGCGGCCGCCGCCGCGCCGAGGAGGCCGGCGTCGGTGGCGGTGAGGGCGGGCACGACCTGGAGATGGCGGACGAAGGAGAGGGTCGCGTAGGTGGCCAGGCTGCGGCGAAGCGGGGTGAAGAGGACGTCACCGGCGCCCGCCACTCCCCCGCCGACGACCGCGATGTCGATCTCGACCAGGGTCGCGGTGGCCGCGATGCCGGCCGCCAACGCCTGCGCGGCGCGCTCGAAGGAGGCGACGGCGATCGGGTCCCCGGCTCGCGCCGAGGCGGCCACCGCGGCGGCCGAGACGTCCCCGTCGGGACCGGGAAGCCAGCCGTTCTCCAGGGCCCGGCGGGCGATGTGGGGCCCGCTCGCGATCCGTTCGACACAGCCACGCCCACCGCACGCGCACGGATCGCCGTCCAGGTCCACGCTGATGTGCCCGATGTGGCCCGCGTTCCCCGTGGGACCGGGATGGATCTGACCGCCGAGGACCAGACCGCCGCCCACGCCGGTCGAGACGACCAGGCACAGCGCGTTGTCGTGGCCACGGGCGGCACCCTGCCAGTGCTCGGCCGCCGTCATCGCGACTCCGTCGCCGACCAGCGTCACCGGCCGGCCGCCCACCACCCGGCCCACCCGCTCGACCAGCGGAAAGCCGCGCCACCCCGGCACGTTGACGGGACTGACCGTCCCCCGGGAGGCGTCCACGGGGCCCGCGCTGCCGATGCCCACCGCCCCCGCCGCGGCCCACAGCGACGAGGTCGCCAGCTCGGCGAGCACCTCCTCGACCGCCCGCATCACCGTCTCGCCGTCCTCCCGCGCCGGGGTGGGCCGTTGGGCCCGGACGAGAAGGCGACCGTCGCCGTCCACCAGCGCACCGGCGATCTTGGTCCCGCCGATGTCCAGGGCGACGACGAGGCCGGCGACGAGGTCGGTATGCATGGGTGCGGTGTCTCCAGAAGGGCAGCCGAAGGCGACGATCGGTGTCAGCTCCAGTCTCCCTCCCTCTGACAACGTTGTCCAGGGCCTATGCTCGACAACATCACGAACACCACGACGGCACCGACGAGCCCGTCCCGAAGAGACAGAGGATCTGCGCACCGTGGCCGAGACCGCCCGCCGCCCCGAGCACCGTTACGGCAATCGGCCCACGATGAAGGACGTCGCCGCCCGGGCGGGCGTCGGCCTCAAGACGGTCTCCCGTGTCGTCAACGGCGAAGCCGGCGTCACCCCCGACACCGAGCGCCGGGTCCAGGAGGCCATCGAATCGCTCGGCTTCCGCCGTAACGACAGCGCCCGGGTTCTGCGCAAGGGGCGCACCGCCTCGGTCGGTCTCGTCCTGGAGGATCTCGCCGACCCGTTCTACGGTCCGCTCAGCCGCGCCGTCGAGGAGGTCGCCCGGGCACACGGCGCGCTGCTCATCAACGGTTCCAGCGCGGAGGACCCGGAGCGGGAGCAGGAGTTGGCGCTCGCGCTGTGCGCCCGCCGGGTCGACGGGCTCATCGTGATTCCGGCCGGCAACGACCACCGCTATCTGGAACCGGAGATGAAGGCCGGTGTCGCCACCGTCTTCGTGGACCGGCCGGCGGGCCGGATCGACGCCGACGCCGTGCTCTCGGACAGCTTCGGCGGCTCCCGCGCCGGGGTGGCCCATCTGATCGCCCACGGTCACCGCAGGATCGGTTTCATCGGCGACCAGCCCCGCATCCACACCGCGACCGAGCGGCTGCGCGGCTACCGGGCGGCGATGGAGGACGCGGGCCTCGCCGTGGAGGACCCCTGGGTCTCGCTGGGCCCCACCGACCCGGAGCGGGTACGGGAGGCGGTCACGGCGATGGTGTCGGGGCCGGAGCCGGTCACGGCGCTCTTCGCGGGCAACAACCGCGTGACGGTGACGGCGGTACGGGCGCTGGCCGGGCGCGAACACCCGGTGGCCCTGGTCGGGTTCGACGACATCGAGCTCGCGGACCTGCTCGGGATCACGGTCATCGCCCAGGACGCCGCCGCGCTGGGCCGCACGGCGGCGGAACGGCTCTTCCGCCGCCTGGACGGCGTCGAGGAGCCGCCGGCCCAGGTGGTCCTGAAGACGACCCTGATCCCGCGCGGTTCGGGGGAGGTCCCGCCCCCGCCGTCCGCATAGGAAGCCGGCTCAGCAGACGGGCAGGCCGGGCACCGGCTGGTCGTTGTCGCCGCCCTTGATGTAGACGACGCTGAAGTACACGTTCGTGTTGCCGCTGTCGTCGTCGGTCCTGGCCCACCAGACGTTCGTCCACTCGCCGGACGTCTCCCGCCGGCCGAGGTTCGCCTGGCAGTAGAAGTAGTTCGTGCCGGCGTTGAGGACGCCCATCTCGCCGCCCCCGTGGCTGTACGTCTTCTCCGTGCGCCACACCTGGCAGTCGTACTTCCCGTCGCCGCGGGAGTGACAGACGGGCGCGGGCTGCGGGGCCGGGGCGCCGCCGCCCGTGGTGGCCGAGCCTCCCGTCGTACCGCTACCCCCGCTCGCGGAGCCGCCACCGGTCGTGGAGCCGCCGCCCGAAGCGGTGCCGCCGGAGGTGGTTCCGCCCGTGGTGGTGCCGCCGGCGTCCGTGCCGCCGCCGGAGCCGGGCAGGGGCGCCTTCGACGCCCCGGTCGGAGACGGCGCGGCTGACTTCGTCGCGCCCGCCTTGGAGGGAGTGGCTGACGCGGTCGCCGGGTGCGCGGTGCCCGGGTCGAGGACCCGGCCGGGGCTCGCCTCGGGGCTGTCCGGCGCCTGGTCCCCGGCCAGCTGCTCCTGCTTCGTACCGTCGTCCTGTCCGACCAGGGCGTACGTCACTCCGCCGCCCGCCAGCAGCACGGCGGCGACCGCCCCGGCGACCAGCGCCATGGACCGCTTCGGCCCGGTCGCCGGCGGTGCGACGGTCGGCTGGGCGCCCGGAGACGTCGCCGCAGCGCCGCCGGGCGCGTATCCGGCGGACGGGAAACCACCGGCCGGTACGGAGGCGGGCCCGAAGCCGCCGGCCTTGTGCGGCGTCGCGGGGCCGAAGCCCGCGGGGTGGTGCGGGACCGCGTTGGGCTCCGTCGGCACCGGTGGGGGCGCCGGGACGCCGGACGGCGTGGCCTGGGCGACCGGGGCGGACGGGGCGGCGTTCTCGCTCTGGGCCACGGCGGTGAGGAGCCGGGCCGCCGCGCGGGCGTCGGGGCGCTGTGCCGGGTCCTTGTGCATCAGGAGCTGGAGTACGGGCCCGAGGGGCCCGGCGCGGCGCGGCTCGGGCAGCGGTTCCACGACGATGGCGTTGAGCGTGGACCAGGTCGACGTGCGGCGGAACGGAGAGGAGCCCTCCACGGCCGCGTACAGCGTCGCGCCGAGCGCCCAGACGTCGGACGCGGGTCCGGGCTGCTGCCCCTGGGCGCGCTCCGGTGCCAGGTAGTCCAGTGATCCGACGATCTCGCCGCTGCGGGTGAGGTGGGTGGTGGAGCCGTCGCCCGGGTCGTCCATGGCGGCGATGCCGAAGTCGGTGAGGACGACCCGTCCTCCCTTGTCGAGGAGGACGTTGCCGGGCTTCACGTCCCGGTGGAGCACGCCGACGTCGTGGGCGGCGGCGAGCGCCTCCAGGACGGCGGCTCCGACGCGCGCGGCCTCCCGCGGGTCCAGGACGCCGCGGTCTCTGAGGACGTCGTCGAGCGAGGGCCCGTCGACGAGTTCCATGACGATGACGGGGCGGCCCTGGTGGTCGGTCACGTCGTGGACGGCGATGACCCCGGGGTGCCGTACCCGGGCCGCCGCCCGGGCCTCGCGCTGCATCCGCAGGCGCAGATCGGCCAGTTCCGGACCGGACGAGTCGTTGTACGTCCGCAGTTCCTTGACGGCCACCTCGCGGCCGAGGACCTCGTCGACGGCCCGCCAGACGACACCCATGCCGCCGCGGCCCAGTTGGCGCACGACTCGATAACGGCCGGCCAGCCGTTCGTTCTCCCCCGAAGACACCGATGCCCCGTTCTCTGTCGGCTGCGTTGAACGCGTACAGAGTACGGGGCACGGTCGCGCGCTCGGCGCGGGTGGTTCCGCTTGGTGGTTTCCGCTTGTTACTGGGCCGTGGCGGTGAGGTCGCCGCGGCGCGGGGCCGCGAAGCGGTCGAGGTCGGCGCGGGTCAGGCCGGTGAGGGCGTCGACCTCGGCGGTGTCGAGGGCTCCGCAGTCGATGCCGCGCAGCAGGTAGGAGCTGAGGGCCTTGGCGGTGGCCGGCTCGTCCATGACGTCGCCGCCCGCGTGGTTGGCGTAGGCGGAGAGGCGCTTGGCGGCGGTCTCGAAGCCCTCGCGGTAGAAGGCGAAGACGGCGGCGTAGCGGGTGGGGATGTGGGCCGGGTGCATGTCCCAGCCCTGGTAGTAGGCGCGGGCGAGGGCGCGTCGGGTGAGGCCGTAGTGCAGTCGCCAGGCCTCGTGGACGTGCTCGGTGGAGCCGACCGGCAGGACGTTGGTGGAGCCGTCGGAGACCCGTACGCCGGTTCCCGCGGCGGCGACCTGCATGATCGCCTTGGCGTGGTCGGCGGCCGGGTGGTCGCTGGCCTGGTAGGCGGCGGAGACGCCGAGGCAGGCGCTGTAGTCGAAGGTGCCGTAGTGCAGTCCGGTGGCGCGGCCCTCGGCGGCGTCGATCATGCGGGCGACGGCGGCGGTGCCGTCGGCGGCGAGGATGGCCTGGCTGGTCTCGATCTGGATCTCGAAGCCCAGGCGGCCGTCGTCGAGGCCGTGGGCCTTCTCGAAGGCCTCCAGGAGGCGGACGAAGGCGGAGACCTGCTCGGGGTAGGTGACCTTGGGGAGGGTGAGGACGAGGCCGTCGGGCAGGCCGCCGTTCTCCATGAGGCCGGTCAGGAAGACGTCGGTGGTGCGGATGCCGCGGTCGCGTACGGCGGCCTCCATGCACTTCATCCGGATGCCCATGTACGGGGCGGCCGTGCCGTTCTTGTACGCCTCCGAGATCAGGCGGGCGGCGCGGGCGGCGTCGGCGTCTTCGTCCTGGCCGGCGTAACCGTCCTCGAAGTCGACCCGGAGGTCCTCGATGGGCTCGCGCTCCAGCTTGGCGCGGACGCGGCGGTAGACGTCCTCGGCCAGGTCGTCGGAGAGGCCGAGGACGGCGGCGAAGGCGTTCGCGTCGGAGGCGTGCTCATCGAGGGCGGCGAGGGCCTGGTCGCCCCAGGAGCGGATGGTTCCGGCCTCGAAGACGTTGCCGGGGACGTAGACGGTGTGGACGGGCTGGCGGGTGCCCGGGTCTCCCGGGTAGCGCCGGTCGAGCTCGGCGTCCACCGCTGCGAGGGAGGCGCTGATGCCCTCGCTGACCGCTCCGGCGAGGCTCGTCGACACCTTCTCCTGCTGACCCATCCCACATCCTCCTGTTTTCCGCTTCACGGAATCAACAATCCGTATGGCGAAGTTAGTAGTCCGCCGGGACCTGCGTCAATGGTTGTCCGAAACGGCGCGGGGCCGCACGGTGAGAGATCACCGTGCGGCCCCGGCCGCGAGAGAACCGCAGGTCAGGCCTTGCGGGCCTTGACTTCTTCGGTCAGCTGCGGGACGACGTCGAAGAGGTCGCCGACCACGCCGTAGTCGACGAGGTCGAAGATCGGGGCCTCGGCGTCCTTGTTGATGGCGACGATGGTCTTCGAGGTCTGCATACCCGCGCGGTGCTGGATCGCACCGGAGATGCCGGAGGCGATGTACAGCTGCGGCGAGACCGACTTGCCGGTCTGGCCGACCTGGTTGGAGTGCGGGTACCAGCCGGCGTCGACGGCGGCGCGCGAGGCGCCGACGGCCGCGCCGAGGGAGTCGGCGAGCGCCTCGATGATGGCGAAGTTCTCGGCGCCGTTGACGCCTCGGCCGCCGGAGACGACGATCGCGGCCTCGGTCAGCTCCGGGCGGCCGGTCGACTCGCGCGGGGTGCGCGCGGTGATCTTGGTGCCGGTGGCCTGGGCGGAGAAGGTCACGGCGAGGGGCTCGACGGTGCCGGCAGCCGGGGCGGCCTCGACGGGGGCCGAGTTCGGCTTGACCGTGATGACCGGAGTGCCCTTGGAGACACGGGACTTGGTGGTGAAGGAGGCGGCGAACGCGGACTGCGTCGCGACCGGGCCCTCGTCTCCGGCCTCGAGGTCGACGGCGTCGGTGATGATGCCGGAGCCGATGCGGACCGCGAGGCGGGCCGCGATCTCCTTGCCCTCGGCGGAGGACGGGACGAGCACGGCGGCCAGGGAGCCGGCGGCGGACACAGACTCGTACGCGGCCTGCAGCGCGTCCACCTTCGGTACGACGAGGTAGTCGGCGAACTCGGGGGCGTCGGCGGTCAGGACACGGGTGGCACCGTGCTCGGCGAGGGCCGGGGCGGTGGCCTCGGCGCCGTTGCCCAGCGCGACGGCGACGGGCTCGCCGAGGCGGCGGGCCAGCGTCAGCAGCTCCAGGGTGGGCTTGCGGACGGCTCCGTCGACGTGGTCGACGTAGACGAGAATCTCAGCCATGGGACTTCAATCTCCTGCGAACGAAAGAGGGGCGGACTTCAGCGGCTCGCGCGAGCCCTAGATGCTGTGCTGGTCCGGGGGCAACCCCCGGACCCCCGGCAACTAAATGAACTTCTGGCTCGCGAGGAACTCGGCCAGCTGCTTGCCGCCCTCGCCCTCGTCCTTGACGATCGTGCCCGCGGTGCGCGCGGGGCGCTCGGTGGCGGAGTCGACCGCCGTCCAGGCGCCCTCCAGGCCGACCTCGTCGGCCTCGATGTCGAGGTCGGAGAGGTCCAAGGACTCCACCGGCTTCTTCTTGGCGGCCATGATGCCCTTGAAGGACGGGTAGCGGGCCTCGCCCGACTGGTCCGTCACCGACACGACGGCCGGAAGCGAGGCCTCCAGCTGCTCGGACGCGGTGTCACCGTCGCGACGGCCCTTGACGACACCGTCCTCGATCTTCACCTCGGAGAGCAGCGTGACCTGCGGGACGCCCAGACGCTCGGCGAGGATGGCCGGCAGGACGCCCATGGTGCCGTCCGTGGAGGCCATGCCCGCGATGACGACGTCGTAGCCGGTCTTCTCGATCGCCTTGGCCAGCACCAGCGAGGTGCCCATGACGTCGGAGCCGTGCAGGTCCTCGTCCTCGACGTGGACGGCCTTGTCGGCGCCCATGGACAGCGCCTTGCGCAGCGCGTCCTTGGCGTCCTCGGGGCCGACCGTGATGACGGTGACCTCGGCCTCGTCCGCCTCTTCGGCGATCTGCAGCGCCTGCTCGACGGCGTACTCGTCGAGCTCCGAAAGGAGGCCGTCGACGTCGTCGCGGTCGACGGTCAGGTCATCGGCGAAGTGCCGGTCGCCGGTGGCGTCGGGCACGTACTTCACACAGACAACGATCCTCAAGCTCACGCCGGCTCTCCTACTGCATCGTCATTACTGGGCTGCCTTGTTGCTCGCAGCATAGGCGCCTGAAGGGCGGGTTTCCGGTCGGGGCCGCTGGGCGCCCCACCCGAGATATTACTCGTCAGTACACCCAATCCGTTACCGGTGAGCAAGCGCTCAGGTGTGTGACCTTGCCAACGCGAAGCGGGCGGGTCGCCTCAGTCGCGCAGGGCGGTGAATCGACCCTGGTGGTAGAGGAGCGGCCGGCCCTCACCGGCGGGGTCCCCCGCCACGACCTCGGCGATCACGATCCGATGATCCCCGGCCGGGACGCGGGCCACCACCCGGCACACCAGCCAGGCGAGCACCCCGTCGAGCACCGGCACGCCCTCGGGGCCGACGCTCCAGCGGGTCGGGGCACCGAACCGGTCGGCGCCGCTGCGGGCGAACGTGTCGGCCAGCTCCCGCTGGTGCTCGCCGAGTATGTGGACGCCGATGTGCTCGGCCTCGGCGATCACCGGCCAGCTGGAGGAGGTGGTGCCCACGCCGAAGGAGAGGAGAGGAGGGTCGGCGGCGACCGAGGTGAGGGAGGTGGCGGTGAAGCCGACGGGACGGTCTCCGTGGGCGGTGACGACCGCGACACCGGCCGCGTGCTGCCGGAAGACGGAACGCAGAAGGTCGGAGCGGTGGAGATCGGAGCGGCGGAGATCGGGAGAGGCCTGCCGAGGGGCGCGGAGAGTGCGGAGCTCGGGCGAAACCGTCATGGAACTGTCCTTCTGCGGGGGCGTCGTGAGGGGAGTCCGTGGGTTCTCAGACACCCGGACAGCGCGCGCTCGCGTTGCGGGCCAGATCGACGTCGGCCCGCCCGTGGAGAAGGAGTTCTTGGGGCATCCGGCCAGCCTGACGATCGTTGGCCGGTGCAGTCAAGCGCGTCCCGGGATGTGGGAGATGTGTCACCGCGTCAGACGGCGCGGCCCAGGGCGGCGATGACGTCCGCCCGGCGGGGCTGTCCCGCCGCCCGGACCACGACCCGTCCGGCGCGGTCGAGGACCAGGACGGTGGGGGTACGGACGATGCCGAGCCGGCGGACGAGATCGAGGCGCTCCTCGGCGTCGATCTCCACGTGCCCGACACCTTCGATCATCGCGGCGACCTCGGCCAGCGTGCGGCGGGTGGCGCGGCAGGGCTGGCAGAAGGCCGTGGAGAACTGCACCAGGGTGGCCCGCTCCCCGAGCTCGACCCCGCTCTCCGCGCCGAGCGTCTCCACCTGTCGTGTCATGTCCCCTTCTTCCCGCTCGCCACTCCTGGCCCTTGGCTCTCCCGTGCAGCGCCCCGCGGCACCGTTCGATTCCCGCCATGGCCGGGGGGCGTGACGAGAATCTCGCCGTACGAAGCCGTCAGGACTGGTCACGACGGCCCACATGGGGCACGATCTGCCCAAAGCCTAAAACCTACGGCTGCGTAACTTCCGCCGGGAGAACCCTCCCCAGGCAAAGAAGAAGGGGTTCCTCTCAGATGGCAGAACTCGTCTATCGGCCGGTCATCGGCGCCGCACTGACGCTGTTCAAGGCGCTCGACCTGAAGATCGACACCCAGGGTTCGGAGCACATCCCGCGTACCGGCGGTGCCGTGCTCGTCAGCAATCACATCAGCTATCTGGACTTCATCTTCACGGGCCTGGCCGCTCTGCCGCAGAAGCGCCTGGTGCGCTTCATGGCCAAGGACTCGGTGTTCCGGCACAAGGTCTCGGGCCCGCTGATGCGCGGCATGAAGCACATTCCGGTGGACCGCTCGCAGGGCGAGCACGCCTACCAGCACGCGCTGGAGTCGCTGCGGGCCGGGGAGATCATCGGGGTGTTCCCCGAGGCGACGATCTCGCAGTCGTTCACGCTGAAGAGCTTCAAGTCGGGTGCGGCGCGACTCGCCCAGGAGGCCGGGGTGCCGCTGATCCCGATGGCGCTCTGGGGCACGCAGCGCGTCTGGACGAAGGGCCGGCCGCGGAACTTCAAGCGCAGCCACATCCCGGTGACCATCCGCGTCGGGGAGCCGATGGAGGCTCCGGCCGACCAGTACGCGGGGGCCATCACCCGGCGCCTGCGCGAGCGTGTGCAGGAGCTTCTCGAGGCCGCGCAGCGCGCCTATCCCGTACGTCCCAAGGACGCGAGCGACACCTGGTGGGTGCCCGCGCACCTCGGGGGCACGGCTCCGACTCCGGCCCAGGTCAAAGAAGCCGGCTGAGCGTCGTCCGAGGAACCGGCTGACCTCCGTCACGGAAGCAGGCCGAGGGTCCGCCGCGGGTCCGGGGTTCCGGCCGCGGCGGCGGGTCGTCACTCCGGGGTGCCGACGGTGATCCGCGCCCCGGGGCTGAGCTTCTCCAGCGACTCGGCGAGTTCCGTGCCCGCCGCCATGAGCTCCTCGCGGGTCATGGGGGCCAGCGACTCCAGCAGGAAGATCGCGTCGACGGTGTCGTCCTCGATCCGGGTGCGCGGCCCCTGGCGCCAGTTCCAGCGGCGGCAGGTGACGCCCGCCTCGTCGCGCCAGACGATCTCGCCCGGCTCGGGGTGCTCCACGGTCTCCTCGCCGCCCGCCATGGTCACGAACGGCTCGTCGCCGGTGGCCCGGACGAGGCTCATCGCGCCCTGGATGCGGCCCAGGTCCTCGCCGCCGACGGGGATCAGATGGGCGACGCTGATCGCGTTGTAGGCGTCGACGAGCCGGTTGATCCGGGGCAGCCCGCCGTCCGCGAGGGCTCGCCTGGCGAGCGCCTCGGCGGAGTTGCGGGTACGGGACGGCTTGGCGCCGAACGCCGTGTACGCGGCGCGCCAGGCGGCGATGTGCGGGTCCTTGTCCGGTGCCTGTCCGTCGAGCCGCTGCGCGAGGCGACGGGCCGCGTCGTCGAGCAGGGCCGAACTGGCCTCGTCGCTGGGCCCGTTGACCAGCCCGTGCGCCTCGACGGCGAGGTGGGTGAAGCCGGGCACGAGGGCGCGTACCTCGTCGGACACGGTCAGGGTGAGGGGCATCGCGGTCCTTGTCAGAGTTCGGTCGGGAGGGTCCGGGAGAGCTCCGGCACGTCCCGCGCCGACCGCAGGGCGTGCAGCGCCGCCGGATGCGGTACAGCGTACAATACCGGGGAGTCCACTTCATTGAACTCTGGGTCCGGGAGGAAGGCCAGCCGCTCGCCCTCCAGGGAGAACTCGGCCTCCTTGCCCGGCTCGCCGCCCCGCGGATCCTGGCGGTGCCAGGTCGACTCCCCCGGCATCCGGACCGCGACCAGCCCGTGCAGGGCCTCGAACTTCTGATAGCAGAGGGCGGTCGGGATGCCCTCGGCGCGCAGCAGCGCCGCGAGCGCGTGCGACTTGGCGTAACAGATGCCGGTGCCCCGCGCGAGGACGTCGGAGGCCCGCCAGGTGACCTGGGTGTCGCCGGAGTCGAATGAGTGCGGGATGGCGTCCCGGACGAACTCGAAGGCGGCCTTCGCGTATGAGTATGCGTCGGGGTGGTCGGCGCGCAGGTGCGCGGCGGTCTCCCGTACGAGTGGGTGCTCATGGTCGATGACCTCGTCGGCCGCGAGGTAGGCGGAGAGTTCTGGTTCCCGCTGGATCAGTTCCATGCGCCCGAGCGTAGGAATGCGGCCGACCGGAGTCAATCTATTTCCGGTCGACCGCATAGCTATGCAAGGTGACTAGCGCGCCATCTCTTCCTTGAGCGCCTGGAGGAAGGCGTCGACGTCGTCCTCCGTGGTGTCGAAGGAGCACATCCAGCGCACGTCGCCGGCCGCCTCGTCCCAGAAGTAGAAGCGGAAGCGCTCCTGCAGGCGGGTGCTGACCTCGTGCGGCAGCCGCGCGAAGACCGCGTTGGCCTGTACGGGGTAGAGGATCTCCACCCCGTCCACGGCGCGCACCCCGGCCGCGAGGCGCTGGGCCATCGCGTTGGCGTGCCGGGCGTTGCGGAGCCACAGGTCCTTGGCGAGCAGCGCCTCCAGCTGCACCGACACGAACCGCATCTTGGACGCGAGCTGCATGGACATCTTGCGCAGATGCTTCATGTGGCTGACGGCGTCCGGGTTGAGGACGACGACGGCCTCGCCGAACAGCATGCCGTTCTTGGTGCCGCCGTAGGAGATGACGTCCACGCCCACCGCGTTCGTGAACGCCCGCATCGGGACGTCCAGCGAGGCGGCGGCGTTGGCTATCCGGGCTCCGTCGAGGTGGACCTTCATGCCCTTGGAGTGGGCGTGCTCGACGATCGCCCGGATCTCGTCCACGGTGTAGACCGTGCCCAGCTCGGTGTTCTGGGTGATCGAGACGACCTGCGGCATGGCCCGGTGCTCGTCCTCCCAGCCCCACGCCTGCCGGTCGATCAGCTCGGGGGTGAGCTTGCCGTCCGGGGTCGGCACGGTGAGCAGCTTGAGGCCGCCCATGCGCTCGGGGGCTCCGCCCTCGTCCACGTTGATGTGCGCGGACTCGGCGCAGATCACCGCGCCCCAGCGGTCGGTCAGCGCCTGGAGGGCGGTGACATTGGCGCCGGTGCCGTTGAACACGGGGAAGGCCTCGGCGCCGGGGCCGAAGTGGCTGTGCATGATCCGCTGGAGGTGCTCGGTGTAGTCGTCCTCGCCGTAGGCGATCTGATGACCGCCGTTGGCGAGGGCGATCGCCGCGAGGACCTCCGGGTGGGCGCCGGCGTAGTTGTCGCTGGCGAAGCCCCGGACCGACGGGTCGTGGTGACGACGCGCGTCGGTCCTGGAGGGCGGTGCCGGGGTCACGGCTTGGGGGTCAGCCACAGACGCTGTCCATTCACTTCCTGTGCGGGCCGGTCCCAGACGCCGGCGATGGCGTCGGCCAGATCCTTGACGTCGGTGAAGCCCGCGAACTTCGCATTCGGGCGCTCGGCGCGCATGGCGTCGTGCACCAGTGCCTTGATCACCAGGATGGCAGCCGCGGCCTTGGGCCCGTCCTCGCCCCCCAGCTTGCGGAAGTCGTCACCCATCGCCAGGGTCCACGCCTCGGCCGCCGCCTTGGCCGCGGCGTAGGCCGCGTTCCCGGCGGTGGGCTTGGAGGCGCCCGCGGCGCTGACCAGGACGTAGCGGCCGCGGTCGCTGCGCATGAGCGGCTGGTGGAAGGCGAGCGAGGTGGACTGGACCGTACGGATCAGCACCTTCTCCAGGAAGGCCCAGTCGGCCAGGTCCGTCTCGGCGAAGGAGGCGCTGCCGCGCCAGCCGCCGACGAGGTGGACGAGTCCGTCGATCCGGCCGAACTCCTTCTCCGTCTTGTCCGCCCACTCACGGGCGGCTCCGAGGTCGAAGAGGTCGACCGTGTCACCGACGACCGTGGCCCCGCCGTGCGCGTACCGGGCGGCGTCGACCGCCTCGGCCAGGCGCGCGGGGTCGGCGTCCGAGGCGACGACGACCGCGCCGGCCTCGGCGAGGCGCATCAGCGCCGCCCGGCCGGCCGGTCCGGCCGCTCCCGCGACCGCGATGACGGCACCTTCCAGCCGACCGCCGTTCCCGTTGCCGTTCATGGGCGTCGCCTCCTTGGAAACTGAGTTCACGCGGCAGCCTGCTCGGTCCGGGAAGCGCCGGCGGCGGTGATGCCCTTGGTCGCGGCGATCACGCCCTTGAGCTTCTTGGACAGGGCCTCATAGAACATGCTGAGCGGAAACTCGTCCGGAAGCACGTCGTCGACGAGCTTGCGCGGCGGCTGCGTCAGGTCGAGGGCGTCGGGACCCTTGGCCCAGCGCGAGCCGGGGTGCGGGGCGAGGTAGGTGGAGACCAGCTCGTACGCCTTGAACCAGTGGACGAGCTTGGGGCGGTCGATGCCGTCGCGGTACAGCTTCTCGATCTCGCCGCAGAGCTGGTTGGTGACCTCGGGGGCGCGCCGCCAGTCGATCTTGAGCGTGTTGTCCGTCCAGCGCACCACGTCGTGCTTGTGGAGGTACGCGAAGAGGAGCTGGCCGCCCAGACCGTCGTAGTTGCGGTTGCGGTCGCCGGTGACCGGGAAGCGGAACATCCGGTCGAAGAGGACGGCGTACTGCACGTCCCGGCCGTGGGTGTTGCCCTCGGCCTCCAGCTTCACGGCCTCCTTGAAGGCGGTGAGGTCGCAGCGCAGCTCCTCCAGGCCGTACATCCAGAACGGCTGGCGCTGCTTGATCATGAAGGGGTCGAACGGCAGGTCGCCGTGGCTGTGGGTGCGGTCGTGGACCATGTCCCAGAGCACGAAGGCGGCCTCGCAGCGCTTCTGGTCCTTGACCATGGCGGCGATGTCCTCGGGCAGGTCGATGCCGAGGATGTCGACGGCGGCCTCGGTGACCTTGCGGAAGCGGGCGGCCTCGCGGTCGCAGAAGATGCCGCCCCAGCTGAACCGCTCGGGGGCCTCGCGCACGGCGATGGTCTCGGGGAAGAGGACGGCCGAGTTGGTGTCGTAACCGGCGGTGAAGTCCTCGAAGGTGATGCCGCAGAACAGCGGGTTGTCGTAGCGGGTGCGCTCCAGCTCGGAGAGCCACTCCGGCCAGACCATGCGCAGCACGACGGCTTCCAGGTTGCGGTCCGGGTTGCCGTTCTGGGTGTACATCGGGAAGAGCGCCAGGTGCTGGAGCCCGTCCACGCGGTCGGCGGCCGGCTGGAAGGCCAGCAGGGAGTCCAGGAAGTCCGGGACCGCGAAGCCGCTCTCCACCCACTTGCGCAGGTCGGCGACGAGCGCGCGGTGGTACGCGGCGTCGTGCGGCAGCAGCGGGGAGAGCTGCTCCACCGCGGCCACGATCCGGTCGACCGTGCGCTCGACCAGGGCTCGGGAGGGGGCTCCCTCGGCCTCCAGGTCGATGGAGCCGTCCTTGCTCTGCCAGGGACGGATCTCCTCCACGGCATTCTTGAGCTCGGGCCAGGCAGGGTGCTGGATCACCGGAGCAGCGGTGGTTATCCCCCCACCGGTCACGTCCTGCACAAGAATTTCCGTCATTCGTCTTCCTCCACAGGAGAACCTCGCGTCAAGACACCGTATCCATTCGCGGTTCCTCCCCACAAGTGGGGGCAGAAGAAATTATCCTGTGCGACCCCCATGGTCACCGCGATTTTTCCTGTCCGACAGGGTTGAGGCGATCGCATCCGCAGCGCCGGTCAGGGCGCGGGCCGCGGCGTCGAGGTACTCCGCCAGGGCCAGGAAGCCGTGGAACATCCCCGGATGGTGGTCCTCCGTGACCGCGACGCCCGCCGCGGCGAGTGCGGCGGCGAACGCCCGCCCCTCGTCGCACAGCGGGTCGCAGCCGGCCGTGACGACGTGCGCGGGCGGCAGGCCGCCCAGCTCGGCACGGAGGGGGGAGGCGAGCGGATGGCGGGGGTCCCCGTCGGGGCCGAGATAGTGGTCGCGGAACCAGCGCATGTGGGTGGTGGTGAGGTAGTACCCCGCTCCATTGAGGCGGTACGAGGGGTGGTCGCCGGCCAGGTCCGTGACGGGGTAGATCAGCACCTGGCGGGCGAGCGCGGGCCCCTGCCGGTCGCGGGCGAGCAGCGCGGCCGCGGCGGCGAGGTTGCCGCCCGCGCTGTCCCCGGCGACCACCAGGGCCGAGGGGTCGCCGCCCAGCTCGTCCAGGTGCGCCGAGGCCCAGAGCAGGGCCGCGTAGGCGTCCTCGACGGCGGCGGGGAAGCGGGCCTCCGGGGCGAGCCGGTAGTCGACGGAGACCACGACGGCACCGGACTCCCGGCACAGCGCCCGGCAGGTGCGGTCATGGGTGTCGAGGTCACAGAGGACCCAGCCGCCACCGTGGTAGAAGACGACGGTGGGACGGGGCGCCCGGGCTGCCCGGGCCGGCGGGCGGGGGATGCCTTCGCCTCGCGGCCCGGCGGGGGCACTCGGCGGGTGGTAGACGCGGACGCGGAGCGGGGGCGCGCCCTCGGGGCCCGGGATCGTCCGCTCCTCCACCGCGCCGACGGCGGGCGGGTCGGTGGGCGCCGCCGTGGCGGCGGCCAGGACGCGGCGCGCCTCCACGGGGTCGGTGACGGCGCCCCCTATGTCGGGGAAGACGGCGGTCAGCAGGTCGGCGAAGGGGCGGGCGGCGGGGTCGAGCCGGTCGCCGCCGGGCGGGACCCGGCCGCTCATCGCCCCTCGCCCTTCTTCTTGAAGTGGGGGATGACGGTGTCGCCCCACTGGCGGAGCGTCTCCAGGCAGGCCTCCTGCGGCACCGTTCCCATCTGGATCAGGCACATGATCTCGTCGGCCCCCGCGTCGCGGAGGCGTTCGACGTAGGCGATGGCGTCCCGCGCCGTGCCGTAGGCGTGGTCGGCGTTGAAGGTCGCCGTGGCCGAGGGCCGGACCGGAATGCGCTGTTCGTGGAGCCGGGCCACGACCTGCTCGGCGGCGCGGCGCATCTCGGCGGCCTCGTCCTCGCCCGTGGCGCCGCGGACGACCGCCTCGTCGGGGATGCCGGCCCCTCCGTACCAGTGGCCGATCGACTGGGCGAAGAAGCGCTGGCCCCGGATGCCTACCCGCCGGGCCTCCTCGCGGTCGTCGAGGACGATCGTGGGGCAGAGCACGGAGAAGTGGTCGTTGACGACGGTGGAGACGAACCGCTCGCCGGTACGGGCCGCCCGGGCCGCGTCGTACGCCCGGCGCATCCCGGCGATCGAGTCGGGTCCGGCGAAGCCCATCACCAGCGCGCCGATGCCCAGCTCGGCGGCCTGGACCAGGGTCTCGGCGCGGCTGCAGGCGAGGAAGAGCGGCGGGTGCGGGGTCTGGCTCGGGCGGGGCAGGATCGGATGCGGATCGATCCCGATCAGCTCGGAGTGGTATTCCAGCTCCTCCTTCTGCCAGGCCTTGCCGATGATCCGCAGGGCGTCCTCCACCTCGGCGGTCGTCCGGTCGCGGTCGACGCCGCACAGCGAGGTCTCCTGCTCGGTGCCGCCCCGGCCCGCGCCGAGGTCGAGCCGGCCGCCGGAGAGCAGATCCAGCATGGCGGCGCGTTCGGCGACGCGGGCGGGGTGGTTGAACCGGAACGGCATGCAGACCACGCCGTGCCCGATCCTGATCCGGCTCGTCTTCGCGGCGACGTAGGAGAGGAAGACCTCGGGCGCGGACATGTGGGCGTACCACTTGAGGGAGTGGTGCTCGACGGCCCAGATCCGGTCGAAGCCCATCTCCTCGGCGAGGACGGCCTGTTCGACGCAGTCCCTGATGACCTGGTGTTCGTGCTCCACGGTCGGGTCGGCCAGCTGCGCCTCGAAGATCACCGAGAACTTCACGTGCCCTCCAGGGGGTTGTGCCGGTGCGCTGCCCTTACTTCAATTCGCCATATGACTAGTCGTCAGGTCTCGAAGAGGCAAGAGACGGAACAGGGATTGCCGCAGACCGCGTGGGCGGTGCTCGGCCTGCTCTCCTTCCCCGGCGAGCGCACCGGCTACGACCTGAAGAAGTGGGCCGACGCCTCGCTGCGCTTCTTCCACTGGTCGCCGGCGATCAGCCAGATCTACGCGGAGCTGCGGCGCCTGGAGTCGCGGGGTTACGTGACGTCGGCCCGGTCCGGCCCGGAGGAACCGAGGGCGAAGCGGCGGTACGCCATCACGGAGGCGGGCCGGGCGGCCCTTGCCCGGTGGGCGGCGGAGGGGGACGGCGGGCCCGTGGTGCTGAAGCACCCGCTGGTGCTGCGGGTGTGGCTGGGCCATCTGGCCGCACCCGGGCGACTGCGCGCGCTCGTCGAGGAGCACATCGCCCGTACGCGGGAGGAGCTGACCGAGATCAGGGGCGCGCTGACCCAGGCGGAGTCCGTACCGCGGTGGGCCCATCCGGCGGTCGCCCTGCGCTGGAGCGAGCGCCGGAGCCTGGCGGAGCTGGAGCTGGCGGAGGCGATGCTCGCCGACCTGGAGGGCTTGGAGGACCTGGAGGGCCTGGACGCGCTGGAGGGCCCGGCGGGCCTGGAGGACTCGGGCGGCCGGTCCTGAGACCGCAGGCCCGGGGTTCTTCGGGGTTCGGGGTTCTTCGGGGTTCGGGGTTCGGGGCGGCGGGGAAGGGCTCGTTCCGACGAGGGCCGCGCGTGCGCTTCCCTCTCACGGCGAAGCCATTAGGCTGCGCCACCCAGGGACCCGTGCCCGGACATCGACGGAAGCGAGAAGATCTTGAGTTTCCTCACCATCGGTCATCGCGGAGTCATGGGCGTCGAGCCCGAGAACACCCTGCGCTCCTTCGTCCGCGCCGAGCAGGCCGGCATGGACGCCATCGAGCTGGATCTCCACCTGAGCAAGGACGGCGCCCTCGTCGTCATGCACGACGCCGAGGTCGACCGGACCACCGACGGCAGTGGGCCGATCGCCGAACTGACCCTCGCCGAGCTCCGCGAGCTGGACGCCGGTGACGGGGAGCGCGTCCCCGTCTTCGAGGAGGTCCTGGACGCGGTCCGGGCCCCGATCCAGGCCGAGATCAAGGACGTGGCCGCCGCCCGGACGCTCGCCGAGGTGATGAACCGGCGCGATCTGACCGGGCGCGTGGAGGTGCTCTCCTTCCACGACGAGGCCCTCGCCGAGATCGCCCGGCACGTCCCGGGCGTCCGGACCGCGCTCGTGGCCGACGACTGGGACGGGGACGTCGTCGACCGGGCCAAGGCGGTCGGGGCGGGCGCCCTCGTCCTGAACATCCAGCACCTCACGCTGGATACGGTCGAGCACGCCCACCGGGAGGGCCTGCGGGTGATCGGCTGGGTGGTCAACACCCAGGACCACCTGCGGCTCGCCCGGGCCCTGGAGCTGGACGGCGCGACGACCGACTATCCGGAGATCCGCCGCACCGGCCGCTTCACGGCCTGAGGGCCCGGCTCACACCGGAGCCCACTCCAGCAGCTCGCACCAGCGGCTCGCACGAGCCGCTCACACCAGCGGCTTCACCAGGAGCTCGAACCGCAGGTCGTCCCGCTGCGGGATGCCGAAGCGCTCGTCGCCGTACGGGAACGGGGTCATCTCTCCCGTACGGCGGTAGCCGCGCCGCTCGTACCAGGCGATGAGCTCCTCGCGTACGGAGATCACCGTCATGTGCATCTCCCGCACGTCCCAGAGATCCCGCACCCGGCGCTCCGCCTCGGCGATGATCCGGCGGCCGAGGCCCCCGCCCTGGTGCTCGGGACGGACCGCGAACATGCCGAAGTAGGCCGCCTCGCCCCGGCGTTCGAGCTGGCAGCAGGCGACGAGCTCGCCGTCGCGCTCGACGACGAGGAGCCGGCTGCCCGGGGTGGTGATGACCGCGCGCACGCCCTCGGCGTCGGTGCGCCGCCCCTCGAGGATGTCCGCCTCGGTGGTCCAGCCGGCCCGGCTGGAGTCGCCCCGATAGGCCGACTCGACGAGCGCGACGAGCGCCGGGACGTCGTCCTCGACCGCGTCGCGGTAGCTGATCCGGCCGGTGTCCTGGGACGTGGCGGTGTCCATGGCGTTCGGTTCTCCCCTCGGGCGCTGACGATCGGTGGAGGCGATCTCCCCGAGCGTAACGCCCCCGCCGCGTGCTCCCCGTGTACGCCTGTGCGCTCGCGTACGCCCGGCTCCGCCCGGGCATCGACGTCGGGAGGGACGACGGGGAGGTGTGCCGTGCACGGACCGGCGTTGTCGGCGTGGCTGTTGGTGGCGCTGTGCGGGGCGAGCGGGGCGTACTGCCTGCTGCGGACGCGGCGCTGCGCCGGCGAGGAGCGCAGGGCGGCGGGGAGCGAGGCCGTGATGGGCTTCGGCATGGCGGCGATGGCGCTGCCGGCCGCCGTGCTCACCCCGCCGGACTGGAGCTGGGCGGTGTACGCGGCGGTGTTCGGCGTGGCGGCGCTGCGCGCGCTGCTCGCGGCCCGGCGCGGCGGGCATCATCTGCACCACCTGGTGGGCTCCTTGGCCATGGTCTACATGGCGGTGGCCATGGCGCTGCCGGCGCAGGGAGCGCACGGAGGGCATGGGGTCCACGCGGCCGCGTCGGGGGTCACGGGGGGCGCGCCGCTCGTGACGGGAGCGCTGCTGGCGTACTACGCGGTGTACGTGCTGCGGTCGGGGGCCCGGCTGGTCCCGGTGGCGGCGCCGGCCGGCGGGCCTTCGGCGGCGTGGGCCTCGCGGCCGGAGTTCGCCCTCGTGTGCCGGCTGTCGATGGCGCTCGCGATGCTGGCGATGCTCGTGACGCTGTGACGCTGTGGCTCTGTGGCTCTGTGGCTCTGTGGGAAACCGTGGCGTACGTCACTTGGCTCGCGCGGTTGTACCCCCCGGTAGCCGACGCTCATAGGGTGGCCTCATGTTGGTCTCCCTCGCGCTGCTCGCGCTCGGCGTCCTGACCGCCGTCGTGGCCCCGCGACTGCTGTCGCGGTCCGACTGGGCGGAACGCGAGCCCGTGGTGGCGCTCTGGATGTGGCAGTGCGTGGTGGCCGCGGTCCTGCTGAGCTTCGCGCTGTCGATGACGTTCAGCGCGGCGGCTGCCTGGCAGGTGGTACGGGGACGGATCTTCGCGCCCGCGCCGCGTGGTGTGATCGAGGCGTATGAACTGGGCACCCACCGGCCGTGGTCGGCCGCGCTGGCGGTCGTGCTGGCCTGCGGTGGACTGTGGACGGCGGCCATGCTGACCCGGGAGATCCGCCGGGCGCGGGCCCGCCGTCGGCAGCGCCACGGCGAACTGCTCGCCCGTTCCCCGCTGTTGCCCGGCGAGCGGCCGGACGGCGAGGGGCTCGTCGTCCTGGAGGCCGAACGGCCGGACGCCTGGTGGCTGTCGGGCACCGCGCCACGCCTTGTGGTCACGACGGCCGCCCTGCGCCGCTTGAAGGGACGCCAGCTCGATGCCGTGCTCGCGCACGAGCAGGGACACGCCCGGGCGCGCCACGACTGGTTGCTGCACTGCTCGGGCGCGCTGGCGGGCGGGTTCCCGGGGATTCCGGTCTTCGCGGCCTTCCGCGGGGAGATGCACCGGCTGGTGGAGCTGGCCGCCGACGATGTCGCCTCGCGCCGCTTCGGGCGGCTGACGATCGCCCTCGCGCTGGTGGAACTCAACGAGGAGCGTGGGGTGTTCGGCCCCGGCCAGGTCCCGGACGGGGACCTTCCGCAGCGGGTCAACCGGCTCCTCGCGGCCACTCCACGCCTGACGGCGGGGCGCCGGCTGCGGCTGACGGCGGCGGCGGCGCTGGTGCCGGTGGTGCCGGTTCTGGTGGCGTTCGTCCCCGCGCTGCGGGCGCTCGGATAACCGCGGGCGGCTCGGCGCCGGCCCGAACGCCGGGGAAGATCGGGGAAGATCGAGTCATGCGCTCCTCCGCCGTCGTCTCCGGTGCCCTGGCCGTGCTGCTGCTCGTCCTCGTAGCCGTGGACTTTCAGCCGCTGCTCTCCCTGGACCGTTCGGTCGCCGAATCGCTGCACCGCAGCGCCGTCGCCGAGCCGGGCCTCACCCACCTCAACCGGGTCCTCAGCGACTGGGTCTGGGACCCATGGACCATGCGGGCGCTGATCACGGCCGCGGTGGTGGTGCTGTGGTGGCGTCGGGAGCGCCTGCTCGCGCTGTGGCTCGTCGGGGCGAGTCTGGCGGCGGCGGCCGTGCAGCAGGGGATGAAGGCGGCCGTCGACCGGAACCGGCCCTCCTGGACCGATCCGGTCGACTCGGCGCACTACGCGGCCTTCCCCTCGGGGCACGCCCTGACGGCGGCGCTGACCTGTGCGCTGCTGCTGTGGGTGCTCGCCCTGCACTGGCGGGAGACCTGGCGGGGGTGGAGCGTCCTCGCGGTGACGGCCGTGGTGTCGGTGGTGGGCGTGGGGTGGACCCGGGTCTACCTGGGGGTGCACTGGCCCTCGGACGTGGTGGCCGGCTGGCTGCTGGGCTGGTGCGGCGCCGCTGTGGCGATCATCACGTACCGGAAGTACGGGCGGAACGCGGACCGCAGGGACGCTCAGCGAGACACCCCCTAGGGGAGGCTGTCGTGCCGATCGGGCCGGAGGAGAATGGGGGAAACGCAAGGAAACCGGCTGTTCTGGGCGATCCCCCGCGTCGCCCAGAACAGACGGCAAACCCGCTGACCAGCCACGAAGGCGCGACAGCAGGATGCGCTGAGTATATTGGCTGCGAGCCAGTCAACGCAGGAGTCCAGCATGTCCCCGCGTAGCGCATCGGTCAATGAAGAGCTTCGCCGGCGTTCGCGCGAGCGGCTCCTCGAGGCGACCGTCGAGCTGGTCTCGGAGCGTGGGTACGAGGCGACGACGCTGGGCGACATCGCCGAGCGGGCGGGCTCGGCACGTGGTCTGATCTCGTACTACTTCCCGGGGAAGCGGCAGCTGCTGCAGTCGGCGGTGCACCGGCTGATGCACCTCACGCTGGAAGAGGCGCTGGAGCGCGAGCCGCGCACGGAGGACGGGCGGGAGCGGCTGGCTCGGGCGATCGACGCGATTCTGGGCCTGGCCATGGCCCGGCCGGTGCTGATGCGGACCCATATGGCCGGGATTCTGCAGGCGGAGGGGTTCGTGCAGTGTCCCGAGCAGCAGCGGCTCGCGTTCCTCCTGCGGGACACGGTGACGCGGTACGGCTCCGAGGACGTGGACGCGGACTATCCGCTGCTGCGAGCGCTGCTGATGGGCGCGGTGGTGGCGGTGCTGCTGCCGGGGGCGCCGATGCCGGTGGCGCGGCTGCGTGCGGAGCTGTTCCACCGGTACGGACTCGACTGGGAGCAGGGCATGCCGCCGGGCGGGGGTCCGCCCGACGGCATGCCGTTCACCGCTTCCGGGTTACCGGCGTTACCGGCGCCGGCCGCGCTCTCCACGGCGCGGGACCGGGTGCCGCGTCAGTCGTCGACGTCCTCGAAGTCGTCGAAGTAGTCCGGCTGGGTCTGGACGTTGAGCGCGTCCATCCGGATCCGCTCCGCGGGGTCGGTGAGTCGGTCGTCGAGCTTCAGCACGTCGAAGCCCTTGGCCATGTCGTTGGAGTAGATGTGGCCGTTGTAGTAGTACGCGGACCAGGAACCGCCCGAGCTGAGGCGCTCGGTGGAGAGCGGACCGCGCTCGAAGTACGCGATCTCCTTCGGTTTGCTCGAGTCCGTGAAGTCCCAGACCGACACGCCGCCCTGGTACCAGCCCTGGACCATCAGGTCCTTGCCCTTGACCGGGATCAGCGAGCCGTTGTGGGCGACGCAGTTCTCGGTCTTCGCCTGGTGGCGGGGGATCTTGAAGTAGCTGCGGAAGACCAGCTTGCGATGGTCGCCCCTGCCGACGATGTCGTATACGCCGTCGGCGCCGCGGTGGGGGCCGATGGCCTCGTTGCAGGTCGCCGCGGAACCACCGCCGAGCTCGTCGGTGAAGACGACCTTGTTCGCCTTCTGGTTGAAGGTCGCCGAGTGCCAGAACGCGAAGTTGACGTTGTCCTGGACGCGGTCGATGACCTTCGGGTTCGCCGGGTCCTCGATGTCGAAGATGATGCCGTCGCCCATGCAGGCACCGGCGGC
The DNA here is from genome assembly GCF_043078785.1 of Streptomyces sp. NPDC015346. Classification (NCBI taxonomy): domain Bacteria; kingdom Bacillati; phylum Actinomycetota; class Actinomycetes; order Kitasatosporales; family Streptomycetaceae; genus Streptomyces; species Streptomyces sp. NPDC015346. Next base: position 239,957 of record NZ_JBIBTW010000003.1, on the reverse strand, counting down.
GAGGTCCTTGGCGGGCAGCACGGTGATGTCGTGGCAGCCGGTGGTCTTGGAGACACCCGGGTTGGTGGGGCTGCCCGGGTTGCCGCCGCCGTCCGGGCCCTCGCCCGGGAAGAGGACGGGGAAGTTGACGATCGCGGCCTTCTCGGGCGCCTTGCGCGGCACCTTGATGACCGAGATGCCGTCGTGCGGGGGCTGGCAGTCGGGGAACGCGACGTTGGGCGAGTACGAGGAGACGTAGACGTAGACGTCCCTGCGCTCGGGCACCAGCGTGTGGGTGTGGGAGCCGCAGGCGGTCTCGACGGCGGCGACGTACTTCGGGTTGGCGATGTCGCTGATGTCGAAGATCTTCATGCCCTCCCAGGAGGACTTCTCCGTGGCCGGCTGGCTGACGCTCGCACAGGAGTTGTCGCTGCGGGAGGAGTCGGTGGAGAGGAAGAGCAGGTTGCCGGAGACGGAGATGTCGTTCTGGGATCCGGGGCAGAGGACCTGGGCGACGGTCTTCGGGGCCGTCGGATCACTGATGTCGAAGATCCGGAAGCCGTCGTAGTTGCCCGCGAAGGCGTATCGGCCCTGGAAGGCCAGGTCGGAGTTGGTGCCGCGGAGGGCGTCCTTGGGGATGTTGGCCAGGTGTTCGATGTTGTCGCTGTGGACGATCTCGTCCACGCCGGGGATCGCGCCGCTCTGGATGGCGGCCCGGGTGTCGGCCGCCTCTTGCGAGGAGACGCCGTGCTGGGCCGGGGTGTCGCCCGGGTCGGGTATGGCAGCCGCGGGGCCTGCGGCGAGCAGACCGACCAGCAGTCCGGCGGCGGCGGTGGCCACACCCAGACCTCTGATCCGTGCACGCGGGGTACGAGTGGTTCTCGACGAGGTCACTCCGTCCTCCCTTGCGTCCGTTCGTGGTTGAACGGTTGATGGACTCCCGCAGTATCGTCCTTTGCGTGTACATCTCAACAGAGGGCGACACGGACGTCATCGAAGTACCCCTGGAGGTCACTTTGCCGAACCGGTTGAACCGCCGTATCCGTCGAGTTGTCACCCGCGCCGTCACCCGAGCTGTCGCCGTGGTCGTGGCCGCCACCGCCGTCGGCGCGCTGACCGCCTGCGACCCGGGGCCGGACGAGGGCACGCCGCAGAGCCGGAGCTCCACGGGTCCGGCGGTGGTGGCGCCGGGGAAGCCCGGCGAACCGGCGCGGAGGATATCCCCCGCGGAAGCCTCCGAGCTGCTGCCCGACGACAAGCCCAACGGGGCGGACTTCGCCTACACCCAGATGATGATCGTGCACCACCGACAGGCCCTGACCATGACCGCGCTCGTCCCGGAGCGGGCCCGTTCGACGCAGGTGAAGAAGCTGGCGGAGCGGATCGCCGCGGCGCAGCGGCCGGAGATCGACGCGATGGAGGGATGGCTGGAAGGCCACGGCGGCCCGCGCGAGCAGAGCGGTCACGACCACCACACGATGCCCGGGATGGCGACCGAGGAGCAGCTGGCCGAGCTGAGGAAGGCGAAGGGCGAGGGGTTCGACACGCTGTTCCTGAAGCTGATGATCGCGCACCACGAGGGTGCGGTGACCATGGCGGCCGAGGTCCTGGGGCAGGGGAACAACGTGCTGGTGGAGGAGATGGCGAACGACGTGATCGCGCAGCAGACGGCGGAGATCAACCGGATGCGGTCGATGTAGTCGAGGGGAGCGGGGGTCATGCGCCTCCCGTCGCCGGGCTTCCGGTGCCATGCTGGAAGCCCGGCGGGAATCACCCTGCGGCGGGAAGGAGTACGACCGTGCTTCGTGTCGCTGTCGTCGGTTCCGGACCCAGCGGGGTCTACACCGCCCAGTCGCTGGTCCAGCAGTCGCTCGTGCCCGGGGTGCGGGTCGACGTGCTCGACCGGCTGCCCTGTCCGTACGGACTGGTCCGTTACGGGGTCGCCCCGGACCACGAGAAGATCAAGTCGCTGCAGCAGAACCTGCGGGCGGTCCTCGAGGACGAGCGGATCGGCTTCATCGGCAATGTCGAGGTCGGCGCGGGGGGCGTGACCCCGGCCCGGCTCCTGGAGCTCTACCACGCGGTCGTGTACTGCGTGGGCGCCGCGCGCGACCGGCGGCTCGGGGTGCCGGGCGAGGACCTGGCCGGCAGCTTCTCGGCGACCGATTTCGTCTCCTGGTACAGCGCGCACCCCGACGCCGCGGGCAACGGCTTCGGGGTCGGCCTCGGCGGCCGCTCGGCGGTCGTGATCGGGGTCGGGAACGTGGCGGTGGACGTCACCCGCATCCTGGCCAGGGGCGCGGACGAGCTGCGGTCGACGGACGTGCCGCACCCGGCCCTCACGGCGCTGGAGTCCAGCCGGATCCGCACGGTGCACATGGTGGGGCGGCGCGGTCCCGGCCAGGCCAAGTTCACGACGAAGGAGCTGCGGGAGCTGGGCGGGCTGCCCGGCGCCCGGGTGCGGGTGGAGCCGGCCGACCTGGCTCTCGACCCGTCGTTCGCCGACCCGTCGGGGCTGCCGGCCGTGAACCGGCGGAACCTGGAGGTCGTACGGGCGTGGGCGGCGCAAGGCGCGGACGGCGCCGATCTCACGGGCCTCGCGGACGGCGGGGGCGGCCTGAACGGGGTCGAGGCGGCGCGCAGCATCCGGCTGCGGTTCTTCCTCCGCCCGGCGGAGATCCTCGGCGAGGACGGCCGGGTGGCCGCGGTCCGCTTCGAGCGGACGGAGCCGGACGGTACGGGGGGTGTGCGGGGGACGGGACGGTACGAGGAGATCGAGGCCCAACTCGTCCTGCGGGCGGTCGGCTACAAGGGGGTCCCGCTGCCCGGGCTGCCCTTCGACGAGGCGACCGGGACGGTCCCGAACGCGGCGGGCCGCGTGCTGCGGGACGGCGCTCCCGCCGTGGGCGAGTACGTCGCCGGCTGGATCAAGCGGGGGCCGACGGGGGTCATCGGGACGAACCGCCCCTGCGCCAAGGAGACGGTGACCTCGCTGCTCTCCGACGCGGCGGAACTGGCCGGTCGTACGGTCGCGGCCGACCCGCTGGGCGCGCTGTGCGACCTCGGCCTGGAGCCGGTCGCCTGGCCGGGCTGGCTCTCCATCGAGCGCGCGGAGGCCGCGCTCGGCCGTTCGCTGGGGCGGGGCCCGGTGAAGATCCCGGACTGGGCGGGCCTGCGGGCCGCGGCGAGGGACGGCGGGGCGTAGGGAGTGTCCGGCGGATCAGGGCCGGATAGGGCGCGGCGCGTCCGGTGCGCCGGACACCCCCTACGGCGCGCCGTTCAGGGCTTTCCCTCGGCCGCCGCCGGCCGCGGGTCCGGCTGGGTCAGGCGGCTCTCCTGGGCGGTCGCCGCGTCGAGGACGCTGTCGAGGAGGCCCGGGAAGAGGGCGTCCAGGTCCTCCCGGCGCAGGGCGTTCAGTTTGGCCGTGCCCCGGTAGATCTGCTGGATGACGCCGCTCTCGCGCAGCACCCGGAAATGGTGCGTCGTCGTCGACTTGGTCACCGGCAGGTCGAAGTGGGAGCAGCTCAACTCCGTACCCTCACGCGCCATCTCGCTCACGATCCGCAGCCTCACCGCGTCCGACAGCGCGTGCAGCACCCCCTCCAGGCGGATCTCGTCGCGCGCCGGGTGGTCCAGGACCCGAGGGTTGGTCGCGGTCGTCACAGCGGCGGCTCCACTTCATCCGGGGTTACCCGCCCATTGTACGAGAGGCCTCGTAGTTTGACAGGTGACGTACTACGATGGGTATCGTACGAGCATCCACCGAGGCATCCCGAAACGGAGTCCGTCATGAGCGTCGCCCTGTTCGAGCCCTACACCCTTCGGTCCCTGACCATCCCGAACCGTGTGTGGATGGCGCCCATGGACCAGTACTCGGCAGAGGTGTCGGGCCCGAACGCGGGCGTCGCCAACGACTGGCACTTCGCCCACTACGCCGCCCGCGCCACCGGCGGCACCGGCCTCATCCTCGTCGAGGCGACCGCCGTCTCCGCCGACGGCCGGATCAGCCCCGCCGACCTCGGCATCTGGAACGACACCCAGGTGGAGTCGCTCCGCCGCATCGCCGGGTTCCTGAAGGAGCACGGCACCGTGCCCGGCATCCAGATCGGGCACGCCGGCCGCAAGGCCTCCACCCAGCGCCCCTGGGAGGGCCGCGGTCCGGTCCCGGCGGACGGGCAGGGCTGGCAGCCCGTCGGGCCGAGCCCCGTCCCGTTCGCCGAGGGCCACCCCGTCCCGACCGAGCTGACGACCGAGGGAATCCAGGAGATCGTCGGGCAGTTCGCCGACGCCGCGCGCCGCGCCCTGGCGGCCGGCTTCGAGGTGATCGAGGTGCACGGCGCCCACGGCTATCTCATCAGCTCGTTCCTCTCCCCCTACGCCAACCACCGCACCGACGCGTACGGCGGCTCCTTCGAGAACCGCACCCGCCTGGCCCTCGAAGTCGTCGACGCCGTACGGGCGGTGTGGCCCGAGGAGCTGCCCGTCTTCTTCAAGATCTCGGCCACCGACTGGCTGGGCGACCAGGGCTGGACCCCGGACGAGACCGTCCGCTTCGCCGCCCTGCTGCGGGAGCACGGCGTCGACCTCCTCGACGTCTCCAGCGGCGGCAACGGAGGCCCGGCCGAGATCCCCGTCGGCCCCGGCTACCAGGTGCCCTTCGCGGCCCGGGTGAAGGCGGAGACCGGCCTCCCGGTCGCGGCCCTGGGGCTGATCACGGAGAGCGCGCAGGCGGAGAAGATCCTCGCCAATGGGGAGGCCGACGCCGTGCTGCTCGGGCGTGAGCTCCTCCGTGACCCCTCCTGGGCCCGCCGGGCGGCGCGCGAGCTGGGCGCCGAGCCGCCCCACGCGCCGAGCCCGTACGCCTGGGCGATCTGACCTCTCCCGCCTCCTCCGCCGCCCCGGGGCGGGACGCCGAACACCCCTGACGACCTGGGGAGAAGCATGGCTCAGAAGCCGTTGTCAGTGGTCGGGTGCAGACTGGCCCCTATCCGCGACAACGGCGTCCTGGAGGTGTCGGCCATGCCCGACGTAGTACTGACCGTAGGCACCCGCAAGGGTCTGTTCATCGGCCGCAGGCGTGCGGGCCGGTGGGAGTTCGGCGAGCCCCATTTCCCCGCGCAGGCCGTCTATTCGATCGGCATCGACACCCGCCGGGCCACACCGCGGCTCCTCGTGGGCGGGGACAGCGAGCACTGGGGGCCCTCGGTGTTCCACTCCGACGACCTCGGCGCGAGCTGGACCGAGCCGCCGAAGCCGGCGGTCGGATTCCCGCGCGACACCGGCGCTTCGCTGGAGCGGGTCTGGCAGCTGCACCCGGCGCCCGCGCACTCCCCCGACGTCGTCTACGCCGGGACGGAGCCCGCCGCCCTCTTCAGGTCCGAGGACGGCGGCGTCTCCTTCGAGCTGGTGCGCCCGCTGTGGGAGCACCCGACCCGCTCCCGGTGGGAGCCGGGTGGCGGCGGTGAGGCCGTGCACACGATCGTGACCGACCGGCGCGATCCGGACGCGGTGACGGTGGCGGTGTCGGCGGCCGGTGTGTTCCGCACCAGGGACGGCGGGAAGAGCTGGGCCCCGTCCAACCAGGGCGTGTCCGCGGTCTTCCTGCCCGACCCGAACCCGGAGTTCGGCCAGTGCGTCCACAAGATCGCGCAGGACGCGGGCGACCTGGACCGGCTGTATCTGCAGAACCACTGGGGAGTCTTCCGCAGCGACGACGCGGGGGCGAAGTGGACCGACATCGGGTCCGGGCTCCCGTCCGACTTCGGCTTCGCCTGCGTCGCCCACCCCCATCGGGCAGACGTGGCCTATGTGTTCCCCATCAACGCCGACAGCGACCGGGTGCCGGCGGGACGGCGCTGCCGTGTCTTCCGTACGACCGACGCCGGGGAGAGCTGGGAGCCGCTCACGGCCGGGCTGCCGCAGGGCGACCACTACGGCACGGTGCTCCGGGACGCGATGTGCGTGGACGGCGCCGACCCGACGGGCGTCTACTTCGGCAACCGCAACGGCGAGGTGTACGCGAGCGCGGACGACGGTGACAGCTGGCAGCTCCTCGTCCAGCACCTGCCGGACGTCCTCTGCGTCCGGGCGGCGGTGATCGGCTAGGAGCCCGCCCCGAAGGACCGGCCAAGGGCCCCGGCGGACCGTCCGCCCATGCGCCCATGCCAAGGGGCTGGCGGACCGTGCCCGCCAAGGGGGCCGCCGCAGCGCGTGCGGCGGCGCCCGCGGGGCTTCTTCGCCTCCGCGGGTGCCGTGGCCCGGTCAGGGGCCGGGATCAGGGTTCGTCGGGCTGCTGGGCCGGCGGGGTTCCGCCGCCGCGGCCACCGCCCTTGCCGCCCTTGTCCGTGCCGTGCGCCTTTCCCCTTTCCCGCTTTCCGGGGCCGCTCTGGCGCGCCTTCAGTTCGGCGCTGTCCTGCGGTGTGGCGGCGCCTTTGTCGCTGCGCCGCTGTTCACGACTCTGCGGACCACTCACGACCGTCTCCTTCCGTCCTCCCTTCGCGTGTTGCCCTGCGGTTTCGTCCGCAAACAAGGGTGCGGACGATCACCCGGACAGAGCAGTCGCGTGGCGAGCCGCGCCCACCCGGCACAAGATGAGCAGGACGCATGAGCGCCCCCGGTCGGCGCCGTCCACTCGGCGCGCGGGGGCGTTGTCCGCTTTCCAGCCGCCACCGAGGCCGCGGTTCTCCCCTCCCTCACCGCTGGAGGAATTCACCATGGCAACTTCATCCAGGCCCCGCTGGGAGCATGCCGTCGTCACCGGCGGCGCCGGCTTCGTCGGTTCCCATCTGTGCGCCGCGCTGCTCGACGAGGGCGTGGCCGTGACCTGTGTCGACGACTTCAGCACCGGTCGGCGGGAGAACGTCTCCCCCTTGCTCGCCCGCCCCGATTTCGCCCTGCTGGAGGCCAACGTCTCCGAGCCCTTCCACGTCGACCGGCCGGCCGACCTCGTCCTCCACTTCGCGTCGCCCGCCTCCCCCGTGGACTATCTGCGCCTCCCCCTGCACACGCTGGAGGTCGGCAGTCTGGGCACGCGGAACGCCCTCGCGGTCGCGCACGCCTCGGGAGCGCGGTTCGTCCTCGCCTCCACGTCCGAGGTGTACGGCGACCCTCAGGAGCACCCGCAGAACGAGCGGTACTGGGGCAACGTCAACCCGGTGGGGCCGCGCAGCGTCTACGACGAGGCCAAACGCTTCGGCGAGGCGCTGACCACGGCCGAGGCCTCGGCGCACGGCACCGACACGGCGATCGTGCGGCTCTTCAACACGTACGGGCCGCGGATGCGCGGGCACGACGGACGTGCCGTGCCGACCTTCATCCGGCAGGCGCTGGCCGGCGAGCCGCTGACGGTGACCGGTGACGGGCTGCAGACGCGGTCGCTGTGCTACGTGGACGACACGGTCCGCGGCATCCTCGCGACGGCCGCCCACACGATGCGCGGCCCGGTCAACCTCGGCAACCCGACCGAGATCACCATGCTCGACCTGGCGCGCTGGATCGTCGAACTCACCGGTTCCCGCTCGGAGATCCGCTTCATCGAGCGGCCCACCGACGATCCGGCCGTCCGCTGCCCGGACATCACCCTGGCCCGCGACAAGCTCCAGTGGGAACCGGTGGTCCAGGCCGAGGAGGGGCTGCGCCGCACCATCGCGTGGTTCCGCGACCACGGCGCCACCGAGTCCCCCGCCCCTCCTCTCGCCAGTTGAGCCGTCCGTAGCCCGACAGCGGAAAGGCCCCCGCCATCATGCGAGTTCTCGGAATCAACGCGCTGTTCCACGATCCCGCCGCCGCCCTCGTCGTCGACGGCAGGACGGTCGCCGCCGCGGAGGAGGAGCGCTTCTCACGGCGCAAGCACGGCAAGCGTCCGGTGCCGTTCTCGGCCTGGGAGCTGCCCGAGCAGGCGGCCCGCTGGTGTCTGGAGCGCGCCGGGCTGCAGCCGCAGGACCTCGACGCCGTCGCGTACTCCTACGACCCGGCGCAGGCGCTGCCGGCCGAGTCCATGGGGCTGTACGACCCGTGGGACCACCTGCGGCAGACCTACGCCCGTGAGGCGCCCGGATTCCTGAAGACCGCGCTCCCCGGGCTCGACCCCGGCATCGTCCGTTTCGTCGGCCACCACATGGCCCACGCCGCGTCGAGCGCGTTCGCCGCGCACGACGCCGAGACCTCCTCGGTGCTCGTCCTCGACGGGCGGGGGGAACGGAGCTCGCATCTGGCCGCGCGGCGGACCGGCGACCGCATCGAGCCGCTGTACGCGCAGGACCTGCCGCACTCCCTCGGCCTGGTGTACGAGGAGCTGACCGAGCATCTCGGCTTCCTGCGCTCCTCCGACGAGTTCAAGGTGATGGCGCTCGCCTCGCACGGCACCCCGCGCATGCTGGGAGAGCTGCGCCGGTACGTGCACCCGACCGGCGAGGGCGGCTTCCGGGCGTGCGGTGTGCCGTGGCACGAGCTGTGTCCGCCGCGCGCCCCCGACGAGCAGTGGACCCAGGACCACGCCGATGTCGCGGCGAGCGCGCAGGCGGTCCTGGAGGAGACGATGCTGGACCTGGCGCGCTGGCTGCACGGGCGCACCCACGACCGGGTGCTGACCCTCGCCGGAGGCGTGGCGCTCAACTGCGTGGCCAACTCGCGGATCGCGCGCGAAGGCCCCTTCGCCCGGGTGTGGGTCCAGCCGGCGGCCGGTGACGCGGGGACGGCGCTCGGCGCGGCGCTGCTGCTGTCGGCGGGGGCGGGCGACGACCCGGAGCCGATGCGGGGCGCCGACCTCGGCCGGGAGTGGTCGGACGCGGAGCTCGGCGGCTGGCTCAAGACCGCGGCGGTCCCCTTCGAGCGGCCCCCCGACATCGCCGCCACCGTCGCCGAGGCACTGGCCGACAACGCCATCGTCGCCTGGTTCCAGGGGCGTTCGGAGTACGGCCCGCGCGCGCTCGGGCACCGCTCGCTCCTCGCCCATCCCGGCCACGCGGGAAACCTGGAGCGGCTGAACGACGTCAAGGGGCGCGAGCAGTTCCGGCCGGTCGCGCCGATGGTGCTGGCCGACCGGGCGGCCGAGATGTTCGACGGCCCGCTGCCCAGCCCGTACATGCTCTTCGTGCACGACGTCGCGGCCGAGTGGCGCGAGCGGATCCCGGCCGTCGTGCACGTGGACGGCACGGCACGCATCCAGACCGTGGACCGGGACCAGGAGCCGCTCGTGGCCCGGATGCTCGAGGAGTTCGAGCGCCGCACCGGCCTCCCGGTCGTCGTCAACACCAGCCTGAACACGGCGGGAAGGCCGATGGTGGACGACCCGCGCGACGCCCTGGAGTGCTTCGGGTCGTCGCCGGTCGATCTGCTGGCCATCGGCCCGTACGCCATCCGCCGCGGTGAGGCCTTCCGCTCCGGCGCCAACGGGTGGTCCCGGTGACCGGCACCGGTGGAGCGCTCTCGTACGCGGTGGTGGTGCCGACCCTCGGCCGCCCCAGCCTCCGCGCCTGCCTGGCCGCTCTGGCCGCGTCCAGCGGGCCGAGGCCGACGCGGGTGGTGATCGTGCACGACCGCCCCGGCGAGGACGGTACGGCGCCCGGCCTCGACGTCCCCGAGGCCCTCCGGCCCTACACCACCGTCGTCCCCGGCCGGGCGTGCGGCCCGGCCGCGGCCCGCAACACCGGGGCCCGGCTGGCCGGCGCGCCGTGGATCGTCTTCCTGGACGACGACGTGGTGCCGTCGGACACCTGGGCCGAGGACCTGGCCCGCGACCTGGCCGCCGCGTCGCGGGACACCGCGGCGGTGACGGCGCGCATCGACGTACCGCTGCCGCGGGACCGCCGCCCCACCGACTGGGAGCGCACCACGGCCGGTCTGGCGACCGCCCGCTGGATCACCGCCGACATGGCCTTCCGCAAAGCGGCGCTCGACGCCTCCGGCGGCTTCGACGAACGCTTCCGGCGTGCCTACCGGGAGGACGCCGACCTGGCGCTGCGGCTGCTGGACGGTGGCTGGACGCTCGCGGCGGGCACCCGTAGGACCACCCATCCCGTACGGCCCGCCGACCCCTGGATCTCCGTTCGCCAGCAGGCCGGCAACGCCGACGACGTGCTGATGAACCGGCTGCACGGACCGGACTGGCGGGACCGGGCCGGCGCCCCTCGCGGCCGGTTTCCGCGCCATCTGGCCGTCGCCGCGGCCGGCGTCGGCGCCCTCGGCTGCGCCGCCGCCGGGCGCCCCGGGGCGGCGGCGGGGTGCGCCGCGCTCTGGCTCGCGGGAACGGCCGAGTTCGCCCTGGCCCGCGTCGCTCCGGGCCCCCGCACACGGGAGGAGATCACCCGCATGCTGCTGACGAGTGCCGTGATCCCCGCCGCCGCCGTCTGGCACCGGCTGCGCGGCCGGATCGTCCACCGCAACGCCCTGCCTCGTGGACCGGCCCGCCCGCCGGTCGGGGGGCCCGCCACGGCGGACGCCCAGCGCCGCGCCGAGGTGGCGTCATGAGGGGCGCCTCCGCCGCCCGGCTCCGTACCGTGGACGCCCGCGCCGACGGGCCGTGGCTGCTGGACGGCGACCCTCCCACCGCTCCGCTCCCGCCGAGGCCGGCGTGGGCGCGGGGGCCGTACGCCCGTCTGCCGGAGGCGGTCCTCTTCGACCGGGACGACACGCTCATAGCCGATGTGCCCTACAACGGCGACCCCGGCCTGGTGGTCCCCATGCCGGGCGCGGCCGCCGCCGTCGCGGCGCTGCGCAGCCTCGGCATACCCGTGGGGGTCGTGAGCAACCAGTCCGGTGTCGCCCGCGGCCTGATCAGCCGCCGGAACGTCGAGGCGATGCGGCGGCGCGTGGACGAGCTCGTCGGCCCCTTCTCGGTGTGGGCGGTGTGCCCGCACGGTCCGGGAGACGGCTGCTCCTGCCGCAAGCCCGCGCCCGGCCTGGTCCTCGCCGCCTGCGCGCGGCTCGGGGTGCGGCCGTCGCGCACGGTGGTCGTCGGCGACATCGGCTCCGACGTCGAGGCGGCCCGCGCGGCGGGCGCCCGGGGCGTCCTCGTCCCGACCCGTACGACGCTGCCGCACGAGGTCGACGCGGCGCCCGAGACCGCGACCGACCTGCCGGCCATGGTCCGCATGATCCTGATGGGCGCCGGTGCCCACGGCGACCCGGCGGCCGGGGGCGGTGTGCGATGACCGCGCCCCGCACGCTCGTCGTCCGCCTGGACAGCGCCGGAGACGTGCTGCTCGCGGGCCCGGCCGTGCGGGCGGTCGCCGCCGGCTCCTCGAAGACCGTCATGCTGTGCGGGCCGCTGGGCGCGCCCGCCGCCGAACTGCTGCCCGGTGTGGACGACGTCCTCGTGCACGAGGCGCCCTGGGTCGGCCTGGAGCCGCCGCCGGTCTCCCGCCGCGACTGCGCGGAGCTGATCGACGCCGTCGCCGCCCACCGCTTCGACCGGGCCCTCGTTCTCGTCTCGTACCACCAGAGCCCCCTGCCCGCGGCGCTGCTGCTGCGGCTCGCCGGCGTGCCGTGGATCGCCGCCGACAGCGAGGACTACCCCGGGGCGCTGCTCGACCTGCGCCATCGCCGCCTGCCTGGCCGGCACGAGGCCGAGGCCGCGCTGGACCTGGCGCGCGCCGCTGGTTTCGCCCTGCCGCCGGGGGACGACGGGGCGCTGCGGGTCGGTGAGCCGCCGGACACCACCGCGCTGACCGGCCCGGAGCCGTACGTCGTGCTGCACCCGGGTGCGGCGGTGCCGGCCCGCGCGTGGAGCCCCGCCCGAGCGGAGCGGGCGGCCGCCGCCCTGCACCGGTCCGGGCACCGGGTGGTCGTGACGGGCGGCCCGGCGGAGAAGCCGCTGACGGCGCGGGTGGCCGGCCGGCACGGCCTCGATCTCGGCGGGGCGACCGCAGGGTTGGGGGCGCTCGCCGGAGTCCTGGCGCGCGCCGAGGTCGTCGTGGCCGGGAACAGCGGGCCCGCGCACCTGGCCGCCGCCGTGGGCACCCCCGTCGTCTCTCTCTTCGCGCCGGTGGTGCCCGCCGATCGCTGGCGGCCCTACGGCGTCGCCCATGTGCTGCTCGGCGACCAGGACGCCCCGTGCGCCCTGAGCCGGGCACGGATCTGCCCGGTCGAGGGTCATCCCTGCCTCGACGGGGTGAGCGATGCCGAGGTCGTCGCGGCGGTGTCCGCGCTCCTCGGCCGGGAAGCTCCCGGCGCCGCTCCGGTACATCCGGAGGACGCGTACGGGACGGAAGGAGCGACCGTATGAACATCCTCCTGTGGCATGTGCACGGTTCCTGGACGACCGCGTTCGTCCAGGGACCTCACACGTATCTGGTTCCGGTGACGCCGGACCGGGGAGCCGACGGGCGGGGACGGGCCGAGACCTTCACCTGGCCGTCGTCGGTACGCGAACTCTCCCCCGCCGAGCTGGCGGAGGCACCGGTGGATCTGGTCGTCCTCCAACGCCCGCACGAGGAGGAGCTCGCCGCCCGCTGGCTCGGCGGCCGGCGTCCCGGCAGGGACGTCCCCGCCGTCTACGTGGAGCACAACACGCCACGCGGCGGCGTTCCCGACACCCGGCACCCGATGGCCGACCGCACGGACCTCACCCTCGTCCACGTCACCCACTTCAACCGGCTCTTCTGGGACAACGGCGCCACCCGCACCGCGGTGATCGAGCACGGCATCGTGGACCCCGGCCATCTCTACACCGGCCGGCTCCCGAGGGCCGCCGTGGTGGTCAACGAGCCGGTCAGACGGCGCCGCTTCGTCGGTACGGACCTGCTGCCGCAGCTGGCCGAGGCGGCGCCGCTCGACGTCTTCGGGATGCGGACCGAGGGGCTCGCCGGCCATCTCGGCCTCACCGCCGAGCGGTGCCGCACCGCCGACCTCCCCCAACGTCACCTGCACGCCGCCCTCGCGGAACGCCGCCTGTACCTCCATCCGGTGCGGTGGACGTCGCTGGGGCTCTCGCTCCTGGAGGCCATGCACCTCGGCATGCCGGTGGTGGCGCTCGCCACCACCGAGGCCGTGGAGGCCGTCCCCGCGGGAACGGGCACGCTCTCCACCCGCCCCGAGGTCCTCGCCGAAGCGGCCCGGCGCTATCTCGCCGAGCCGGAGGCCGCGGCCGAGGACGGTGCGCGCGCCCGGCAGGCGGCCCTGGAGCGGTACGGCGTCAAGCGCTTCCTCGACGACTGGGAGCACCTCATCGCGGAGGTTCGGTCATGACACGCTTCTCCCCCCTCGGCGGCCGTCCCCTGGACATCGCCCTCGTCTCCGAGCACGCCAGTCCCCTCGCCACGCTGGGCGGGGTCGACGCCGGCGGGCAGAACGTGCACGTGGCCCAGCTCGCCGGCGTGCTCGCCGACCGCGGGCACCGCGTGACGGTGTACACCCGACGCGACGACGCCGGCCTTCCGGTCGAGACCCCCCTGCGCGCCGGGGTGACGGTCCATCATGTTCCGGCGGGGCCCGCGACTCAGGTCCCGAAGGACGAACTGCTGCCGTACATGAGCGAGTTCGCCCGCTACCTCACCGGCGAGTGGCAGGCCCGCGCCCCGGACGTGGTCCACTCGCACTTCTGGATGTCGGGCCTGGCCTCCCTGTGGGCGACCCGGGAGACCCGGCTGCCGCTCCTGCACACGTACCACGCGCTGGGCACGGTCAAGCGGCGCCACCAGGGCCGGGCCGACACCAGTCCGCCGGCCCGCGTCGCCTGCGAGACGGATGTCGGCACGGGCTGCGACCGGGTGATCGCCACCTGCCGGGACGAGGTGGACGAACTGGCCGCCATGGGCATACCGCGCGGGAAGGTCGACATCGTTCCGTGCGGGGTCGACCCGGAGGCGTTCCGGCCGGACGGGCCGGTCGCGCGCCGGGGCGCGTTCCCCTACCGGCTGCTGCAACTGGGGCGGCTGGTGCCGCGCAAGGGCGCCGCCGTCGCGATCGCGGCGCTGCCCGGGCTGCCCCGGGCGGAGCTGGTCGTGGTCGGCGGCCCGCCGGCCGACCGGCTCCACGCCGATCCGGAGGTACGGCGGCTGCGGAACCTCGCGACGGAGGCCGGCGTGGCCGACCGGGTCCGTTTCACCGGCGGCGTGCCCACCTCGAAGGTCCCCGCCCTGATGCGCAGCGCGGACGTCGTGCTCTGCCCGGCGGACTACGAACCCTTCGGCATCGTCCCGCTGGAGGCGATGGCGTGCGGCCGGCCGGTCGTCGCCAGCGCCGTGGGCGGCCAGCTGGACTCCGTGGCCGACGGGGTGAACGGGCTCCTGGTGCCACCGAGGAACCCGGGGGCCCTCGCCGCCGCCGTCGCCGTCCTGCTCGCCGATCCCGCCCTGCGCACGGCGTACGGCAACGCCGGCCGCCGACGTGTCCTCGACCGGTTCTGCTGGGAGCGGGTGGCGGCCGCCACCGAGGCGTCCTACCGCGCCGCGCTCGCGGCGCGCGTCCCGGTCGCGGGGACCGCCCTCTGACCACCCGGGGGCGGGCCCGGGCCCGGAATGCCGGATGCCGGATGCCCGGTGCGGACACCGCCACCGCGAGCCGACCACGATCCCACCGCGTCACGGACTGGAAGCGCCGGAAGGAGGTGCGGCGGGTGCTCCCCGAAGCGCCGGCCGACACACCATGAGCGAATCGCACACGTACGAGAGCGCGCAGCTCCACTGCCAGTCGCTCCAGACGGCCCTGGAGCGCCTGCGTCGCCAGGGCCTGGGGCGACTCGCGGGGTGGGGCGACCGACTCGCCGAGGTGCTTCCGGCGGGTGGCCGACTCCTCGCGGCGGGCAACGGCGGCAGCGCCGCGCAGGCCCAGCATCTGACGGCCGAACTGGTCGGACGCTACCAACGCGAGCGACCGCCCTACTCGGCCCTCGCGCTGCACGCCGAGACGTCCAGCGTCACCGCCATCGGCAACGACTACGGCTTCGAGCAGGTCTACGCCCGGCAGGTCGCCGCGCACGGCCGCGCCGGAGACGTCCTCATGCTGCTCTCCACCTCCGGGCGCAGCGCGAACCTGCTCTCGGCCGCCATGACCGCGCGCACGGTCGGCCTCACGGTCTGGGCGCTGACGGGACCGTCGCCCAATCCCCTGGCGGAGGCGTCCGACGAGGCCCTCTGCGTCGACGGGGCGACGACGGCCACCGTCCAGGAGGCGCACCTGGTCGCCGTCCACCTGCTCTGCGAGTTCTTCGACGACGCCGTCGAAGCCGCCCCCGCCGCGCCGCCGCGCGCCGCGCTCAACGGCACGCCTCATACGTCGGCCGCGCCCTCGGTCGCCTTCCTCAGGAGGTCGTCGTGAACGAAGACGGACCCCTCGTCGTCGTGGGCGACGTCCTGCTCGACCAGGACGTCGAAGGCCACGCGACCCGGCTCGCCCCCGACGCGCCGGTGCCCGTGGTCGACGTCGCGGAGGAACGTGCCCGGCCCGGCGGGGCCGGTCTCGCCGCCGCGCTCGCGGCCCGCCACCCCCGCCAGGTCGTCCTGATCACCGCGCTCGGCCGGGACGCGGCGAGCGAGACCGTCCGCCGCGCACTGCGGGGACGGGTGAGCCTGGTGGAGATCCCGCTGGAGGGCACGCTGCCGGTGAAGACGCGGGTCCTGGCCGGCGGACGCCCGTTGGTCCGGGTCGACCGGGGCGACGGGACGCCGGGAGAGCCGGGCGCACGGGCGCTCGCCGCTCTCGCCGCCGCCCGGGCCGTCCTCGTGGCCGACTACGGCCGGGGCACCGCGGACGCTCTCCGCCCGGCCCTGACCGCGGCGGCCCCGCGGATCCCGCTGGTGTGGGACCCCCACCCCAGGGGCGGCTCGCCCGTCGCCGGGGCCCGCCTGGTCACGCCCAACGCCGCCGAGGCGGCCGCGCTCAGCGCCCTGCCCGGCGGCTCGCTCGGCGCGCACGCCGACCGGGGCGCCGAGCTGGCCGAGCGGTGGGCCGCCGGCTCCGTCGTCGTCACCCTCGGCGAGCGGGGCGCGCTCCTCACCCGGCCGGGGGCGGCTCCCGTCCTCGTCCCCGCCCCCTTCCACGCCGGGGGCGACCCGTGCGGAGCGGGCGACTGCTTCGCCGCGGCGGCGGCCGTCGCCCTCGCCGAGGGCGCCCTGCCGGAGGAGGCCGTCACCCGCGCGGTCGCCGAGGCGGCGGCGTTCGTACGAGCGGGCGGCGCCGGCAACCGAGGACTGTGGGAGCCGGCGACGATGCCGCGCGACGAGCCGCCGCTGCCCGCGGACGCGCTCCAGCTCGCCCGCGAGATCCACGCGCGCGGCGGCACGGTCGTCGCCACCGGCGGCTGCTTCGACCTGCTCCACGCCGGACACGTCGGGCTCCTGGAGAACGCCGGGCGGATCGGCGACTGCCTGATCGTCTGCGTCAACTCCGACGCCTCCGTCACCCGGCTCAAGGGCCCCGGGCGGCCGCTGACCCCGCTGGCGGACCGGGTGCGCGTGCTGAGCGCCCTGGACAGCGTCGACGCGGTCGCCGTGTTCGACGAGGAGACTCCCGTACGGCTCCTGGAGACGCTGCGGCCCGACGTCTGGGTCAAGGGCGGCGACTACGCGGTCGAGGAGCTGCCGGAGGCGGAGGTGCTGCGCACATGGGGCGGCCAGGCGGTCATGCTGCCCTACCTCGACGGCCGTTCCACCACCTCGCTCGCCCACCGGGCCGCCCGTGCGGCGGCCGCTCCCCCGCCACCCGCACGATGACGGCGCGGGAGGAGGCCGCCCCGGTCCCCCGCGGGGCGGACGGGCGGCGGCCCACGGTGCTGGTGCTGCGCGCGCTCGGTCTCGGCGACGTGCTGACCTCCGTACCGGCGCTGCGGGCGCTGCGCCGGGGGTTCCCCGGCCACGAGATCGTGCTCGCGGCCCCGGGGGCGTTGGCGGAGGTCGTGGGGGCCACCGGAGCCGTGGACCGGCTGCTGCCGACCCGGGCGCCGGGGCGCGAGGTCCCGGCGGAGCTGCCGTGGACGGGCCCGCCGCCCGACCTGGCGGTCGACCTGCACGGCAGCGGCCCGCTCAGCCACCGGCTCCTGGAACGCACGGGCGCGGGCGCGCTGTGGGCGTTCCGGCACCCCGAACTGCCCGCGCTCGACGGTCCCCGGTGGCGCCCGGACGAGCACGAGCGGGAACGCTGGTGCCGGCTGCTGCGCTGGTACGGCCTGGCGGCGGACCCCGACGAACTGCGCATCCCGGCGCCCAGCGTGCCGTCCCCCGCCCCCGGGGCCGTGGTGCTCCATCCCGGGGCGGACTCCGGGGCCCGCCGCTGGCCGACGGAGCGGTACGCCGCCGTGGCCGGGGCCCTGCGCCGGGCGGGACATCGGGTGGTGGTGACGGCGGGCCCGGGCGAGGAGGCGGTCGCCTCGGCGGTGGCCGCGCGGGCGGGGCTGCCCGCGTCGGAGGTGCTCGGCGGACCGCGGGGCGTGCCCTTCGCCCTGCTGTGCGCGCTGCTCGCGCGGTCCCGCTGCGTGGTGGTGGGCGACACGGGTATCGCCCATCTCGCCTCGGCGCTCGGCGCCCGCTCCGTGGTGCTGTTCGGCCCGGTGGCGCCGCGCCTGTGGGGCCCGCCCCCCTCAGGCCCTCACCGCCCTCTGTGGCACCCCCTCCCGGACGACGACCCCCTCCGCCCGGGAGACCCACACGGCACCACCCCGGACCCGCGGCTGCTGCGTGTCTCGGTCGAGGAGGTGCTGGGGGCGGTGGAGAGCTTGGTGGGCGGCGGGGGCGGCGTGGCTGACGTGGATCTTGCGGGCGCCGTGGGCGCCGTGGGCGCTGTGGGCGGCATGGGCCGCGACGGCGGCGTGAGCCGCGACGGCGGCGTGAGCCGCGACGGCGGCGTGAGCCGCGACGGCGGCGTGAGCCGCGACGGCGGCGTGAGCCGCGACGGCGGCGTGAGCCGC
>NZ_JBIBTW010000003.1:0-222039 GCF_043078785.1 Streptomyces sp. NPDC015346 | reverse complement strand
GACGGCGGAACCGCCGGGGCGGTTCCGCCCGGTGACGCCACTCGGCCGCGTGACTCGGGTCGGCCCGGGCGCGCCGGCCGCCTCCGCGGCGAGCCGCGGGCCGGCGGCGATGCGAGCCCGGAGGGCGAGGGCGGCAGAGCCGGCGGCCCGGTGAGGACGGGGTCGTGACCGGCACGGTCCTGACCGGCGCGATCCTGACCGGCGCGGACCTGACCGGCGCGACCCTGACCGACGCGGACCTGTCCGACGCGGTCGTGACAGGCCCGGTCCTGGCCGGTCCGGTTCTGACAGGCGCGGTCCCGGCCGGTCCGGTCCCGGCCGGTCCGGTCCCGGCCGGTCCGGTCCTGGCCGGTCCAGTCCTGACCGGCACGGTCCTGGCCGGTCCGGTCCCGGCCGGTGCGCCGCGCACCGCGCTGGTGCGGGTGCGGGGGACAGCCGGGGTGGCGACGGTGCGCGGGGCAGCCGGGACCGGGTGCGGGCCGGGTCCCCGTACCGCGGCCGTGCGGGGGTCAGACCGCGGTTTCCAGCTCCGTGCGGGGCGACGGCAGCTGGGCCGTCCTGGGCTTCAGCGCCTCGCTGAGCGGGGTCTCGACGATCTCCTCGACCGCCGGGGCCTTGGCGGCCGTCGCGGTGCGGCGGCCCCGCGTCAGGAACGCCGCGCCGACGGTGGACGCGACCAGCAGGCCGCCCGCCACCAGCGCGCCCCGTACCCCGAGCACCTCCATGAGGAGGCCGAGCGTCGGGGGCGCGGCGAGGCCCCAGAGCGTACGGATGCTGTTCCAGGCGCCCAGGACCCGGCCGCGCATGTGGGCCGGCGGGTCGGTCTGCAGCACGGTGCTCTGGGCGGTGTCCGCGACGGACTCCGCGATCGCCATGGGCAGGACGAGGACGAGCAGGACGGCGACCGACGGCGAGAGACCGGCGAGGACCTGGAGCAGGGCTCCGGCGACCGTCAGCATGCCCACGAGGCGCACCCCGGGGCGGCGCAGCCTGGCTCCGAGCACCGCGCCGACGATTCCGCCCACGGCGAGGACGGTGGCCACGGTGCTGAAGGTGCCGGCGTCGCCCGCGAGGGGGCCGGTGACCAGGACGACCAGGGTCAGCGAGTAGTTGCGGCCGAAGAGGGCGCTGATGCCGTTGAGGGCGGCGAGGGCCACGAGGCGCGGACGGCGGGCGAAGAAGGCCAGGCCCTCCCGTACACCGGTGTCACGCGGCTTGCCCCGACCGCCCCGCGCCGGACGCGCGGCCGCGGACTTGGGAGCCCGCTCCTGGCGCCGTACGGGCTTGAGGAAGGGAATCACGCAGGCCACGAAGGCGAAGGAGAGGCCGTTGGCGACATAGGCCGCCGCCGTGCCGAGGAAGCCGACCGTGACGCCGGCGAGCGCGGCTCCGGCCAGCCGGCCGGCGCTGTGGGCCAGCGAGCCCACACCGATGGCCGAGGGGACGTCCTCGGTCTTGACGAGGTCGTTGCCGAGCAGGGAGCAGGCGGGGCCGTCGACGGTCGCGATGAGCCCGGTGAGCGCGGCCAGCGCCATCAGCAGGGGCAGGTTCAGCTGGTCGAGCACCACGAGCACGGCCGTGAGCACGGCGACGCCGCCGAGCAGGGCCTGGCCGACCGCGGCCGTCACCTTCCTGGGCCAACGGTCGACGGCCGCGCCGCCCAGGGTCCCCAGGAGGAGTCCGGGCGCGGCCTGGACGGACATGGAGAGCCCGGTCGCGGCGGCGGAGCCGGTGATCTGGAGCACCAGCAGGTTCTGGACCGTGAGCTGCATCCAGGTGCCCGCGTTGGAGACGAAGTTGGCGACGGCCCACCAGCGCATGCTGCGGGTCCGCAGCGAACGCCACGGGGAGCGGTCGTCCCGCGACGATCCGGAGGCGGAGCCGGGGGCGGGCGAGGTGGTGGGCGAGGCGGTGGGGGCGGACGAGGGCATGGTGGAGGAAGGCACAGGGATACCAGGGGTGTGCGCGGCGACGCGGACGGGAGAGGCGGCAGGGATCCGCCCCACATCTCGGTGCGCCTGAGCGGCGTCGCACGAGGGCTCGGTGAGCGGCGGGAGGTCCCGGCGACCCATCGTGGCAGACGGTTCTCGAGAAGCCACGGCCCGATGCGGCCGCGTCGCGTGCCGAGGGCCCCGAAAACCCCCAACTGCCTTACCGGGTAAGGATTTCGCACTTCTGGTGTGCTTGCTCACACCAGGCGGGTCCGCGGCGTGCGGCGTAATCCGCCGCGCGCCCGGGGCCGGGACGTCTTCAGATGAGGAAGGGAAGGAACGGCGCCCGCCGGGGCGCCGGCAAGGACACCGCATCGAAGGGAAACCGATGAACAGCGGAGTACAGGTGGAGCTGGACGGCAAGCAGGCGCTGGTCACCGGCGGCGCCCGGGGTCTCGGTGCCGCGATCGCCCGACGGCTCGCGCGCGCCGGGGCGTCCGTCCTGGTCGCGGACGTACGTCAGGACCTGGCGAAGGAGATGTGCGAGGCCCTGCTGGCGGAGGGCTGCCGGGCCCGTCCCGTCAGCCTCGACGTCCGGGACCCGGAAGCCGTGGCCGATGTCTTCCGTGACCTGGACGAGGACGGGGAGGCGGTCGACATCCTGGTCAACAACGCGGCCGTCGACGTGACGAAGTCCGTGGCGGAGCTCACCGCCGAGGAGATGACCCGGGTGATCTCCACCAACCTGCTCGGGCCGATGTATCTGTGCCGCGAGAGCTACGGGCGCATGGTGGCGCGTGGCGGCGGTCACATCGTGAACATCCTCTCGACCGCGGCGATCCGCACCTGGACCGAGGCGGGCCCCTACGCGGCGGGGAAGACGGGCCTGCGGACCTTCACCCACACGCTCTTCAAGGAGGCCCAGCGCGACTGTCCCGGCATCGGCGTCACGGGGATCGTCGCGGGGGGCATGGAGACCGCGTTCATCCTCGACCGCTTCCCCGACGCGGACGTGTCGCTGCTGCAGAGCCCGGAGATCGTGGCGGACACCGTGATGTACGCCCTGTCGGTGCCGGCCGGAAGCGCGGTGGCCGAACTGGTCGTCGTACCGCGCCGTGAGCCTTCCTGGCCCTGACACCCGACGCCCGACGCCCGGAAGCCCGAGGACGAGGACGAGGACGAGGACGAGGAGGAGAAGTGATGGCCGACACGCTCGGCTTCGACCCCAGGACAGCGATCGTGACCGGTTCCGACTCCGGCATCGGCCGGGCGGTGGCCGTGCGGCTGGCCCAGGTGGGCATGGACATCGGGATCACCTGGCACACCGACGAGGAGGGCGCCGAGGCCACGGCCGAGGAAGTGCGCGCGCAGGGCCGCCGGGCCGTCGTCGCCCCGCTCGACCTGACGAGGCTGCCGGAGGCGGCGGACGTGATCGACCACCTCGCCGAGAAGCTAGGCCGGGTCGACGTCCTGGTGAACAACGCGGGAACCGGGACCGCCACTTCCTTCCTCGACCTGGACCTCACGACCGTCCGGCAGGTCCTCGACGTCGACCTCGTCGGGCCCCTGCTCTGCTCGCAGCGGGCGGCCCGCCGCATGATCGACCAGGGCGGCGGCGGTCGCATCGTGAACGTGACCTCGGTCCATGAGCATCAGCCCCGGGTGGGCGCCGGCCCGTACTGCGCGGCCAAGGGCGGCCTGGGCCTGCTCACGCAGGTCATGGCGCTGGAGCTGGCGGAGCACCGCATCACGGTCAACTCGGTCGCGCCCGGGGAGATCGCCACGCCGATGACCGGCCAGGAGGACGAGAACGTCCTCACCGCCTCACGGCCGGGGATTCCGCTCGGGCGGCCGGGGGACGCCCGGGAGGTCGCGGCCGTGGTCGCGCTGCTCGCGGGCCCGGAGTCCTCGTACGTGACGGGGGCCTCGTGGGCCGTGGACGGCGGGATGCTGCGGATGGGACCGATGGCGGGCTCGCACCTCGACAGCGACGACTGGCGAAGGCCCTGACCGCTCCAGGTGTCGGCGGGTGACACCCGGGAACCCGCCCTGCGTACGGCAGCCACCGAGGAGACACGAAGGGAGCCGGACATGGCCCAGAACGAGACCGGGCAGGAGGGCGCCCGCGGCGACGACGTCTACCAGCCCACGAACGCGGACGCGGCCAATCGCCCCACCGACGATCTCGACCTGGAGAACGCCATCGAGGCGACCCCGCTCGACGACATGCGCGAGCCCGGCTATTCGCCGCCCGACCGCCCTCGGGCCGTCACCCGCCACGGGACGACCCAGAGCGAGCAGCGGGAGGGCGAGTCCCTCGACGAACGCCTCGCTCAGGAGGTTCCCGACGTGGAGCCGCCGCAAGGCGACGGCATCGGTGATCTCGTGGACGGTCAGGGCGAGCCCGTGGACCCGGAGGCGGGAGCGACGCGGGCCGGCCGCCTCACCCCGATCGACCGGCCGGCTCGGGAGTCGCGCAACGACGTCCTCGCCAGGGACGTCGGCGTCGACGACGGCACGGCGTCGGCCGAGGAGGCCGCGATGCACGTGGACACCGGGATCGAGGGCGAGGAGGAGAGCGACGAGTCCTCCCGCGAACGACAGGCCTGAGGGCACATATGTACGACAGGGAGGTGTCGATCATGGAGACGAGAAGCCGTCCGCCGACGAAGCCGAGGAGCTCCTCCGACCCGAACCTCCTGGCCATCTACCTCAACGACCACCTCGCCGGGGCCGCCGCCGGCGTCGAGCTCATGCGGCGCGTCACCCGGGCGCACCGCGGCAGGGACTATGAACCCCAACTGGCCCAGCTGGCCAGGGAGATCCGCGAGGACCGGCGTACCCTGCGCGCGTGCATGGAGGCGCTCGGGGTACGCCGGCTGCGCGGCCGAACGGTCCTCGGCGTGGTGGCGGAGCGGGTGGGGCGGCTGAAGCTCAACGGCCGCGTGCTCTCCCGCTCCCCGCTCAGCGACGTCCTCGAACTGGAGGCGATGCGCCTGGGTGTGGAGGGCAAGGGGGCCTGCTGGCGCACTCTGCACGCGCTCGCCCGCACGGACGGCCGTCTGGACGCCGACCAGTTGGAGGAGCTCGTCCAGCGCGCGCGGCGGCAGTCCCAGTCGCTCGAAGCCCTGCGCGCCCGGGTGGCCGGTCAGGTCCTGACGCCGCCGCCCACCCCGCCCGCCCACTGACGCCCCGCCCACTGACGGGCGGGGCGCCCACCCACTGACGCGCGGGGCGCCGTCGGCGTGTCAACGCCGCTGTCCGGCGGGCCGCTTGTGCCCGACCAGCAGCTCCTGCACCTTCGCCTTCAACCCCTGGCGGAGTACGGCGGCCCGGTCGCTGTCGCCCTTCAGGACGGATACGGCCGCGGCCTCGATCTGGTCGAGCGACGCGTGCGGCGGGATCGGCGGCACCGCCGGGTCGGTGAGGAAGTCGAGGACGCAGGGCCGGTCCGAGGCCAGGGCCCGTTCCCATGCGCCGACGACGTCGCCCGGCTGCTCCACCCGGATGCCGGCCATCCCCACGGAGCGCGCGAAGTCGGCGTACGGCACGTCCGGAATCGCCTGCGAGGGCAGGAACTGCGGGGCGCCGGTCATGGCGCGCATCTCCCAGGTGACCTGGTTGAGGTCCCGGTTGTTGAGCACCGCGACGATCAGCCGGGGGTCCTCCCACTCCTTCCAGTACTTGGCGGCCGTGACGAGTTCGGCCATGCCGTTCATCTGCATGGCGCCGTCGCCGACGATGGCCACGGCGGGCCGGTCGGGGTGCGCGAACTTCGCCCCGATGACGTACGGCACACCGCATCCCATGGTGGCGAGGGTGCCCGAGACCGAGCCCCGCATCCGGCCGCGCATCCGCAGATGGCGTGCGTACCAGTTCGCCGCGGAGCCGGAGTCGGCGGCGAGGATCACGTCCTCGGGCAGGAACCGGTCGAGGGCGTGGACGACGTACTCGGGATTGATGGGGTCGGCCTCCACGGCGGCCCGCCGCTCCATGACCTCCCACCAGCGCGCGGTGTTCTTCTCGACCGTCTGGCGCCAGCCACGGTGCTTCTTCCGGTCGAGGAGCGGCAGCAGCCGCGCCAGGGTGGTCTTCGCGTCACCGACGAGGTTGACCTCGAAGGGGTAGCGCAGGCCGACCATGAAGGGATCGATGTCGATCTGTACCGCCCGGGCCTGGTCGAACTCCGGCAGGAACTGGGTGTACGGGAAGCTGGAGCCGATCACGAGAAGCGTGTCGCAGTCGCGCATCAGCTCGTAGCTCGGGCGGGTTCCCAGGAGGCCGATCGCCCCGGTCACGTACGGCAGGTCGTCGGCCAGCACGTCCTTGCCGAGCAGCGCCTTGGCCACGCCCGCCCCGAGGACCTCCGCCAGCCGGTCCACCTCCGGTTCGGCGCCGCGCGCCCCCTGTCCGATCAGGATCGCGACCCGCTTGCCGGCGTTGAGCACCTCGGCGGCGCGGGCCAGATCGGCGTCGCCGGGGACGGGTGTGGAGGGCGCGACGCCCAGGCTGGAGGGCACCATCTTGAAGGCGTGCTCGGGCGGGGAGTACTCCAGTTCCTGCACGTCGGCGGGGATGATCACGGCGGTGACGGTCCGCTTGGCGGCGGCCGTGCGCATCGCCCGGTCGATGACGTTGGGCAGCTGCTCGGGGACGGTGACCATCTCGCAGTAGTCGCCGGCGACGTCCTTGAAGAGGCTCAGGAGGTCGACCTCCTGCTGGTAGGAGCCGCCCATGGCGCTGCGGTTGGTCTGGCCGACGATCGCCACCACGGGGACGTGATCGAGCTTGGCGTCGTAGAGGCCGTTGAGCAGATGGATGGCGCCGGGCCCGGAGGTCGCGGCGCAGACGGCCGTCCTGCCGGAGAACTTGGCGTAGCCCACCGCTTCGAGCGCGGCCGTCTCCTCATGCCTCGCCTGGACGAACACGGGCCGGTTGTCGGCCCTCCCCCAGGCGGCGAGCAGGCCGTTGATGCCGTCCCCGGCGTAGCCGAAGACGTGCTCCACACCCCACTCGCGCAGCCGGGACAGAACGTGGTCGGACACCTTGATCGACACGGGCTCTCTCTCCTCTCGGCGACGACCCGGCCGAAGCCCCGCGCGCACGGGCGGTGACCGCCGTGCGTCTGCGGGGCTCCGTGACGGACCGTAATGGAACGGGGCGGCGCGATTACTTCTTGCGACCCTTCTTCACGCCTTCCACCATGTCGTGAGCGGCTTCCCTGACCTTGCCGACCGACTTCTCCCTACGGCCCTCGGCCTCCATCGAGCGGTCGTCGGTGGAGTCACCGACGCGCTGCTTGGCCTTGCCCTTCATCTGCTCCATCTTGGCCTTGGCCTTGCCCATGACGGCGTCCTTCCTGCGTGACCGAGCCAGGGCGGCTCCGTGCGCCTGAGCGGCTACCCCCGATCGCCTCCCCCACACGCCGGCCCCGACCTCTCCCGTCCTCTGCCGTCCTCTGCCGCTCAGGCCCGGACAGGGGGCAGGCCGGGGGCCTCCGGCATGATCCGCGCCGCTGCGGGCATCCGCACTCCGTCACGAGGCGGGGGTAGGGAAAGGAGCGCGAGATGGCCGCCTACAACCCCGATCCGGATCCTCGCGAGGACCCGCGCCCCCTCGACGATGTGCAGCCGGGCGAGACGCCGCCGGCCGAATCGAGCACCTCCTCGGGCGCGGGCCCCTACCGCCCGCCGAAGCGGGGCTGGGCCAAGGGCCCGGTCATCGCCATCTGCGTGATCGCTGTGCTGGTCGCGCTGTTCTTCCTCGCCTACGCCATCGTGCTCGCCGTGTGATCACCGCATGCGGAAGACCGATGGGGGCACATGGGGGAACGCCACAGGCGTCGAACGAAAGGGACAAGCCGTCATGACCACGATGGTGACGACACGGAAGCCGGAACTCGGGACGCGGACGGGCGCCCAGGGCGGTGCGCCCGAACTGCCGACGCCCCGTGGCGAGTTGTCGGACTCCGTGCGCGCCTTCCTGCTGGGCTCCACACCACGGCTCGCCGGCCCTCGGCAGGTACGGCAGGCCGACCCGTACGGCGAGGACCTCCAACTCGCCCTCCACCTCTGCTACGAACTCCACTACCGGGGCTTCGCCGGGGTGAGCGACGACAAGGAGTGGGACCCCGATCTGCTGCGGCTGCGCGCACTCCTGGAGGAGCGGTTCGAAGACGCCCTCCGCGGCCGCTGCGGACGGTTCACGTCCTTGGACGAGGCGTTCGACTCGATCCTCTGGGAGCCCGCCGACGGCGACGGCGCCTCGCATTTCCTGCTCAAGAAGGGCGAGTTGTGGCACCTGCGGGAGTACGCGGCCCTGCGGTCGGTGTACCAGCTCAGAGAGGCCGATCCCCATCTGTGGGTCGTGCCGCGGCTGCGGGGCCGCGCCAAGGCTGCGATGCTGGCGGTGGAGTACGACGAGTACGGGTGCGGCCGCGCCGAGCGCATGCACGCGCGGCTCTTCGCCGATCTCATGGCCGATCTGGGTCTCGATCCCGACTACGGCCGGTATCTGGAGTCGGCCGGCGCCGAGACGCTGGCGACGGTGAACCTGATGTCGCTCCTGGGCCTCCACCGCATGCGGCGCGGCGCGCTCGTCGGGCATTTCGCCACGCTGGAGATCACCTCGCCGCCCGGTGCCTCCAGGATCGCGGCGGCCATGCGACGGATCGGGGCCGGCGACGCCGCGGTGCGGTTCTACGACGAGCACGTGGAGGCCGACGCCGTCCACGAACAGCTGGTACGCCGTGAGGTCGTCGGCGGCCTTCTGGAGGACGAGCCGGGCCTCGCCGGTGACGTGGCCTTCGGCGTCGAGGCGACGGTGCTCCTGGAGGACGCCCTCTCGGATCATGTGACGGCGGCCTGGCGGCAGGGCCGGACGGCGCTCCGGGCTCCTCTCGACGGTGCGGGCGACCTCGACGGCGGTGACGACGGCCTCGACGGTGACAGTGACCTCGCCGACGAACGCGTCCTCGCCGACCAGGGCGATCTTCGAGACGACGCCGCCTGATGACACTCCCCGTCGTCCTGACGCCCTCCACGCCCGCCCGCACGGGGATGCATCGCGTTCCAGTGGGTAGAGGCAGGTCTCCCCGCCCGCTGGAGCGGCGTGCGGTCGAACCCTCCGGGAGGAGGCACTCATGAACCTCACGGAAGGGCGCGAGGAACGCCCCTTCGCCGTCACCCGCCGGGTGCGGGCCGCCGCGACCGAGGCGGGTGTGCCGCACGGCGCCGGCGCTCATGCGCGGCCGCTGCCGCCGGACCACACCCAGGCGATCCTGGAGGCGACCAAAGAGGTCGCCGCGATCCTGAAGAACTCCGGATGCCCGTTCGCCCTGGTCGGCAGTGTGGCGGCCTACGCGCACGGCATCCCGGTCCGGCTGCAGCATGACACCGACTTCGCGGTGCGTCGCGAGGACGCGGAGGAGATCACGCGGCTGCTCGCGGAGCGGGGCGTCCAGATCGTCGACCCTCCGGAGGACTGGCTCATCAAGGCCCGGGCCCACGGCGAGCAGATCGACCTGATCTTCTCCCTCGCCGGGCGGCCGGTCACCACCGAGCTGCTCGACCGGGCCCCGACGCTTCCCGTGGACTCGGTGCACATGCCGGTCCTGGACCCGACCGACCTGCTGACCAGCCGGCTGTCGGCGCTCTCGGAGCACCACTGCGACTTCGGCGCCCTCCTCCCGGTCGCGCGCGGCCTGCGCGAGCGGGTCGACTGGGGCCGGGTCCGCGCGGAGACCGGAGACTCCCCCATGGCCGCGAGCTTTCTCTATCTGCTCGAACTGCTCGACGTGATCGAGCCCGAGGGCGGCCGCGAGGACAAGCCCGACGACACGGGAGAGGACGGCCCCCGATGAAGGCCGTGACATGGCAGGGCCGGCGGAAGGTGTCCGTGGAGTCGGTGCCCGACCCCACGGTGAAAGAGCCCACCGACGTGATCGTGAAGATCACCACGACCGGGCTGTGCGGATCGGATCTGCACCTGTACGAGGTGCTCGGCGCCTTCCTCGACGCCGGCGACATCCTCGGGCACGAACCCATGGGCGTGGTCGAGGAGGTCGGCCCCGAGGTGCGTACGCTCCGGCCGGGACAGCGGGTCGTGATCCCTTTCAACGTCTCGTGCGGCGGCTGTCCGATGTGCGAGCGGGGGCTGCACTCCCAGTGCGAGACCACGCAGGTACGGGAGTACGGCACCGGAGCGGCGCTGTTCGGGTACACCAAGCTCTACGGCCAGGTGCCCGGCGGCCAGGCCGAGTATCTGCGGGTGCCGTTCGGCGACACGCTCCCGATCCCGGTGCCGGACGGCCCGCCGGACGACCGCTTCGTGTACCTCTCGGACGTGCTGCCGACCGCCTGGCAGGCGGTCGCCTACGCGGACGTGCCCCCGGGCGGCTCCGTCGCGGTCCTCGGTCTGGGGCCGATCGGCGACATGGCCACCCGGGTCGCGGCGTTCCAGGGCGCCGGTCTCGTCATCGGCATCGATCTCGTGCCCGAACGGCTCGCCCGGGCGGCGGCGCGCGGCGTCCGTACGCTCGATCTGCGGGAGGAGGGCGAGGACATCGTGGAGGCGGTCCGCGACCTCACCGACGGGCGCGGACCCGACGCGGTCATCGACGCCGTCGGCATGGAGGCGCACGGGGCGCCCATCGCGCGCGGTATGCACACCATGGTGTCCCTGCTGCCCGACGCGCTCGCCCAACGCCTCATGCGGCGCTTCGGCGTCGACCGTCTCGCCGCTCTCCATCTCGCCGTCGAACTCGTCCGGCGCGGCGGCACCATCTCCCTCAGCGGCGTGTACGGAGGCGCGGCCGATCCGATGCCGCTCCTCGTCATGTTCGACAAGCAGCTCCAACTGCGCATGGGACAGGCCAACGTGCACCGCTGGGTGGACGACCTGCTGCCCCTGCTGACCGACGACGACCCGCTCGGTGTCGACGACTTCGCCACCCACCATGTCCCGCTGGGCGAGGCGCCGTCGGCGTACGAGATGTTCCAGCAGAAGCGCGACGGCGCGGTGAAGGTGCTCTTCAAGCCGTGAGCGGAGGAGTGGCGGGCTGACGCGCCCCTTGCCTACGGCAGCCGCCAGTCCACGGGCTGGGCGCCCTGGCGGAGCAGGAGGTCGTTGGCGCGGCTGAACGGCCGGGAGCCGAAGAAGCCGCGGTCGGCCGACATCGGGGACGGATGCGCGGACTCGATCGCCGGCAGGTCGCCGAGGAGGGGGCGTGCGTTGCGGGCGTCGCGGCCCCAGAGGATGGACACCAGCGGCTTGCCGCGGGCGGCCAGCGCGCGGATCGCCTGCTCGGTCACCTCCTCCCAGCCCTTGCCGCGGTGGGCGGCGGGCTTCCGGGGTGCGGTGGTCAGCGCCCTGTTGAGGAGCAGGACGCCCTGACGGGTCCACGGGGTCAGGTCGCCGTTGGAGGGGCGGGGCAGGCCGAGGTCCGTGTGCAGCTCGCGGAAGATGTTCTCCAGGCTCCCCGGCAGCGAGCGCACGTCCGGCGCGACGGCGAAGCTGTGGCCGATGGCCATCCCGGGGGTGGGGTACGGATCCTGGCCCACGATGAGGACGCGGACCTCGTCGAAGGGCTGCTGGAAGGCGCGCAGGACGTGCTGCCCGGCGGGCAGATAGGTCCGGCCGGCCGCGATCTCGGCGCGCAGGAAGTCGCCCATCGCCGCGATGCGTCCGGCCACGGGCCGCAACGCCTCCGCCCAGCCGGGCTCCACCAGTTCGTTCAACGGTCGTGCAGTCACAGCAGGTCACCCTACCGGCCTACGGGAGCGCCCCGGACGGCCAACTCCCCTCGGCAGACTGCCCTCGACGGGCGGTCGGGGATAGGCTGCCCGCGTCGCCTTCTCTTGCCCTACTCTCCGGAGCCGCTCCATGACCTCGCGCGGGTATGCGTCCGGCCGGGTCGTGCTCGGCGTCGACTCGGGGGGCTCGGGTCTGCGGGTCGCGCTGGCGGAGGCCGAGAGCGGCCGCGTGGTGGAGACGTTCGCCTCCCGGGAGCCGGTGCGGACGGGTCCCGGCGGCATCGACGCGGCGCATCTCCTGGGGCAGTTGCTGCCGGCCGTCGAGGCGATGCTGACCGGCGCCGGCTCCGGCCCGGTGGCCGCCGCGGCGATCGGCGCGGCCGGGATGGCGACGCTCGGCGACGAGCTGCGGGCCGAGCTTCCCGGCGCCCTGGCGAAGGCGCTGGGCGTACGGAGCCTGGCGCTCGCCGCCGACGCCGTCACCGCGTACGCGGGAGCGCTCGGGCAGCGGCCTGGGGCGGTCGTGGCCGGTGGCACGGGCCTGATCGCGCTCGGTACGGATCTGACCGGCTGGCGGCGGGCCGACGGCTGGGGGCACCTGCTGGGCGACTGCGGCAGCGGGGCGTGGATCGGCCGGTGCGGCCTGGAGGCGGCGCTGCGGGCGTACGACGGGCGGCGGGGCGGTTCGGCGGCGCTGCTCGCTCGGGCGGAGGAGCGGTTCGGTCCGGCGGCCGGGCTGCCCGGCGCGCTGTACCCGCGGACCGACCGGCCCGCCGTGCTGGCCTCGTTCGCGCCCGAGGTGGGCGGCTGCGCGGCGGACGGCGACCCGGTCTCGCGGGAGATCCTGCGCCGGGCCGCCGCGCACACCGCCGAGGCGGCGGCCGCCGTGTGCCCCGCCGAGGCCGCGTGCGAAGTCGCGTTGACCGGCGGCCTGTTCAAGCTGGGTGACGCCCTCCTCGTACCCCTGCGGGCGGAACTGGCGGAGCAACTTCCGCAGGCGCGGCTCGCGTCGGCGGCGGGCGATCCGCTTTCCGGATCCGTCGCTCTGGCCTCCGCCCTGGCCACGGACGCGCTGCGGCTTCCGGCCGACCCGCGACTGCTGTACGTAACCGAGCAATTGACGCCGTAAAGAGCGGTTCGGACAAAGCGGGGCAGATAACGCTCGACTGCACCTCACCGCACTGCGCGGCGGCCAAAACCAGTAGCATGCGGCGCCATGAGCTCCCCCACTGGGCCCGCTTCCGGCCTGCCTGTACGAATGCCGCGACCCCGCCAGCCCGGACGGCACCGTCGCCCCGAACCCGCGGCGGCGCCCGAGGGCGCTCCCGCACTCGTCCTCGCCGTTCCCGGCGCGCCGTCGGCCGCCATACGCTCGCTGGCCGAGGAGGTCGTGAGCATCGCCCGCTCCGAGCTGCCCGGCCTGGACGCCGTGATCGGCTACCTGGACGGTGACGACGCGGAGTACCCGACGCTCGGGACGGTGCTGGTGCGCGCCGAGTCGCTGCGCACCGAGCGGTACGAGCTGGCTCTGGCCGCCGGCCGCGAGGCCAGCGCCCCCGAGGGCCCGGCCGCCGTCGTGGTTCCGCTGCTCGCGGGCCCGGACAGCGCGCTGATGCGGCGGATCCGCCAGGCCGTGATGGACAGCGGCAACGTGGCCGAGCTGACGGACGTCCTCGGGCCGCACCCGCTGCTCGCCGAGGCCCTGCACGTGCGGCTGTCGGAGGCCGGTCTGGCCCGCGCCGACCGCGCCCGGCTCTTCACGGTGGCCACGGCCGCCGACGGCATCGTCCTGGCGACGGTCGGTGGCGAGGAGGCCGTCCAGGCCGCCGGGATCACCGGCATGCTCCTGGCCGCGCGCCTGGCCGTCCCGGTGATGGCCGCCGCCGTCGACCAGGAGGGCTCGATCGCCGCGATCGCCGAGCAGCTGCGCGGCTCGGGCTCGGAGCAGCTGGCGCTCGCCCCCTACCTGATCGGCCCGGAGCTGGCCGAGGGCCTGCTCGACGCCGCCGCCAAGGAAGCCGGCTGCGCCGCGGCGGAGCCGCTGGGCGCATACCCGGCGATCGGCAAGCTGGTCCTCTCCCAGTACACCGCCACCCTGGGCATCGCCCCCCAGCACCCTCAGGGCGCCCCGGCCCTCTGAACGGCGCGTACCGCGCACGGGCCGCTCAGTGGACGTACGGAAGGAGGGCCCGCACCGAAGACACTCGGTGCGGGCCCTTCCGCGTGCGAGGGGACCGGCACGGCCTCGGGGCGCCGCCGCCACGGGGCACGGCATGCTGCGGGAGCCTGCACGGGCAGGGGGCCGGCTCGGCACCCGGCGCGCCTTGGAGCGCTGCCGCCACGGCGCGCGGGAGCCCGCCCGGGCCAGGCCGCCCGGCACGGCACCCCGCCAGCCTTGGAGCGCCGCCGCTACGGCGCGCGGGAGGCCGCCCGGGCCAGGCGCCTGGCACGGCACCCCGCCAGCCTTGGAGCGCCGCCGCTACGGCGGCAAGAGGCGCCCGGCACGGCACGGCACCCGGCGACGGGCCAGGGGCCGGCACCGCACCCCGCCAGCCTTGGAGCGCTGCCGCCACGGTGGCAAGAGGCGCCGGGCACGGCACCCCGCGCGCCCTGGAGCACCGCCGCCTACGGCGGCAAGAGGGGGGCGCGCCATCGGGCGGCACGCCGCAGGAGCCCGGACGGGCTCCGCCACGGGTCCCGCGCGGAGGCTTTCACGAGCGGTGGAAGCGCGATCGCGCGCCGCAGGCGTGAGCCGGGCGGCTGAGTCGGCGACCAGCAGGCTCGGTGCCACGGGGCCTGCACGGCGACCGGCCGCACGGGTGGGTTCCCGGCCCCCGCTCCGGCCGTCCCATGGGGGCGCCACGCGTGTGTGGACCGGCCCGTTCATCCCAGGAGCACGCATGACGCCGCCGGCGCCGGGATCGAGCCGGTGGGGTGGGGGATGCCGGTCTCCGGGGACAGGGCGAACCAGGTGATGTCGCCGGAGCGTTCGTTGGCCGCGTAGAGGTGGCGGGCCGTGGGGGCGAGGGTGAGGTCGCGGGGCCAGTGGCCGCCGGAGGGGACCGTGGTCACGAGGGTGGGGTTCTCGCCGCTCGCGTCGAGGGCGAGGACGGCGATGCTGTCGTCGCCGCGCACGGCGGCGTACAGATGGCGACCGTCCGGCGCCGCGACGATCGCGGAGGGGTAGCTCGGCGCGGTGGCCCCGTCCGGTACGACGCGGGTCTCGCCGAGCGGCTCCAGGGTGCCCTCGGTCGCGTCCCAGCGGCAGACCGTGACGGTGGGCACCAGCTCGTTCAGGACGTAGGCGTGCGTCCCGGCCGGGTGGAAGGCGAGGTGGCGGGGCCCGGTGCCCGCGCCGAGGGCCGTCTCGCCGTGCGGTCGCAACGTGCCCGCGGCCGCGTCGAGCCGGTAGATCCGTACGGAGTCGGTGCCGAGGTCCACGGCGGTCACCCACGGACCGCCGGGGGCCGCGAGGATCTGGTGGGCGTGGGGTCCGCTCTGGCGGTCGGCCACCGGGCCGGAGCCCTGGTGCCGGGCGACGTCGGTGGTGGCCCCCAGGGAGCCGTCGGCGGCGACGGGCAGGGCGGTGACGCTGCCGGAGCCGTAGTTGGCGGTGAGGACGTGGCCGGAGGTAACGGTGAGGTGGGTCGGTCCGGCGCCTCGGACGGCCACCGGCGCGCCGAGCGGCCGGGGCACCGCTCCGGAGACGTCGAAGGCGGCCGCGGCGCCGTCCTCGGTCTCCGAGACGGCGTAGAGGACCGTGCCCGCGAGAGCGAGGTACGAGGGGTCGGCGACCGCGTCCGTCGCCCCGGTGACGGTCAGGGCACCGGTGGCCTCGTCCACGTCGGCGACCAGGACGCCCTGGCCCCCCGCCGAGGTGAACGACCCGATGAAGGCCCGTACCGCCCGTACCGCCCGTACCGCCTCTGCGCCCATGGCTGTCCCCTCCTGCCGCCGCTCCGGCCTCCGGGCCGACGGTAGCAGGCGGTCTAGACCAAGAGGCCGGTCAGGAACGGACCAGGCGTGACGTGGGAGGCGTGCGCAGCGGCTCGTCGAGGGCCGCGAGCAGCCTCTCCAGGCCGCTGACGTGGGTGAGCACCGGCCCACCCGGCTCCGTTGCGGCCTGCTCCCCCGCCGGGGCGCCCGCCTCCGGGGCCCGGCCGGCCGCCGGTGAGGTCAGCGCCTCGACGGCCGCCTCGACCCGCCAGCAGGCCGCCGCGAGCCGCGCGTCGTGGCTCGCGGCCGGGTCCGCCGCCACGCGGACCAGTCCGCGGACCTCGCCGGCGCATTCGTCGAGGAGGGCGATGACGCGCCGGGCGCGCGCCTTGCGATCCCGGTACGGATTCAGCGGGTGGACCAGCGGCGCCAGGGAGAGCCGTACCCGCCCCAGCAGCAGCTCCAGCTCGGCGGCGTGCGGAGAGGGATCGGCCTCCGGGTCGCCGGCGAGCCGCCGCAGGGAGGCCGAGGTGGCGGCGCGGACGCAGTGCAGGGCGCGCTGGATCCACGCGTCGTTGGTGGCGTGGGTGGTGACGGGGAGGACGAGCAGCACGGCGAGCGCCGCGCAGACCGCGCCCACGGCCGTCTCCTCCAGCCGGAGCACGAGCAGGCCGGGGTCGAGGACGCCGAGCAGGCCGTAGAGGAGGCCGGCCATGACGGTGACGGCCAGGATCATCCAGCTGTACGAGACGGCTGCCGTGTAGAAGATCCCGAAGACGCAGAGGGCGACCAGGGCCGCCGTCGGGGCGGGCGCGCCGTGCAGCGGGACGGCGATCAGCATGCCGACGGCGATGCCGATGACCGTACCGAGCACGCGGCGGAAACCGCGGACCAGGGTCTCGCCGCGCGAGGCCGTGTTGACGAAGATCCACCATGTCGTGCCGACGGCCCAGTACCAGCGTTCCTCGGAGAGGATCTGGCCGAGGGAGAGCGCCACGGCGCAGGCGGCGGTCGCCTGGATCGCCTGCCGGGTGGTCACCCGGGCGAGGCCGGTCCCGGGCAGCGGGGGCGGCAGGGGTGGGGGCGGGTTCCGCCGTTCGATGGGCCAGAGCACGAAGCGGACGCCGCCCGCGGCCAGCAGCGCGAGCCCCACGGCGACGCAGATCTCGGGGAGCTGGTCGGGTCGCGCGTGCAGGAACTGGGTGATGAAGAAGTTCATGAACGCGAAGATCCCGAGCGCGTGCCCGCGCGGGCCCCAGCGGCGGGCGTAGACACCGCAGAAGACGACGAGGAGGAAGGCCGCGTCGCGCACCGGGGTGACGCCGTGGAGGGTGGTGGCCAGCGCGAGGACCGGGAAACCGGCGGTGGGCAGGAGCGCGGTGGTGACACGCTGGGCGCGAACCGTCGCGTCCGTCACGGTGAAGAGCGCGAGCAGGGCCGCCAGGCCGCCGGTGATGGAGGCGGTCAGGGAGAGCCCGGCGGACTCCGCGAGGGCGACGGCGAGGCCGACGCCGATGACGGCGCGCAGTGAGGTCCTGAGCCGGAGAAGCCCCGGGTCCGGAGCTACGAACATCCTCTTCACGGCGGTCGGCCGCCCCCCTTGCCTCGGGTCTCTCGCCGGACCGCGGTCGGCCCGGGGTGGTGGGCGCGCGCGGACACGACGAAGGCACCGCGCTCCGGGCCGGCCTCGTCGCCTGCCCGGCGCCGCGCGGCGCCGAAAGTGTGGGTTACACCCATAGATAACCACCTGGGCGGACAGTGGCTCAACACACGTGCGCACGGCTGGGCCATTGGCCCAGTGATGAGCCGGTGTCCTGACCAGATGGCTGGCCAACGGACCAGCGGCGCCTTCGGAGGGCAGGGCCTCCCGGAGACGGCCGTCGTGGCCGACCCGGCGGGGGTGCCGGATCAGCCACGAGGAATGCGGGCCGGGGGTCAGCGGGCCAGGCCGCGGCGGCGGGTGAGCAGGACGCCGAGGAGGACCATCACCGCGCCCAGGGCGAGGTGCAGCCAGTTGTCGGCGCTGTTCACCGGCACGAAGTTGGCGTCGCTGTCGAGGTCGATGACCAGTCCGTAGATCCACAGCGCGAGGTACACGACACCGCCACCGATGAGGAAGGCACGGGCGCCGCCGGGCGTGCGCGCCATCGCCATGCCGACGACTCCGAAGAGCACGTGCACGAGGTTGTGCAGGATCGACACCTGGAAGATCCCCAGGAGCTTCGCGTGCGAGTCGTGTTCGGCGAACTTCAGTGAGTCGTAGTCGGTCGTGATCCCCGGGATGAATCCGAGGACCCCCACCAGCAGGAAGACCGCGCCTACGAGCAGGGCCGCCTGCTGCACCGCGGTCCGGGCGACCGGAGCCGCACCGTGAGTCCTGGCCATGACAGTTCTCCTTCGTGAAAGGGGGCGCCGGGGCGGGCGTCGGCCGCCCCGCCCCGGCGCCCCGGCCGAGCCGGTGTCAACCGGTCGCCGGCGGCTCCCACTTGCCGCTCGGCTGCGACTGGGCGTCGCTCTGGCCGGGGGTGATACGACCGCGCCACGCGCCGCTCTCCGCGCCACGCTCCTCGATGAAGCCCTTGAACTTCCGCAGGTCTCCCCTGATCCGGAGGTCGAGGAGCCCCGACTTGTCGCCCGCCTTCTCGACCATGCCCTCCGGCTCGAAGTCCATGGCCAGGCTGACGCGGGTGTGGTTCTCGTCCAGCGGCTGGAAGGTGACGACGCCCTTCTGCTTGGCGTCGCCGCCGGTCGTGCGCCAGGAGATCCGCTCGTCGGGCAGCTGGTCGACGATCTCCGTGTCGAACTCGCGCTCGACGCCGGCGATCTTCGTCCGCCAGTGACAGTGCTGATCGTCGAGCTGGCGGACCTCCTCCACGCCTTCCATGAAGCTCGGGAACTCCTCGAACTGCGTCCACTGGTTGTAGGCGCTGCGCACCGGTACGTCGACGTCGATGGATTCCTTCACCATGCTCACGGCATTCCTCCTCAATCGGTCGAATCCTTGCTCGGTCGAGCTCTTACGCGGTCAAGAGGGACCAACCGGCCCATCCCTCGCGTGCCCGGCGTACGGGACTTCATTCCCCGGAGTCCCGGCGGCCCCTCAGGGCAGCGGAACTCCCCCGGTGGCGTTGACGATCTCGCCCGTGATGTAGCCGGCCTGGGGGGAGGCCAGGAAGATGTAGGCGGGCGCCATCTCGGCCGGCTGCGCGGGGCGCCCCATGGGCGACTGCTTGCCGAACTCCGCGGTGTCCGGCATGGTCGCGGGGATCAGCGGCGTCCAGACGGGGCCCGGCGCGACCGCGTTCACCCGGATGCCGTCCGAGGCCACCATCTGCGCCAGGCCCTGGGTGAAGGTGACGATGGCGCTCTTGGTCATCGCGTAGTCGAGCAGCGGCGGACTCGGCTTGTACGCCTGTACGGAAGTCGAGTTGATGATGACGCCGCCCCGCGGGATGTGCGGCAGCGCGGCCTTGGTCAGCCAGAACATCCCGTACAGATTGGTCCGCATCACGCGGTCGAACTGCTCGGTGGTGATCGCTTCGATGCCGTCGGGCTGGGCCATCTGGTAGGCGGCGTTGTTGATGAGGATGTCGATGCGCCCGAAGGTCGCCACCGTGCGCTCGACCAGCTCGACGCACTGGCGTTCCTCACGGATGTCGCAGGCGACGGAGACGGCCTGCCGCCCGGCGGCTTCGACGAGCCGGGCCGTCTCGTCGGCGTCGGCCTTCTCCTCGGGAAGGTACGTGAAGACGATGTCGGCGCCCTCGCGGGCGCAGGCGAGTGCCACCGCCCTGCCGATGCCGGAGTCGCCGCCGGTCAGCAGCACCTTGCGGTCGTGGAGCAGTGCGTGCCCGTGGTAACTCTCCTCTCCGTGGTCGGGCCGGGGGTCCATCGGTCCGGTCCAGCCCGGGTGCTCCTGCTCCTGGTCGGGAAAGTCGGGGCGCGGCCGGCGGATCGCCGGCTCGGGCGTGGCGGGGGTGCCGGGGGTGCCGGGGGTATCGGGGGTGGCGGGGGTGGCGGGGGTGGGGTGTGGTGTCACGCCGTCCTCCTCCTTCGTGCGGGTGGAACTTTCGTACGGAGGCGTTCGGGTTCGTTCGGGGTTGTCGGGCGGTCGGGTGTTCAGGCGCGCAGCGCGGCGAGGCGCCGGCGCGCCGGGCCGAGGGAGCGGCCGCGCCAGGAGAAGTCCTGCCAGGGGTCGTCCTTGAGCAGGTCCTCGACGGTGGCCAGACGCCACCGCCGGGCGGTCAGCTCCGGGTCGTCGACGTCGGCCCAGGCGAGGGGCGCGGCGACGGGAGCGCCCGGGCGGGCGCGTACCGCGTAGGGCGGCACGGCGGTCTGCGCGTAGCCGTTGCGCTGGATGTCGAGGTAGAGCCGGCCACGGCGGGCCTGTTTACGGGCTTCGGTGGTGAGCGTGTCGGGGTGGCGGGCCGCGAGAAGTCCGGCGAGGTCGCGGGCGAAGGCACGTACGTCGTCGAAGGGGGCCCGGCGGTCCAGGGGCACGAGGACGTGCAGTCCACGCGAGCCGGTGGTCATGACGGCGGACGGCAGCCCGAGTTCGTCGAGCAGGTCGTGCAGGCGCCGCGCGGCCTCCCGTACGGCGGCGAAGTCGTCCGTGGACGGGTCCAGGTCGACGACGAGGCGGTCCGGGTGGTCGGGGCGGTCGGCCTTGGACAGGAAGCGGTGCGGGGTGACGCAGGCCTGGTCGGCGAGGTGGACGAGCGTGGCCGTGTTGTCGCAGATCGCGTAGGTCACCAG
The DNA here is from genome assembly GCF_043078785.1 of Streptomyces sp. NPDC015346. Taxonomy (NCBI): domain Bacteria; kingdom Bacillati; phylum Actinomycetota; class Actinomycetes; order Kitasatosporales; family Streptomycetaceae; genus Streptomyces; species Streptomyces sp. NPDC015346. Next base: position 201,665 of record NZ_JBIBTW010000003.1, on the reverse strand, counting down.
CCCGTTCTCCTTGGGGAGTTCGGCCCTGTGCACCCAGTCCGGGAAGTGATCCGGGACGTCCTTCTGCATGAACCCCTTGTCGCCGATGCCGTCGGGGTGCCGTTCGAGCATCAGCGGGCGGCCCCGCAGATGCGGCAGCATGCGCGGCGCCACCGTCCGGTAGTAGTCAGCGAGGTCGGCCTTGGTGATGCCGTCCTCGGGGAACAGCGGCTTGTCCGGCCTCCTGAGCTCGATCGTGCGTCCACCGATCCGGACGGTCTTCGTCGCCCGGCCTGCCCGGTCGCTCCGGTCCCTCCGGACGCTGCGGTCGCTCACTTGTCGAGGGAGCGCTTCAGCTCCTCCTTGTTCATGGAGGAACGGCCGTGGATGTCGCGGCGCTTCGCCTCGGCGTACAGCTGGTCGTACGTCTGGCCCTCGGAGCCGCCACGGGAGCCGCCGCTGGAGCCACCGCGCGAGCGCTCTCCGCCTCGCTGGGACGAGGACTTGCCCTGCGTGGAGGACTTGCTCGCGGTCTTGGACTCACCGGAACGCGCGCGCTCCTTGTTGACGGTCCGGCCGGCGATCTCCTCGGCCCGCTTCTTGCTCTCGCCGCGGTCGAGCGCGCTCTCCTTGATGTGCTCGTACTGGCGTTCCCGCTTGGGGCTGGATCCACGAGGCATGATCTGCTTCCTCTCGGTTCTGTGGTGGGTGCCGCGGAGCGGCGGCGGTTTCGGCCGGTCACTCCTCCTGGCCGTCGCGCCGGTCGTCGCGTCGCTCGTCGCGTCGGTCGTCGCGTCGCTCGCGCCGGATCCGTGGACGGTGGCTCGTGTCGCAGAAGGGGTAGCGCAGGCTGCGCCGGCACATGCAGAGCGCCACGGTCGGGCGGTCGCAGAATTCCACCGTGCCGTCGGGCATGACGATCTCCACCGGGCCCTCGACCAGCAGCGGGCCGCCCCGGACGGGGGTGATCCGGGTCGCCCCCGCGCGCGTCACCGCCTCGCTCTCCTGCGTCTCCTCTGTCTCCGGCTGCTGTACAGACATCGCTCACCACCCGATCCGCGCGGCTCCGTCATCACGGCTCGTGCCCGCTCTCTCCTCCCGCATGCGGACGTCCCCGCTCCAGGTGCCCCGCGTGCTCGTCTCCGTGCCGCCGCGGGTGGCACGGATGACGACCAGTTCTTCGGTACGCCGGCCCGACGGAACCAGGCCCCGCTGCTCGAACCACCGCGCCCGTGCGCTCATCACCGGCCCGAAGGGCTGGCTCCGCCGACGGACCACCTCGGCGCTCAGCCCGGCCCCGCGGAGCGCTTCCAGGCTCGCCTCCGTACCGGAGAGGGAGGACTGGACGAGCAGCAGCACACCGTCGGCGGTGAGCAGTCGCGGCGCCTGGCGGCAGATGCGGTCGAGGAGCAGACGCCCGTCGAGTCCGGCGTCCCACGCCCGGCGCGCACCGCGCGCGGGCAGGTCGGGATCCTCGGCCGGTACGTAGGGAGGGTTGGCGGTGACCAGGTCGAACCGCTCCCGGGCCACCGGTTCGTTCAGGTCGCCTCTGCGCAGTCGCACCCGTCGGGCATTGAGGCGCGCGTTGAGCCACGCGGTCGCGACCGCGGTCCGCGAGACGTCGACGGCGGTGGCGTCCATGCCCCGGCGGGCGGCCGCGATGGCGAGGACTCCCGTACCGGTGCACAGGTCCAGCGCTCGCGCCCCCGGCCGCACGTCCTCCGCGTCCAGGATCTCCATCAACAGCTCTGTGTCCCCCTGCGGGGCGTACACGCCCGGCGGCTTGATCACTCTCATGAGCGGCGGATGCCCAGCCGCCCGGATTCCACGCCCACCCGGCCGGCCGAGGTGCCACCGGCCGCCCCAGGTGTCACCGGCCGTCGGCGGTGTCAGGAGGACAGCAGGTCGAGGACCGCTCGTTCCACCGCGCCCTGCGTCGCCGGGCGGCCGAACGTGCCGTGTTCCCCGAGCCGGTCGAGGGCGGGGGCGATGGTGACGCCCTCCTCGAAGAGCTCGAAGACGCGGGGATCGATGTACGAGGCGCGGCACACCGCGGGGGTGTTGCCCAGGTACCGGCTGACCTCCTTCACCGCCCGCGCCTCGGCGCGCCGGGTGCCGGCCCGGGCCTCGTGCGCCTCGTCGGTGGTGACGGCGAGGGCGACGGCGGCCAGGACCGTGGCGTGCCAGTTGCGGAAGTCCTTGGCGGTGACGTCCGTGCCGGCGAGCCTCCGCAGGGTTTCGTTGAGGTCCTGCGCGGTCAGGTCGTGCCAGGCGCGGGACTGCCAGTACGCGAAGAGGCGGGGGCTCGCGGGGGGCCGGCGCAGCAGGGCCCGTACGACCGTCTCGGCCGGGGCGTCCACCAGACCTCGTACGAGGCGCTTGCCTCCCTTGGCCGGGTAGCTGAAGGTCATCGCCCCGGACCGGCACTCCACGTGGTCCCGCTCCATGGTGGTCAGGCCGTAGGTGCCGTTGTCGCGGGCGTACGACTCGGAGCCGATGCGGAAGAAACCGAGGTCGAGGAGGCGTACGGCGCAGGCGGTGACGCGGTCGCGGTTGAGCCCTCGCCCGCGGAGGTCCTCGGCGACCTGGGCGCGTACGTCGGGGAGCGCCCTGGCCATCTCGCGTACGTGCTCGTGCTTGGCCCGCTCCTGCCGCGCCCGGAACTCCTCGTGGTAGAGGTACTGCCGGCGGCCGGCGTCGTCCGTGCCGACGGCCTGCAGGTGGCCGTTGGGCCAGGGGCAGATCCAGACGTCGCGCCAGGCCGGCGGGATGGCCAGGGCGCGGACGCGGGCGAGCTGGTCGGGATCGGTCAGCGGAGCGCCCGAGGCGTCCCGATACCCGAACCCCCGCCCACGCCGGACCCGGCCGAAGCCGGGCCTGTTGGGGTCGCTGGTCCGCAGCCGCATCTCGCCTGCCACTCCTCGGGCCGTGGGTCCGCGGCCCTGACCGCCGCTCCACGCAGCGAGTGCCCGAGACCCGGCGCTTCCATGCCTGGTCAGAAGGGCCCGGCCAGGCCGGGAGGGCCGCCCACCCGCGCCGGGGCAGGGATGCGTGCGGGGTCCACGCATCGCGGGGCGTTTTGCGGGCATCCGCCTCCCATGAATCGGCTTCCGGACACCAGCGGTTCCCACTGGATACGCACGGCGGCGATACCGGCGTACCCGCCTCTCCCCGACGGCGGCGCGGCGGATGCCGATGTCGCCGTCATCGGCGCCGGCATCGCCGGGCTCAGTGTCGCCTGGGAGCTGGCCCGGGCCGGCCGGAGAGTGGTCCTCCTGGAGGCCGGCCGGGTGGCCGGCGGGGTCACCGGTCATACCACCGGGAAACTGAGCGCCCTGCACACCACCGTCTACGACAGCCTCCGCTCCTCCCACGGCCCCGACGCCGCGCATGTCTACGCCCAGTCCCAGATGGCGGCTGTGCGGCACGTCGGCGAGGTGGCCGCCGAACTGGGCGTCGACTGCGAGCTGGAGGGACGGCCCGCCCTCACGTACTGCGAGGATCCGGAGGGCATCGACGCCCTGCGCGCCGAGGCGGAGGCCGCGAAGGAAGCCGGTCTCGACGCCTCCTTCGTGACGGAGACGGACCTGCCGTACCCCGTCGCCGGGGCGGTCCGCGTCGAGGAGCAGGCGCAGTTCCATCCGCGCAAGTACCTGCGGGCGCTGGCCGCCGATCTGGTGGCGCGCGGCGGCCGTATCCACGAACAGACCCGGGTGACCGAGCTCGACCAGGGCGAGCCCTGCCGCCTGACCACGGAGTCGGGCGCCACCGTCACGGCCCGCGCCGTCGTCGTCGCGACGCACCACCCCGTCTTCGACCGCGGTCTGCTGGCCGCCCGCCTCACCCAGCACCGGGACCTGGTGGTCGCCGGGCCGCTGCCCGCCGACCGGGACCCGCGGGGCATGTACATCACCCGGGAGGGCGGCAAGCGCTCGGTGCGCACGGCCCCGTACGGCGACGGCAGGCTGCTGATCGTCACCGGCGAGGTCTTCACGCCCGGGACGGAGAGCGACACCGAGGGCCGCTATCGGCGGCTCACCGAGTGGATGGTCGAGCGGTTCCCCGGGGTGACCCCGACGCACCGATGGGCCGCCCAGGACAACGCCGCCACCGACACCGTCCCCCTCATCGGCCCGCTCCACCACGGCGACGACCCCCGGGTCTTCGTGGCGACGGGCTTCGCCGGCTGGGGCATGGCGGGCGGCGTCCTGGCGGGCCGGTTGCTGAGCGGGCTCATCACCGGCCAGGCGCCGCCGGAGTGGGCCGAGCTGTACGACCCCCGGCGCCTGGGATCCGTGCTCAAGACCGCGCCTTCCGTCGCCAAGGCGCAGTGGGACGTCGGCAAGCACTTCGTCAAGGACCGTCTGGAGACGGCGCTCGGGCGGGGCCCGGCGGACACGGTGGAGGACATCGGGCCCGGTGAGGGCGCGGTCCTGCGGGTCGGCGGCCGGCCGTGCGCCGTCCACCGGGACGACTCCGGGCGGCTCCACCCGCTGTCCGCGGTCTGTACGCACCTCGGCTGCATCGTCGCGTTCAACCCGGCCGAACGGACGTGGGAGTGCCCTTGTCACGGCTCCCGGTTCGGCATCGACGGCGATGTTCTGCAGGGGCCGGCGCTGCACCCCTTGGAGGCGTACGACCCCGATGACATCGGGCGTTAGGCGTGGGCGCCGGCGGTCCGTGACGGGCGCCGGGGAGGCCGGAGGCCGTGAGGCCGAGGAGAGGGACGAGTGCGAGATGGAGATCCTCACGATGGGGGTGGAGGAGGAGTTCGTGCTGGTCGATCCGGTGAGCAGGGCGCCGGTCGACCGGGCGCCCGCTGTGATCGGTTCGGCCGCGGCCGAGCTGGGCGGTCAGGTGCAGTCGGAGTTCTTCAACGCCCAGGTCGAGGTCTGCACGCGGCCCACCGCCTCCTGCCGGGATCTGCGCGGCGAACTCGCCCGGTTGCGCGGGACCGTGGGCGCGGCCGCCGCCGCGGCCAACTGTCTTCTCGTCGCCTCCGGCACGCCGGTGGTGCCCCGGAGGAGCCGTTGACGGTGACCGACACGGCCCGGTACCGCCGCATGGCCCGCGCGTACGCCACCTCCTTCAGCCGGTACAGCGGGCTCGTCTGCGGGTGCCACGTCCACGTCGGGACACTCGACCGGGAGCGTGCCCTGCGGCTGGCGAACCATCTGCGGCCCTGGCTGCCGGTCCTGCAGGCGCTCGCCGGCAATTCGCCGTTCTCGCGCAACCGGGACACCGGCTTCGCCAGCTGGCGTTCGGTCGAGTTCGGCCGCTGGCCGACCGCCGGACCCGCCCCGGTACTCGACGAGGAGCGGTATCTGGCGCTCGTCACGGGCCTGGTGGGCGGTGGCACGCTGATGGACCGCAAGATGATCTACTGGCACGCCCGGCCCTCCGAACACGTACCGACGCTGGAGATCCGGATCGCGGACGTCAACGCCGACCTCGACATGGTCGTCCTGCTCGCCGCCCTCGTCCGCGGGCTCGCGGTGACGATGCTCGCCGAGGCGGACGCGGACGTCCCGCCGCCCGACCTGCCCGCGCGGCGTCTGCTCGCGGCCCACGAACACGCCGCGAGACACGGCATGTCGGGTGAGGGCCTCGATCCGGAGAGCGGTGAGCCACGGCCGGCCCGCGAGCTGGTGGAGCGTCTGCTCCTCAGGGCCGGGCCCGGGCTTGACGCCGCGGGCGACGCGCCGTTGGTGGAGGAGCTGTGGCGGGCCGTGCGGCGGGGCGGCAACGGCGCCGTCCGGCAACGCGCTGTCCATGAACGTCACGGCAGGCTGAGCGACGTCGTCGACTCCCTCGCCGCCGTCACCGCGGACGCGTGAAGGACCCGACCGGGAGTGCCATGGAGTGGTCGTTGTCGCTGCTGGGTGCGGCGCTGGTGCTGTTCGTGCTGCGTGATGTCTTCCACACCCTCTGGCATCCGACGCGGCACGGCGGTCTGAGCAGGCTGGTGATGACGGCGCTGTGGCGCCTCTCCCGCCGCCTGAACGGCCGCCGTCGCGGGGCGGCCGGGCTCGCCGGGCCGCTGGGGATGGTGACCGTCTTCTCCCTCTGGGCGCTGGGCGTGGCCGTCGGCTGGGCGCTGGTCTACTGGCCCCACATGCCGGGCGCCTTCTCGTACTCCACGGGGCTCGATCCGGCCGACCACGCGAGCCCGGTGGACGCGCTGTACGTCTCCCTGGTGAACTTGGCGACCCTGGGCCTGGGCGACATCGCGCCCGTGGCGGGGTGGCTGCGCCTCCTCGCGCCGCTCGAGGCGCTGGTGGGTTTCGCCCTGTTGTCGGCGGTCGTGGCGTGGATCCTCGGCATCTACCCGGCCCTCGCGCGGCGGCGGACGCTGGCGCTGCGGCTCTCGCATCTGCGCCGCACGCACGGGACGACCGAGGCGCTCGACTCCGACGCCGGCGCGGCCCTCCTGGACAGCGTGGCCGCCGAGGTGTGCGTCGTCTCCATCGACTTCATGCAGTACCCGGAGTCGTACTACTTCTTCGACGGGGACGCCCGGGCGTCGCTCGCCGAGCAGATCGGTTTCGCCGCCGGGCTCGCCGAGCGGGCGGCGCAGGCCCGCCACCGTGACGTGGGGCCGGCCGCCGACGTCCTGAACGCGGCCCTCGACGACCTGGCGGTCATCCTCGACGAGCGCTTTCTGCGCACCGGGGGACGTACTCCCGTCGTCCTGGCCGCGTACGCCACCGAACACGGCGGCGGCCGGACACCGAGGGGGCCTGGGAGCCCTTAGGTTCGGACGCGCTCGGAGCCGGCCGGCGAGGGCTGAGCGGCCGGTGCGGGCTCCTGGGCCGAGGGGTGCAGGTGGTAGATGGCGAAGGCCCGGCCGATGACCGGCTGGGCGACGTTCCGGACGCGGACGCCGCCGGGCGTCACGCCGTGCTCGGCGCCGAGGTGGGCGTGGCCGTGCACCGCCAGGTCCGCCCCGGCCTCGTCCACCGCCTCGGCCAGCAGGTAACTCCCCAGGAAGGGGAAGATCTCCAGCGGCTCCCCGGCGAGCGTGTCGGGGACGGGCGAGAAGTGGGTCAGTGCGATCCGCGTCGTGCACTCCCTGTCCGCGAGCTCCCGCAGCGCGCGCCGGAGGCCCTGCGCGCAGTCCCGGCTGTGCCGGACGAACGCCTTCATCACGGGTTCGCCGAACTCGCCGGCGCTGCGCCCCGGGAATCCTCCGCCGAATCCCTTGGTTCCGGCGATGCCGAGCCGTGTGCCCTGTACGGGGATGACGACACCGCTGCCTTCCAGGACCTCCACCCCGGCGTCGCCGAGGACCTCCGTGATGGCGTGCTGGGCGTCGTCGTGGTAGTCGTGATTGCCGAGGACGGCGACGACCGGGACGGGCAGCCCCTCGACCTCCTCCGCCACCACACGGGCCTCCGCGACGGTGCCGTGGCGGGTGAGGTCGCCCGCCAGAAGGAGGACGTCGGCGGACTCGCCGAGCGTCTCGAAGGCAGGCCTCAGGGTGCCCCGGCTGTCCTCGCCGAGATGGATGTCGCCGACGGCCGCGACTCGGATCATGGCAGGTCCTCCGCCCGGTCGGGTTGTGTGTTGCCCGCCACGACGACATCGGCGTGGATGGCGAGCCCCGCGAGTTCGGTGCGCGCGAGATCGAGCACCCGGTCCCGGTAGGCGGCGCTCGGGACGGAGCCCCGGATCAGTACGGAGGCCCCTCGCAACTCCACGAGCAGGCCGAGTTCGGCCAGTTCGCCGCCCGCGAGCCGGTCTCTGAAGTGCTCGATGCGGTATTCGGTGGGCTCGGGCGTGTTCATGGGCCGTCCTTCCGGTCGGACGTCGATCCACCACGGGCTCGGGCTCGGGCTCTGCACGACTACCCCTGCGAGCCCGGCTCATTCGCCGCGGGATGTGCCGCGGGCACTGGGTACTGTCGAGTCATCGAGTCATTCGGTGTGGCATTCCGTGGGGCGTGCGCGCGGCCGGAAGGAGACGGAGGGGCCTGATGGCGGTGGACGAGCTCGACACCCGCATCCTGCGACTGCTGATCGAGCAGCCGCGCACCAGCGTGCGCGAGTACGCGCGGATCCTGGGGGTGGCGCGCGGCACCGTGCAGGCCCGTATCGACCGGCTGGAACGGGACGGGGTGATCACCGCCACCGGTCCGGTCCTCTCCCCCGCCGCCCTCGGGCATCCGGTGCTCGCGTTCGTCCACATCGAGGTCACGCAGGGACATCTGGACGAGGTCGGCGACGCGCTCGCCGCCGTGCCGGAGATCGTCGAGGCGTTCTCGATCACCGGCGGCGGGGATCTGCTGACGCGGGTGGTGGCCCGCGACAACGGTCATCTGGAGGACGTCATCCAGCGTCTGATCCAGATCCCGGGTGTCGTCCGCACCCGTACGGAGATGGCGCTGCGCGAGAGGGTCGCGCACCGGCTGCTGCCCCTGGTGGAGTCGGTGGGCCGCGCCTCGTCCCGGGGCGCTTGAACCCTCGGCGGGGCGCGAGCGAGGTCCTGGACCTTCCTCCAGGCAGGGCCGCAGATGCTACGAGAAATCACCTGGTCGATTGCAGATGAGAGGCCCCTCGGCCTAGCGTGGCGCACATGCAGTCCTACACCATCGGGCAGGCGGCGCGCCTGCTGGGCGTCAGCCCCGACACCGCGCGCCGCTGGGCGGACGCCGGCCGGGTCGCGACCCATCGCGACGAGAGCGGCCGCCGTGTCATCGACGGCCGGGACCTGGCGGCGTTCTCCATCGAGATCGGCCAGGCGGGCCAGGGCGACGAGGACGTCTCGTACACCTCGGCCCGCAACTCCTTCCCCGGCATCGTCACCGCCGTCAGGCTCGGCGATGTCGCCGCGCAGGTGGAGATCCAGGCGGGCCCGCACCGGCTCGTCTCGCTTCTCACCCGTGAGGCCGTGGAGGAGTTGGGTCTGGAAGTCGGCATGCGGGCGACCGCCCGCGTGAAGTCGACCAGTGTCTTCATCGACCGCGCCTGACCGATCACGCGTCTGACCTGCCAAGGAGCCCCTGCTCATGCCCTCCCCTCGCACCCCGCGTCCGCTCCGCACCATTCCCGGGCGCCGGACCGCCGTCGCCCTGCTGACGGCCGGTCTGCTCGCGCCGCTGGCCGCCTGCGCCGGTGACGGCGGCGCGAAGTCCACCACGCCCACCGGGTCCACCGGTTCCGGCTCGGCCGCGCCCTCGGCGCAGCTGACCGTGCTGGCCGCCGCGTCGCTCACCGATGTGTTCAAGGCGGCGGGCACGGCGTACGAGAAGAGCCACCCGGGCACCCGGCTGACCTTCTCCTTCGCCGGTTCGCAGGAGCTGGCCGCCCAGGTCCGGCAGGGCGCGCCCGCCGACGTCCTGGTCACCGCCGACACCAAGACCATGGACGGGCTGCGGGCGGAGACCGGCGCGCCCACCGTCATCGCGAAGAACCGGCTGGTCATCGCCGTCGGCGAGGGCAATCCCAAGAAGGTCGACGAGCTGCGGGACCTCGGCGCCCCCGGCCTGAAGGTGGTGCTCGCCGCCCCCGAGGTCCCGGCCGGCCGCTACAGCCAGAAGATCCTCGACGCGCGGAAGATCTCCGTGAAGCCGGTCTCCCAGGAGCCGAACGTCCGCTCCGTCCTGAGCAAGGTCGAAATGGGCGAGGCCGACGCGGGCCTCGTCTACCGGACCGACGCCGCAGGGGCCGCCGACAAGGTCGACGCCGTCGAGATCCCCGACGCGCAGAACGCCATCGCCTCGTACCCGGCCGCGACGCTGAAGACGTCGAAGCACGCCGAGGCCGCCGCCGCCTTCGTGGCCTGGCTGAGCACGCCCGAGGCGCAGAAGATCCTCCGGGGCGCCGGCTTCCAGCAGCCGTAGGAACAGAAACAGAGCCCCAGGAACAGAGCCGTAGGAACAGAGCGATGAGACGTCTCCCCGGCCGCTCACCCGGCCGTTCACCCGGCCCCCGTACGCCGGCCCTGCTTGCGGTCCCCGCGCTGCTCGCCGTCGCGTTGCTGCTGCTGCCGCTGGTCGGCATCCTCGCCCGTACCGAATGGAGCGAGATCGGCGGCCATCTGACGGGCGCGGGGCCCGTGCGGGCGCTCGAGCTGTCGCTGATCGTGTCGTTCTGGTCGCTCGGCCTCTCGCTGCTGTTCGGCGTCCCGCTCGCCTGGCTGCTGGCCCGGGTGCCGTTCCGCGGGAAGGCGTTCGTACGGTCGCTGGTGCTGCTTCCGATGGTGCTGCCGCCCACGGTCGGCGGCGTGGCGCTGCTCCTCGCGTTCGGCCGGCGCGGGCTGCTCGGGCCCTGGCTGGAGGACACCTTCGGGATCACGTTCCCGTTCCACACCTCCGGCGCCGTGCTCGCCGCGACCTTCGTCGCCATGCCGTTTCTGGTGATCAGCCTGGAGGGCGCGCTGGGCGGGCTGCGGCCCCGGTACGAGGAGACGGCGGCGTCGCTCGGCGCCTCGCCGGTACGGGTCTTCTTCACCGTCACCCTGCCGATGGTCGCCCCCGGTCTGATCGCCGGGGCGGCCCTCACCTGGGCGCGGGCGCTCGGGGAGTTCGGCGCCACCATCACCTTCGCCGGGAACCTGCCGGGCACCACGCAGACGCTGCCGCTCCAGGTCTATCTGCTGCTGCAGGAGGAGCCGGAGGCGGCGACCTCGGTCTCCCTGCTCCTGCTCGCCATCGCGATGGCGGTCCTCGTCGCGCTGCGCGGCCGCTGGACCGGAGGCGCGCCCTCGACCCGGCCGGCTCCCGTCCCCGGCCCCGACCTCGCGCCGGATCCCGTGCCCGCCGTCGGGGACGTCGAGAAGTCGACACCGATCGTCCGGGACGGGAACGCGGACCGGGACGGGAACACGGACCGGCAGGAGGACGCGGATCGGGAAGGGGACGACGCCGCCGTGCCGGCCCCGGAGGGCTGGGCGCTGCACGCCGAGGTCACCGGCTTCAACCGCCTCACCCTGGACGCGGAACCCGGCACCACCATCGCCGTCGTCGGCCCCAACGGCGCGGGGAAGACCACCCTGCTGCGCGCGCTGCTCGGTCTGACCCCCCGCGCCCATGCGCAGCTCCGCCTCGGCGACACCGACGTCACCGCCCTTCCCCCGCACCGCCGCCAGGTCGCCTGGGTCCCCCAGGACGGTGCGCTCTTCCCGCACCTGAGCGCGCTCGCCAACACGGCGTACGGACTGCGCGCGCACGGCGTCCCGCGTGCGGAGGCCCGGCGGAGCGCGCGCCGCTGGCTCGACCGGCTCGGCGTCGGGCATCTCGCCGACCGCAAGCCGTCCCAGCTCTCCGGCGGTCAGGCGCAGCGGGTCGCCCTGGCCCGCGCGCTCGCCGCCCGGCCCCGGCTGCTCCTGCTCGACGAGCCGCTCGCCGCCCTCGACCAGACCACCCGCGCCCATGTGCGCCACACCCTGCGTTCCCATCTCGCGGGGTTCGGCGGGGTCTGTCTGATCGTCACCCACGACCCCGTGGAGGCCGTCTCCCTCGCCGACCGGGTCCTGGTCCTCGAGGACGGGCGCACCCTCCAGGACGACACCCCCGCCGAGGTCTCCCGCCACCCCCGCTCGCCCTGGGTCGCCCGCATGCTGGGCCGCAACGCCTGGCCGGGGGCGGCCACCCCGGACGGCCTGGCCCTCGCCGACGGCGGCACCCTGGTCGCCGCCGACCCGTTGCCGGCCGGTACGGACGCCCTCGCGATCATCGCCCCCGAGGCCGTGTCCGTACACCGCGAGAGGCCGGGGGGCAGCCCGCGCAACGTGTGGCCCGGCACCGTACGGGAGATCACGGCGAGCGGCAGCCGGCTGCGGGTGCTGATCACCTCGGAGCGGGTGCCGTCCCTGGTCGCCGAGATCACGCCCCAGGCGGCGGCCGAACTCGGCCTGGCGGACGGCGTCCCCGTCTGGACCGGCATCAAGGCGACCGAAGTGACCCTGGTGGCCCTCTGAGGCTCCCGCGCGGCCGGAAAAACGGGCGCGGCGGCGGGTGAGGGTGTGTCAGAGTACCGCTGTTTCCGCCCGCCGACCCGGAGTGTCCGATGGCCGTACCGCCCCGCCTGGTCCCCCTTCTCGAGCAGTTCGACTTCGCCCGGGAGCGGCTGACGCACCGGATGGCGGGGCCGTTCGTGGACAGCGGCAACGGCACCGACGTCGCCGTGGTGCCGCTGACGGACGAGGAGTACCTGTGGGAGCCGGTCCCGGGCTGCTGGTCGGTGCGTCGCCGTGCGGACGGGCCGGGCCCGGGGGCGACCGTCCTGACGGGCGCCGGCGAGTGGGGGCGCGACTCCGCTCCCGCGCCGCATCCGGTACCGCCGCCGTTCACGACCATCGCCTGGCGGCTGAGCCACCTCAGCGAGCTGCTCGCGCTCCGCTCCGAGCACACGAACGGCGGCCACGTCCTGACCCGTGACGACTACACCGTCAGCGGGGACGCGGCCTCGGCGATCAAGGCCTTCGACGCGGGTGCGAGCGCCTGGCGGGAGGCGCTCCTTGCGGCGGACGACACGGCGCTCGACACCGTGGGCCACAGCACGTACCCGCACGGCAGCGATCCGGAGGACGTCTTCCTCGACATCGTCTGGTGGGTCAACCAGGAACTGCTGCACCACGGGGCGGAGATCGCCCTGCTCCGCGACCTCTACCGATACCGGTCCGTGTGACGCGCGGCCTCGGGGGCGTCGAGCCCTCGCGCCGCCCCGAACGGCGTGGGATCATTGTATGAAGCGACATAAGCCGTGTCTGAGACAGATCGAGAAGGCGACATGTCCGCCATCAAAGAATCCATCGACATCGCGCGCAGCCCCTCAGAGGTCTTCAGCTACGTGACCGACCCCACGCACCTGCCGGAGTGGCAGGAGAGCGCCGTCTCGGTCCGCCCGTTGAGCGACGCCCCCATGACCGTCGGATCGAAGGTCGCCGTCACGCGGCGGATGGGGCGGCGGGAGATGACCTCGACGATGCAGGTCATCGACATGGATCCGCCGAGGAGTTGGCACATCCACGGCATCGACGGTCCGGTACGCGGTGACGTGCAGGGCACGATCGAGCCGCTCGGGGACGGCGAGCGCTCTCGTCTGACGCTCTCCGTCGACTTCGAGGGCCACGGCATCGGCAAGGTGCTCGTGCCCCTCGTCGTCCGCCCCTTCGTGAAGAAGGAGATGCCGCAGAACGAACGGAACCTCAAGGGAATTCTGGAAGGGGGGACCGCCACCTGACCCGCCGGTGGTCGCGTGGATCATGTGTCCATGACGATCACCTCTCGGCGCGGTCTCCTCGCCGCCATCGCGGCGTCCGCCGCCGCCGTCCCGCTCGCCGGGCTGACCACCATACCCGCCCGGGCCGCCGTCGCGGCGGCGGACGTCGCCGTGCCGGTGCCGCAGTTCCCGCCTGCCCCGGGGGTGCCCGGGGCGATCTCCTCGGTGACGACGGCCCCTCTCGACGGGTCGTTCTTCAGCCGGGTGTCGCTGGGCGCGCTGACCGTCGGCGTGCTGCCCGGGACCCCGGAGCGGACCGAGGTGACCAGTGCGGGCAGCCGCGTCGCGCTGCTGACCAAGGGCGCCCGTACGGTCCTGCTGCCGGGCCCGATACGCACCTTCCGCGAGAACAAGCGGACTTTCCACGACGACTTCAAGCGCACCCTCCCGGACCGCGCCGTGGCCGACCCGAAGCAGTGGGAGTGGGGCTGGGGTTCGACCCGCGGCGGGGGCTCGTGGAGCGAGGTCAACGGCGCCGCGACCGACTACGAAGTGACCGCCGACGGCACCGGTACCGGCATCATCAGCCTGACCAGCTCGAACGTCAGCCGTCATGTGACCGTGCGGGACGACGAGCTCAGAGACGTCGACGTCCGAACGACGGCCCGTTTCGACAAGGCGCCGGCCGGCGCCGCGTACTCCTTCGCGCTCTCCTTCGGCTACCAGGACAGCGACAACAGCTACCGGGCCCGGCTCCACTTCACCCCCCAGGGCGCCGTCGAGCTGCGTCTGGAGAAGGAGAAGGCCAACGCCGTCGCCTCCCTGGTCCCGTCCGTCACACTCACCACCGCGGCCACGGCCGGCAGCTCGTGGACGATCCGCGTACGCCGTGAGGGAAGCCGCATGCAGGCCAAGGCCTGGCGCGCGGACGCCGCGGAGCCGGCCGCGTGGACGGCCGAGGCCACCGACACCGACTCCCTCTTCGCCACGGGCCGCGTCGGCGTCCGCGCCATCGCGTCCACCGGTACGACCAACCTGCCGGTCCGGCTCCTCGTGGAGAACTTCTCGGTGGGCGCCGCCACCTGGGCGCAGCCGCCGACCGTGACCCACGGCGACTGGGTGCGGGTCCTGCCGGAGCCGTTCGACGGGACCTGGACGCCCGAGCTCGAGCAGCGGATCCGCGCCTGGGCGGGCTCGACGGAGCCGGACGTCCTCGCGTACGCCGCGATGTTCCTGCCCGGTGCGTCCGACGTGCAGAGCGGGGCCGGCCCGGCGGCGGGCGAGCGGGCGCTGGGCAGGGCCGGTTATGGAGGCGCCGACGCGCGGGGCTATCTGAAGGAGGGGGCCGACTTCCACGACTACCTGGGCATTCCGTGGACCTTCCCGACCAAGACCGTCTCGGCCACAGAGCCGGTCGGCACCCTCGACTGCTCAGGCTATGTACGGATGGTCTACGGCTTCCACCTGGGCGTACCGATGGGGGCGTACGGCGACACCTCCGGCATCCGCCTGCCGCGCACGTCCCGGGACATGGTCGATCACTGCCCCGGCGTACGGATCGCCCAGGCCACGCTTCCCCCGGCGACCTTCGCGCCGCCCGCCGCCCCGCTGCTCCAGCCCGGTGACCTCGTGCTCTTCAACGCCGACCTCGACGACGACACGAAGGACGACCCGGCGACCGCCGAGGACGAGCGGTTCCTCGTCGTCGACCACGTCGGGATCTACCTCGGCGTGGACTCCCGGGGCGCCCGCCGGTTCCTCTCCAGCCGCAAGACGTGCGACGGGCCCACGATGGGGGACGTGGCGGGTGCCTCGACCCTGGACGGAACGGGGACGTACGCGAAGAACCTCCACACCGTCCACCGCGTCTGACGGACCCGGACCCCGCGCCGGCGTGCGGGGTCCCAGGCACCAGGGCGGCGGCGGCAGCTTCGGATCAGCTGAAGACGACGGAGCGGAGCTTCAGCCGCTCGGAGGCGTGGCCACCGTTCGGCCGGAGGGTGAACCACTCGCCGTCGCAGCCGGGGCCGGTGAAGACGGTCGCCGTGGCGTCCGTGCCGTTCCGCGGCGAGTGGGCGGGCGGCGTCCACGGCTCGGCGGTCTCGGGGAGGGTGATGCACACCCTGCTCGGCGGGTCGACGAAGTGGCCGAGCCGCGGGGTGCCGCTCGGATCGCTGTAGACGTACGTGAAGTCGCCCTCCGCGGCGGAGGCGGAGGGCGCGGCGGCGAAGAGTACGGCGAGACCGCAGGCGGCGGCGGTGGCGAGGGTGCGCAGGCGCATGAGGGTCGTCCCATCGTCGGTCGGTTCGGCCGGAGTGCTCTCCGGCCACCGAGCAGCCCTCCCCCGGAACGATCACGCGCATACACCGGTGACCTGCGGAAACGATCAGCCCTCACCCGTCCGGCCGTATCAAGTCCCTGTGCCGGGACGGCCCCCTGTGCCGCGACAGACCCCCACACATGCAGTCCCCGGCACTCCGTCTCCGTCCTCGGGGTTCCCAGCCGTCGCTGAGAACGCGGAGTCCGGGCGGATGCGCCGAGGGCCTGGCCAGAGCCAGCGAGTGGGTCACGCGGGCCGGTGAACGTCTTCACCGACGGGTGGCTCGCTCTGGTTTTCTGGTGTATTGGGGATTTTCCTCCTTATTCGTCCCGAGTCAAGAGGGTACGGAAGACCCGTCCGCCGAGACCGGCCTCTCGAAGAAGGTCTCCAGCACCACCGTCGCCTGGGTGCCGCTGACCCCGTCGATGGCGTACAGCCGCCGCAGCACGTCCTGGAGGCCCTCGGTGGTGGCGGTGCGCACCTTCACGAGGACGGAGGCGCTGCCCGCGATGACGTGCGCCTCCTGGATCTCGGGAAGGGCGGCGAAGGCCTCGGCCGAATCCCCCATCCAGGCCGAGGAGTCGACCATGACGTAGGCGAGCACACCCCGCCCGAGCGCGGCCGGATCGACGTCCACGGTCGTGCGGCGGATGACACCGCGCTCACGCAGCTTCCTCACCCGCTCGTGCGCGGCGCCCGCGGACAGGCCGACCGCCCTGCCCAGCGCCGCGTAGGCCTGGGTGGCGTCGCGCTGGAGCTCCGCGATCAGCATCCGGTCGACATCGTCCACGATCCCCTCCACCATTCCCATGCCAAAACCATATACGGTCCTGTCATACTCAGATCATTCCGAATGTCATTCAGGCAACGAGGGACAGGGGTGGCTCATGCCCGGCGAAATCATCGACGACCTGTACGAGGTTCTGGACGAGCGCTTCCGCACCGGACGGTGCGCCAACGGCGACGTCCGTCTGGAGCGGCTGCACTCCGACTGCCGCTGGGCCGAAGGCCCGCTCTATCTGCCCGCCTGGCGGCAGCTGATCTGGAGCGACATCCCCAACGACCGCCTGCTGCGCTGGGACGAGACGACCGGCACGATCGGCGTCTTCCGCTCCCCCGCCGGGCACGTCAACGGCAACACGCTCGACCGCGAGGGCCGGCTGGTCAGCTGCGAACAGGGCAACCGCCGGGTCACCCGCACCGAGCACGACGGCCGTGTCACCGTCCTGGCCGACCGCTTCGAGGGCAGGCGGCTCAACAGCCCGAACGACGCGGTCGTACGGTCCGACGGCTCG
Source organism: Streptomyces sp. NPDC015346 (assembly GCF_043078785.1). Classification (NCBI taxonomy): domain Bacteria; kingdom Bacillati; phylum Actinomycetota; class Actinomycetes; order Kitasatosporales; family Streptomycetaceae; genus Streptomyces; species Streptomyces sp. NPDC015346. The sequence goes on along the minus strand of NZ_JBIBTW010000003.1, from coordinate 184,908 downwards.
GTCTGGTTCACCGACCCGGACTTCGGCATCACCAGCGACTACGAGGGTCACCGCGCCGAGAGCGAGATCGGCAGCTGCGACGTCTACCGGATCGATCCGGTGACGGCGGAGGTCCGCCGGGTCGCCGACGGCTTCGGCGGCCCGAACGGCATCGTCTTCTCCCCCGATGAGCGGCAGTTGTACGTCGCCGACACCCGCGCCCGCCACATCCGCGTCTTCGATGTGCGCGAGGACGGCACCCTGTCCGACGGCAAGGTCTTCGCCGAGCGCGCCGACGGCGGCTTCGACAACATCCGCTTCGACGACGAGGGACGGCTGTGGGCGGCCGCGCTCCACGACGGCGTGCACTGCTACGACCCGGACGGCACGCTGATCGGCCGGCTTCTCGTGCCGGAACCCGTCTCGAACCTCACCTTCGGCGGGCCCAAGAACAACCGCCTGTTCATCACGGCCACGACCTCGCTCTACTCCCTGGTGATGGCCGTGACGGGACTCCCCCGGGTGCGGTGACACGGGGGAGCGTGCCGCGTCAGGACCCCCAGGCCTCGAACTCGTAGATCCGGGCGGCCGGGTCGGTGGTCTGCGTGGGAGCGGTGATCTCCAGGCGTACGTAACGTGCGGTGGAGGTCACCGGATGGGTCGTCGTGGCCGCCGTGTTGCCCGTGACCGTCACGGCCGTGGTCCAGGGGTCGGCGGTGGAACCGCGGACCTTCACGGTGAAGTCCCGGGTGTTCCAGGACGCGCTCTCGCCGCCCGCGCCCGCGTGCCGCACCGTGAAGCGGCTCAGCGAGCGGGCCGAACCGAGGTCGACCTCCAGCCACTTGGCGGTGGTCGTGGTGCACCACTTGTCGCCGTTGCCGCCGGAGACCGAGCCGTTGACCGCCTTGGCGGCGGTCTCGGTGGCGTTGCACTGGCCGGACGCGGTCGCGGGGCGGTTCAGGGCGAGGTTCGACTCGGTCGCGGTGGACCAGGCGACCGTGGTGGTCGCGGCCGGTGAGCGCCCGTACTCCGCGGAGACGGCCTCGACGTCGAGCGTCGTCGAGGTCTCCGTACCGACGCGGTCGAGCTGGGGGACGAAGTAGGCGTCGTTCGGGGTGGCGCCGAGGAAGGTCCGGGTGCCGTCGGCGTTGCGGCGGTACACCTCGTAGTGGTGGACCGATCCCGAGGCGGACGCCGTCCAGGCCAGGCGCAGCGACTTGCGGGTGGGGCTCACGTCGGTGGCGCCGAGGACGGTGACGCCGGTCGGCGCGGCCGCCGCGTCCACCGCGCCGTCGAAGACGGCGAGCTGTCCGACCCGCACGTCGTAGGAGGGCATCGAGCCGGCGGCCTGGAGGCCGATCTGGGCGATGGTCCGGCCGCTGAAGGCGGTCAGGTCCAGGGTCTTGCGCTCCCATCCGGTGGTGGTGGTCGAGCCCAGGTCGAGGGTGGTGAAGGAGGTCGGCGCGTCGGTGAAGGAGACGGCCGCCTTCAGGCGGGTGGGTCCCGCGGCCGGGGTCTTCACGACCACGGACAGTTTGGTGTCGGCGGCCACCGGCAGCTTCGTCTGGTACAGCCGGACGGTGTTGACGGCGTCGAGGGTGCCGGTCAGGCGCAGCGAGGAGCCGCCCTCGTACGCGTCCGTGAAGTCGATCGACGGCGTCAGCTTCGTCCCGGCGGAGGTGACCAGCCAGCGGTAGGTGGGCGGCACGTCCTGGAGCGAGAGATTGTTCCAGCCGGCCGACGAGACCCGTGCGCCCGCCGAGTGGTAGAAGTCGCCCTGCCCGGCGCCGAAGGAGGTGACGAACGGCTTGGCGGTGACGGCGGAGGACTCGGCGACGTGGTGCGCGAGGCCCTTCCAGGCGGAGGTCGTGGTGGTGTTCGACGGGTCGCCGTTGGCGCCGTCCCAGTAGCGCGCCTCGCGGGTGTGGAAGTCGGCCCGGGTCGCGGCGGAGGTGAAGGTCCACTCGGGGCGGTAGATGCCGAGTGAGGTGACGTGCGGCTGCCCGGCGGGGAAGACCGATCCCCAGGGGACGGAGGTGTGGTAGCCGTTCGCCTCGGTGTCGATGCCGGAGTACAGCTCGTACTCGCCGCGGCCCAGGCTCCGGGCGAGCGTACGGGAGGAGTCGAGTCCCGAGGCGCTCCAGCCGAAGTCCAGGAACATGGAGTCGGAGGTGCGCTGTGCGCCCTCCTGGAGGAAGGAGTCGTTGGCGGGGGTGAGGGCGTCCTGCCAGCTCACCGCGCCGGACTCGGTCATCGCGTCGTACCACATGAACTCGAGGGGGCCGAGCGTACGGGCGTAGCGCATCACGTTCCGCAGCTCGGTGGCGAGGGCCGCGTCGCCTCCCGCGGTCTCCTGGTTGATGAACCAGCCGTCGAAGCCGTAGTGCCGGGCCACCTGGGCCAGCTTGTCGGCGACCGGGTATCTGTTCCCGGACTTCTGGGCGAAGTCGCGCACCCACTGGATCTGCCCGCCGTAGGCGGTGGGCGGGAAGAAGACGGTGCCGTAGACCTTGACGCCGTTGCGGTGGGCGGCGTCGATGACGGTCGCGTTGGGGGCGAGGATCAGACCCTCACTCGCGGAGCCACCCCAGAAGACGAGCTTGTCGATGTACTGCCAGTGGCCGAAGGCGTAGTGGTGCGGGTTGGTGGAGCCCTGCGAGGGGTTGTTCGAGGTGGGGCCGAAGGAGACCAGCGAGGCGATCTTCCCCTCGCCTGCGCGGGCGTTGGCGTTGGCCTTGAGCGCCGGGTCGGAGACGCGCGGCCGCAGGGGGACCCGGGAGCGGTTGAACCGCGCGTCGGGGTCGGTGGCCGGGTCCCAGGTCAGCAGGGTGTTCGGGTGCCAGTACGAGGCGTAGGGCTGGTCGCCCGCCGCCCGGTCGGCGGCGCGCGCCTCGGGGGTCGCGGGGGCGAGCGGGGTGAGGCCGAGCAGCGCGGCGATCAGCGCCGCTATCGGCAGAACGGGCAGGTGTCGTCTCATCCGATACTCCGGTCCAGCGGAAGGGTGGGGGTGCTGGGCGTACGGGAGGTGCGGCGGTACGGGAAGGTGCGCCGGTACGGGAAGGTGCGGCGGTACGGAGAGGGCTGCGGCGTACGGGGGCCGCGCCGACCGTCGTGCGCGGGCCGGGCGGGGCCTGGCCTGGCCTGGCCGGGCGGGCCGGCCGTGGGCGGACGGGGCGACCGGCTCGCCCCGGAGGCTAAACGGCTTTAGTCGGCCGGGTCAAGACCGGGTGGGGCGGTGGACTCACGGACCGTCAGGCGGGGCGTGGGGTTCTTGACGTCGCGCGCCGCCGCCGGGTCGTCGACGACCGCGAGCAGCTCCCGCGCGACCTGCTCGCCGAGGGCGAAGGTGTCGCGGGAGAGGGCGGTGAGGGAGGGGTGCACGATCCGGGCGAGCGCGGAGTCGTCGAAGGAGACGATGGACAGCTCGCCCGGGACCGCCACGCCCATCTCGGCGGCCACGCCGAGACCGGCCACCGCCATGACGTCGCTGTCGTAGATGATCGCGGTCGGCCGCTGGGGGCGGGCGAGCAGCGCCCGGGTGGCGGCCGCGCCCTCGGCGTCGCTGAAGTCGGTCGGCAGCGAGACGGCCTCGGTCAGGCCGAGGCGCTTCGCGCTGTCCCGTACGGCGCGGATGCGGCGCTGGGTGTGCTGGAAGGCCGGGAGTCCCGCGAGGTGGGCGATCCGGCGGTGGCCGAGGGCGGCGAGGTAGTCGACGATCGACACCATCGCCTCGCGGTCGTCCGCCCAGACGCTGGGCAGCCGGCCGTGGCGCCCCGGCCCGCCGATCACCGTCGTGGGCACGCCGAGTTCTTCCAGGACGGGGATCCGCGGGTCGCGGACCTGGAGGTCGACCAGGACGAAGCCGTCCACCCGGTGCTCGGAGGTCCAGCGCCGGTAGACCTCGGTCTCGGCCGCCGTGTCCTCGACGACGAGCAGGTGGAGCGCGGTGCCGCGCACGGAGAGACCGGCCTGCAGACCGCTGAGCAGCTGGCTGAAGAAGGGTTCGAGGCCGATGGTCCGCGCCGGGCGGGCCAGGACGAGGCCCACCGCGCCGGCCCGGGCGCCGCCGAGGGCGCGCGCGGCGCTGTGCGGGCGCCAGTTCATCTCCTCGGCGACCCGCAGGATGCGCTCCCGGGTCGCCGCGCTGACACCGGGCCTGCCGTTGAGCGCGAAGGAGACCGCGCCTTTGGACACCCCTGCCCGCCGGGCGATGTCGGCGATCGTCGGTCTGCCCACGCGGCGCCCCTTCCGTCCTCTTCGCGTCCTCGGGACGCGCCCGCGCACTCCCTTGACAGCGGAGTCTAGCCGGAGCATAGTCCCCCATCGCTAGACCGGTTTAGTTGCCCTGCTCGCCTCCGTCGGACAGCCTCCGTCAGAACAGACCGGGAGACTCACCCATGCGTACAGGCATGCGTACAAGCCACTGGATACGGCTGGCCGTGGCCGCGGTCGCCGCGGCGGCGCTCGCCGGCTGCGGCCTCGGCGACCCGAACGGCTCCGACGGCGCGGGCGACGCCGCCGCCGGGGGCGAGGTGACCGGCACGGTCTCGCTGCAGACCTGGGCCCTGAAGCCGAAGTTCACCGCGTACATGGAGGGCGTGATCGACGCCTTCGAGAAGAAGCATCCCGGAGTCCGGGTCGAGTGGCTCGACCAGCCCGGCGAGGGCTACTCCGAGAAGGTGCTCAGCCAGGCGGCCGGCGGCACCCTGCCCGACGTGGTCAACCTCCCGCCGGACTTCGCCCTCCCGCTGGTGAAGCAGCACATGCTGCTCGACGTGGCGAAGGCCGACCCGAAGCTGGACGCCGACTACGTCGACGGCGCCACCGCCGCCTACCGCTTCGCCGGCCAGGACGGCACATACGGCTACCCCTGGTATCTCAACACCGATGTGAACTACTGGAACGCGACGCTCCTCACCCGCTACGGCCTCGACCCGAAGAAGCCCCCGGCCTCCCTGGACGAGCTGATCGCCGCGGCCAGGACCGTCAAGGAGAAGTCGAACGGCTCGGTCTACCTGATGAGCCGCAAGCCGGGCCTCATGGACTTCGCCAACGCGGGCGTGAAGCTCATGTCCGACGACGGCAGGACCTTCACCTTCAACACCCCCGAGGCCGCCGCGCTCCTCGACACCTACCGGGACGCCTTCGAGGAGGGCCTGCTCCCCAAGGACGTGCTGACCGAGAAGTACGCCGGCAACGCCAAGCTGTTCACCTCCGGCACGGTCGCCTGGACCACCGCCGGCGGCAACTACATCACCTCGCTCGCCGCCGACAACCCGAGCCTCGCGCCCCAGGTGGTCTCCTCCCCCGCCATGGGCACCCCGCCGCTGTACGTCCAGGGCCTGTCGGTTTCCAAGGGGACGAAGAACCGGGCCACCGCCCTGGCGCTCGCGCGCTGGGTCACCAACGCCGGGAACCAGGCCGCCTTCGCCCGCCTCACCAGCATCTTCCCCTCGACGAAGGCCTCGGCGTCGGACGCCTTCTTCAGCCGGAGCGACGGCACCAACGCGGGCGACGCCAAGGTCACGGCCTTCACCTCGCTCGCCGGCGCCAGGATGCTGGAGCCCGTCCAGGCCAACGACGCGATCAAGACGGTGATCAACCAGCAGATCGCCCTCGCCCTCAGCGGCCGGGCCGGCTCCAAGGAGGCGCTGGACACGGCGGTCGCCCGCTGCAACCAGATGTTGAAGGACTGAAAGGACTGAAAGGACTGAAAGGACTGAAAGGACTGAAAGGACTGAAGGACTGACGCCCGAGCGGAAGGCTCCCATGACACACCGGCTCACCCACCGGCGCTGGTTCACTCCGTGGCTGCTCGCCGGGCCGGCCGTGGTCTGGCTCGCCGTCTTCAACCTGTGGCCCGCCGTCAACACCGTGATCCTGTCCTTCACCAACGCCAAGCCGCTGGGCGGCGGACACTTCACCGGCCTCGACAACTACGAACGGGCCCTGAGCGACGAGCAGTTGATCGACGCGCTCGTCAACAGCATCGTCTATCTCCTCGTCTGTCTGCCCCTGCTCACCCTGCTGCCGCTGCTGCTCGCGCTCCTCGTGGAGAAGAAGCTGCCCGGCATCACCTTCTTCCGTACCGCGTTCTACACCCCCGTGGTCGCCTCCGCCGTCGTGGTGGCGCTGATCTGGGGCTGGGTGCTCGACGACCGCGGCCTGGTCAACGGAATGCTGGGACAGCTCGGCCTCGCGGACCGGCCGGTCTCCTTCCTCACCGACCGCTGGCTGCTGCTGTTCAGCGCCATCGGACTGACGGTGTGGAAGGGCCTCGGCTACTACATGGTCATCTACCTGTCCGCGCTCGGGAACGTGGGCCGCGAGCTGCACGAGGCCGCCGCCGTCGACGGCGCGTCCGCCGTCCGCCGGTTCTGGCACGTCACCCTGCCCGGCGTCCGGCCGGCGATGATGCTGGTCTCGGTCCTGATATCCGTCTCCGCGCTGCGGGTCTTCTCCGAGCTGTACGTCCTGTCCAACGGCACCGGCGGCCCCGGCGGCCGGGACATGTCGGTGGTGATGCTCATCCAGATGTACAGCCGCGGCTTCACCGGGCACATCGGCTACGCCTCCGCCCTGAGCCTGCTCCTCTTCGTGATCACCGTCGGCCCGATGCTGCTGCTCGCCCGGCTCAACCGGAAGGCGGCCTGACCATGCCCGCACGGGGATTCGGCACGGTGACGCCGGCCGGGAAGGCCGGACGCTATCTGCTCCTGGCCGTGGTGCTGCTGCTCACGATCGGCCCGTTCCTGTGGCAGCTGTCCACCTCTCTCAAGGGCCCCGGCGAGGACGTGTACTCCCGTACGCCGGACTTCCTGCCCGACGACCCGACCTTCGCCAACTACGCCCAGGTCGCCGACACCATCCCGGTGTGGACCTACGCGGTCAACTCGCTGACCGTGGCCGGGATCGCGGTCGTCGGCAACGTGGTGGGCGCCACCCTCGCCGGATTCGCGCTCGCCCGGCTGAGATTCCGCGGCGTACGACTGGTGCTCGGCCTGTTCCTGGCCACGCTGGTGCTGCCCGGCGAGGTCACCATCGTCTCGCAGTACGTCACGGTGCGCGGCATGGGACTGACGGACACCCTCATCGGCGTGGCCCTTCCCGGGGCGATCGCCATGCTGAACGTCCTGCTGATGTACACGGCCTTCCAGGCCGTCCCGCCGGAGCTCGACGCGGCCGCGCTCGTCGACGGAGCCAACGTCTGGCAGCGCCTGATCCATGTCGGCCTGCCGAACGTACGGGGCATGCTCAGCGTGGTCGTGATCTTCACCTTCATCGGTGCCTGGGACGACTTCCTGTGGCCGCTGATCGTCCTGAGCGACCCCCAGCGGTACACCCTGACCGTCGGACTCCAGTACCTGAACGGCACGTTCGCCGCCAACCCCCGGCTGATCGCCGCGGGCACGATGATCGCCTTCCTGCCGATCGTCGCCGTCTTCGCCGCCCTCCAGCGGTTCTTCTTCAAGGGCGTCGAGGAAGGCGCCCTCAAGGGATGACCGAGGGACAGCAGGGCTCACCAAGGGATGACCGACGCAAAGGAGTCGATGCCGCGCATGACCCCGTCCCAGGCCTCCCCCACCGAACCCCGTCGCACCCCTCGCTTCGGCGTCAACTACACGCCGTCGCAGGGCTGGTTCCACCATTGGCTCGACTTCGATCTCGACGCCGTCCGGGCCGACCTCGACTCGATCGCCGCGCTGGGCCTCGACCACGTCCGGGTGTTCCCGCTGTGGCCCGTCTTCCAGCCCAACCGCACCCTGATACGGGCCCGCGCCGTCGAGCAACTGGTCCAGCTCGTCGACGCGGCCGCCGAACGCGGCCTCGACGTCGCCGTCGACGGCCTGCAGGGCCATCTGTCCAGCTTCGACTTCCGGCCCTCCTGGACGCTCACCTGGCACCGGCGCAACATGTTCAGCGACCCCGAGGTGCTCGACGGCCAGGCCGCCTATCTCCGCACCCTCGCCGCCGCGCTCGCGGACCGGCCGGGGTTCATCGGCATGACCCTCGGCAACGAGATCAACCAGTTCTCCGGCGATCCGCACCCCGACCCGGACCGGATCACCCCCGGCGAGGCCGAGGCCTGGCTCCGCCGCATGCTCGACGCCTGCGAGCGGGGCGCGCCCGGGAGGCTGCACCTGCACGCGGAGTACGACGCCGCCTGGTACCTCGACGACCACCCGTTCACGCCCGCCCAGGCGGCCCGGCTCGGCGCGGCGACGGCCGTCCACTCCTGGGTCTTCAACGGCACGGCGCAGCGCTACGGCGCCGAGGCCCCGGCGACCGGGCTCCACGCGGCGTACATGATCGAGCTGTCGAAGGCCTGGGCCGAGGATCCCGGACGGCCGGTGTGGCTGCAGGAGGTCGGGGCGCCAGCGCCGCACATCGCCGCCGACCGGGCCGCCGACTTCACCCGGACAACGGTGGCCGCCGCGCTCGACTGCCCGGATCTGTGGGGTATCACCTGGTGGTGTTCCCACGACGTCGACCGTGCGCTCGCCGACTTCCCCGAACTGGAGTACAGCCTGGGCCTGCTGACCAACGACCGCGAGGTGAAACCGGCCGGGCGGGCCCTCGCGCGGATCGTCGAGGAGGTCCGCGCGCGCGGGCACCGGGCCCGGCCGCGCACCACCGCGCTGGTCCTGGACCTGCCGGACGACGCGGCGAAGCGCTCGGTCTGCGCCCCCGGCGGGGCGTTCTTCGAGGCGTTCACGCGGCTGGCCGCCGACGGCGCAAGGCCGACGACCGTGCTGGCCGGACGGGCCTCGGACCCGGCGCATCTGGCCGCCCGCGGGATCACCGAGACCGTGACCGTCGACGACGTCGCCCGGTCCTGACCGACCGCGCCCACCCCGTCCCCACCCACGCGCCAGCCTCACACGTGATGGAGCGAGTGCCATGCATGACGACCGCGAGCTGATCGAATCCCGACTCAAGCGGGTCCTCGACGAACGGATCCGGCCGGCGATCCACCCCGAGTCGGTGCCCCTGGAGGTCGGGATCTGGACGGCGCCCGACGAACCGGTGCCGGTGGCCGAGGGCCTGGCCGCCCCCCGTACCCCCATCGCCGTCGGCGACGCCTGGGGAGCGCCCTGGGGTACGAGCTGGCTCACCGTCTCCGGCACGGTGCCGGCGGCCTGGGCGGGCCGGACCGTCGAGGCGCTGATCGACCTGGGCTTCGACGCCAACATGCCGGGCTTCCAGTGCGAGGGCCTGGTCTACCGGCCGGACGGCTCGCCGGTGAAGGGGCTCAACCCGCGCAACCAGTGGGTGCGGATCGCCGCCCCCGCGACCGGCGGCGAGGAGGTGCTGCTCCATGTGGAAGCCGCGTCCAATCCGGTGATCCTGGACTACCACCCCTTCCTGCCGACGGCGCTCGGCGAGAAGGAGACGGCGGGCGACACACCGCAGTACCGGCTGGAGCGGATGGAGCTGGCCGTCTTCGACGAGACGGTGTGGCAGCTGGTGATCGACCTGGAGGTGCTGGGCGAGCTGATGGCGGAACTGCCCGTGGAGGGGGCACGCCGCTGGGACATCCTGCGGGCGATCGAGCGGGCGCTGGACGCCATCGACCTCCAGGACGTGAACGCGACGGCCGCCGCCGCCCGGGAACGCCTCGCCGGGGTGCTCGCCTCGCCCGCCGAACCGTCGGCGCACCGGATCAGCGCGGTCGGCCACGCCCACATCGACTCGGCGTGGCTGTGGCCGCTGCGCGAGACGGTCCGCAAGGTGGCGCGGACCACGGCCAACATGACCGCGCTCCTGGAGGACGAGCCGGACTTCGTCTACACGATGTCGCAGGCGCAGCAGTACGCGTGGATCAAGGAGCACCGCCCGGAGGTGTACGCGCGGGTCAAGAAGGCGGTCGCGGAGGGCCGGTTCGTGCCGGCGGGCGGCATGTGGGTGGAGTCGGACACCAACATGCCCGGTTCGGAGGCGATGGCCCGTCAGTTCGTGCACGGCAAGCGGTTCTTCCTTGAGGAGTTCGGCGTCGAGAACGAGGAGGCCTGGCTGCCGGACACCTTCGGCTTCGCGGGCGGGCTTCCGCAGATCATCAAGGCCGCCGGGTCCAAGTGGCTGCTGACGCAGAAGATCTCGTGGAGTCAGGTCAACTCCTTCCCGCACCACACGTTCCGCTGGGAGGGCATCGACGGGACCCGGATCTTCACGCACTTCCCGCCGGTCGACACGTACAACTGCTCGATGCGCGGCAAGGAGATCGCCCACGCGGTCCGCAACTTCAAGGACAAGGGGCGGGCGCGACACTCGATCGCGCCGACCGGCTGGGGTGACGGGGGCGGCGGCACCACCCGCGAGATGATCGCGAAGGCGGCCCGGCTGCGGGACCTCGAAGGCTCGGCGCGGGTGCGCTGGGAGCGGCCCGCCGAGTTCTTCGCCAAGGCCGAGGCCGAGTATCCCGACCCGCCGGTCTGGGTGGGCGAGCTGTATCTGGAGCTGCACCGGGCGACGCTGACGAGTCAGGCGAGGACGAAGCAGGGCAACCGGGCGAGCGAGAACCTGCTGCGCGAGGCGGAGCTGTGGTCGGCCACGGCCGCCGTCCGGACCGGATTCCCTTATCCGTACGAGGAGTTGGACCGGATCTGGAAGACGGTGCTGCTGCACCAGTTCCACGACATCCTGCCGGGCTCCTCCATCGCGTGGGTGCACCGGGAGGCGGAGCGGACGTACGCGAAGGTGGCCGAGGAGCTCAACGGGATCGTCGACCGTGCCCAGCGGGTGCTCGCCGGTGACGAGTCGGCGGGAGGGGAGCCGCGCGGGGAGGTCGTCTTCAACGCGGCCCCGCACGAGCGGTCGGGCGTCCCGGCGGGCGGCGGGCGGGTGGTCACCGCGGCGGCGGGCGGTTGCGTCGTGGAGCCGCGGCCGGGCGGCGGGTTCACGCTCTCCAACGGGCTGCTGCGGGTGGCCGTGGACGGACGCGGTCTGGTGGTGTCGGTGGTCGACCTCGCCGAGGGCCGGGAGGCGCTCGCGCCGGGCGCCGCCGCCAATCTGCTGCAGATCCACCCGGACTTCCCCAACATGTGGGACGCCTGGGACGTCGACCAGTTCTACCGCAACACGGTCACCGACCTGACGGAGGCCGACGAGGTGGCCGTGGCGGCCGACTCCCCGCAGGCGGTGTCGGTGCGGGTGACCCGCTCCTTCGGCGCCTCCCGCGCGGTCCAGACGCTCACCCTGACCGCCGGATCGCCCCGGCTCGACCTGGACACCGAGGTCGACTGGCACGAGACGGAGAAGTTCCTCAAGGCCGCCTTCCCCCTCGACCTCCACACCGACCGCTACGCCGCCGAGACCCAGTTCGGCCATCTGTACCGCCCGACCCACACCAACACCAGTTGGGAGGCGGCCAAGTTCGAGGCGTGCAACCACCGCTTCGTCCACCTGGAGGAGCCGGGCTGGGGCGTCGCGCTGGTCACGGCCTCCACCTACGGTCACGACGTCACCCGCACCGTCCGGCCCGACGGCGGCACGACCACGACCGTACGGGTGTCACTGCTGCGCGCCCCGCGCTTCCCCGACCCGCACACCGACCAGGGCGTGCACCGCTTCCGGCATGCCCTGGTGCCGGGCGCCGCCGTGGGTGACGCGGTCCGCGAGGGCTACCGAGTCAACCTGCCGGAGCGCCGGGTTCCGGGGGACGCCGACGTCGCCCCGCTGGTGGCGGTGGACGACGACGCCGTGGTGGTCAGCGCCGTGAAGCTCGCCGACGACGGCGGCGGCGATGTCGTCGTGCGCCTCTACGAGTCCCGGGGCGGTCGCGCCCGCGCCCGGCTCACCACGGCCCTCGACCTCGCGGGGGTGCGGGTCTGCGACCTCCTGGAGCGCCCGCTCGCCGACGTACCGGACGGAGCCGTGCGGGAGGCGGACGGCGCGCTGGAGCTGCGACTGCGCCCCTTCCAGCTCCTCACGCTGCGCTTCGCCCGCTCCGGGGCCGCTCGGGCCGCTCGGGCCGCTCGGTGAGGTCGGGGCCGGGCCACCGCGGGTGGAGGGAGTCGATCCGGAAGTCATGAGCGTGGCGCCGGGCCGCACCGCGCAGGTGCGGGTGGTCCGGCGCCAGCTCGGGATGGACGTGCTCCAGCTCGTCGGGGTCCGTGCGCGGCCACAGCCTCACGGCGGCGACGGCCGCGAGGAGCGCGACGCCGCTCAGCGCGCCGGCCGAGACCGTGAGCCCGGCGCGCGCGGCCGTCCAGCCCGCGAGGGGGTAGGTGAGCAGCCAGCAGGCGTGGGCGAGGGAGAAGCGGGCCGCGAAGGCGGCCGGCAGGTCGGCGGTCGCCGCCGAGCGCCGCAGGAGCCGCCCGCCGGGCGTCAGGACCGCCGAGGTGGCGGCGCCGACGGCGCACCAGGCGGCGAGCAGGGCCGGCCAGGACCATGGGCCGGGGGCGGCGCTCAGGCCGGGCGGGAGGAGGGCGAGGACGGCGGTCGCCAGGAAGGCGGCGGGGAGCATCAGGGCCCGGTCCCCGACCCGGTCGAGGAGCCGGGGCAGGGAGAGCGCCGCGGCCATCGAGCCCGCGCCGTACGCGCCGAAGGCGAGCGCGACGTCGCCGGCCGGGCGGGCGAGCACGTCCCGTACCAGGACGACGGTGTTGACGAGGACCATGGCGCCGGCGGCCGCGACGACGAGTTCGAGCGCGAGGAGGGCGCGCAGGCGCGGGGTGGCGAGGAAGAGCCGGGTGCCGAAGGCGGCCCTGGTGAGCACGCCACCGGTCCGCTCGGCCGGGGAGGGGGCGGGCAGCAGGACGGAGGCGACCAGGGCCGCGGAGGCGAGGAACCCGGCGGCGGTACCGGCGAAGAGGGCGCCGGACGGGAGGAACGCCAGCAGGGCCGCCGCCAGGGCCGGGCTGAGGAGGTTCTCCAGGTCGTGGGCGAGGCGGGAGAGGGAGAGGGCGCGTGTGTAGTCGCGCTCGTCGGGCAGGACGTCGGGAATGGTGGCCTGGAAGGCCGGGGTGAAGGCGGCCGAGGCGGCCTGGAGCAGCAGGATGAGGACGTAGACCTGCCACACCTCGTCGACGAGGGGCAGCGCCAGGGCGGCGCTCGCGCGGATCAGGTCGGTGGCGACGAGGAGCACCCGCCGGGGTATCCGGTCGGCGACCGCGCCGATCAGCGGGGCGACGGTCACGTAGGCGACCATCTTGATCGCGAGGGCGGTGCCGAGGACGGCGGAGGCGTCGGCGCCGGCGAGGTCGTACGCGAGCAGGCTCAGCGCGACCGTCGCGAGCCCGGTACCCGCCAGGGCGAGGACCTGGGCCGTGAAGAGGCGGCGGTAGGTGGGGTGGCGCAGCACGGACAGCATGAGGTCCGCCCTCGTTCGGCTACGGGGTGCCTCACCACCGTAACTGACGTGTGCACGGGTGCGCACATGTTGAATTTTTCAGCTGCAGGCCGGGTCGATCGGGACCTTTGCGCGTGGCCGCCGTCAGTCGTGCCACGGCTCGCCGGTCACCTGGTGATCGGCGTGGCTGATCGCCTCGACGACGAGACGCCGCATGTGCCCGTCCGGCAGCGTGTAGACCACCCGGCGCCCGTCCTTGCGGTGCTGGACGAGGCCTCCGAGCCGGAGCTTGGCCAGATGCTGGCTCACCGCGGGCCTGGCGGCGCCGCAGGCCTCGGCGAGGGCGGTGACATCCGCTTCCCCGCGCGTCAGGAGCCACACGAGATGGAGTCGGGTCGGGTCCGCGAGCAGCGCGAAGACCCCCGCCGCGGCGGTGAGCTCCCGTGCGCCCGGGGTGCGCTCGTGCACATCACTCGCCGTTGAGATTCCCTCGCGTCCGGACATGAGGCCATCGTAGGCGCGGTACGGGGACGAGAACCGCGCGGGACGAGAACCCCGCAGGGCGAGAACCGCCCCGGGCGAAGGGGACCGGGGCGGATCAGGAGGGTGCCGTCAGAGCTTGTGCATGCCCTTGTAGGGGCTCAGGACGCGGATCTGGCTGGCTCCGAAGTCGACGAGAAGCGCACCCGTCGGCTCCATGCCAATGATCTTCCCGAGACCGTGACGATCATGGGAGACGCGGTCACCGACGGCGAACTCCTTGATCACGGGATCGACGGGAGCCGCGAAGGGGCTGGTGGACAGGTGGCGCCGGGGCGCGGATCGGTTCGTCATCGTGTAACCAGTATGCCCCGAGGGACAGCAACAGCACAGACTCGAACGCACGCCCCATGTCCGCCCGGGCGATCCCGCCCGGGGCCCATGGCGCCACCCTCCGCCCAAGTGGCCGGATTCACACGGAGATTACGCCGGACGGCACGAGCCCGGAACATCGCCAAGAGAACCCCGCTCACTCTCGGCGAGCGGAGCACGCATCCTGTCGATCAAGAGGCTCGGCACGGGTGCCGCGGGTGTCCGAACCGCTCTCCGGATGTACGCCTCCCGTGCCCCCTCAACACCCGGCCGACCAGGCCTTATGCCACCTTTTTCGACTGGGTTCCGGGGGATCCGCTTGCGCTAGGCTGACGCCCATGACGTCGACGGGAATCCGCGCGGGAATCCACCATGTCCCCTAAGCAACAGCGTGGCGAGGCCACCGTCGACCGGCTCCTGACCGCGGCGCTCCAGGTGTACGCGGAGGGCGGCCGGCAGGGGTTCACGGTGAACGCGGTCACCGCGGCCAGCGGCGTCAGTCTGGGCAGTCTCTATCACCACTTCGGCAGCTTCGACGGTCTGGCCGCGGGCCTCTACATCCGCTGCCTGGGACAGCTGTGCGACGAGGTCTTCGCCGATCTCAACCGCACGCGCACTCCCCGTACCGGAGTCCGCGCCCTCGTCAAGGCCTATCTGCGGTTCACGGTGGAGCACCGCGACGCCGCGCTCTTCCTGCACGCCTCCGCCTACTCGGGCTATCTCGCCACCCACGCCGAGGAGATCAGGGCGTTCAAGGCGGTCAAGTTCGCCTCCATCGCCGAGTGGCTGCGCCCGCACATCGAGGCGGGCGAGATCGCACCGCTGCCCACTCCCGTGCTCGAGGTGCTGGTCATGGGTCCGGTCGAGGAGACCGCGCGTCGCTGGCTGTCCAGCACGTACGACATCGACCTGAACCAGGCCGCGCGCATCCTGCCCGACCGGATCTGGCGTTCGCTGCGGCCCGACTAGCCGCGGGCCGGCCGGCCTTCCGGGTGGTCCAGATCCTCCTGCCGAATAGAAGATCTTTCTAGAAACGGCCATCGGTACGAAGCTTCCGTCGTCCACACTGGGCATGGTCCTCACGTCGATCGTTACCCAGGGGTGACGCCATGACCGACCACGTCAAGTACCTTCCCCCCGCCGCGATTCCGGAGAACGGCGTCGCGCGCTGGAGCGTCGCCGACGCCGAGCGCTGGCTGGCGGCCCGTATCCCCGCCCTCTTCGCGCCCGCGGCAGGCAGTTGGGTCCTCGCCGTCGTGGTCGTCGTCGCGTCCGTGCTGACCTTCTGGGACGCGCCCGAGACGGTCCGGCGCGGCACCGCGTGGGCGGGTTATTCCGAGACGGTGCTGCTCTTCTCGCTGCCGCTGTGGTTCCGCCACCTGCCGGTCCCGGCCCTGTTCTCCACGGTCGTCGTCGCGGCGGGCACGCTCACCTCCCTCGAGCGCGCGGCCGGCCCGGCGGGCCGGCTCGGGCACGCCCTCGTCCTCGCCGTCTGCGCCTGGGCGTTCGTCGGCGTCCTCGCCCGTCTCGCGGCGCGCCGCCGCCAGCGGGGGCTCGCGCTGGCCGCGGCCGGTCCTGGCCGGTTCCCCCTCCCGGACGGCCTGCCCGCGACGCACCGGCACCGCGGCCGCCGCTGGATCCTGATCGGCTCGGGCCTCTGTCTCGCCGCGGCCGGTCTCCTCGTCGACGGGCTCGTCCGTGACCTGTCGGCACGCGACAGCACCGTCCCGTACGACGCCGTCGGGCAGCAGAACACCGCCCTCCCGCTCCTCGTGCTCGGCACCTCGCTCCTCGGTCACGGTCTCGCCGCCCGCCGGGCGGCCCGCCGCCTGCGGGACGGGCCGCAGCCCGCGCTGATCGTGGGTGTACGGACGGACCCGTCGAGCCGGCACCACTGGATCCACGCCGACGCGCGCACCCCGTCGGCGCGGCCCCTGATCGCGTACGCCTCCTGGTTCCGCCCCACCCGCGGCGGCGACCGTCTGCTGCGGAGCGCCTCCGCCCCCACTCTGCGCGCGGAGCACCACGACATCGACGCCGCGGCGGAGCCGTACGAGGCCGTTCTGTACGGAGTTCCCGGGGACGGCGCCGAAGTCGTCCTGGAGTGCGCCGTGTACGACGGCGACACCCGGATCGTCTCCCAGGTCACCGCCGCGCCTCTGTTGCCCCGGCGGCGCCACCGTCTCGGCCGGTGGGAACCGGCCGACGGCTCCCACCGGGAGGCGGTACGGCGCGAGGAGGCCCGGCGGGAGCGGGTCAAGGCCGCCCTGCGGGAGGAGGCCGACCGCGCGCGGGCGCGATCGGCCTGGGGTGTCGCCGCGGTCAGCGCGGACCCGCCGCTCCCCTGGTCGCAGCCGCGCCGGTCGGAGAACTCCCACGGCTGCGGCGGCAGCGGGAGCGGGAGCGGCGGGGACGGGGACGGCGGTTGCGGTGGCTGCGGAGGGTGCGGCTGAGCCACCCGCTCACGGCTAGCGGCGGCCCAGGGAGCCGAGCAGGTCGTTGCAGGCCTGTTCGCAGGAGCGGCAGGCCTCGGCGCAGATACGGCAGTGGTCGTGCATGTCGGCGTGGGAGGCGCACTCATCCGCGCACGCCTTGCACACCGTGGCGCAGGCGTGCAGCATCGCGGCCGTGACACCGGCGTCGTACCCCGTGTGGCGTGAGAGCACGGCCGCCGTGGCGGTGCAGATGTCGGCGCAGTCCATGTCGGTACGGATGCACTTGGTCAGATCGCCGACCATGCCTTCGGACAGACAGGCGTCCGCGCAGGCGGTACACGCCTGGGCGCACGCGCCGCATTCCTCGATGCAGCGGGTCAGCTTTCCCGGGTCGATCCCGCCGAGACCGGCCGGGTACGTGGCGAGCATGTCCCTCACGGTGGTACTGGACATCGTCGGTGACCTCCTCACACACCGCGGGCCCGGTGGACCGGACGGTCCGGGATCAGGCGCGGCCCGCGGCCTTCTGGCTCCTGCGGGACAGGGAGTCGACGACCACCGCGGCGAGCAGGACCGACCCGGTGATCATGAACTGGACGGCGTTGCTGACACCCATGATGTTCATCCCGGACTGGATGGATCCGATCACCAGGGCGCCGAGCAGCGCGGACCAGACGGAGCCGCGGCCGCCGAACAGGCTCGTACCGCCGATGACGGCCGCCGCGATGACGTTCATCAGCAGGTTGCCGCCACCGGAGGTCTGGCTCGCGGACTGGATCTGGCCGGCCAGGAAGATGCCTCCGATCGCGGCCATCGTGCCGGCGATCGTGAAGACGGACATCCGGACGAACGGCACGCTGATGCCGGCCCGGCGGGCGCCCTCGATGTTGCCGCCGACGGCGAAGATCCGGCGGCCGTAGGTGGTGCGGCGCAGCACGAAGTCCAACAGCACCAGCAGGATCAGGAAGATCAGGAGGGCCAGCGGAAGGCCTTGGTACTGGTTGAGGATGTACGCGGCGGCGAAGGCGATCGCGGCGATGACGACCGTACGCAGCACGATCTCCGCCACCGGGCGGAACGGCACCCCGGCCTTCCTCCGGCGTCCGGCGTCCAGCAGCGAGGCCGTCAGGAAGAGACCGACACCCACGGCCGCCGTCACATAGGCGGCGGCCGGGCTGTGGAAGATCGTGGAGTAGAGCCTGGCGACGATGGACTCGCTGGGGATGTTGACGGTGCCGCTGGTGCCGAGCACCTGCAGCATCAGTCCGTTCCAGGCGAGGTTGCCGGCCAGGGTGACCACGAACGCCGGTACTCCCACTTTGGCGAAGAAGAAGCCGTGGATGAGGCCGACGGCCGCGCCGCCGGCCACGGCGACCAGGAGCGCCAGCCACTCGTTCATGCCGTTGAGGACGTTGAGCACGGCGAAGAGCGCGGCGCACAGGCCGCTGACGGAGCCGACGGAGAGGTCGATCTCGCCGAGCAGCAGCACGAAGACGATCCCGACGGCGATCATGCCGGTGCCGACGATCTGCTGACTGAGGTCGGAGAGGTTCTGGGCCGAGAGGAACGCGCTGTTGAGGCTGCCGAACACGGTCCAGATGATGATCACGGCGACGACGACGGGGAGAGAGCCCAGCTCACCGCTGCGCAGCTTGCGCCGGAACTCCCCGAGGTAGCCCCGCACGCCCTCCTCGCGGACGAGCAGGCGGGTGTCGACGGCGGGCAGGGCGTCGCGCGCCGGCTCCTGGGCAGCAGCGTCGTCGGGGCCTCTGCCGAGGCCTCCGGCGGGGTCTTCGCGGGGGTCGTTGCCGGGGCCTTGGTCGCGGCTCATCGCTCTCCCTCCTCCTCCCGCTTGCGGGCCTGGCGGCGGGTGACGGCGCTGTCGGTGGCCCCGGTGATGGCGGAGATGATCTCCTCGGTGGTGGTGGAGCGCTTGTCGAAGAACCCGTTGTTCCGGCCTAGGCGCATGACCGCGATCCGGTCGGCGACCGCCATCACGTCGACCATGTTGTGGCTGATCAGAATGGTGCCGAGGCCGCGGTCGCGGAGCCGCTCGACGAGGTCGAGGACCTGGGCGGTCTGCTCCACGCCGAGCGCGGCGGTGGGCTCGTCCAGGATGACGACCTTCGGTTCGCCGATGAGCGAGCGGGCGATCGCCACGGTCTGGCGCTGGCCGCCGGAGAGGGAGGCGACGGGGATGCGGACGCTGGGGATGCGGATGGACAGCGTGTCCAGCAGTTCGCGGGAGCGCTGGTCCATACGGACCTCGTCGAGGATGCCGAAGCGGCGCAGTTCGCGGCCGAGGAAGAGGTTGCCGACGACGTCCAGGTTGTCGCACAGCGCCAGGTCCTGGTAGACGGTGGCGATGCCGAGGTTCTGGGCGTCGTGCGGCCGGTTGATGGCGACCCGGCGGCCCTCCCACTCGATGACGCCCTCGTCGGGCGGGTTCACTCCGGCGATCGCCTTGACGGCGGTGGACTTGCCGGCGCCGTTGTCGCCGACGAGCGCGACGACCTCGCCGGCGTGGACCTCCAGGTCGAACCCCGACAGGGCCTGGACCGCACCGAACCGTTTGGAGATCCCCCGCAGTGTGAGCACAGGTGCCTCCGGCAACGGAACCGCCTCCTCCGCTGGCCCGCTTGTCCGCTCGTCCGCTTGTCCGCTTGTCCGCTCGTACGGGCCGCCTCGCCCCCGTCGGAATGCCACGCCTCGCGGCTACTGGAGACCGGCCTCCCTGCAGGCCGCCTCGTAGGTCGGGGTGCAGATCTCCTCGACGGTGTACAGCCCGTCCTTGACGACCGTGTCCTTGATGTTGTCCTTGGTGACCACGACCGGTGTCAGCAGGGTGGCGGGGACCTTCTGGCCGCTGCCGCTGGTGACGGTGGTGGGCGTCAGCGACTTGGGCAGCTCCTTGCCCTCGGCCAGGTTGACCGCCATCGTCGCCGCCGCGTCGGCCTCCGGCTTGTACGGCTTCTCGATCGTGATCGTCTGGGTGCCGAGGAGCAGTCGCTGGATCGCGTCGAGCTGGGCGTCCTGGCCGGTGAGCGGCACGTTCATGCCGGCCGCCTTGAGGGCGGTGGCGATACCGGCGGCAAGGCCGTCGTTGGCCGAGTAGACGCCGACGATGTTCTCCTTGCCGAGCGCGCTGATGGCGCCGGACATCTGCTGGTTGGCGTTGTTGGGGTCCCAGTTCGGGGTGTCGTACTCCTTGCCGATCTTCACCTTGCCGTCGAGGACGGAGTGCGCGCCGGCCTTGAACTCGGCGGCGTTCGGGTCGGTCGGCGAGCCGTTGTGCATCACGATCTGGCCGGTCCTGGCCTTGTCGCCGATCGCGGCGAGGAGCGCCTGGCCCTGCAACTCGCCGACCTTGCGGTTGTCGTAACTCACGTAGGCGTCGACGGGGCCCTGGGCGAGGCGGTCGTACGCGACGACCTTCACGCCGGCGTCATGGGCCTTCTGTACGGAGGACTGGATCGACTTGGCGTCGACGGCGTCCAGGATGAGCACCTTGTCGCCCTTGGCGAGGGCGGTGTTCACCTGCTGTTGCTGGGTGGTCGCGCTCTCGGCGGCGTTGTAGTAGTCGATCTGGGCGTCCGGTGCCAGTTCCTTGATCTTGGCCTCGATGTAGGGCCGGTCGAATTTCTCGTACCGCGTGGTCTTGCTCTCCGGCAGCAGCAGACCGATCTTCACCTCGCCCTGCGCCGCGCTGTCCGCGCCGGGCTGCGCCGCGCCGCCGGTCGCGACCGCTCCCAGGGAGAGCGCTACGGCTCCGGCCAGGGCTATCGCGCCCCGCAACATACGGGTCATGGGAGGCTCCTTTCGTGCCGCCCCTTCCCTGCGGCGGGAGGGCGCGGGAGCGAGGATGCGCATGTCGCCTATATATCGACATTAGCCGCAACCGGAGGAGCGGCAAGCGGGTGACGGGGGCCACGCGACGCCGGGCCCGGCATTGGCCGGTTCCAGGCTGCCGCTCACCCCGTGGGACTGCTAGAAACTAGAGATCAATTCTAGTTTGCTGGCGACAGGCGCGAGGAGACTTCGCTCTCGCCCCGCCGGCTCCCACGGGAAGTGACCGCATGCTTCGTCTTCTGCGCGCCCTCGGCCTCGCCGTGCTCCTGGCTGCCACCTCCGTCGTGGCGGTCCCCTCCGCGCAGGCGGACTCCCGCACGGCCGTCGGCGGCGGCACCGGGATCATCTTCCGGATGACCCCGAGCCCGGAAGCGCCCACCGGCTACTTCATCTGCACCCTCACCGCGGTCGGCCGCGACACCGCTGGCAATCTGGTGGCACTGACCAACGCGCACTGCTTCATCGACGAGCAGGGCAACAAGCTGGTCGGGGCGCAGGTCTACCGGGACGTCTCCCCGGCGGGCACCGCCTTCGCGCCCGCACCGATCGCCGACAGCCGCCCCGACCTGGCGACCGGCGCGATCGGCACCGTCACCTACGTCGGCACGCCGAACAACCTCCTCAACACCGGTCCCAAGGGCCTGGACTACGCGGTGATCAAGCTGGACGCGACGAGGGTCGTGCCGACCGACACCGTCGGCGGCGTGACCATCACCTCGATCGGCGCCCCTCCGGCCAACGGCACCCGCATGTGCAAGCAGGGCCACCGCACCGGCCTGACCTGCGGCATGAAGCTGGGCACCAACGGCATCTGGTTCACCCACCTGATCTGGACCGACGGCGGGGACTCCGGCGCTCCCGTGGTCCTCGACCGGACCCTGGTCGGCAACGCCTGGGGCGCCCAGCACAGTTCGCCGATCCAGAGCATCCTCGACGAGATGAACGCCCACGGCGGGGTCGGCGCGGGCTTCCACCTCGCGAGCTGAACGCTTACGCCGGCCGGGTCGAGGCGAGGACGCCGATCTTGTCGATGCGGTGCTCGGGGTTGCCCAGGGCGTCGCGCCAGAAGTTTCCCGCGGCGTCGTCCTCGGGGGTCGCGCAGGTAGAGAGGGTGATCATGGCCCGGGTGGGCTTCTCGCCCGGCTCGCCCGGGACCGCGGCCCGCTGCTCCGCGAGGGAACGGGCGGAGCGGAAGGACGTCGTCCGCGTCTCGACGATCTTGTACACGTACACGGTGTCCCCGGCCGTGACGAAGACGGAGTCGCCCACGTCGACGGAGGGCAGGTCGCGCAGGGGACCGCCGGCGGAGAGCCGGTGGGCGGTCACCAGGTAGTTGCCGACCTCGCCCGGGCCGACTCCGCCCCGCTTCCCGTAGGGGCTCGCGGCCACGCCCCGGTCCTGTATTCGGGTGCCCGCCCGGTCGTCGGTCGTTCCCTCGTACGGCACCACGCGCAGGTCGCTGAGGCCGATCGAGGGTATGGCCAGCTCAGCGGTCCGGGGCTTCTCGTCGGGTTCCGGTTCGGCGGCCGGCGCGGCGGCGGGCACCGCCGTCCCCGGCGGTGTAGGCGTCGGCGTCTGCGTCTGCGTCTGCTTCGGCGCCTCGGAGACGGACATCGACACGGACACGGAGGTCGAGACGTCGGCCGCACTCCGGCTGCCGCTCACCACGGAACAGCCGACGAGCAGGCCGACCGCCACGGCGGCTACGGCGCTGCGAACAACTCGGGCACGGTGCATGGCGTTCCCGAAGGGTCTCGGAGCTCTCGGCCACCGCCTGGGGGAATGTCGGCCCAGGGGGCGTCGACAGTGGCCGCTTCAGCGGCGACAACGACGCGTACCGAGGACGTATTCCCGGCCGGTTCAGCTCGCGCTGATGCGCGGGCCGGTGTATACGTCGTGGCCGACCTCCTCCAGCCACGTGGTCTCCGGCACGCCCTCGCCGATGCCTTCCCACAGGGCGAGGTGCGCCATGAAGCGGTCGGGAGCGGCGCCGTGCCAGTGCTCCTCCCCCGGCGGGGTGTGGATGGTGTCGCCGGGGTGGGCCTCGATGATCCGGCCGTCGCGGGTGCCGATGAGGGCGACGCCGGAGACGATGTGCAGGGTCTGGCCGAGGGCGTGGGAGTGCCAGTGGCTGCGGGCGGCGGGTGCGAAACGGACCAGGTTGGCGCGCAGCCGGGAGGGTTCGCGGCCCGCGTGGAGCACGTCGAACCAGACATCGCCGGTGAACCACTCGTCGGGCGCCTTCGTGGTCGGCTGGGGTTCCAGGATTTCCACGGCGTACCTCCGTACCTCACGCTTCAGGTGCCCCTGTCTTCGATTGTGGCCGCCGCGGGCCCGGCGGGCCTTTCGGCGAGACACCCCACAGCCGGCGGCCCCCTAGGTGGCGCTGACCCCGCTGCGCGCCAGCGCGAACACCCCGAAGACGATCAGGACGACTCCGGCCAGCTGCGGCAGCAGCCACCACTCCGTCCGTACGTGCTCGTCGTACAGCAGGACGCCGAGCACCAGACTCACCGACGCGTCCCCCAGGGTCAGCGCGGGCTGCGAGGCGACCAGCGGCCCGCCCTGCATGGCGTGTTCGAGGAGGAGGATCGCCGCGATGCCGGTCGCGCCGAAGGCGTACGTCTGCCAGGTCGTCAGGAAGGCGCCGACCCCGCGCTCCTCCAGGATGTGCATCGACACCTTCATCAGGGCAGCGGTGAGCGCGTAACAGATCGCCGTCGCGGCTCCGAGGCAACCGGCGCGGGCGCGTCCCGTCGATTTTCTCAGGCCGACCGTGGACAGCGCCACGACCGCGACGCCGCACGCCACGAGCGCCGGAATCCAGTGGTCCAGCGGCACCTGCGTACGGTTCCCGGCGGGCGAGGCGGCCATGAGGGCCACCCCGAGCCCCGCGACCACCGCGGCCACGGCGTACCACAGCCGGGCGGGCAGCCGCCGGCGCGCGAACAGCGACGCGATCAGCAGGGCGAGCGGCAGTTCGAGCACGAAGAGGGGTTGTACGAGCGCCAGCGGCCCGGTCGCCAGGGCCGCCGCCTGCCCGATTCCGGCCGCGATCAGCGCGAGGATGCCGACCAGCCAGATCGGGCGCCGCATCAGGTCGAGGATCAGGCTCGGGCGGAACGAGTCGGACTGACGGACGGTCAGTGTGGCGCGGCGCTGCAGCACCGTGGCGAGCGCGTTGCTCGACGCGGCGAACAGCGCGAACAGGACCGGCAGGACGACACCCATCCCCTGATACTCACGGTCGTCGGCGAAGGGCCTCGTGACGACACCGCCCCCGGACGGGGCTTTGTGCCGCATTCGCCCGTCCGGTCTCCCGGAAGGGCGAATGTCGAGGCTCAGCCGTGGCCCGCCGTCCTCACGGTGGTACGTCGTCGGTCATGCAGCCTGGCACACCACCGCCGGTGGCCCCGTTCCTTCGTACAGCCGCCGCCTACGCGTGGCGGCTGCTCGCCGTCGGGGCGCTCGTCTACAGCCTGTTCGCCCTCCTCGGGCGGTTCCACGAGATCGGCGTGGCGGTGTTCCTCGGTCTGGTGATCACGGCGCTGCTGCGCCCGGTCGCCGATGTGGTCGCCCGCGGCCTGCCCCGCACCCTGGCGGTCGCCCTCACCCTCCTCGGCTGCATCGCGCTCGTCCTCGGTGTCCTCACGCTGGTCGGCGAGGCGGTGGCGGGTGAGCGGGCGACGCTGGTGCGCGAGTTCGGGGTCGGCGTCGACCGGATCGAGCGCCGGCTCGAGCGACCGCCGTTCCGGCTGAATCCGGAGGCGCTCTCCGACGTCCAGGCCAGGATCGGGCAGTGGCTGTCGAGCCACCGCGCCACCCTGGTCAGCCGGGCGCTGAGCGGCGCGAGCGAGCTGGTGTCGGTGCTGACCACGCTCGCCCTCGCGCTGTTCTGCTCGGTGTTCTTCATCCACTCGGGGGACCGTCAGTGGTCCTGGCTCCAGGAGCAGTTGCCGCGCTCCGTGCGCGGCCGCGTGAAGATCGGCGGGCGCGCGGCCTGGCACACCTTCACCGGTTATACGCACGGCATCGTGCTGGTGGCGGCGACCAACGCGATCCTCGTCGGTCTCGCGCTCTGGCTCCTCGGGGTGCCGCTGGCGGTCCCCCTCGCGCTTCTGGAGTTCATGGCCGCCTTCGTCCCGCTGATCGGCTCCCCCATCGCCCTCGCGGTCGCCGCCGTCGTGGCGCTCGCCTCGCAGGGCCCCCTGGTGGCGGCGATCGTGGTCGGCCTGATCGTGGTCATCGGACAGATCGAGGGTCATGTGCTGCATCCGCTCGTGATGAGCTGGGCCGTGCGGCTGCACCCTCTGGTGGTGGCGATCTCGGTGATCGCGGGCTCGATCGGGGCCGGCATCGTGGGGGCCGTGGTGGCCGTGCCCCTGGTCTCGGTGATCTGGGCGGTCCACCGGGCCCTGCGAGAGGCCCGGCGCGAGGCCCGGCACGAGGCCCGCGGGGCGGCGGCTGGCGGATGAACCGGGCCCGCCCGGTGCGGTGGGCCAGGGTGCCGCTGTGGCGAGTTCCGGTCGACGAGCGGAAGTGGAGGCGACTCCACCGGATCCGGCGAAAGGCCGGTTCACAGGGGTAGCAATCGCTTTCTGCCCCCGGCATGCTGTCGGCCACGCGCCGACCGCCAGGCGCCGGCCCCCAGGAGGTCCCCCGAATGCACCCCTCCCTGCGCGCTACCAGCCACTCCCCCGATCCCGCGGATCACCCCGTCGCCGCGCGTTTCCCCGTCCCCGCCTCCCTGTTGTCCCGCCGCGCCGTGCTGCGCGCCGCCCTCGCCGCCGCCGCTCTCGCCCCGCTCGGGGTGCCGCTCGTCGCGACACCGGCGTACGGCGCCGACGCCTTCGACGCGCTGCGCCTGAAGTGGCGGAACCTCCTCCTCGGCGCGAACTTCTCGCCGACCGCGGAGCCCTTCGCCTCGAAGCTCGCCGCGCTCGGCGAAAGCGCCCGCGATCTGCGCTCCTCGATGGCCCCGGCGAACGGCTCCCTCTGGCCGGACCTGCCCTACGCGGACCCCGAACCGGACACGGACGCCGAGTCGTACACGTACTCCGGCAATCTCAACATCAGTTACAACCGGCTGCGCACCCTCGCCGAGGCGTACGCCCAGCCCGGCACGGGCCTCACCGGCGACACGGCCCTGCGGGCCGAGATCCTCACCGGCCTCGACCACCTCCACGACCAGGCGTACAACGCGAGCCAGGCCCGCTACGGCAACTGGTACAGCTGGCAGATCGGCATCCCGCAGGCGCTGCTCGACATCGACGTCCTCCTGTACGACTTTCTCGGCGCGACCCGGATCGCCGAACACTGCGCCGCCGTCGACCACTTCGTCCCCGACAGCGCCGTCGCGAACTACTCCGGCACCTCCACCGGAGCCAACCGGGTCGACCTGTGCCGGGTCCTCGCGCTGCGCGGTGTCGTCGGCAGGTCCGCCGCGAAACTGGCCCTCGCCCGTGACGCGCTCTCGCCGGTCTTCCCGTACGTCACGGCCGGCGACGGGCTCTACGCCGACGGCAGCTTCATCCAGCACACCTACGTCCCTTACGCCGGCTCGTACGGCGCCGTCATGCTCGGCGGTCTCTCCCTCCTCTTCGCCCTGCTCAAGGGCTCGACGTGGGAGGTCACGGACAGCGGCCGGCAGGTCGTGTTCGACTCCGTGGAGAAGGCGTACGCGCCCTTCCTCTTCAACGGTCTCGCCATGGACGCCGTCTCCGGACGGGCGATCAGCCGCGGCGTACAGAAGACGGACACCAGGGGCGTCCGCCAGGACGACCACCTGCGCGGCCACTTGATCATCGCC
The DNA here is from genome assembly GCF_043078785.1 of Streptomyces sp. NPDC015346. Taxonomy (NCBI): domain Bacteria; kingdom Bacillati; phylum Actinomycetota; class Actinomycetes; order Kitasatosporales; family Streptomycetaceae; genus Streptomyces; species Streptomyces sp. NPDC015346. The sequence goes on along the minus strand of NZ_JBIBTW010000003.1, from coordinate 158,693 downwards.
TGCGTCGCGCTTCTCGCGCAGAGCGCCTCGGCCGCGGAGAAGACCCGCTGGGACGGCCTGGTCAAGGGCTGGATCGCCCGCGACTACTACAGCCCGCTGCTCGCCAGTCCCGCGCTCGGCGTCGCCGCGCTCGCCCGCCTCAAGGCCGTCGACGACGGTGCGACGGCGGCGAGCCCCGAGCCGTCCGGCCACCGCCTCTTCTCCGGCATGGACCGGGCCGTGCACCGCCGCGCCGGCTGGGCGGCCTCGCTCTCCATGGCGTCGAACCGGATCACGTACTACGAGAACGGCAACGGCGAGAACCTGCGCGCCTGGCACAGCGGCTCGGGAATGCTCTACTGGTGGGGCGACACCTTCGCCAACGGGCAGTACAGCGACGACTTCTGGCCCACGGTCGACCCCTATCGGCTGCCCGGCACCACCGCCTCCCGCAAGCTGCTCGCCGACGGCGAGGGCGGCACCTGGGGCGCGGCCCGGCCCGACGTACGCTGGGTCGGCGGAACGACCGACGGCACGTACGCGGCCGTCGGCCAGTACCTCAAGGGCCTGTCCTCCACGCTCCTCGCCAAGAAGTCCTGGTTCTTCCTCGACGACGCCGTCGTCTGCCTCGGCGCCGGCATCCACGGCCGCGACGGCACGGGCGTCGAATCGGTCGTCGAGAACCGCAACCTCGGTGCGACCGGCGGCCACGCCTTCACCGTCGACGGCACCGCCCAGCCCACCACACTCGGCTGGAGCGCCACCCTCACCGGGGCGCGCTGGGCCCACCTCGCCGGACACGCCGGGTACGTCTTCCCCGGCGGCGCGACCGCTCTGAAGGCACTGCGCCAGGCGCGCACGGGCGCCTGGTCCGACATCAACAAGAGTGCCGTGACGGACCCGGTCACCCGCCGGTACCTCACCCTCTGGTTCGACCACGGCACCGATCCGACCTGGGCCACGTACGCGTACGTCGTGATGCCGGGTGCCGGTCAGGCGCAGACGGCCGCGCGCGCCGCCGACACGGGCTGGCTGACCGTCCTCGCCAACACCAACGAGCAGCAGGGCGTACGTGTCGCCTCGCTGGGCCTCACCGGGATCAACTTCTGGCTCGCCGGCACGGTCGGGCAGGTCACGACGACCACCCCCGCCTCCGTGCTGATCCGCGAGTCCGGGACCACCGCGACGGTCTGTGTCTCCCGTCCCCTGCGGGACGGGGCGACGATCGACCTCACCTGGCACCGGCCGGTGTCGGCGGTGCTGTCCAAGGACCCCACGGTCCAGGTGACGGCCACGGGCTCCGCGCTCCAGCTGCGGATCACTCCGGGAACGCTCGCCGCCACGCACAAGGCGGTGGTCCGGCTCGCCTGACGGCCGGGGCACCCCCGGCCCCCGGCCCGGCCCGGCTCGGCTCGGCTCGGGAGGCGGCGTACGTCCCCGGCGCCGGGCCCCGCCCCGTACGTCCCCTGCATATGATCACCAAGGAGGCGGACGACGATGGCGAACGACGACGGCGGAGGCTCGACGACCATGGCGGACCAGCGCGTGTACCTCGTGACCGGCGGCGGGACGGGCATCGGCGCCGCGACCGCCCGGCTGCTGCACGAGGCGGGGCACCATGTGGTGATCTCCGGGCGCCGGCCCGAACCCCTGCGGCTCGTCGCGGAGGAGACCGGGGCCCTGGCCTTCCCGTCCGACATCGGCGACCCCGACGCGGTACGCGCGCTCGTCGACGCGGCCGTCACCGCGCACGGCCGCCTCGACGGGGTCGTCCTCAACGCCGGTATCGGGCGCGGCGGAGGTGTGGGCGAGGTGACGCCCGAGGACTGGGAGACCGTCATGCGGACCAATCTCACCGGCCCGTTCCATCTGCTGCGTGCCGCGCTCCCGCATCTGCTCGACGCCCGTGGCGCGGTGGTCGCGGTCGCCTCGGTGTCCGCGCTGCGCAACGGCGTGGGCAACGCCGCCTACGCCACCTCCAAGGCGGCGCTGCTCCAGCTCTGCCGCTCGCTCGCGGTCGACTACGGGCCGAGGGGTCTGCGCGCCAATACGGTGTGCCCCAGCTGGGTGCGCACCGACATGGCGGACCGCCGGATGGACCGGTTCGCCGAGGAGGCGGGGCTCGGGGAGGGCGGTGTGGAGGCGGCGTACGAGGAGGTCACGCGTGTGCTGCCCGCCGGGCGGCCGGGCGAGCCGCGCGAGGTCGCCGAGGCCGTGGCCTGGCTGCTCTCGCCCGCTTCCTCGTTCGTCAACGGAGCGGTACTCACCGTCGACGGCGGGGCGACCGCGCTCGATCCGGGCACGCTCGCCTTCGACTTCCGGATCGAGCCGCGGACGCCGCACGCCTGACGTGACCCCTGACGTCGGCCGTCCTCGGCCCGGGCCGCCGACGGGTCACGTCGAGGGTTCGTCGTGGTCGGGATGCCAGAGGCAGGAGACGACGACCACCAGCGGCCAGAGGGACTGCATGCACGTGACGAGGCGCTCGGCGACGCCCGCGGCACCGTGGCGGTTCATCTCGATCAGGAACCAGCCCGCACCGAGGCTCATCGCCGTGGTCGCCCCGAGGGCGGGCACGGGCCGGAGTGCCCAAGGTGCGGATGCGCCGTGATCGGCGGCGGCCAGTACCGGCCACAGCGCCAGGAGGGCGAAGCCGATCACGGCGACCGACCCGTGACGCAGGGATCCCCCGCTGCTCGGTGCCGGGAGCAGAGCCACCACGAAGGCCGCGACTCCGCCGCCGGCCAGCGCCACCCGCCCGGCGGGCGCGGCCGGGCGCAGCCCCCAGGCGGTCAGCAGATGACAGACGCCAAGGGCGAAGAACGCTCCGGTCATCACCCAGAACCCGGCGGCGCCGTAGGCCGCCAGAACGCTGATCGTCTGTGTGACGGGGTCGTAGGCGGGGCCTTCGAGCCGCGCCGCGACCGTCCAGCCCGCGACCAGCAGGACAGGGGCACTCCCTGAGGAGATCAAGGCCCATCTGGGTACGGATCGCATCGGCCCACCGTAGAGCGCGCGATCACGTCCCCGGAGGTGCCACGCGCCGGTGGCCCCCGCAGGCGGGGTCGTTGGTTCTGTGTGGCGGCTCCGGCCCAGGGGTTGACCGGAGCCGCCCACAATGCACCCGCGCGAAGCGCGCGGCTGCGCCGTTCAAACACGAGGGCCGTCTGAGGAGGAGGGGGCGACCCTGCGGTGTTCTGTCCGGGCCCGGGGAGGGCACCCTCAGTAAATATCCATACCGTCGAGTAGGCAAGGGAATGAAAATTTTCATGCACCTCGACTCCGTGAAACGGCTCACTCGTCCAGGAAGAAGTGGTGCTGCTCCGCCGCCTGCTCGTACTTCTCCAGCCGGATCTGCGTACGCTCCGGATCCGCGTCGGCCATGGCCTGGAGGATGGCCGCCGACAGCACGCCCGGGGCCGCGTACGAGTCGAAGACGAGCCGTGACCCCGTGCCCGCGGTGAACACCACGTCGGCCTCGTCGACGAGCGGCCCGAGCGCCAGGTCGGTGATCAGCGCGACGCTCAGGCCGGCGTCGCGAGCGGCGCGGACGACGGCGAGGGTCTCGTTGGCATGCCGGGGCATCGCGAAGGCCAGCACCCATGTCCCGCCCGCCTCGCGCGCCTGGAGCAGCGCGTCGTAGGCGACGCTGCCGCCGCGCGTCACCACCCGTACATCGGGGTGGATGCGCCGTGCGGCATACGCGAAGTACTCGGCGAGGGAGACCGAGATCCGCAGGCCGAGGACCGTCAGGGGAACGGAGCGGGCCAGTTCGCGGCCGATGTCGAGGATCCGGTCGGGGTCGGCGAGCACGCGCCGCAGGGACGTCAGGTTCTCGATCTCGGCGTCGACCGCCGACTGGAGTTCGTTACGGAGCCTCTCCTCGCCCCCGGCCGGCGCGCCGGCGACCGCGCTGAGCGCGATGGGCTGAAGGGCCTCCCGGAGGGCGGGGTAGCCGCTGAACCCCAGCGACGAGGCGAACCGCGTCACGGACGGCTGGCTGACGCCCACCCGCTCCGCGAGCTCGGTGATCGACAGGAACGCGGCCTCGGTGAGGTGGTCGATCAGGAACTGGGCGATGCGCCGCTGCGCGGGCGACAGCCGGTGTCCGCCGAACAGCGAACGCACCCGCTCGGCGGGGGAGGCCGCCTCCGTCTCGGCCGAGCGCCTGCCCGGTGTGATCGCCGCCGCCTGTGCGCGCGCCTGCTGGCCAGATGGCACGGGGTGCCTCCTTCTCGTCCCACTGCTGCCCAAGATAGTTCACCGGGTCAGGGCTTCCGTGGGACGAGGTGGCAGTGGGGGGAGCACGCGGACGATCACCGTCGGCGGAACGACGACGGAACACGCTTCAGCGCGAGACGAGTTGGGTGATCCGAGACTGCCGCATCCGGGCGCGGCGCCGGTCCCGTGCCGGCAGGGATCCCCGGCGATCCGGGCGCGGGCCGGTCCGCCGGGCCCCGGCTTGGTCGGCTTCTGACACGTTCGCCCTGAGCACCGCCTTCCAGCAGGTGGGCGGCAGCACCCCGAGCGTCCACCGGGCCTGCGGGAGCGGTGACCCTCATGGCGAGGGCGGGGTGTCGTGACCGGTGAGGTCGAGGAAGCGGTCGGACAGGCCGTGCAGCCACTCGGCGCGTTCGGTGGCGATCTCCTTCAGGCGGGCGTGGTCGCTGCGGGCGACGAGGTGGCCCATGTAGCGCTCGTTGAAACGGGCGTACTCCTGGTGCAGGGTGCGCAGCGCCTGGCCCACCGTCCGTTCGCGGGCGCCGACCATCTGGGCGAGCGGGGCGACGTACTGCTTCCACCGGCCTTCGACGGCCCGGCGGAGCAGCTCGTCGAGCTCGCCGGCCCGGCCGATGACGGCCCGCAGGTCCTCCGGTTCGAGGCCCAGGGCGTCCGCCAGCAGCAGCGTCTGGCGGTCGGTGCCGCTCCAGCGGTGCTCCTTCTCGGCGCGGACATAGTCCCGCACGTCCATGCCGATGCGCTGGGCGAGCCGCTCGGCGGTGAACTGCCGGGCCAGGCGGTGCTCGCGCAGGGATCGGGGCCGCAGATCCATGAGGACCGGTACGGGACACCACAGCGCGCTGGCCAGGGCGAAGAGTTCGAGCTCCGACGGCGCCACCGCCCCCGACTCCCAGGACATGAGGGCCTCCACCGGGCGGTGCAGCCCCAACTGGGCCATGGCGGCGACGACTTGTTCGGGAGGCAGGCCGATACGGAGACGCGCGGCCCGCGCCTGGGCGGGAGAGAACGGGGGGTGGGACACGTGCGGATCACCTCGGTGGGCGGCTCCGCGGAGCGACGGGCTCCGCGGAGCGGGGACGGGTCAGCGGGCCGTGGTGGTCTGCGGCCCCGTCCCGTCGTCGTACGCGGCGAGGCCGTCCCAGTCGATGTCCTCCCGTTTGCGGCGGCCCTCCAGCACGTGGAAGAACAGGTTCAGCAGGACGGCCGTCAGCGTGCCGAGGGTGATTCCGCTACCCAGGACGGCCCGCACCTCGGTGGGCAGGCGCTCGAAGAAGGGCGCGACGGCCGTCGGGAGCATCGCGGCTCCCAGACTGACGGCCAGGATGATGGCGTTGCGCTCCTCCCGCAGGTCGACCTTGGCCAGGATCTGGATGCCCACGGTGGCGACCATGCCGAACATCGCGACGGCCGCGGCGCCGAGCACCGGGTGGGGGACGGAGGCCACCACGGCGCCGGCCTTCGGCACCAGTCCGAGGAGGATCATCAGGATCCCGGCCGCGACCACGACGAACCGGCTGGTGACGCGGGAGATGCGGACCAGACCGATGTTCTCGGCGAACGCCACGTACGGGAAGGAGTTGAAGATGCCGCCGAGCACGGTGGCGAGGCCGTCGGCCCGCAGCGCGCGGCCGACCGTCTCGCCGTCGACCTCCCGGCCGGTGATCTCGCCCATGGCGTACACGTCGCCCGTGGTCTCCACCATCGTGATGAGCATGACGACGATCATCGCCATCATCGGGAAGATCGAGAACTGCGGCAGACCGTAGTGGAACGGGGTGCTGACGCCGACCCAGTCGGCCTGGTCGACGGCACCGAGGTCGACGTCCCCGAGCAGCCAGGCGACGAAGGTTCCGCCGACAAGGCCGAGCAGGACCGCGATGCTGCGCAGGAACGGTCCGCCGAACCGCACCACCAGCAGGATGAAGAGGAGGGTCCCGCCCGCGTACGCGAGGTGGTCGGGGTCGCCGTAGCCGGAGCCGCCGAAGAGCGCCGCGCCGCCGCCGACGTCCTGGAGCGCCACCGGGATGAGGACGATGCCGATGACCGTGAGGAGGGTGCCGGTCACGATCGGGGGGAAGTACGCGGCCAGGCGCCCGGCGAACGGGGCGAGGAGGAAGACCGCGACACCGCCGGTGATGACGGCGCCGTACACCACCAGCAGGCCGGCGGTGCCGCCGCCCGCGCCCTGGCCGATGGCGATCATCGGTGAGACGGCCGTGAAGGTCGCGCCCTGGACGAGCGGCAGCCGGGCGCCGATCCGCCAGAAGCCCCACGCCTGGATGATGGTGGCGATCCCCGCGGTGACCAGGTCGGCGTTGATCAGGTAGACGAGCTCCTGCTGCGAGAGGCCGAGGCTGCTGCCCAGGATCACGGGGACGAGCACCGCACCGGCGTAGAACGCCAGGACGTGCTGGAATCCGTACAGCGCGAGGGTGGGGAGCGGCAGGACCTCGTCCACCGGGTGCACGGCGGTGGGGGGTCGTCTGCGCGAGGCCAGTGGAGCCATCTCTGCCTTGCCTTGAGGGTAGGTGAATGAGAGGAAACGAAGGGGAACGAGGAGGTACGAGGGGGTACGAGAGGGACAGGCGGTACGAGGGGGATACGCGAGGATTCGCGCGACGCCGGAACGCCGGGACATCGAGACATCGGGACGTCGGCGAAGCCCGTACGTCGGGTCGCGCGGAGAGCCTCGAAGGGGGCATCCGGGCGGCCGCGTGGATCAGGCGGCGCACCGGCTGGCGGCACCGGGGTTACCGGTGCGCGGCCAGGCGTCCAGACATGGAGGCGCGAAGGGGGCCGGGGCGAACGGCCCGGGCCGGAGACAGATCCTTGCGGACGCGCATGGCATCACGCAAGGCGTAGGTCCATGTTTCTTGAAGCAAAACCCCTTAGTAACTTACGAATCGATGGCGTGGGGCCACCCATGGTGCGGATTTCGTTGCCGTTTCTGAGGCTGCGTCAGATGCCTCCGCACGTGACTCCGCACGCGGCGGCGCCGACGGAAGACGCCGACCCAACCCCTTGACGGCCGTCGCGCCGCCTCACATACTGACGGCCAAATCGATGGCCAAATCGATTTGGCTCCCCGTCCAGGGCCGGATCGCGGCTGAACCCGAACGTGTCGAACGCCGATCGGAGCTCGAACGTGTCCAGTCCCCGCCAGACCCTTCCCGGTACGGAACAGCCCCCAACGCCGGAGCCCACCGAACCCGCAGCCGTCCATCCCGTGGACGAGTCCCGCCCCTGGGGCCGCATCCTCCTCTTCGGGATCCAGCACGTCCTCGTCATGGCCGCCACGCCGATCTCGGCGATCTTCCTGATGAGCGCCACCCTGCGCCTCGACGCCGGCCTGACGGTCAATCTGCTCTCCGCCGCCTTCGTACTCTCCGGCGTCGGCTCCCTGATCCAGTCGCTGGGCCCCTGGAAGTTCGGGCCCCGGCTGCCGTTCGTGATGCTGCCGGGCGGCGCGCCGCTCATTCTCTTCCTCGCCATCGCCGACCAGCACGGCCTGCGCACGGCCACCGGCGCCGTCATCCTCACCGCCCTCTTCTACTTCCTCGTCCTGCCCGTCTTCTCGCGGCTGCTCGCCTTCTTCCCCGCCCTCGTCATCGGCACGATGATCGTCATCGTCGGCGTCAACCTGGTGAAGGTCGGCGCCGTCCTCGTCACCGGCCGTCCCGGCTCGCCCGGCTTCGCCGACCCCACGAATCTCATGCTCGGCATGGCGACGATCGGGTTCACCATCGTCTTCTACCTGCTGTTCACCGGCGTCCTGCGCCAACTCGCCGTCATGCTCGGCCTCCTGGGAGGCACCGCGCTCGCCGCTCTCCTCGGCCACATGGACTTCGGCCGCGCCGCCGAAGGCGGCCTGGTCAGCCTGCCGGAGGTGCTGCCGTTCGGCTCGCCCCAGTTCAACCTCCTCGCCGCGCTGCCGCTGATGCTCTACTGCCTCGCCTCCATGGCGGAGGCCACCGGTCAGACGGTCATCAACGCCGAGGCCGTGGGCAAGGACATCGACCGGCGCACCACCGTCCCCAAGACCATCCGCGGCGATGCGCTCACCTCCCTCTTCGGCGGATTCTTCGGACTGCCGCTGATGGTGACGAGCGGCGAGAACATCGGCATCGTCCGGGTCACCGGTGTACGCAGCCGTTACGTCACCGCCGCGGCCGGCGTGGTCCTCATCGCCATCGGCTTCCTCGCCCCGGTGACCCGCGCGATCAGCGTCATCCCGTCGGCGGTCATCGGAGGGACCGCCATGGTCGTCTTCGCGGTCATCACCGTGCTCGGAGTGCAGCTGCTCGGCCGCTCCGACCTCGACACCCACACCAACACGTTCATCTGCGCCGTCGCCCTCGCCCTCGGGCTTTTGCCCATCCTGATCCCGGGCGTGTACGCGGGCTTCCCGCCGAACCTCCGCATCCTCCTCGAAAGCGGCGTCGCCGTCGGCGCGTTCGTCGCCGCCGTCCTGAACATCCTCTTCAACCACATGAGGCCGGGCATCGCCGCCCGGCTGGCCACCAGCCGTACGGAAAGCGACCGATGAACCAGCGCACCCGCGAACTCCTGGACGGGCCAGGCCCGTTCCTCCTCGAACCGGACGCCGTCCTGCTGCCGGAAGGGCCCGCCGACGGATGGGCGGTCGTCGTCGCCGACGGCTCGTTCCGCGCCGTGGGCCCCGCGGCGGAGCTCCGCCGCGCCCACCCGCACCTGGAAGGCGTACGGCTGGCGGGACACCTCCTGATGCCCGGCTTCGTCGACGCCCACCACCACCTCACACAGAGCTTCGGCTCCGCCCTCGCCTTCGGGGAGCCGTCGGAGATCTTCCGGCGGGTGTGGGTACCGCTCGAGGGCGCGCTGGACGAGGAATCGGCTTACACGGCGGCCAAGTTGGCGTCCCTCGAAGCCCTGCGGGGCGGCTTCACGACGGTCGCCGACGCGGGCACCCGCGCCGACGTGGACGTCGAGGTCGTCGCCTCCGCCGCCCGCGACGCCGGAATCCGCTGCGTTCTCGGACTCGTCTGCAACGACGCCGACGACGGCGCCGAGACCACCGGCGCCGACGCCGAGGGCGGCGATCCCGCCGTCCTCGACCGCGCGGAGAAGCACCTCGCACGCTACGAGGGCGACCCGCTCGTCCACGCCTCCCTCGCCGTCTCCATCCCCGAGGCGGCGAGGCCCTCGACCCTGGGGCGCGTCGCCCGGCTCGCCGCCGAGGCGGGAGCCACCGTGCAGATCCATGTCAACGAGCACCTGGCCGGTGTCGAACGCTCCCTGCTCCGGCACGGCCTGCGCCCGCTCGAACACCTCCACCACATAGGGGCGTTGGGCCTCCAGCTGCTCGCCGCTCACGCCACCCTCCTCACACCGCGCGAGCTGACCCTGCTCGCCGACACCGGGACCGCCGTCAGCTACAACCCGGTGGCCAGCGCGTGGAAGGGCAACGCCGTCGCTCCCGCCCTGGCCATGGCCGAGCGCGGCATCCGCTTCGGCCTCGGCACCGACGGCACCCGGGGCGACGGATTCCGCCTCGCCGAGGCGGCCGAATTCGCCCAGCGGATCGCGTACGGCCTCGCCACCGGCGACTCGTCGTGCGGCGCCGGCTGGACCTGGCTGGAGCACGCCACCCGCGGCGGCGCCGACGCCGTCGGCCTCCGTGGCCGGACCGGCGCCGTCGCCGAGGGCCTGGCGGCCGACTTCCTCCTCGTCGACGTCACCACCCCCGAACTGGCGCTCTCCTGGGACGTGCCCTGGGAGCTGGTACGACGCGGCAACCGGGACCAGATCACCGCCGTGTTCGTCGGCGGCCGGATGCGCCTGTGGCGCGGCCTGCCCACCGACTGGGACGGCCCCGCGCTCGTCCGCCGGGCGGCCGAACTGGCCCGCGCCGCCGTGGCCCGCGCCCCCATCACGCGCACCCACCCGACGTCCACGGCGGCACGGCTGAGGAGCACCGCGCCGTGAGCACCGAGACGCTGGCCGTCCTCGCCCTCACCGTGGCCGTCGCCGCGTTCGTCCAGGGCAGCAGCGGTCTCGGCTTCGCGCTGATCGTCGCGCCCGTGGCCGGGATCCTGGACCCCGGTCTGCTCCCCGTCTTCGTACTGGCGGCGATGATCCCGCTCAACATGTACGTCGCCTGGCGCGAACGGGCCTCGCTCGATCTGCGGGGGGCCGGATGGATCACCGCCGCCCGGCTCGCCGCGACCCCCGGCGGTCTCGCGCTGCTCTGGCTGATCCCGGACCGCAGCCTCGGCCTCTTCGTGGGCATCGCCACCGTCCTGGCGGCGGTCGTGAGTCTGGCCGCGCCGGCGTTCAGCCCCGGCCGGGCCGCCTACCTCGGCGCGGGCCTGGTGACCGGTCTCACGGAGACGGCCACCGGCGTCGGCGGTCCGCCGCTCGCGCTGGTCTACCAGCACCGGCCACCGGCCGAGCTGCGCTCCACCGTCGCCGTCTGCTTCCTCGTCGGCGAAATCGCCTCCCTGGCACTGCTGTTCGCCACGGGCGAGGGGCAACCGGCGGACCTGGGCTGGGCGTTGGCACTGCTTCCGGCGATCGCGGTCGGCGCGTGGTCGAGCCGTCTGGTGCGCCACCGGCTGAACGCGTCCAGGATGCGTCTGTTCGTGCTCGGGTTCGCGCTGGTCTCCGGGATCGTCCTCATGCTCGGGGTGTGACCCGCAGCGACGAGGCGCGCGGGATCACCCGGGGCGCGGGCGACGTGACCACCGCGCCGGTGGTCACGTCGCCGCGCAGCTGTCCGAGGAGCAGCTCCACCGCGTCGGCCGCCGCCCGGTCGAGATGGAGGTCGACGGCCGTGAGCGGCGGCTCGCACGTACGGGCGCGCAGTCCGTCGTACCGGGTGACGACCATGATGTCGTCCGGTACGGCGCGTCCGCTGTCCTTGATCGCCCGGACCGCTCCGACGGCGAAGGCGTCCACCAACGCGCACACGGCGTCGATCCCGGGGTGCCGGGCGAGCAGTTCCGCGCAGCTCTCGTACCCCGCCTCTTCGCCGCCCGCCTCGGGGGCGGTCGCGACGATCGGCGTCCAGCCGTGCTCCGCGGCGAGCCGCTCGTACGCGGCGCGCGCGTCGACGGCCGCGTGGCGCTCCCCGGATCCGATGATGAGGGCCGGCCGTCGGGCGCCCTGCTCGTGCAGGTGGGCGAGGAGCAGCTCGGCGACGAGCTCACCGCGCAGATCGATGTACGGAGCCGCCTCGTCGGGCGAGACGGGCCTGCCGAGCGCCACGTAGGGCAGCCCGCGCTCCTTCAGATGGGCCACCGCCACGTCGTTCACATCGGGCTCCACGACGAGGGCCCCGTCGATGTCGACGGAGTGCAGACCCGAACCGGACTGCACGGGGGGTACGAGCACGAGCGCGTAGCCGTGCAGCAGCGCGCTCTCGGCGGCGGCGGCCGCGATCTCCATGTAGAACCCGAGCCGGGAAGGCCCCGCGGCCACCGCGAACGGCATGGAGGAGGCGAGCGCGATGGCCTTGGCCTCCCCTCGCCGCAGCCGCTGGGCCCGCAGGTTGGGCCGGTACCCCAGCTCGGCGGCGATCACCTTGATGCGCTCCCGGGTCCGGGGGTCGACCTTGCCGAGCCCGTTGAGCGCGTGCGAGACCGTGGTGCGCGACACGCCGGCGGCCGTGGCGACATCGGCGATCGTCGGTGGTCTCGAGCCGGCCCCGGGAGTGGCCATCTCCGTCGCTCCTCACGCACTCGGAACAGGTGACACCCCCATCTTCGCCGACCCGGGCGGCGGCCACGTCACCCGGTCCGGCCGGTGAGTACGGGCGGCCGCGCCGATGGGTCCGTACTCCTGCCGCCGGCCGGTTCCCGGCCCGGTCCGCCGCGTGCGGGTCCGGGGCCGGCCTCGCCCTGGCGGGCTCCGTCCCGCCAGTGCCCACCCTCACTTGCGGCCGACGCCCGCGTACATCGCGACATCGGCGGCGGGCGTCTCCGGTCGCCACGCGGAGCACGAGACCACGCCGGGCTCGAGCAGCTCCAGGCCGTCGAAGTAGCGTGCGACGGCGGCAGGGGTCCGCTGTGTGAGTTTCGGGGTGCCGTGCTCGTTCCAGAACGCCACGGCAGCGTCGACATCCGGCATGTCCGGGTGAGTCACGGTATGGGACAGGACGAGGTGGCTGCCGGGCGCGAGCGCGTCCATGAGCCGACGCACGATCCCGTACGACTCCTCGTCGTCCTCGATGAAGATGACGACCCCGAGCAGGATGAGCGCGACCGGCTGCGAAAGGTCGAGCGTCTTCGCCGCGGCGGCGAGGATCGTGTCGACGTCCCGCAGATCGGCGTCCAGGTAGTCTGTGCGGCCCTCGGGCGTGCCGACCAGCAGCGCCCGGGCGTGTGCCAGGACGAGCGGGTCGTTGTCGACGTAGACGACACGGGCGTCGGGGGCGACGCGCTGGGCGACCTCGTGGGTGTTGTCGGCGCTCGGCAGCCCCGTCCCGATGTCCAGGAACTGCCGGATGCCCTCCTGCTCGGCCAGGTACCGGACCGCCCGCCCCAGGAACAGCCGGTCCGCCTTCGCGTACTCCCCGATCCCGGGATGCAGCTCCCGGATCCGGTCGCCGGCCTCCCGGTCGACTGGGTAGTTGTCCTTCCCGCCGGTCCAGTAGTTCCATATCCGGGCGGTGTGGGGCCGGGACGTGTCGATGCGCGATTCGATGTCGGTCACCGCTTCAACGTAGCGCAGCGGCTGAGCAACTCCGTTACTGCCATGGCTTGTTGCCCCGCCACCCACGTACCGGCCGGCTGGGGCCTAAGCGCGGTCCCGGCCGGCGGACGCGTTCCGTTCCTCCTCGGCGGCAGGTTCCTCCTCGGCGTCCGGCACTCCGGAGGAAGGGAGCAGCTGCGGAATGCCGTCGACGATCGGATAGCGGCGGCGCAGGCGCGGGTTGTAGAGAGCGCCCCCGATCTCGTCGAGGATCAGCGGACCCTTGTCGAGCGGGCAGGCGAGGATCTTCAGCAGCGGGTTGTCAGGCTTCATGGCCGGGTTCCTTCGGAGGTGGGGGTGTCCGCGTCGTGGCGCGGCAGGGTGAGCAGGACCATCAGTGCGAGCACGGTGCCGCCGAGACGCAGTAACAGCCGCAACGAGTCGTCGGGCAGCGGCTCGTCGAATGCGATCGTGCCGCTCACGATGGTGAAGACGCAGGTCACCGTCGAGCACACCGGGACGATCAGTGAGGCCCGGCACCGCTGGAGCGCGGTCTGCGAGAGCACCAGTCCGCTGACCCCTGTCAGCAGGAGGAGGTACGGGTACGGGGAGGCGAGCAGGGCGGGCACGGAGCCCAGCAGGTCCGAGGTGTCCAGACGGCCGGAGACGCCCTTGATGGCGAGCGAGCTGACGCCATAGATCAGGCCGACCGCGACCGCGTAGGCCACTCCTGTGGTCGGCTGCCGATGGCGTCGGCGGGCGCGCCGCTCCGCGGCCGAGTAGAGCAGCAGCCCGGCCGCGAGGGTCGGCACGCACAGCGCCAGCAGGATCCCCGTGGGCGCGCTGCGGCTGATCTCCTCGCTGGTCCCGTAGAGGGAGGCCACCACCATCACCAGCGCCAGGCCGATGACGGCCACCGCGCGCCTCTCACGGCCGGAGGGGCGCTCGCCGAGCACCACCGACGAGAGCACCAGCAGAAGGACGAGGCCGGACAGGAAGAGGCCTTGGGCGGCGGCGATCGGCAGTGTGCGGTAGACGGCGAGCTGCGCGGCGAACCCCAGGGCCAGCGCCAGAGCCCCGCAGATCCACAGGGGCCTGCCGGCCAGAAGGATCAGGGCCCGGCCCGGCTGGGCGGCACTGAGCGGCGGCATGCCGGCCAGCGCACGCTTCTCCAGCACGAAGCCGGTGCTGTACAGGACGTTCGCCACCAGCGCGGCGGCCACACCCCACACCACGGGCTACACCTTTCGCGCGTGCACGAGCAGGATGGAGGCGAGGGAGGGCACCCCGCAGGCCAGGCGGTCCAGCGGGCGGAGCGGGCGCGGCACTCCGTGGAACGGCGCACCGGCGACCGCCACCACCTCGAACCCGGACGCCGCCACGAACTCGCGCAGCGCGCGTGCCGTGTACAGCCTCAGATGGCCCACCACCTCCCTGCCCGGTCTGCCGTGGATGCGGCGCAGACTCACCTCGGAGAACACGGGCTGGACTCCGGCGAGCAGCAGGGCGCGGTTGTACCAGGCGGCGAGGTTCGGCGTCGAGAGCATCAGATGCCCACCGGGGCGCAGCACCCTGCGCAGTTCGTCGAGCGCGCTGTCGGGGTCGACGAGGTGCTCGACGACCTCGCTGAACAGCACGGCGTCGGCGCTGCCGGAGGCGAACGGCAGCCCGTTGCCGGTCAGTTCGCCACGGACGACCTGACTCAGGCGCGGCGCCGCCCGGCGCAGCGCGTCCTGCGACCAGTCGATCCCCACGATGCGGTGCCCGTCCAGGACGCGGGCGGCGGTCGCGCCGGCCGAGCCGTCCCCGCAGCCGACGTCGAGCACGGTCGCGGCCGGGCGCCCGGGCCCGACGGGGCCGAGCGCGTCGGCCAGCATCCGGGCCTGGCGCAGCGTACGGGCTTCCCCGGAGGCGACGGGAACGGTGGGGTTCTCGTAGAAGTCCCGCAGCCCGGGGACCGGCCGGCTCGGCGCCAGGTCGGGGGAAGTCACCGCCGCCTCGGACGACTTGCCGGTTTCTGTGGAGCCGCTGGTGGAAAGGGTCATGACGGCCTCGTGGGGTTGTCCTGGGTGGAAGGGACAGGCGCTCCGGACGGGGTGAGAGACGTCGTCGAGAGCGACTCCTCGAACAAGCCCACCAGGTCCGCACCGGCCGCGTCACCGAGCAGCGCCCGCGACCAGCGCAGCGTCACATGCAGTCGCCCGCCGGTGGAGGCCGCCGCCACGCTCAGCCCGCGCGGCATCCGCGCCGGTGCGGAGAACCACACGGCCGTCGCACGGCCGGCGTCGCCGAAGTCCAGCGCGTACGGCACGCGTCCGATGTTGGTGACCAGTGCCGTCGACGTCCAGGACGCCGCCGCCCGCCGTGCGCCACGGGTGAGCACGCCCCGGATGCCGACGGGGAGCAGCGGTGTGGTCAGCAGACTCGCCCCGGCGCCCATGGGGGCGCCCTGGGCCGACTTCAGCGCGCGGGTGCGCTGAGCAGTGGTGCGCAGCAACCGGGCAACGGCTGCCGGGTCCGGCCGCTCACCGAGCAGCAGGTCCGTGTCGCGCGGGTCCTCGGAGGTCATGGCCACCTCGACGAGCCGGGTTCCGTTGCCCATCGGCATCTCCGTGCCGCGCGGCCGGTCGTCGACCGGCATCGTGATCCGTACCGGACCGGCCGGCCGACCCTGCGAGACGTTCCAGCGGCCCACCATCAGGGCTGCGGCGACCAGGAGTTGGTCGTTGACGGTCCAGGGCGGGAGGCCCCCGGTCCGCGCCGCACGCCGCGGAACGGGCAGCTCCGCCTGCAGCATGCCGTTGCCCACGGCGCGGGCACGTACGGGCTCGGGGCGGGAGTCCGGCGCGACGCGCACGGGGCGCGCACGTACGGCGCGGCCGGTACCGCTCGGGGCCGAACCCGAGCGCGTCGGCCGGACCCGCCCGGTGACCGGAAGTGCGTCCACGCCGCCGTACTGTTCGGCGGTCGTGGCGAGCACCCGCAGCCCCGACGGGGCGTCGAGGGCCGTGTGATGCATCGTCAGCAGCAGCACGGTCCCGCTGTCGGCGTCCACCACTTCCAGGCGCATCGGCGGCGACAGGGTGAGCGGCGGACATGCGCTCAGGGCGCGGTCCCTGGCCCTGGCCAACGCGTCGGGGCCCCGCCCCGCGAAGCTCACCGGGTCGCGGTCCGGTTCGACGGTCAGCTCCCACGCGAAGGACCGCCGGTGACGACGGCCGGGTACCTCCCGCATCAGCACCCTGGGGTGCGCCAGCAGCGCCCGCCGGAACGCGGCCCGCAGCCGTGCCTGGTCCACCCGTCCGGGCAGGTGGACCTCGATGTGCACGCTCTCCGGTTCGTCGTCGCTGAGGCAGTGCCGCGACACCTCGTCGACGGTCGGAAAGGGAATCCGGACCCTGCCGGGAGGGGTCGCGGTCCCCCTCCCGACGATATTCCACAGCGCGATCACGAGGGGCCACCGCCTTCCGGCCGAAGGGGCGGCGGGGGCCGGTGCCCGTCGCCGGTGCCACTCGCCCTGGCCGTGACCACTGGTCCGGCTTCCGGCGCGTCGGAATCGTCGTCTTCGTATGGGTCGCCATGCCCCCGCCCGGCGGCCACGGACGCCGGCCCGACCGCCGTCACCAGCGCCGCGGACAGGGCCACCAACGCGAGCACCTGCGCCAAGCCGCTGAACGAGCCCGCCCCGGTGGCGACCGGCTCTCCGGCACCGAAGGCCGCGACAAGGCCCGCTCCGGCCATCGCCGCCGCCGCGGTCGGGACCAACAGGGCCGGCCGGAGCCGTGCCGCCATGGCGAGTACGGGCACGACCAGGGCCAGGGGCCCCGCCGCCACCGCGACGACCGCGGTCAGCGCCAACACTCCGAGCAGCATCCCCGGTGGCGACGGCTCGGGCAGCGCCTCGTCGGTCCCACCGTCGTGACGTCGACGGCCCACGAAGGCCAGGGCGACCAGGGCGAGGAGCGCGAACGCACCGCCGATCAGGGCTGTCCGGTACGGCCCTGAGGGCTCGAACTCCATGGTCACCGTGCCGGACGCGCCGGCCGGGATCACCCAGGCCTGCTGCCAGCCGTCGAGGCGTACCGGCTTCAGCTCCGTGCCGTTCAGGGTGGCCTTCCAGCCGTCGTTGGCGTTCTCGTACGTCCGCAGGTAGGTGGCCTCGCCGGAGCCGGCCGACACCGAGACGGTCCGGCTGTCGTCGGTCCACCGGGTGACGGTGGCCTCGCGACCCGCCGCTCCGGCCAGTTCCCTTGGGGTGCCCCGGGTCAGCGTGACGTCGGTGATCGCCAGCGGGCCCGCGTCACCCGCCTCCACCTCGTGGTCGCCGGACGGAAGTTCCAGGGTGCCGTCCTTCTCCTTCCCCGCGCAGAGGGCGACGGTGACGGGGCGCCGTTCGGTGAGGTCCCGGACGAGTCCGGAGGCCTTCGTCTTGTGCAGGACACCGCCCACAGCGAGGTCCGGGCCCTGACCGCACGGCAGCGAGAAGCGCGCGGACGGCTTCGCCCGCGGCACCCGCAGGTCGGCGAGTGCGGGAACGTGCACCTCGCTCAGCCCGACCGGCAACTGCAACTGCGCGTTCGCCACCGGGTTGTGGACGGTGAGCGGGGCGACCCTGCTGATGGTGATGTCCAGCCGATTCGTCTCGATCGCCGCGAAGCGGACCCGTCCGTTCTCGTCGACGTCGGCCACCGCGGCGCCGTGCGGGGAGCTGATCATCACCTGCTCGGGCCGGGTGGACACCCCACCGGCCGGCGCGAGGACGATCTCGTCGATCTTCCTCTTCTTGGGCCAGCTCAAGTGGACGACGGGCCGGTCGCCCGCGATCCACGCGGTCGTCAGATCACCGTCGACCAGGTTGCGGGCGCTGAGGTGTGCGCCGTTGGGGCTGATGGAGTCCACCCTGGCCGTCACCCGGTTCTTCGATCCGGGGGCGGAACGGTCGAGCAGTTCGTCCAGCGCCGCTCCGGGCACGGCGACGGCCCGCGCCGACACCTCGTACTCGCCCGGTTCCCCGGTGCTGAACCGCCGGTGCAGTCCCACCTCGGCGGAGACGGGCGACAGGCCGCCGGCGTCGGTGCCGCGGTGCAGGGAGTACACGCTCGCCGCCGCGTCGGTGCGCTCGGCGTCGGCAGGCAGCGCCAGCATGCGCGTCACCTGCACGTCCGGGATCGACACCTCGGAGAACCCGGCACCGGAGAGGCCCGGGCGCGCCTGTTGCGCGCCGACGATGGTGATCTTCATCCAGGAGGCCTCGCCGGCGGGAGCCTTGACGGTCTGCGGCAGGCCGTTCGTCTGGAGGGGACTGTCGGCCGAACCACGGTCGGTCTCGATCCGCACCCGGGTGGGCGCCGCGCGCATCGAGTCGCCCGGCAGTGGGGTGAGTTGGAGGGAGGCCGGGACGGCGGTCGGCCGGGAGAACTCCACCTTGAGCCACTGTCCGGCCGGCTCGCCCGGGCTGCCCTCGGCCCACGCGGTGTCCGGGTTGCCGTCGAAGGCGTTGACCGGGTCGTACTGCGGCAGGTGGAACAGCCAGTTGCCGCTGCTGGAGGCCGTCACGGCCTCGGCGCCGCGCAGCACCGCCGTCGTCTGATGATCGGTGCCCTCCGCCGGCAGGATCTGCTTGGGCTTCTCGCCCGGGTTCTGCAGGCTGCCGGAGTGATTGCGCTCGTTGGCGGTGTACGTGTACGAGGTGTTGTTGTTGACCAGACCGAACCGGGTGTCGGCTCGACGCAGCCCGTCCGCGACCGCCTTCACCGGCGCGACGAGGCCCTCGGGAAGACCGTCCCCGGCCAGTACGGCCGGTCGCTCGGTCATCGAGGGATCGGCGGACAGCTGGAGCAGCGCCTCGGGTCCGCCACTGACCACGGCCGTGTCGGCCACGGCGGAGAGACCGACCCTGTCGGGCCGCGCGTGGCGGTCCCGCGGCTCGTAGATCTCCACGGCCTGGAGCCGCGGGTAGAGCCCCTGCACCTGGAGCGGGGTGTCGGCGGCGATGCGTCCGCCGGTCACCAGCGGGCCGAACCCGGTGACCTTGCGGTAGCCGGACGACTCCAGGGTGCGCTTCACCGTCTGCGGCGGGACGTAGCCGATCTGATCGGGGTCGAGGTCGTTGCGGACGACCACCTCGTGCATGCCGGCCCGTGCCAGGTACGCCTGAAGGCCCGGAACCTCGGAGCCCGACAGCAGCGCCCGCTCGACGGCGTCCGCCATACGGCGTGCGCCGGGAGTACCGAAGGGGACGAAGTCACGCTGCGCCCAGGGGGTCTCGGCCAGCACGTCGAAGGGCTGGTCGATGGGGGATCCCCAGGTGTAGATGCCGTGCGCCGTCGCCGGTACGACCAGTGCCCGGCTGTTCGGGGCGTTGTCCTTCAGCCAGTCGGCTGCCTTGTCCCAGTGGGTGGGAAGCTTGGTGAACGCCCCGGGCTGCAGGATCGAGCCGTTGACGTACGGCAGCGCCAGACCCGGCAGGACGAGCACCGCCACGGTCGCGGGCACCCAGCGGCGACCGCGCCGCGCGCGAGATCCCCGGCTCTCGGACAGCACGGCTGTCAGATGGGCCAGTCCGAGGGCGAGCGCGAGGGCAAGGCCCGGCTGGAACTTGTAGATGTTGCGGAACGGCTTCAGCGGCCCGTCCAGCCAGTCCTGGACGACACCGTGTATCGGACCGCCGAAGGCACCGCCGTACCCGGCGAGCGCGACCAGGACGACGGCCAGGACGGTCAGCATCAGCCAGCGGCGCTCCGGCAGGTCCCGCCGGGCCAGGCCCGCGAGCCCGAGCGCCGCGGCGAACGCAGAACCGAGAACGGTGACGACGGAGGTCGCCACGGTCCAGCCGGCCGGCAGCCAAGCCTCACCGAAGTTCAGGTACGCCACCCAGTTGCCGGCGCCGCGCAGCAGCTCGGTCGCGGACATGGTGGCGGTGGTGGTGTCGGCCTGCTCCACGTACGGCATGAAGTTCTCGCCGTACATGCCGAGCAGGAGCAGCGGCACCACCCACCACACGGTGGCCAGGACGACGCCCGGTATCCACCAGCCGAGCAGCGCCCGCCGGCGCCGGCCGGGCGGGCGGCTGAGCAGGTACAGACCCACGGGCAGCAGCGCCGCCAGTGTCGACGCGGCGTTCACGCCGCCCATGAAGGGGATCAGCAGCGCCGAGCGTGCGGCGGCCGTCCGGGGGCTCGCCTTCGCGGATGTCAGCGGCAGCAGCACCCAGGGCAGCAGGGCACCGGGCAGCGCGGCGGCGGAGGTCGATCCGATGACGATCGTGAAGGTGGGCCACAGCGCGTAGACGACGGCGCCGAGCACACGGGACACGGGCGTCCCCACGCTCAGCCGTTCGGCGAGCCTGAGCGCGCCCCAGAAGGCGGCGGTCACGATGATCGACAGCCAGAGCCGTTCGGCGAGCCACACCGGCACCTGGAGCAGGTCCATGAGCGCGTAGTAGGGCAGTGCCGGGAAGGCGTAGCCGACGTACTGGTTGGCTATGCCGCCGAGGCCAACGTTGCCGTTCCACAGCGAACCGAGGTCGCCGATGAAGCGCCAGGGGTCGAGGGCGACGCCGAGTTTGGTCTCGAACGTCATCTTCCCCGGTGACACCGCGAGGAACGACATCAGCACGACGGCCCAGAAGCCGAACAGCAGGCGTCGTCCGCGCGGTTCGCCGGACGCCTGCGACGGCGTCGGGCCGGGCTGCGGCACCCAGGTGGGCGCCTGGACCGTGGTGGTCATGACCGTTCCTCGCTTCGCATGCTCATGGGCTTCGCCTGAGAATCAGCAGCAGATTCCAGGTGGCGATCTCGCGGAGTCCCGGCACGCGGGTGATCGTGCTCGCGAGGAACGGCCAGTAACGGGAGCGCGCCGTGACGATCTGCACGTCGTCGCGGCCACGGACGTGCTTAAGGGTGGGGCCGATGTGGACGGGGAAAAGGTTCTCGCCGAGCGTGTGCTTGGCCCGGCGGCCGGTGCGCCGTTCGTAGCGTTCGCGGGCCCGGTCGGCCCCGAAGTAGTGCCACGGCGCGGTCTCGTGACCTCCCCAGGGGGAGAGCCAGTTGGTGAACGACAGGTAGATCAGCCCGCCGGGGCGGGTGACCCGTGCCATCTCGCTGATGAAGGTCTGCGGGTCCGACACGTGCTCAAGGACGTTGGACGAGAAACAGACGTCCGCCACCCCGTCGGCGAGCGGCAGCAGATACCCGTCGGCGAGCACCGCGTCCTCGGTGACCGGGCCGCGGGCGCTCAGCTCCCGCAGGTCGGGCTCGAAGAGGTAACTCTGCGCGCCACGGCGGCGGAACTCCTCGGTGAAGTGGCCGCTGCCGCCGCCGACGTCGACGACGATCTTGCCGGCCAGGTCGACATGGCGTGCCACCTGTGCGACCGAGTCGCGGGCCAGCAGGGTGTAGCACCGCTCGGGGTCGCTGGGTTCGCGCATGAACGCCCGGAAGAGGGCGGCCGACCGTCTCAGCGACGGGTCCTTGAATCCACGTTCGGCGATCTCAGCCACGGCCGCTCCTGCCACGTTCCCGGAGGGCGGCGCGGGCCACGGCCTCGGCGGCGACCTCCTGGAACTGACGGACCGTCGCGCTCCAGCGGAAGCGTTTGGCGCGCTGCGCGGCGGCACGTCCCATGGCCGCGCGCCGTTCGGTACTCAGGGACAGGGCGCACCACGCGGCGGCGAAGGAGCTCTCGCCCCGGGCGAGCACCCCCGTCTCCCCGTCCTCGACGGAGTCGCACAGGCCGGGTATGTCGAAACCGATCGCGGGGGTGCCCCGGGCGGCCGCCTCGGTGACGACCAGACCCCAGCCCTCGACGAGGGAGGGGTGCAGCAGGAGCCACGCCTCGCACATCAGCCGGTGCTTCTCGGCCTCCGACACCCGTCCGGCGAACGTCACGGCAGGGCCGGCCATGGCTTCGAGCCGCTCCCGTTCGGGGCCGTCGCCCACGATGACGAGTCGGCCGCCGGTGACGGGGCGGACCCGCTCCCACAGCCTGAGGAGCAGGTCGATGCGCTTGTACTCGACCAGTCGGCCGACTGCCAGGAACAGCGGCTCCTTCGCCTCGGGCAGCGGGGGGCCGGGGTCCTCGACACCGTTGTGGACGATCCGGATGCGGTCCGCGGCCACGCCGATGCCGCGCAGCCCGGAGGCGGTGGACTCGGAGACGGCCACCATCAGGTTGTCGCGGTGCGTGCCTGCCAGTGCCCAGTGCTCCAGCCTCCGTCCGAGCCGTGCCGCCGGGCCCGGGTAGCGCATCTGCCAAAGATCCGTGTGCACGTGGTTGACCAGGCACAACGTCGGTCCGCGGTGCCACAGCGGCGCCAGGTACGGCATGCCGTTGCACACCTCGATGAGCAGGTCGCAGTCGCCGACCTCGCGGGCGAAGGTCCCCCTGGCGCGCAGGAAGTGACCTGCGTCACCTCCCGCGGAGACCACCCGGTAGTCGCGTGCCGCGGCAGGGCCGCCGCACACGAGCGTGACCTCGTGGCCGCCGGCGGTCAGACCGTCGGCGATCCGGTCGATGAGCAGTTCCGAGCCACCGGCGGCACGGTTGGCCACGTCGCGGCGGGCGAGGAAGGTGATCCGGCGCGGCAGAGGCGCCTGGGGGGAGGGGAGAGAACCGGTGAGGGCTTGAGCGGGACGGGAAAGGGAGTCCTTCTGGCCGGAGGCCAGGGCGGACGCGCGCTGGGGCATAGAGGTGCTCCAACTCGGGGGCTGCGTGACGCAGGCGGGTGGGGGGACTGCCGGGCTTCCGGGGATGAAGCGCTGGGCCGAGCTCGGTGTGCGCGTACAGCGGTTTCGCGGGTACAGCGGTTTGCGGGTACAGCGGTTTGCGGGTGCTGCGGTGCCGGACCTGGACGTGAGGGTGTCCTGTCCGGCACCAGTACGGCGGGAGACCCTGGGGTCAGAGCCGGTTCCACCGGGAAACACTGGTCTTACTGAGGGGTAACGTCAGTGTTCGTTCAAGCGATTCGTCCCGCTACTCACGCCGGTGACAAGTTCGAGCCGTTCGACAGACCCTGTTTCATCACTCATCTGAGTGTTGCGGCTGTCGGCGGCCCCGCATCAGCAGCACAGCGCCCGCGGCGACCAGCAGACCTCCCGCGATCCCGCCCGCCAGGGGCGCGGTCTCGCCGAGCAGCTCCAGCCGGCCGCTGTCCGCGGAAGCCAGCTTCACCTGCTCACGCCGGGTCGCCTCGGTGAACTCCAGCCGCTCGCTGGACAGCAGAGTGACCGCGTCCTTCTTCGAACCCGGGGCCCGCAGCGTCTTCGTCGGGGCGATCACCGCGTTCATGATCCGCCCCGTTCGGGGGTCCACGGTCAGTTCGATCCCCGCGTTGGAGTACCACTCCTCGGCCAGCACCTGCCCCGGCTCCTTACTGCCCACCAGCCTGCCGGGCACCAGCCGGGCGCCCGTCGCGGTGGCCTCGACGGCGCCGACGAAGCGGTAGCCCTCGTGCCCGTCGACCCTGGTGACCTTGTCGAACGCCAGCGGCACCGTGGCACCGAGAGTGCTGTCCCACCAGGTGTACGTACGCTTCTCGACGTCGAACGGGAACTTCAGGTACGCCTCACCCTCGAATCCGGGCTTCTCCTCGCAGCAGTGCACCGGGAGGTTCGTCCGGCGGTCGGTCACCCAGCGTTCGGTGGTCCACTGCAGGGATTTCCGCGGGTCGGCCAGCGGCAGCGTCTTCGGCGTGTCGATCTGGGTGGACACGTCCCAGATCGCGTTTCCGCTGCGCTCACCGGCGGCGACGTCCCCCAGCACCCGGCGGGTGATCGTGATCGTCTGGTCGTCCACCGTGGAAACGGACCCGGTGTCGAAGTAGCTGCCCCGACCTGCGAAGACCGTCGTGGAGACCGTATCGGTCGGCGTGCGTTTGGCGCGCGGCTCCACGTACCAGGCGAGCAGTTGGGTGAACACCAGCAGAAAGACACCGGCACCCAGCAGAATCAGGGACAAAGGTGATATTGAACGACGCATTCTGGTACTCCGATACGGACGCGAGATGCGGGAGTTCGGGGCGGTGCGGGACGGGCGCGCGCACGGATCACAGCCTGTCCGGAGCGATGAGCGACTTACCCGGTAGTAACTCTGCTGTGAACGGCGAAGCTAGGTGGAGCTTGACCACCTGTCAATGCGCCTCGCATACTGACCGCGCCGGACCGGGCCGGCGCGCTGGGTGACAGACCTCATCGACTGAGAGGCCGATCATCCTCATGTCCAGACTGCTCGCCGCCCTCCTGACCTGCGTCGCCGCCGCCGCTCTGGCCACCGGCGCCGCCTTCGGCATCGTCGCCGCTCTCGACGCCACACCCGAGCAGCAGAATGTGCCGCTCGTCACATTCCCCGACCCGCCCACCCAAGGGCCCTCCAGCACACCTGGCCCCGGCGCGGGCTAGTTTGTGCCTGTGCAGGCCCGGCTGACCGAGCTCATGAAGACGGACATCCAGGAGCGGTGGTTTGGAAGCCTCGTCAGCGTGGCGCGACGTGCCACAAGAACGGATTCAGCAGTTCGCCGACCGGGCCCTGGAGCAGGTCCCGGAGCTGGCACAGGACATCCTCGCCGCGATCCGGCGGGAGTACCCGGGCCTCGTGTTCACCGTCGACGAGTCCGGAGAGCCGAAGGCCCTGGTGGCGATCCGGCACGCGCTGGAGCTCTTCGTGGAGCAGATGACCAGGGGCTCGGACCGGCCGAGCGAAATTCCCGAGGTGTTCCGGGACTTCGGGCGCGGTGAGGTCGCTCACGGGCGCAGTCTGGACTCCCTGCAGGGGATCTACCGGCTGGGCGTACGCCTTTCCTGGCGGCGCATGGCGGAGATCGGCCAGCAGGCCGAAATTCCGTCCTCGGCCATGTACGAGCTCGCCGAGTCCGCCTTCGAGTACCTCGACGTGATGGTGGCCCAGTCGGTACGCGGCTACGCCGAAGCCATCGCCCGCCAGGCCGGGGAGCGGCTGCGTCTGCAACGTCTTCTCGTCGATCTCCTGCTCGCCGAGCACCGCTCGGATCCGTCCGCCTTCCTCGCCGACCGTGCGGCCGACGTGGGCTGGCAGCTGCCCGAGAAGGTGGCGGTGGCCGTGCTGCTTCGCCCCGCCGCGGAGGCTGTCGCCCCTGCCGTGGGAGAGGAGGTGCTGGTCGACATGGAGGGCGAGCGGCCGCGCCTCGTCGTACCGGAGCCGGACGCCCCCGGACGCGCGGAATTGCTGGACCGGGCGGTCGCCGGCTGGTCCGGCGCGATCGGCCCGTCGGTTCCCGTGGCGGAGGCCGTCACGTCGCTGCGGTGGGCCGAGGCCGCCGTCGGGATGATCGAGCAGGGCCTGCTGCCGCGAGGGCGGCTGCTGCACTGCGGTGAGCACGTCGAAGCCCTGGTGCTGCTGCCCGCGAGTGAGTTGATCGACGATCTCGCCCGGCGGAGGCTGGCGCAGCTGGACGAGTCCGGTGGCCCGGCGCACGCACACCGCCTCGCCGAGACGCTGCTGGCCTGGCTGGAAACGCGCGGGGGTGCCCCGGAGGTGGCCGCCCGGCTGGGGGTCCACCCGCAGACCGTGCGCTACCGGCTGAGGCAGCTCCGTGAGTTGTGGGGCGACGACCTGGACGACCCGGATCGCCGCTTCGAGCTGGAGCTGGTGCTCCGTACCCGGCGGCTGCGCGGAGACCTCGTCCCGCCGCCCGACTGACCCATGACGCGGTACGGCGCGGCAACGCCGGCATCGTCGCGAAGACCTCGTGGACCAAAGGGGCGGTCATGGTCGGGCACACCCCCGGGCCATGTGCTCTTGGCGTGCCGCAGAACGACCAGTCGCCGCACAGCCGAGCCGCTGCCGCGCACCCCGCGCCCTCCGGGCGGACGGCGGGACCTTCCGGACACGACCTGGGATGCCGCGGTACGCACCGCTATCCGAGGAACGACAGCCGCACCTGACGCTCCGGGTTGTCCTTGTTGGTGTCCACCAGGCACACCGACTGCCAGGTGCCGAGCGCCAGTTCACCGCCGATCACGGGGAGCGTCGCGTGGGGCGGGACGATGGCCGGCATCACGTGGTCGCGGCCGTGGCCGCGGCTTCCGTGGCGGTGCTGCCAGCGCTCGTCGGCGGGGAGCAGGTGGTGAAGGGCCGTCAGCAGGTCGTCGTCGCTCCCCGCTCCGGTTTCGATCAGCGCCACTCCCATGGTCGCGTGTGGCGCGAAGACGTTCAGGAGTCCGTCCCGGCCCTGCGCGACCTCTTCCAGGAAGGAGGCGCACTCCCGGGTCAGGTCGTAGACCGTCTCTGATGCCCCCGTGGTGACGTCCAGCGTGCGGGTCTCGAATCCATGGCTCATGCCTCCATGGTGGCCGACCGAGCGGTCCTCTCACACCATGACACCGGCCTCCCGGGGAAGATCCGGTACGGGAAGATCCGCCACCCCGTCCTCGTTAGTAGAAATGTGAACGATTTCGGGGTTGAGACGGAGACGGTACGCACCATCGACGTGGTCGTGATCGGCGCCGGGCAGGCGGGGCTCTCGGCCGCCCACCATCTGCGCCGCACCGGTCTCGTACCGGACCGGGACTTCGTCGTCCTCGATCATGCCCCGCGCCCGGGCGGCGCCTGGCAGTTCCGGTGGCCCTCCCTGACGTACGGCAAGGTCCACGGCATGCACGCGCTGCCCGGGATGGAGCTGACCGGCGCCGACGGGCGCCGACCGTCCTCCGAGGTGATCGGCGCGTACTTCACGGCGTACGAAGAGCGCTTCGACCTGCGTGTCCACCGGCCCGTCGAGGTCTCCGCGGTCCGCGAGGGCGACGGCGGGCGGCTGCTCGTCGAGACGTCGGAGGGACGCTACGCCACCCGTGCCCTGATCAACGCGACCGGCACCTGGGACCGGCCCTTCTGGCCCCGCTACCCGGGTCAGGAGACGTTCCGCGGCCGCCAGCTGCACACCGCGAACTACCCCGGCCCCCAGGAGTTCGCCGGTCGGCGCGTGATCGTGGTGGGCGGCGGCGCGTCCGGGACGCAGCATCTGATGGAGATCGCCGAGGTCGCCGCCGAGACGACGTGGGTGACCCGGCGGGAGCCTGTCTACCGCGAGGGTCCCTTCGGCGAGATGGAGGGCCGGGCCGCGGTCGCGATGGTCGAGGAGCGGGTACGGCGGGGGCTGCCGCCGCAGAGCGTCGTCTCGGTCACCGGCCTCCCGCTCACCGACGCGATCCGCGACGCGCGGGCGCGCGGCGTCCTGGATCGCGAGCCCATGTTCGAGCGCATCACCCCGACGGGTGTGGTCTGGGCCGACGGCCGGAGCGTGGACGCGGACGTGATCCTGTGGGCGACGGGCTTCCGGGCCGCGATCGACCACCTGGCCCCGCTGAAGCTGCGCGAGCGGGGCGGCGGCATCCGGGTGGAAGGGACGCGCGCGGTACGGGACGAGCGCGTCCATCTGGTCGGTTACGGCCCCTCGGCCTCGACCATCGGCGCCAACCGGGCCGGCCGGGCGGCGGTCACCGAGATCCGCCGCCTCCTCGCCCGCGAGCCGGCGGTCACCGCCTGAGCCTCCGGAACAAGAGCCCCGCGCTCATCCCGCCTTCGCCGCGCGCCGCTCGGCGTTGAACTCGGACACGTTCACCAGATGTTCGGCGTAGTCGGCGGTGAAGCGGGTGTCACCGGGCCGCACGGTCACGAAGTACAGCCACTCCCCCTCCGGTGGCTCGACGGCCGCCCTCATCGCCTCCTCCCCCGGGTTGCCGATCGGCGTGGGCGGCAGACCGGTGCGCTCGTAGGTGTTGTACGGGCTGTCGAGCCTGGTGTCCTCGTGGGTGGTGTCCACGGTCCAGCGCGCCAGGGCGTAGTTCAGGGTCGAGTCCATCTGGAGGGCCATGCCCCGCGCGAGCCGGTTGTGGACGACGCGGGCGACCTTGCCCATGTCCTCGGGGGTGTCGGCCTCGGCCTGGACGATGCTGGCGACGACGACCGTCTGGTGCGGGGTCAGGCCCTTGCCCTGGGCGCCCGCGCCGACGCGGCCGGCGCCGAATCGTTTGCTCGCCGTGTCGACCATGTAGCGAAGCAGGCTCTCGGGGGTCGTCGAGGAGAGCACCGGGTAGGTCGCGGGGAAGAGGTAGCCCTCGGGGTTGCCGGCCGCTTCGGCGGGCAGGGCCGGCGCGGTGGCCTGGGCGGCCGCGGCGCGGGTGGTGCCTTCGGGGAGGCCGAGGGAGCGGTCGACGGCCGCGTACACCTGACCGGCCCGCCAGCCCTCCGGGATGACGAGGCTCCGTGGCTTCTCGACGGCCGGCTCCGGCTCGTTCCGCAGCAGCAGCGGGATCGTGACGGCGGCGGCGGCCACCGCGAGGACCGCGCCCACGAGCAGGGCGATCCGGCCGCGGCGGGTGATCCGGGGGCGGCGGGTGGTCCGGCCGCGGCGGGTGATCCGGGGGCGGCGGGTGATCCGGGGGCGGCGACGGTGTTCGGGCTGCCAGATCCGGTACGTCATGGGCGCACGCTAACCCGGTCCACGCGCGAAACCGCGGAGCCCGCACGCGGCGGCGCCGCCGGTCCCCTGGGACGGGGGTCCGGCGGCGCCGTGGCACTGCGATCGTCAGACGAGCCAGCCCAGGAAGTGGACGACGCCGGCGAGCAGGTTGGTGATGACGTTCATGGTGGTGCTTCTCCTCGTACGGATGAATGTGTGGGACTACGCGGTCGCGGTCTGCAGCCCGTCGCTTGCGCACCGTAATCATCATCCGTCACACGGGAGTTGAGCAACGAAAGACGGCACGATCACACGTTCTGGGGAACAACCGCTCCCACGTTCGTGTGTTCGTCACCTTGGTCGTCTTCACCGTTCGCGGTCTGCCGCGCGCTGCGCGCGTCCCGGCGCACCAGGGCCGCGTACCGGCCGTTTCGCGCGAGGAGTTCGTCGTGGGTGCCCCGCTCGGCGATCCGGCCGGCTTCGAGGACCACGATCTGGTCCGCGTCCCGGACGGTGGAGAGGCGGTGGGCGATGGTGATGGTGGTGCGTCCGGCGGAGAGCGCGTCGATGGCCTGCTGGACGGCGTGTTCCGTACGGGTGTCGAGGGCGCTCGTCGCCTCGTCGAGGATGAGGACGGGCGGGTCCCGCAGGATGGTGCGGGCGATCGCCAGACGCTGCTTCTCGCCGCCGGAGAAGCGGTAGCCGCGCTCGCCGACGAGGGTGTCGTACCCGTCGGGCAGGGAGGCGATGTGGTCGTGGATCTGCGCGGCGCGGGCGGCGGCCTCGATCTCCTCGTCGGTGGCGTCCGGCTTGGCGAAGCGCAGATTGTCGGCGACGGAGGCGTGGAAGAGGTACGTCTCCTGGGAGACGACGCCGACGGCCCTGGCGAGGGTGTCGAAGTCCAGGTCGCGGACGTCGACGCCGTCGAGCAGCACGCGGCCGCCGGTGACGTCGTAGAGCCGCGGCACCAGATAGCTGAGCGTCGACTTGCCGGAACCGGTGGGTCCGACCACGGCGAGGCTGCCGCCGGCCGGGACGGTCACGTCGATGGAGGCGAGCGTGGCGCGGCCGGGCGCCTCGGGGTCGTAGGCGAAGTCCACGTTCTCGAACGCCACCTCGCCGCTGATCTTCTCCAGCCGGACGGGGTCCTCGGACTCGGTGATGTCGACCGGAAGGTCGAGGTACTCGAAGATCCGCTGGAAGAGGGCGAGGGAGGTCTGTATCTGCACGCCGGTGGAGAGCAGGCTCACGGCCGGCCGGAAGAGGCCCTGCTGGAGCGAGACGAAGGCGACGAGGGTGCCCAGCGAGATGGCCGGTCCGCCCGCCTGGAGGGTGAGACCCGCGGCCCAGTAGAGGAGCGCGGGCATGGCCGCCATGACGATGCCTATGGTCGACATCCGCCACCGTCCGGCCATGGAGGAGCGCACTTCGAGGTCGACGAGGCGCTCGGACTCCTCGGCGAAGGACGTGGTGAGCGAGGAGGCGCGGCCCATGGTCCGGCCGAGCAGGATGCCGCTGACCGAGAGGGACTCGGTGACGGTCGCGGCCATGACGGCCATCTGCTTCTGGCGCTGGGTGGTGATCTTCTTGCGCTCGCGTCCGACGCGGCGGCTGATCCAGACGAAGACCGGCAGCAGGAGCAGGGAGACGAGGGTGAGCCGCCAGTCCAGCGCGAGCATCGCGACGACGGTCGCGACGACGGCGGTGAGGTTGGAGACGAGGGAGGTGGCGGTCGAGGTGACCGTCGCCTGCATGCCGCCGATGTCGTTGGCGATCCGGGACTGGACCTCGCCGGTGCGCGTGCGGGTGAAGAAGGCGAGCGGCATCCGCTGGAGCTGGGCGTAGACCGCGGTGCGCAGGTCGTGCATGACGCGCTGGCCGACGGTCGTGGAGATCAGGGTCTGGAGGACGCCGAAGACGCCGGTGATCACGGCGGTGGCGATCATGCCGAGGGCGAGCAGGCTGAGCAGCCCGGTGCGCCCCTGCGGGATCGCGGTGTCCAGGATCTCCTTCAGGAGGAAGGGCGAGGCGACCGCGACGAGCGACGAGGCGGCGACGAGCAGGCCGACGACGGCGAGCCGGGCGCGGTAGGGACGGAAGAGCCGCAGCATGCGCCGCATCTGGGCCGGTTCTTCCGGCTGCGCGGGATCGCGCGCGGGGGGTGTCCAGGTGGACTGTTCGTGGGGGTGCATGGGCTCCTACGAGAGGTGGGAAAGCGAAGAACGGACTGAGCCTAGCTCATTGTTACCTATACTCACAATGAACATGGTCCTGATATTGTTCCCGGCATGAACACTTCCGACGGTACGAGTTCGGCGGACCGTGCGAGCACCCGAACGAGCCCGGGCGGCACGAGCACGCGGGACGCGGACGGTCTCCTCGCCGAGCAGCTCCTCCGCCTCACCCGCCGTCTGCACCGCATCCAGAAGCAGCATCTGGAGCCGGTCGGCATCACCCCTGCGCAGTCCCGGCTGCTGCGCACCGTCGCGCACTACGACCACCCGCCCCGGATGGCCGATCTCGCCGAGCGCCTTGAGGTCGTCCCGCGCGCCGTGACCAGCCTCGTCGACGGTCTGGAGGCGGCCGGACGGGTGCGCCGCGTCCCCGATCCGACCAACCGCAGAGTGGTCCGGATCGAGCTCACCGACCCGGGGCGCAACACGCTGCGCGAGTTGCGAAGCGCGCGCCGGGCGGCCGCAGAGGACATCCTTGCTCCACTGACCGTCGAACAGCGCGAGGTGCTCGGAGGTCTGCTGTCCGCTCTGGTCGACCACGTGCCGGAGCGCCGCTGCTGACCGCGCGGGCGCGGCGACGCGCCGAGGGGAGCCGTGCCATGCCACTGCTGGAGCCGAAGCCGAGGGCCCTTCGTCCCGGTACGGAGCGCAGACCGGCCCCCGACCGGGTCCCCGAGCTCCAGCACAAGGGCGCGCCCCGGCTCCTTCGGGAGGAGCTCTCCGCGCTCCTCGGCCCGGAGAAGGTGCTCGGGAAGATCTCCGACCTGGTGCGGTACGCATCCGACGCCAGCCCCTACCGGTTCGTCCCGCGGATCGTGGTGGTCGCGGAGGACATCGACGACATCTCCGCCGTCCTGTCGTACGCGCACGGCAAGGGCCGCGAGGTGGTGTTCCGGGCGGCCGGGACCAGTCTCAACGGCCAGGCGCAGGGCGAGGACATCCTCGTCGACGTGCGCAGGCACTGGGCCGGCGTCGAGGTCCTGGACGGCGGCGCCCGCGCCCGGGTCCGCCCCGGCACCACCGTCGTACGGGCCAACGCCGCCCTCGCCCGGTACGGCCGGGTCCTCGGCCCCGACCCGGCGAGCGCCGTCGCCTGCACGATCGGCGGAGTCGTCGCGAACAACGCCTCCGGCATGACCGCGGGCACCGAACGGAACTCGTACCGGACCGTCGCCTCCCTGACCTTCGTCCTGCCGAGCGGCACCGTCGTCGACACCGGCGACCCGGCCGCCGACGAGGCACTCGCCCGGGCCGAGCCGCGCCTGTGCGAGGGGCTGCTGGCGCTCAAGGCCGAGATCGAGGCCGACCCGGAGCTCACCGCCCGGAT
The DNA here is from genome assembly GCF_043078785.1 of Streptomyces sp. NPDC015346. Taxonomy (NCBI): domain Bacteria; kingdom Bacillati; phylum Actinomycetota; class Actinomycetes; order Kitasatosporales; family Streptomycetaceae; genus Streptomyces; species Streptomyces sp. NPDC015346. The sequence continues at coordinate 126,808 of NZ_JBIBTW010000003.1, read as the reverse complement.
CCGCGCCAAGTACGCCATCAAGAACACCAACGGCTACCGCCTGGACGCCTTCCTGGACGGCGACACGCCCGTGCGGATCCTGCGCGGCCTGATGGTCGGCTCCCAGGGCACGCTCGGCTTCATCTCGGAGGTCGTCTTCGACACCCTGCCCCTGGACCGGCGGGTCTCGACGGCGCTGCTCTTCTTCCCCTCGCTGCCGGCCGCGGCGGCCGCCGTGCCGCGCTTCACCGAGGCCGGGGCGCTCGCGGTGGAGCTGATGGACGGCAACACGCTGCGCGCGTCGGTCAGCGTGCGCGGGGTGCCCGCCGACTGGGCGGAGCTGCCGAGGGAGACGGCGGCGCTGCTCGTGGAGTTCCGCGCGGCGGACACGGCCGCGCTGGAGGCGTACGAACGGGCGGCCGGCGAGGTGCTCGCGGACCTGGATCTGGTCGCCCCGGTCGCCTCCGTCGCCTCGACGGGCAATGCCTTCACCCGCGACCCGGGTGTGATCGCCGGCTACTGGACGGCGCGCAGGGCCTTCGTCGCCGCCGTGGGCGGCTCACGCCCCTCGGGCACCACTCTCATCACCGAGGACTTCGCGGTGCCGCCCGCCCGGCTCGGCGAGGCGTGCGCCGAGCTTCTCGAACTGCAGACCCGGCACGGCTTCGAGACCGCCGTGGCCGGTCACGCCGCTCACGGCAATCTCCACTTCCTCCTGGCCTTCGACGCCGCCGACCCCGCCGACGTGGAGCGGTACGCGGCCTTCATGGACGAGTTCTGCAAGCTGACCGTGGAACGGTTCGACGGCTCGCTGAAGGCCGAGCACGCCACCGGCCGCAACATCGCCCCCTTCCTGGAGCTGGAGTGGGGGCCGCGGGCGACCGAGCTGATGTGGCGGGTCAAGCGGCTGATCGACCCGGACGGGGTCCTCGCGCCGCGGATCGTCCTCGACCGCGACCCGCAGGCCCATCTGCGGGGTCTGAAGACGATTCCGAGGGTGGAGGCGATGGCCGATCCCTGCATCGAGTGCGGCTTCTGCGAACCGACCTGTCCGAGCGGCGATCTGACGACCACCCCACGCCAACGCATCGTGCTGCGCCGGGAGATGATGCGCCAGAGCGACGGTTCCCCGGTGGAGACGAGCCTCCTGGAGGCGTACGGCTACGACGCCGTGGACACCTGCGCGGGAGACTCCACCTGCGCGCTGGCCTGTCCGGTCGGGATCGACACCGGGGCGCTGATGAAGGCGTTCCGCCATGAGCGCCACTCGCCGTCCGAGGAGCGGGCCGCGGCGCTCGCGGCCCGCAATTTCCGAGCCGTGGAGGCCTCGGCGCGGCTCGCCGTGGGGGCCGCCGACCGGATCGGGAGCCGTGTCCTGGAGTCGGTGACCGGTCTCGCGCGCAGGGCCGTGCGGCCCGATCTCGTACCGGAGTGGCTGCCCGAGATCCCGGGCGCGGCGGCCCGTCGCCTGCCCGCCACCGACCGTCCGGCGGCCACCGCCGTCTACTACCCGGCCTGCGTGAACCGGATCTTCGGCGGCCCGAGGGGGCGTCCGGGGCCGTCGCTGCCCGAGGCGGTGGTGGCCCTCGCCGCCCGCGCGGGAAAGCCGGTGTGGATCCCGGACGACGTGGCCGGTACGTGCTGCGCGACGATCTGGCACTCCAAGGGGTACGAGCGCGGGAACGCGCTGATGGCCAACCGGATCGTCGAGGCGGCCTGGGGCTGGACGGCGGGCGGGCGGCTGCCGCTCGTCGTGGACGCGTCCTCCTGCACGCTCGGGATCGCGCACGAGGTGGTGCCGTATCTCACCGCCGACAACCGGGAGTTGCACACGGAGCTGACCGTGGTGGACTCCCTGGTGTGGGCGGCGGACGAGCTGCTGCCGCGTCTGGAGGTGCGCCGCAGGGTCGGCTCCGCGGTGGTGCACCCGACCTGTTCGATGCGGCATCTGGGCGACGAGGAGCAGCTGACGGCCCTGGCCCGGGCGTGCGCCGAGGAGGTCGTCGTGCCGGACGACGCGGGGTGCTGCGCCTTCGCCGGCGACCGGGGCATGCTGCATCCGGAGCTCACGGCGTCCGCCACCGCGCGGGAGGCGGCCGAGGTGACGGCGCGCTCCTTCGACGCGCATCTGTCGGCGAACCGGATGTGCGAGATCGGCATGGACCGGGCGACGGGACGGAGTTACGAGTCCGTGCTCATAGCTCTGGAGCGCGCGACGCGTCCGTGACGGCCGGCCCGTCCCCCCGGCTCTCGAGAGGCCGTGGCGTGGGCCCGGCCGACGAACCGGAATCGAAGAGTCCAACCACCCGTCACAAGAGTCCAATCCGCGCCCTTGCGCGCCGTCGGCCCCAACGGCCAGGGTCCTGTGCGGGATTCATGAACCAGCCATGCACACCGCTACTGGAGGTTCCATGGACGACAACGCACCGCAGACCCCGAGCCGCCGCTCCGTGCTGCGGACCACGGCCGGAGTCGCGGGAGCGGGCATCGGGCTCGGCGCCCTGGGCGCAGGACCCGCCGAGGCCGCCGAGGCCGCGAAAGTCACCGACGTCGCCGCGGTCGGCGCGCCCGGAGAGACCGCCGGGACACCCCCGCGCAGAGGGGCGACGATGGCCGGCGTCCCCTTCGAGCGCCGCTCCACCGTCCGGGTGGGGATCATCGGCCTCGGCAACCGCGGCGGCAGCATGATCGACCTCTTCCTCACCCTCCCCGGCGTGCGGGTGGTCGCGCTCTGCGACCCGGTGAAGCTGAAGACGGAGCGGGCCGCCGCCAAGGTCGTCGCCGCCGGACAGCCCTCCCCCGCCGTCTACACCCACGGCGAGAACGACTACGAGAACCTCTGCACCCGCTCCGACCTCGACTTCGTCTACGTGGCGACCCCCTGGGAGCTCCACTTCGCGATGGCGCGCGCGGCGATGCTGAACGGCAAGCACGTCGGAGTCGAATGCCCCATAGCGATGGGTCTCGACGAGCTGTGGCAGCTCGTCGACCTCTCCGAGCAGACCCGGCGCCACTGCATGCAGCTGGAGAACTGCTGTTACGGCCGCAATGAGATGCGGGTCCTGCGGATGGCGCACGCGGGCAAGTTCGGCGAGCTGCTGCACGGCGCGGGGGCGTACAACCACGACCTGCGGGAGCTGATGTTCTCGCCCACGTACTACGAGGGCCCCTGGCGCCGGCTCTGGCACACCCGGCTGCGGGGCGACCTCTACCCCAACCACGGCTTCGGCCCGGTGGCCAACTACATGGACGTCAACCGCGGCGACCGGGTGGTGAGCATCAGCAGCTTCGGCACGCCGGCGCTCGGGCTCGCCCAGTACCGGTCCGAGACGATGCCGCCGGGCGACCCGAGCTGGAAGGAGACGTACATCGGCAGCGACCGGACGATCAGTCTGGTCCAGACGGCGAAGGGCCGCGTGATCCGGCTCGAACACGATGTCTCCACCCCCCACCCCTACAGCCGGATCAACAGCCTCGGCGGCACCCGGGGTGTGTTCGAGGACTACCCCGCCCGCATCTATGTGGAGCCGGACCACAAGGGGCACCAGTGGGGCGACTTCGCGGCGTACGCCGCGGAGTTCGACCACTGGCTCTGGAAGGAGCACGCCAATCCGCCCGGCGGGCACGGCGGCATGGACTACATCATGCTCTTCCGGCTGATGCAGTGCATGCGGCTCGGGCTCGTTCCCGACTTCGACGTGTACGACGCGGCGACCTGGACGGCCCCGGTGCCGCTCAGCCACGCCTCGATCAAGGCGCAGGGCGCGCCGCAGCAGATCCCGGACTTCACGCGCGGCGAGTGGCGCAAAGCCCGCTCCGGCGTGGACTCGGTCAAGCCCGCCCAGACCTGAGGGCGCGCGGGGCCCGGCTCGCACCTGCCGGGCCCCGCGTGCGCTCAGCAGCGCAGCCGGTCCTCCGTGAGTGTGCCCTGCACCGTCCTCAGGGTCCGGTCGTAGCAGCCCTCGGAGCCGTACAGGCGGTAGCGCTCGGTCGTGGTCCCGACCGCGTGGCGCTGATCGCGGGGCACGCCGGTGGTGTAGGTGGCGTCTCCGGCGTAGCTGTCGTCGAGGCGCGAGAACGACACCCGCGTGCCGCCGCGGACGACGACGGTGTCGGCGCGGTCGCCGAGCGCGAGCACGGTCCGCAGCCGGTCGCCGGCGCCGACCGTGGTCTCACCGTCCATGGTGTACGTACGGTGCGTGCGGGTGGTGGTGCGCCCGCTGGTCACGGTCTCGTCGTCGCTCCAGCGCGCGGTCAGCGCGTCGGGGTTCTCACCCTCGCCCCAGCGGTGGACGGAGGAGTGGGCGAGCGTCCGGGTGACCGTGGTGTCGACCCGGCCGTGCGAGGTGTTCAGGTGGCCGGCGACGCTGAGCCGGTGACCGGCGTCGGTCTCCAGGCGGTGCGCGGAACCGGCCGTACCGGCCGTGTGGACCGAGGAGTTGCGCGGCGTGCCCTCCTCGTGCCGGTCGAGGGCGCCGGTGACGACTTCGCTCCCCTCGTCCTGCCAGAGGAGCACGTTGGTCGGGGTGCTCCAGCCGGTCTGCCCGGCCGGGACGCCGAGCACCGAGACGTCGATCCGGTGGGCGCGGCCGTCGTTGAGGAGGGCGGCGAAGGGGGTGAGGTCGTAGACGATCGGCTGGACGTCGAAGGCGCGCGGGGCGGGGGTGACGTACCAGAGGAAGGGGTTGGACCAGCCGCCCGTCCAGACCGTGGGGAAGGGAGCCGCGATGCCCGCGAGCCGTCCGTCGACGGAGACCCGCACCTCGCGGTACGGCCCGTCGGCCGCCTTGCAGGAGTACGGGGCCGCGTCGGGGACGGTCAGGTACCAGTACTCCTCGCAGCCGCCGCCGGAGCCGGTGGCGTACACCTCGGCGAGGATCCGTTCGGTGTTGCGCGGTGTCGTCAGGCTCGCCGAGTCCAGCGGCATCACCCGGTCGGGCGTGTCCGCCGCGGGCTTCACCCGCCCCTGGGCCGTGTAGAAGGTGAGCGTGACGCGGACGTCGAGGACACCGGTGTACGTCTCGTTCACGACATTGCCGATGAGCATCTCGACGGGCTGAGGGCGGCTGAGGGTGTCGCGGTAGCGGGTGACGTCCTTCTCCACCGACCAGGTGATGCCGTCGGGCGAGGGCTGCGGTGTCGAGGTGCGGAAGATCTCCACACCGCCGACCGTGAGGTAGCCGAGCCGGTCGTACTGACGGCCCTTCACCGACCCGTCGAGACGGAGCACGACCTTGCTCCAGCGGGTGCCGCACTCCTCGGGTGGCGCGTAACTGCCTTTGTACGGCGTGAAGTCGCGGAACTGGGCGGCGGCGAGGGTGACGTCGCAGGAGGGGGTGGCGGGCCGGGAGACAGGCGGCGCCGCGGTCACCGGGTCGTGCCAGTCGCTGGTGAACTCGGCCGGGGGCGGATCGGCCGGGGTCCCGGCGGCCACCGCCGGCTGCCCCGCGCCGAGCAGCGCTCCGGCGACCAGCGCGAGGCCGCCGATCATGCTCATGATCTTCTGATGTCCCATGGGTCGCGAGTGAAGCGCGGGGACCGCGGGGCGTCCAGAGGGCATTGTGAGATCTTGGCGCGTTCTGTGCCCGATTGCGAATAAATCGATTGCCGTTCACCGTCCCGGAGCGCGAACCTTGCACGGCTCCAACCGACCGGCACTCAGCGACGAACCACCGGAAGACCCTGGGACGACATGCAGATTCGCGATCTACCGTACGCCGATCCAGGGGTCCCCGACGTCCGCTCGGGCACCCGGTTCCTCCTCTGGCTCGGCCGCAACCAACTCGGCGGACAGGTCAGGTCCCTGCTCTGGGGACTCCTGCTCCAGCTGTCCATCGCCGGACTCCCCCTCGCCGTCGGGCTCGCCGTGCAGGCGGTCGTGGACCGCGACGGCGGACGGCTCGCGCTCGCGGGCGGTCTGCTCGCGCTGCTCGGCGCGGGCATCGCGGTCGGCGACGTGATGGTCCACCGCACCGCCGTCACCAACTGGATCACCGCCGCCGCGCGGGTCCAGCAGCTGCTCTCCCGCAAGACCGCCGAACTGGGCTCCGTCCTGACCCGGCGGGTCGCCGCCGGCGAGGTGGTGGCGGTCTCCACCGGCGACGTCGAGAAGATCGGCTGGTTCGTGGAGGCGCTCTCCCGGTTCGCCGCCGCGGCCGTCACCCTGGTCCTCGTCTGCGTGGGCCTGGTGGTCTACCAGCCCGCGCTCGGCGCCGTGGTCGCGGTCGGCATCCCGGTGCTCGCGCTCGCCGTGCTGCCGCTGCTGCCCCGCGCCACGCGCCGGGCGGACGTCCAGCGCGAGAAGGCGGGCAAGGCCACGGAACTGGCCTCGGACACCGTGGCGGGGCTGCGGGTGCTGCGCGGCATCGGCGGCGAGGAGCTCTTCCTCGGCCGCTACCGCACCGCCTCGCAGGAGGTCCGCAGGGCCGCCGTCCGCAGCGCCCGCATGTGGGCGCTGATCGCGGCGATCCAGGTCCTCCTGCCGGGCATCCTGCTGATCGCCGTGGTGGCGTACGGAGCGCGGCTCGCCCTGGACGGACGTATCGCGGTCGGTGAACTGGTAACCGTCTACGGAGCGGTGGCCCTCACCCACCATCCCCTGCGGAACTTCGAGGAGATCGCCATGGCCTTCTCCTTCTCCCGGCCGTCCGCCAAGCGCGCCGCCCGCGTCCTCGCCCTCAGCCGCACCACGACGACAACGACGACGACCGCGAAAACGACGACGACGGCCACGGTGACGGCCACGGCGGCGGACGAGCGGTCCCGGGGCTCGGGCGACCTGTACGACCCGGCCACCGGGCTGCTCGCCCCGGCCGGCCTCCTCACCGCGGTCGTCTGCGGCGACCCGGACGCGGCCGGACGGCTCGCGGACCGGCTCGGCGGCCACCCCACCGAACCGGGCGAGGGCCACACCTCGGTGCTCCTGGACGGCGTGCCGCTCGACGAGCTGGAGCTTGCCGCCGCCCGTACGGCCGTCCTGGTCCAGGACAAGGACCCGGTGCTGCTCTCCGGCACGCTCCGCGAACTCCTCGGCGTCCCGTCCTCCGGCGCGGTCCCGATGGAGGACGCCCTGGCCGCCGCCCAGTGCGGGGACGTCCTCGACGCGCTCGCGCAGGCGTCCGTGCACAGCGACGGCGACCCGATGGAGACTCCGATCACCGAACGCGGCCGGTCGCTCTCCGGCGGCCAGCGGCAGCGCCTGGCCCTGGCCCGCTCGCTGGTCACCGATCCGGAGGTGCTCGTCCTCGACGAGCCGACCTCGGCGGTCGACTCGCACACCGAGGCCCGGGTCGCGGCCGGCGTCAAACGGCTGCGCGCGGGCGGTACGACGGTGGTCCTGGCCTCCTCGCCGCTGCTGCTGGACGTCGCGGACCGGGTGGTGCTGATCCACGACGACGAGGTGGTGGCCGTGGGCACGCACCGCGACCTGCTCCGCGACGAGCCGCGCTACCGGGCCGTCGTCACCCGCGAGACGGACGACGAACTCGCGGGCGACGCCTCCGCACGCGCCCCGCACCCGCGCGAGAAGCCCGGAGAACACGAAGAGATCGAAGAAATCGAAGAAATCGAAGAGCTGGAAGGAGAGTCGGCATGATCGGCCTGGCGCCACCGGCGTACGACCCGGCGGCCCCGCGGACGGCGACCACCCTGCCCGTCGGCACGCCCGCGACCGTCCGCGCCTACGTACGTGAGCTGCTGAGCCGCCACCGCAGGGCGTTCGTGCTGCTCGTCCTCGTGAACGCGGTCGCCGTGATCGCCTCCATGGCCGGTCCCTACCTCCTCGGCTCGCTCGTGGAGCGGCTCGCCACCGGGGAGCGTGAGCTGCACATGGGCCGGACCATCGCCCTCTTCGCGGTCGCGCTGGCCGTCCAGACGTACTTCGTACGTCTGGTGCGGCTGCGCGGCGCGATGCTCGGCGAGGAGATGCTGGCCGATCTGCGCGAGGACTTCCTCGTCCGGTCGGTGGGCCTGCCGCCCGGCGTCCTGGAGCGAGCCGGGACCGGGGACCTGCTGTCCCGGATCACCACCGACGTCGACCGGCTGGCCAACGCGATGCGCGAGGCCGTGCCGCAGCTCGCCATCGGAGTGGTCTGGGCCGGGCTGCTGATCGGCGGTCTGGCCGCGACCGCGCCGCCGCTCGCCCTCGCGCTCGTACCGGCCGCGCTGCTCCTGCTCGTGGGCTGCCGCTGGTACTTCCGGCGGGCTCCTTCGGCGTACCGCTCGGAGGCGGCGGGCTACGCGGCGGTCGCCGTCGTCCTCGCCGAGACGGTCGACGCCGGCCGCACGGTCGAGGCGCACCGCCTCGGTGCCCGCCGGATCGCCCTCTCGGACCGGCGGATCAGCGAGTGGACGGCGTGGGAGCGGTACACCCTCTTCCTGCGCTCGGTCCTCTTCCCTGTCGTCAACCTCACGCACACCCTGGTCCTGGCGGGTGTGCTGATGCTCGGCGGGGTCTTCGTCCTGCGGGGCTGGATCACCGTCGGACAGCTGACCACGGGCGCGCTGCTCGCGCAGATGCTGGTGGATCCGATCGGCATCGTCCTGCGCTGGTACGACGAGCTGCAGGTGGCCCAGGTGTCGCTGGCCCGGCTCGTCGGCGTCCGGGACATCGAGCCGGACGCGGGTGACCGCGAGGTACGGCCCGAGGGGCGGGCGGTCCGGGCGGACGAGGTGCGCTTCGGGTACCGCGAGGGCGCCGACGTCCTGCACCGGGTGTCCATGGACGTGGCCCCGGGGACGCGGCTCGCTCTCGTCGGGCCTTCGGGCGCGGGCAAGTCGACGCTCGGCCGGCTCCTGGCGGGCATCTACGCCCCGCGCACGGGATCGGTCACGCTCGGCGACGCGGAGCTGTCGAAGATGCCGGCCGAGCGGGTCCGCGAGCATGTGGCCCTGGTCAACCAGGAGCACCACGTCTTCGTCGGCTCGCTGCGGGACAACCTGCTCCTCGCGCGGTCGGGCGCCGCGGACTCCGAGCTGTGGGCGGCGCTCGCCGCGGTGGACGCGGACGGCTGGGCCCGCGCGCTGGCGGAGGGCCTGGACACTGAGGTCGGCTCGGGCGGGCTGGCGCTCACCCCGGCCCAGGCACAGCAGATCGCCCTGGCCCGGCTCGTCCTCGCCGACCCGCACACGCTGGTCCTGGACGAGGCGACCTCGCTCCTCGACCCGCGGGCGGCCCGCCATCTGGAGCGCTCGCTGGCCCGGGTCCTGGACGGCCGTACGGTCGTGGCCATCGCCCACCGGCTGCACACGGCGCACGACGCCGATGTGATCGCGGTGGTCGAGGAGGGCCGGATCAGCGAGCTGGGCAGCCATGACGAGCTGGTGGCGGCGGACGGGGCGTACGCGGCCCTGTGGCGGTCCTGGCACGGCTGACGGACCGGTGAGGCCGCCCGGCCCTCCTGCTGGACACGTGGCCCGCCGCTCCTTCGGGAGTGGCGGGCCCTCGCCGTCTCCGCCGGATTGGCGCACGCCTCCCGCCGCGCGGCCGGAGGGGTTCCCTAGAGGAAGCCCAGGGCCGACGCCCCGCCGACGCCGCCGAGCAGCATGAAGGCGGGCATCAGGACCTTCAGCTCGACCCAGCTGCCCGCGCGGAAGCGCATGCCCTTCGGCGGGCCGACCGGGTACCACCGCTTGCGGCCGACCGGGATCGGCCAGAGGATCGGGCAGCCGGAGACGGTCAGCGCGTCGCCGATGTCGTGGACGAGCGCGCCGAGGACGATCGGCAGGCCCAGCCAGAGGTACTCCTGGCCCGCGCCGGTGAAGAGCCAGTCCGAGCCGTTGCCGGGCTGGTCCAGGACGCCGGCGAGGATCCAGGCGCTGGTGGCGCCGAGCAGCCAGACCAGGACGTCGCTGGACATCCGCGCCGCCCGCCACAGCAGACCCTCGACGGCGAGGACCAGGTGGACGAAGAGGAGCGCGAGGACCGCCCAGCGGCCGCCGGTGACGGCGGCGGCCGAGGCTCCGGCGCCGGTGAGGACCGCCCACAGCCAGGTGTGGGTGAGCGTGCGGTGCCCGCCCGACCGGCGGGGGTCGGCGGGCGAGCGGGTCGCCTTGTAGACGGCGTACGAGAGCTTGTCGACGATCTCGCACAGCCCCTTGGAGATCGGTCCGAAGGCGCGCGAGATGGTCGCGGACTTGTGGTCGAGGTCCGGGGCGAGGGCCGCGCCCGCGCAGATGAGCGCACCGACGACCACGACCGGCCAGGGCATCGGATGGCCCGCGGCGGCCGTCGCCGCCCCGACGCCCAGCCAGGCAGCCGCTCCGGACAGCGAGTGCGCCGGTCCCATCATGCTCGTTCCCGCCCCATTCCTCCGGCGCCGGCGCTCAGTTGACGACCGGTCGACAAGGCAGCGTATCCTCCGTGATCTTGCACCCGGCGGCCGGTTCCCTCATCCGGGCGGAATCCAGGCAAGATGGGGGGCGTGACCCTTATCGATCAGCTCCCGCCGAACGCCGACCCCGACGCTCTCTTCGAGGCTTTCTCCTCATGGGCGGAGGGCCGGGGCATCACGCTCTACCCGGCCCAGGAGGAGGCGCTGATCGAGGTGGTCTCCGGTGCCAACGTGATCTTGTCCACCCCCACCGGCTCGGGAAAGTCGCTGGTGGCGGCGGCGGCGCACTTCACGGCGCTGGCGAACGACCAGGTGACCTTCTACACGGCGCCGATCAAGGCGCTGGTGTCGGAGAAGTTCTTCGATCTGTGCAAGCTCTTCGGCACCGAGAACGTCGGCATGCTGACCGGCGACGCCTCCGTGAACGCCGACGCGCCCGTCATCTGCTGCACGGCCGAGGTGCTGGCGTCCATCGCGCTGCGGGACGGGAAGTACGCCGACATCGGCCAGGTCGTGATGGACGAGTTCCACTTCTACGCCGAGCCGGACCGCGGCTGGGCGTGGCAGATCCCGCTCCTGGAACTCCCCCAGGCGCAGTTCGTCCTCATGTCGGCGACGCTCGGCGACGTCTCGATGTTCGAGAAGGACCTGACCCGGCGCACGGGCCGGCCGACCTCGGTGGTCCGCTCGGCGACCCGGCCGGTGCCGCTCTCGTACGAATACCGCCTGACGCCCATCACGGACACCCTGACCGAGCTCCTGGAGACGAAGCAGGCGCCGGTCTACATCGTCCACTTCACCCAGGCGCAGGCCGTCGAGCGGGCGCAGTCGCTGATGAGCATCAACATGTGCTCGCGCGAGGAGAAGGACAAGATCGCCGAGCTGATCGGCAACTTCCGCTTCACCACCAAGTTCGGCCAGAACCTCTCGCGGTACGTACGCCACGGCATCGGCGTCCACCACGCGGGCATGCTGCCCAAGTACCGCCGTCTCGTCGAGAAGCTGGCCCAGGCGGGTCTGCTGAAGGTGATCTGCGGTACGGACACGCTCGGTGTCGGCGTGAACGTGCCGATCCGTACGGTGCTCTTCACGGCCCTGACGAAGTACGACGGCACCCGGGTGCGCACGCTGCGCGCGCGGGAGTTCCACCAGATCGCCGGGCGGGCCGGCCGGGCCGGCTTCGACACGGCGGGGCTCGTGGTCGCGCAGGCGCCCGAGCATGTCATCGAGAACGAGAAGGCGCTCGCCAAGGCGGGCGACGACCCGAAGAAGCGCCGCAAGGTGGTCCGCAAGAAGGCCCCGGAGGGCTTCGTCGCCTGGAGCGACACCACCTTCGAGAAGCTGATCGGCGCCGAGCCGGAGCCGCTGACCTCCCGGTTCAAGGTCACCAACATCATGCTGCTCTCGGTGATCGCCCGGCCGGGCGACGCGTTCCAGGCGATGCGCAAGCTCCTGGAGGACAACCACGAGCCGCGCAAGGCGCAGCTGCGGCACATCCGCCGGGCCATCGCGATCTACCGCTCGCTGCTCGACGGCGGTGTGGTGGAGCGGCTGGACAAGCCGGACGCCGAGGGCCGCACGATCCGGCTCACCGTCGACCTCCAGCAGGACTTCGCGCTCAACCAGCCGCTGTCGACGTTCGCGCTCGCCGCGTTCGACCTCCTGGACCCGGAGTCGCCGTCCTACGCGCTGGACATGGTCTCGGTCGTCGAGTCGACCCTCGACGACCCGCGCCAGATCCTCGCCGCCATGCAGAACAAGGCACGCGGCGAGGCGGTCGGGCAGATGAAGGCGGACGGCATCGAGTACGAGGAGCGCATGGAGCGGCTCCAGGACATCTCGTACCCGAAGCCGCTGGAGGAGCTGCTCTGGCACGCGTACGACGTCTACCGGAAGTCGCACCCGTGGGTCGGCGACCATCCGGTCTCGCCGAAGTCCGTCATCCGTGACATGTACGAACGGGCGCTGTCGTTCACGGAGTTCACGTCCTGGTACGAGCTGGCGCGGACCGAGGGCATCGTGCTGCGCTATCTCGCGAGCGCGTACAAGGCGCTGGACCACACGATCCCGGACGATCTGAAGACCGAGGACCTGACCGACCTGATCGAGTGGCTGGGCGAGATGGTCCGCCAGGTCGACTCCTCGCTGCTGGACGAGTGGGAGCAGCTGGCGAACCCCGAGGTGGAGACGGCCGAGGAGGCCCAGGAGAAGGCCGACCAGGTCAAGCCGGTCACGGCGAACACAAGGGCCTTCCGGGTCCTGGTCCGCAACGCGATGTTCCGCCGGGTGGAGCTGGCGGCCCTGGACAACGTGGACGCGCTGGGCGAGCTGGACGCGGAGTCCGGCTGGGACGCGGACGCGTGGGGCGAGGCGATGGACGCGTACTGGGACGAGTACGACGATCTCGGTACGGGGCCGGACGCGCGCGGTCCGAAGCTGCTCGCGATCGAGGAGGACCCGGCCCACGGTCTGTGGCGCGTCCGGCAGACGTTCGCCGACCCGAACGGCGACCATGACTGGGGCATCAGCGCGGAGGTGGATCTCGCGGCCTCCGACGAGGAGGGCCGGGCGATCGTCCGCGTGACGTCCGTCGGACAGCTGTAGAAGGAGCGCAGTCGTGACCAACCCCGCCGAGAGCCTCGTCGACCTGCTCGATCTGGAGCAGATCGAGGTCAACATCTTCCGCGGGCAGAGCCCGCAGGAGTCGCTGCAACGGGTCTTCGGCGGGCAGGTCGCCGGGCAGGCCCTGGTGGCGGCCGGGCGCACCACGGAGGGCGACCGCCCGGTGCACTCGCTGCACTCCTACTTCCTGCGGCCGGGACGGCCGGGGGTGCCGATCGTCTACCAGGTGGAGCGGGTGCGGGACGGGCGGTCGTTCACCACCCGCCGGGTCACGGCGATCCAGCAGGGCCGGACGATCTTCAACCTCACGGCCTCCTTCCATCTGCCGGAGGAGGGCGGGTTCGAGCATCAGCTGCCGCCGCGGCACATCATGGACCCGGAGACCCTGCCGAAGCTCGCGGACGAGATCCGCGACCACCTGGGCACGCTGCCGGAGTCGCTGGAGCGGATGGCGCGGCGCCAGCCGTTCGACATCCGCTACGTGGACCGGCTGCGGTGGACGCCGGAGGAGGTCAAGGACGCCGACCCGCGCAGCGCGGTGTGGATGCGGGCGGTCGGTCCGCTCGGCGACGACCCGCTGGTGCACACCTGCGCGCTGACCTACGCCTCCGACATGACGCTCCTGGACGCGGTCCGGATCCCGGTGGAGCCGCTGTGGGGTCCGCGCGGTTTCGACATGGCGTCGCTGGACCACGCGATGTGGTTCCACCGGCCGTTCCGGGCGGACGAGTGGTTCCTCTACGACCAGGAGTCCCCCATCGCGACCGGCGGACGCGGCCTGGCGCGGGGCAGGATCTACGACCGCGAGGGGCGGATGCTGGTGTCGGTGGTGCAGGAGGGCCTGTTCCGCAAGCTGTCCTGAAGCTGTCCTGAGACGCACGGCCGACGCCGGCCGATGTACGCGTCTTCAATCGACGAGGAGAACGTCTTCATGAGTCTGTACGACATTCCGCTGCGCACCCTGACCGGCGAGCCGATCTCGCTGGCCGACTACCGCGACCACACCGTCCTGGTGGTCAACGTGGCGTCCAAGTGCGGCCTGACCCCCCAGTACGCGGGCCTCGAGAAGCTGCAGAAGGAGTACGGGGAGCGCGGCTTCACGGTGCTCGGCGTGCCCTGCAACCAGTTCGCGGGCCAGGAGCCGGGCAGCCCGGACGAGATCCACACCTTCTGCTCGGCGACGTACGGCGTGACGTTCCCGCTGCTCGAGAAGACGGACGTGAACGGGGCTGGCCGCCACCCGCTCTACAACGAGCTGACCAAGGTCGCGGACGCCGACGGTGAGGCCGGGGACGTCCAGTGGAACTTCGAGAAGTTCCTGATCGGCAAGGACGGCACGGTGACCCGCTTCCGTCCCCGCACGGAGCCGGACGCCCCCGAGGTGCTCAAGGCGATCGAGGCGCATCTGTCCGCCTGACCCGGGCGGCCGGCAGGCCGGACCCCACGGTGTCGATCATGTAATGTGAGCGGCTCCAGCAGGCACGACCGAGGAGGTGGGACCCATTCACGCAGGACGAATCGGGTGCTCCCCCTCGACGACCGTGTGGTCCGGCCGACTCGGATGACCACGGGAGCGCCCCTCGGCTTCCCGGAAGGTTTCATGTCGCTCGACCTGTCTTGCTCTCTTCGTTCCGCCACCGTCTCCCGACTGCGCGCCGCGGGCTGCGTGTTCGCCGAGGACGAAGCGGAACTTCTCTTCTCCGCGGCGCGCACCCCCGACGAACTCGACTCGATGGTGGGGCGGCGCGCCGCCGGCCTTCCCATCGAGCATGTCGTGGGGTGGGCCGACTTCGCCGGTCTGCGGATCGCCGTCGATCCGGGGGTGTTCGTGCCCCGGCGGCGTACGGAGTTCCTCATCGGGCAGGCCGTGCGCCTGGCCCGGCCGGGGGCCGTCTGCGTCGACCTGTGCTGCGGCTCGGGCGCGGCCGGGGCCGTCCTGCTCTCCGCGGTGGCGGGCATCGAGATGTACGCCTGCGACATCGAGCCTGCCGCCGTGCGCTGTGCGCGGCGCAACGTCGAACCGCTCGGCGGGCGGGTCTACGAGGGCGACCTCTTCGCACCGCTGCCGCGCTCGCTGCGGGGCCGCGTCGACGTGCTCGTCGCCAACGTGCCGTACGTGCCGACGGGGGAGGTCGGGCTGCTGCCGCCCGAGGCCCGCGACCACGAGCCGCTGGTCGCGCTCGACGGCGGCGCGGACGGTCTCGACGTGCTGCGCCGGGTGGCGGCGGAGGCCGCCGACTGGCTGGCGCCGGGCGGAAGTCTCCTGGTCGAGACGAGCGAGCGCCAGGCCGCCGCCGCGGTGGAGGCGATCGCGGCGGGCGGACTGACGCCCCACGTCATCACGTCGGAGGAGCTGTACGCGACGGTCCTCGTCTCGACGCGAGCCCGGAAGGATCCACGAGGCGCCTCTTAGAGGGTGTGGGGGCGCAGGCGGACGCGGGCGGGGCCGGCGGGCTGGAGGGTGATCGCGGCGCCGACCGGGACCTCGGTGTCGATCGCGTCCAGCTCGTGGGCCTGGAGGATCATCGCGAGCGCGATGACCGACTCCAGCATCGAGAAGTGCTGGCCGATGCAGGCTCGCGGGCCGCCGCCGAAGGGGAACCAGGCGTAGCGGGGCCGGGCCGCCTCGGCCTCCGGCGTGAAGCGCTCGGGGTCGAAGCGGTCCGGGTCCTCCCAGTAGGCGGGGTGCCGGTGGGTGACCCAGGGGGCGACGATGACGTCGGCGCCCGCCGGGATGGTGTGGCCGCCGATCTCGGTGGCGGCGACGGCCCGGCGGCCGACGACGGGGGCGGCCGGGAAGAGCCGCATCGCCTCCTTCAGCACCTGGGTGAGGTAGGGCAGCGCATCGAGGTCGGCGGCGCCCGGGGTGCGGCCGGACAGGACGCGGTCGACCTCCTCGTGCGCCCGCTTCTGCTGCTCGGGGTGGAGGGCGAGCAGGTGGAGGGCGAAGCCGAGGGAGGTGGCCGTCGTCTCGTGTCCCGCGAGGAGGAAGACGAGGACCTGTTCGCGGAGTTCGGAGGCGTCGAAGCTGCCGTCCTCGGCGCTCTCGGCCTCGGCGAGGAGGGTCAGCAGGTCCTGACCGCCCTCGGCGTCACCACCGGTGAGGCCGGCCGCCCGCCGCTCGGCGATGATCCGGTCGCAGACGGCGTACAGCTCCTCGTGGGCGGCTGCCGCGCGGCGGTTGCCGGGGGTGGGCCAGTCGCGGGGGATGGTGAGGGGCGAGTAGCCGCGCCGCAGGACGTAGTCGCCCATGACGGGGAAGGCGCGCTCGACGATCTCGACGGCGGCGTCGACGTCCGTGCCGAAGAGGATGCGCGCGACGGCGCGCAGGGCGAGTGTGGTCATCTCGTCGAGCACGTCGACGGTGGCGCTCTCCGCCGTCCGCCAGGGACGGAGGACCGTGGCGACCTCGGCGGCGATCGCCTCGGCGTAGCTGTCGACGCGGCGGCGGGTGAAGAGCGGCTGGACGAGCCGGCGCTGGCGCAGGTAGTCCTCGTCCTGGCTGGTCAGCAGGCCGTTACCGAAGGACTCGCGGACCTCCTGGTAGAAGGAGTTGTCCTTGCGGAAGTTGGCGGACTCGGTGGCCAGGACCTGCTGGGCGCCCTCGGCGGAGAAGACTCCGTAGACGGTGGCGCGGATCCCGGGCGGTCCGGCCGTGATGCGGACGACGTCGCCGTGCTCGCGCTGGGAGCGCAGGAAGGTGCCGAGCGAGTCGTTCTTGAGGTCGAGCATCGAGCCCAGCAGAGGGAGGCCGGCGGGGCCCGGTACTTCGGTGGTGGTCGTTGCCATGTGTGCGTTTCCCCCTCGATCGTCACCGGCCCGGGCGATTCTGCCGCACGAGGTGACCCACCGGTAGGTGGGGGTGAACTCGCGGCCGGTTTCATGCCGTTGGCTCGATTGTCAGTGGGACCTGCGACGCTCGCGTCATGGAACCGATCGACATGACTCTGCAACTGACCGTCGACTGCGCCGAACCGGAGAGGATGGTGAGGTTCTGGTCGGAGGCTCTGCGGTATGTGCCGCAGCCGCCGCCGGAGGGACACGCCACCTGGCGGGCGTACTGGGCCTCGATCGGCGTGCCCGAGGAGGAGCTCGGCGAGGGCGCCGGGGATCTGCCGGAGTCGATCGTGGACCCGAAGGGCGTCGGGCCGCGCGTCTGGTTCCAGCGGGTCCCGGAGCCGAAGACCGTCAAGAACCGGGTCCATCTCGACCTGAAGGTCGGGGGCGGGAGTGACGTACCGCTGCCGGTGCGGCGGGAGCGGGTGGACGGGGAGGTGGCGCGGCTGACCGCCCTCGGGGCGTCGATCCTGTACGTGATGGACCGGCCGGACGGGATGGAGTATTACGCGGTGGTGCTCCAGGACCCGGAGGGCAACGAGTTCTGCGTGGTGTGAGCCGGGTCCTGGAGCGGTGGGGAGGTGGTGCGGGTGTCAGCGGATCGGCATCCCGGAGAGGGTGCGGGCGATCACCAGGCGCTGGATCTCGCTGGTGCCCTCGAAGATGGTGTAGATCGCGGCGTCGCGGTGCATGCGCTCCACCGGGTACTCGCGGGTGTAGCCGTTGCCGCCGAGGATCTGGATGGCCTGGGCGGTGACCTTCTTGGCCGTCTCGCTGGCGAACAGCTTGGACATGGAGCCCTCGGCGGAGGTGAACGGCTTGCCGGCGGTCGCCATCCAGGAGGCGCGCCAGACCAGGAGGCGGGCGGCGTCGATCTGGGTCCGCATGTCGGCGAGCTGGAAGGCGATGCCCTGGTTGTCGATGATCGGGCGGCCGAACTGCTCGCGGGTCTTGGCGTATTCGAGGGCGTAGTCGTAGGCGGCCCGGGCGGTGCCGACGGCCATGGCGCCGACGGCGGGCCGGGATGCCTCGAAGGTGGCCATGGCCGCGTTCTTCACGCGCTCGCCGCCACCCGCCTTCGCCTTCTCGCGGGCCCGGGCGAGGCGCTCGTCCAGCTTCTCCTTGCCGCCGAGGAGGCAGTGGCCGGGGACGCGGACGTTCTCCAGGACGACCTCGGCGGTGTGCGAGGCGCGGATGCCGTGCTTCTGGAACTTCTGGCCCTGGGAAAGTCCGGGGGTGTTCGGCGGCACGATGAAGGAGGCGTGGCCCTTGGAGCCGAGCTCGGTGTCGACGACGGCCACGACGACGTGGACGTTGGCGATGCCGCCGTTGGTCGCCCAGGTCTTGGTGCCGTTGAGCACCCACTCGTCCTTGGCCTCGTCGTAGACGGCGCGGGTACGCATGGAGGCGACGTCGGAGCCGGCGTCGGGCTCGGAGGAGCAGAAGGCGGCGACCTTCACGTCGTTCACGTCGCCGTACATCTGCGGGATCCAGGTGCCGATCTGCTCCTCGGTGCCGTTGGCGAGGACGCCGACGGCGGCGAGTCCGGTGCCGACGATGGAGAGGGCCAGCCCCGCGTCCCCCCAGAACAGCTCCTCCATCGCCATCGGGATGCCGAGGCCGGTGGGGTCGAAGAACTGCTGGGCGTAGAAATCGAGCGAATAGATGCCGATCTTGGCGGCTTCCTGGATGATCGGCCAGGGAGTCTCCTCACGCTCGTCCCACTCGGCGGCGGCGGGGCGCATCACGTCCTCGGCGAAGCCGTGCAGCCAGTCACGGACCTGCTTCTGGTCGTCGTTGAGTTCGAGCGTGAACTCGGACATGTTCCCTCCCAGCACTGCGTTACTTGCGGTAACAGCAGTGTGTTACTCGCAAGTAGGCCCTGTCAACCTGCGGCGGAGCGGCTCGCACCCGACCGGCGTCGAGGGCCCGTCGGGTGTTACGTTGCGACAGCCTCACGGAATTCGCACGGGCGGGGAGACACGCTATGGAGACCACACACCGGACCACCGACCAGCAGAAGCCGGCCGATCAGCGGCGCCGTGAACTGCTGGAGGCGGCGGACCGGGTGGTGCTCCGGGACGGCCCCAAGGCCTCGATGAACGCGATCGCGGCCGAGGCCGGGATCACCAAGCCGATCCTCTACCGGCACTTCGGCGACAAGGGCGGGCTCTACCGGGCGCTCGCCACGCGCCACACCGACGCGCTGCTCGCCGCGCTCCGGGCGGCGCTCGACGCGCCGGCCGACCGGCGCGAGCGGGTCGAGGCGACGCTCGACACCTACCTCGCCTCGATCGAGGCGATGCCGCAGGTCTACCGCTTCCTGATGCACCCGGCGGAGGAGACGCAGCAGGCGGAGGCCGGATTCGACGTGGGCCGCCACTCGGCGCCCCTGCTGCGGCGGATGGGCGAGGAGCTGGGCCAGGTCATCGCCGAGCGCATCGACCTCGGCCCGGCCGGCGACGCCCAGGCCCGGATCTGGGGCCACGGCATCGTCGGCATGATGCACGCGGCGGGCGACTGGTGGCTCGGCGAACGCCCCTGCTCGCGCGCCGAGTTGGTCAAGAGCCTGGCGGACCTGCTCTGGGGCCGCCTCGCGGAGGCGGGCGACCGCGAGGGCGCACCGGGGTTCTGACGGAACACCGCCCAGGGGCTGTCCGGCGGGTCAGGGCAAGACGCCCCTAGCCGCCCCACGGCTCCTTCCTGATCGCCCGCAGGAGGCGTGACTTGCGCCACCCCGTCACGCGGTCCGCGTAGACGACGCCGTCCAGGTGGTCGCACTCGTGCTGGAGGCAGCGGGCGAAGAAGCCCGTGCCCTCGACGCGGACCGGGGTGCCGTCCAGGCGGAGGCCCTCGACCACCGCGCGGTCGAAGCGGGGGGTCGGCGCCTCGAGCCCGGGCAGGGAGAGGCAGCCCTCCGGGCCGCGGACGACGTCTCCGTCCGCCTCCACCAGACGGGGGTTGACCAGGTGTCCGAGGTGGCGGACCTCCTCGTCGTCGGGGCAGTCGTACACGAAGAGCCGCAGCCCCACACCCACCTGGTTCGCCGCGAGGCCGACGCCGTTCGCCGCGTACATCGTGGCGAACATGTCCTCGACGAGCCGGCCCAGACCGGGGCCGAAGTCGGTGACGGGTTCGCAGGGGGCGTGCAGCACCGGATCGCCGAGCAGGGTCATGGCTCGGACGTGGCCGGAACTGCCGGGGATCGGCCGGTTTCGCATGGGCGTAAGGGTACGGTCCGCTGTGACCTCGCTCTTTCGGCAGGAGTCCCGGTGGTGCCGCGGTTCGGGTCGCTGGCCGGATCTCGATAGGCTGAGCCCGGACCGACGCAAGGAGGAACAAGAACGATGTCAGGACACCCCGGTAATCCAGAGCCGCTGTCGCCGCGTGCCAAGCTGGCCGTGACGGCGGGCAAGGCCGCCGCCGCGGTGTCGCGCGCAGCGGGACGTGGCAGCGGATCGGTGATCGGCGGCCGGGTGGCGCTCAAGCTCGACCCCGATCTGCTGGGTCGGCTCGCGCAGCATCTGGACGTCGTCCTGGTGTCGGCGACCAACGGCAAGACCACCACCACCCGGCTGATCGCCGAGGCGCTGCGGGCCAGCGGCCCGGTCGTCTCCAACGCGCTGGGCGCCAACATGCCCGCGGGCATCACGTCCGCGCTGGCCGGCGGCTCCGACGCCAAGTACGGCGTCATCGAGGTCGACGAGAAGTACCTCGCCGGCGTCGCCCGGGACACCACGCCCAAGGCGATCGCGCTGCTCAACCTCTCCCGCGACCAGCTCGACCGCGCCGCCGAGACCCGGATGCTCGCCGAGAAGTGGCGCGAGGGCCTGAGCGGTACGAAGGCCGTGGTCATCGCGAACGCCGACGACCCGCTGATCGTGTGGGCCGCCTCCTCCTCCCCCAACGTGGTGTGGGTCGCCGCCGGCCAGGAGTGGAAGGACGACGCCTGGTCGTGCCCCTCCTGCGGCGGTGTGATGCAGCGTCCGGGCGACGACTGGTTCTGCGGCGAGTGCGGTTTCCGCCGACCCGCGCCGAGTTGGGCGCTCAACGGCGACCACGTCCTCGACCCGCACGGTTCGGCCTGGCCGATCCACTTGCAGCTGCCCGGCCGCGCCAACAAGGCCAACGCCGCCACCTCCGCCGCCGTCGCCGCCGTCTTCGGGGTGCCGCCGCAGGTCGCCCTGGAGCGCATGTACCAGGTGCAGGCCGTAGCCGGCCGCTACGACGTGGTCACCTTCCAGGGCCGTGAGCTGCGGCTGCTGCTCGCCAAGAACCCGGCGGGGTGGCTCGAAACGTTTTCCCTCATCGACCAGCCGCCGACCCCGGTGATCCTCTCCGTCAACGCGCGCGGCGCCGACGGCACGGACACCTCCTGGCTGTGGGACGTCGACTACGGACGGCTCGCCGGCCACCCGATCATGGTGATCGGTGACCGGAAGCTGGACCTGGCGGTCCGCCTGGAGGTCGCGGGCGTGGACTTCCGCGTGTGCGAGACGATCGACGAGGCGGTCCAGCTGGCCCCGCCCGGGCAGATCGAGCTGATCGCCAACTACACCGCCTTCCAGGACGTCCGCCGCCGCGTCGGCAACTGACCCGTAGAGGACATGCAGCATGAGTGACAGCAGCCTGCGCCTGGTCTGGGTCTACCCGGACCTGCTCAGCACCTACGGCGACCAGGGCAACGCCCTCGTCGTCGAGCGCCGCGCCCGCCAGCGCGGCCTGGACGTCCAGCGCGTCGACGTCCGCAGCGACCAGCCGGTGCCGACCTCCGGCGACATCTATCTGATCGGCGGCGGCGAGGACCGCCCGCAGCGCCTCGCGGCCGAGCGGCTGCGCCGCGACGGCGGCCTGGAGCGTGCCGCGTCCAACGGCGCGATCATCTTCTCCGTCTGCGCCGGCTACCAGATCCTGGGCCACGAGTTCATCAACGACCTCGGCGAGCGCGAGCCGGGCCTCGGGCTGATCGACGTGATCTCCACCCGCGGCGAGGGCGAGCGGTGCGTCGGCGACGTCCTCGCGGACATCGACCCCCGGCTCGGTCTCCCCCAGCTCACCGGGTTCGAGAACCACCAGGGCATCACCCACCTCGGCCCGACCGCCCGCCCCTTCGCCCGGACCATCCTGGGCAAGGGCAACGGCACGGGCGACGGCACCGAGGGCGCGTACAACGAGACGGTCTTCGGTACGTACATGCACGGCCCGGTCATGGCCCGCAACCCGCAGATCGCGGACCTGCTCCTGAAGCTGGCCCTCGACGTGAACGCGCTGCCGCCGACCGACGACCGGTGGTACGAGGCGCTGCGCGCCGAGCGCATCGCCGCCGCGACGCAGCCCGCCTGACCGCGCCCCGGCCCGCCCGGCGGAGTGCACGTCTGAGCAGGCATGCGCGCATCGGATCCGTAAGTCAAGACCGTGTCCAATACGCGGACATCCGGTTCGGCCCCGCCACCCGGCACCGATAGGGTGGCGGGGATCCAACCGGACGACGTGGTCCGGGAGTCGGCCCACGTTGCAAAGGTATTTGGGCTATGCGCATTGGTGTGCTCACCTCCGGCGGCGACTGCCCCGGTCTGAACGCCGTCATCCGTTCCGTCGTGCACCGCGCCGTCGTCGACCACGGAGACGAGGTCATCGGCTTCCACGACGGGTGGAAGGGCCTCCTGGAGGCCGACTACCGCAAGCTCGACCTCGACGCGGTGGGCGGCATCCTGGCCCGGGGCGGCACCATCCTCGGCTCCTCCAGGGTCCAGCCCGCGCACCTGGTCGACGGCGTCGAGCGCGCCCGGGGCCATGTGGCCGAGCTGGGTCTCGACGCGATCATCCCGATCGGCGGCGAGGGCACGCTGAAGGCGGCCAACCTCCTCTCCGAGGCCGGGCTGCCGATCGTGGGCGTGCCGAAGACCATCGACAACGACATCGCCTCGACCGACGTCACCTTCGGCTTCGACACCGCCGTGGGCGTGGCCACCGAGGCCCTCGACCGGCTGAAGACCACCGCCGAGTCCCACCAGCGGGTCCTGATCGTCGAGGTCATGGGCCGGCACACCGGCTGGATCGCCCTGCACTCCGGCATGGCGGCGGGCGCGCACGCCATCGTCGTGCCCGAGCGCCCCTTCGACATCGACGAGCTGACCGCCCGCGTCGGTGAGCGCTTCGAGGCCGGCAAGCGCTTCGCGATCGTGGTGGTCGCCGAGGGCGCCAAGCCGCGCGAGGGCTCCATGAGCTTCGAGGTCGGCGCCAAGGACCAGTACGGCCACGAGCGCTTCACCGGCATCGCCAACCAGCTCTCGGTCGAGCTGGAGCGCCGGCTCGGCAAGGAGGCCCGCCCGGTGATCCTCGGCCACGTCCAGCGGGGCGGCACGCCGACCGCGTACGACCGAGTCCTGGCCACCCGCTTCGGCTGGCACGCGGTGGAGGCGGCGCACCGCGGCGAGTTCGGCATGCTGACCGCGCTGCGCGGCACGGAGATCCAGATGGTGCCGCTGGCCCAGGCCGTGGAGACCCTCAAGACCGTCCCGGCCGAGCGGTACGCCGAGGCCGAGTGCGTGCTCTGACGCCGCTTCCGTAACCCGGGCACCGCCCCACGAACCGCCCCCGGTCGCATCCGCGAACGGGGGCGGTTCTAGTCTGGTGCGGACAACAAGCGCGAAACGGGCTCCAGGAGTACACAGATGGATCACAGCGGGCACGGCATGACCATGGATCTGCCGCCGTTCACGCTGGGGCGGGGCCTTGAATTCTCGGCGGACCCGTTCTTCCTCGTCGGCTGTCTCGTGGGGCTCGCGCTGTACGGGTGGGGCGTGGCGCGCCTGCGCGCGCGGGGGGACGGCTGGCCGGTCAGCCGGACGGTCTTCTTCACCCTCGGCGTGCTGTCGGTGGCCCTGGTGATGTGCACCAAGCTCAACGACTACGGCATGGTCATGTTCAGCGTGCACATGGTGCAGCACATGGTCGTCTCGATGCTCTCGCCCATCCTGCTGCTGCTCGGCGCGCCGGTGACGCTGGCGCTGCGGGCGCTGCCGGTGGCGGCCCGGGGCGGCAAGGGTCCGCGCGAGTGGCTGCTGATGCTGCTGCACAGCCGGTACATGCGGATCATCACCCACCCGGCGTTCACGATCCCGCTCTTCATCGCCAGCCTGTACGGCTTCTACTTCACCCCGCTCTTCGACACCCTGATGGGGTCGAAGGTCGGGCACATCGCGATGATGGTGCACTTCCTCGCGGTCGGTCTGGTCTTCTTCTGGCCGATCATGGGCGTCGACCCGGGGCCGCACCGCCCCGGCTATGTGATGCGGATGCTGGAGCTCTTCGCGGGCATGCCGTTCCACGCGTTCTTCGGTATCGCGCTGATGATGGCCAGCGAGCCGATGATCAAGGCGTACGCGAATCCGCCGGCCTCGCTCGGCATCGACGCGCTCGCCGACCAGAACGCGGCGGGCGGCATCGCCTGGGCGTTCAGCGAGATCCCGTCGGTGCTCGTGCTGATCGCGCTCGTCTACCAGTGGTACCGCTCCGAGCAGCGGCAGGCCGTCCGCAAGGACCGCGCCGCGGACCGCGACGGGGACAAGGAGCTGGAGGAGTACAACGCGTACCTGGCCTCGCTGCAGGCCCGCGGGCGCTGAGGCGAGGAAGACGGGGCGACGGGGACACGCAAGGGAGTAGCGCTCCCGCCGGTGCAGGGGTCACGATGATTCTGACGGCCCCCGTCATGAGGAGGGCGGACAGATGTCCGGTCCCACGAAGGCGATGAGCGTGATCACCGTCGCGGCCCTGGTGCTGACGACGGCGTACACCGTGGCGCTCGGCAGCAGCGGCTGGCTCTGGTTCAGCTGGGTGGTGCTCGGCATGGTCACGATCGGCATGGCGGCGGCGGACAGCTCCGCTCCCGCCGGGGCACGCCGGCGCAGGCGCCCGACCGGCCCCTGAACGGCGTCCCGCGCGTTCATCCGCCCTCCGCGGGCGCTCCCGCCGCTATCCGCGCGGGGCGAGAACCACCCAGGTGTGGCCGGGTGCGAAGTTCATCGGCGCGCCGGCCGGGGTCGTGAAGGCGGTGCCCCGGTCGGCCGCGGGGCGGCTCCAGCGTGCGTCGTGGGCCCGGCCGTCGCGCAGGACGATGGCGGTGCCCTTGCCGACCGTCTCGGTGTACGGGGAGACGGCGCCGAGGAAGTCGCTGAACTTCGACGGCCGGATGTTCACGTACTGCACGACGACGGTCGTCGCCCGCACGGGGCCGCCGTCGGTGGTGACCGCCGCCCGGCCGTCCATCGCCACCCGCCAGCTCTTCTCGGCGGCGTTCCAGGTGAAGGTGTAGCGGGAGGCCGGGAAGCGTACGGTGCGCTCGTTGACCGGCTCGCCGCCCGCCGGGGCCGGGCCGAAGCGGAAGCCGATGTCCTTGGCGTCGGTGGCCTCCGGCGCGGCGGCGAGCGCGCGCTCGGGCAGTACGTACAGGTTGTGCGGAGCGGACCGGCCGCGGTCGCGCGCGTAGGCGCGCGGGGCGTCCTCCGGTGGCAGCGCGTACAGCGGGGCCTGCTTGAGCGGCGATTTCAGGCCGGAGTGGGAGCCGGAGTAGGCGAGCGCCGGCCGGCCGAACTGGCGGAGCAGCTCGATGTCGGACTCGCGGGCGCTGCGCACCGGGCCGATCCGGTCGGGCAGATCGGAGGAGTAGACGGCGAGCAGCCGGGTCTGGCCGGCCTCCACCTGCTCGACGTACACCAGGTCGGCCGCGTTCAGGCCGGTGTGGGGGCGCGCCGGGGGCACGTTGTCGATCTTCACGGCGAGCACGGGGGCGGGGCGGGCCGGCAGGCCTGTGAGGGGCGAGCGCCGCTCCTGGCCGGGCTCGGGGCTGGACGGTGCGGGCGTCGGGGCCGGTTTGGGCGTGGCCGGGTCGGAGCATCCGTAGAGCCCGGCGGTCATCACCGCGCACAGGACGGCGGTGACGGCTGCGCCGGGCCGCGTCGGTCGGCGTGCTGCGGCCATCGGTCACACTCTCCGTCTCCAGTGTGGACCAGAGTCGCGCGCAGGGTGATGGTGAGAAAGTGCATCGCGGGGACAGAAGCACGGACAGAAGCACACTGATACGAACGGGGGCCGCCGGTGTTCTACCACCTGCTGAAGTACGTCCTGCTCGGGCCGCTTCTGAGGCTGCTCTTCCGCCCCCGGACCGAGGGTCTGGAGCACATTCCGGAGGACGGCCCGGCGATCGTCGCCGGCAACCATCTGTCGTTCTCCGACCACTTCCTGATGCCGGTCGTGCTCAAGCGGAGAATCACCTTCCTCGCCAAGCAGGAGTACTTCACCGGGCCGGGGCTCAAGGGCCGGCTCACGGCCGCCTTCTTCCGCAGCGCCGGGCAGATCCCGGTCGACCGCTCCGGCAAGGAGGCCGGCCGTGCGGCGATCCGGGAAGGGCTCGGTGTCCTGAGCAGGGGCGAACTGCTCGGAATCTATCCGGAGGGCACCCGCTCGCACGACGGGCGGCTCTACAAGGGCAAGGTCGGGGTGGCGGTCATGGCGATCAAGGCCGGTGTGCCGGTGATCCCGTGCGCGATGGTGGGGACCTTCGAGATCCAGCCGCCCGGAAAGGTCGTGCCGAAGGTCAGGCGGGTCACCGTCCGGTTCGGGGCGCCCCTGGACTTCTCGCGCTTCGCCGGCCTGGAGGGCGAGAAGGCGGTGATCCGTGCGGTGACGGACGAGATCATGTACGAGATCCTGGCGCTGTCCGGACAGGAGTACGTCGACGCCTACGCGGCCGACGTGAAGGCGGCGGAGGCCGAGAAGGCCGCGGCGGCGCGAAAGTTCCCGCGCCTCGGACGCTGAGAGCGGATCCGCGCACGGCGAAAGCCACTGGGGCGGGGATCACCCCCGCCGTAGCGTCGCGCCCATGACCAAGGGAAGCGCACTCGTACTCGGAGCGACAGGGCAGGTGGGACGGGCGGCCGTGCGGGCACTCGTCGCGGACGGCTGGGAGGTGACGGCGGCCTCGCGCGGCGGCGGCCGCGACGAGAGGTGGCCGGCGGACGTCCGGTCGGTGGCGTTCGACCGCGACGAGGAGAGCGCGCTCGCGGCGGGGCTCGGTGACGGCTGCGACGTGCTGGTGGACATCGTCGCCTACCACGCCGGTCACGGACGGCAGTTGACCGCGCTCGCCGACCGGATCGGCTCGGCCGTGGTGATCTCCAGCGGCGCCGTCTACGAGGACGACCGGGGCCGCAGCTTCGACACCCAGGACCAGCCGGACGGCTTCCCCGCCTACCCGGCGCCGATTCCGGAGACTTGGCGGACGGTCGCGCCGGGCGACAGCTCGTACAGCACACGGAAGGTGGCGCTGGAGAGTGAACTGCTCGCGGCGGGCGAGAGGTTGGCGACGACGATACTCCGGGCCGGTGCGATCCACGGGCCGTACTGCCCGGGCCCGCGCGAGCTGTGGTTCGTCAAGCGGGCGCTCGACGGGCGGCCGGTGCGCGTCCTCTCGTACGACGGCACCTCGCGGTTCCACCCCGTCCATGTGGACAATCTGGCGGAGCTGATCCGGCTCGCCGCGGCGAACCCCGGCAGCCGGGTGCTCAACGGCGCCGATCCGACGGCGCCGACGGTCGCGGAGATCGGCCGAGCGATCGACGCCGTGATGGGTGCGCGGAGCGAGACCGTCCTGATCGACGGACCCCCGGTGGGCACGGTGGGGCTCACGCCGTGGACGGGGGGCCGCCACCCGATCGTCTACGGCATGACGGCGGCGGAGAAGGAGCTGGGATACCGGCCGGTGGTGTCGTACGAGGAGTCCCTGCCGGCGACGGTCGAGTGGCTGGCGGAACGGCTGGCCGGGCGGGAGTGGCGGCAGGCCTTCCCCAACCTGGCGAAGTACCAGGTGGACTTCTTCGATTACGCGGCCGAGGACGCCTGGCTCGCCGCCCGTAGCTGAGAGGCGGGACAGGAGGGAGGGGCGGCCGCCGTGGGACCGCCGCCCCTCCCCTGCCTGTCAGCGCCCGTGACTACGGCTTGGGCGTGGCGTGCGGGGCGCAGGTCACGTCCGCGGCGTCCAGCTCGCCGGAGAGCAGATAGGCCTCCACCCGCGTGTTGAGGCACGGGTTGGCGAGGTTGGTGATGCCGTGCGAGCCGGCGTCCCTCTCGGTGATCAGACGCGAGCCCTTGAACCGCTTGTGCAGCTCGATCGCGCCGGCGTACGGCGTGGCCGCGTCGCGCTCGGCCTGGGTGATGAGCACGGGCGGCAGGCCCTTGCCGGTCCGCACCTCGGTCGGCCGCTGGCGCGGGGTGGACCAGGTGGCGCAGGGCAGGTTCATCCAGGCGTTGGACCAGGTCATGAAGGGATACTTCTCGTGGAGCCGGCTGTTGTCCCGGTCCCACTTCTTCCAGCTGGTCGGCCAGGGGGCGTCGGCGCACTCGACGGCGGTGTAGACCGCGTTGCCGTTCTCCGAGGCGATGTTGCCCGCCGTGTCGGTCGGGTCGGCGGCGGCCGAGTCGATCAGCGGCTGCGGGTCACCGGCGGCGTAGGCGCTCCAGGCCTTGGCGACCGGGACCCACATCGAGTCGTAGTAGGGCGCGTTCTGGAAGAAGCCGACCAGCTCGGCCGGTCCGACCTTCCCGCCCAGCGGGTTCTTCTTGGCCGCGGCGCGCAGCGTCTCCCACTGCTGCCGGACCTCCTCGTAGGTGTCGCCGAGGTGGAAGGTGGCGTCGTGCTGGGCGACCCAGGTCATCCAGTCCTTCAACCGGCCCTCGAAGGCGATGTCCTGGTCGAGGTTGACCTCGTACCAGATCTTCCGCGTCGAGGGGTTGACGACGCTGTCGAGCACCATGCGCCGCACGTGGGTGGGGAAGAGGGTGCCGTAGACGGCGCCGAGGTAGGTGCCGTAGGAGACGCCGACGAAGTTGAGCTTCTTCTCGCCGAGCGCGGCCCGCAGGACGTCGAGGTCGCGGGCGGTGTTGAGGGTGTTGATGTACGGCAGGATGTCGCCGCTCTTCTCCGCGCAGCCTTCGGCGTACTCGGCGGCGAGCTTGCGCTGCGCGAGCTTGTCGGCCTCGCTGTCGGGCACCGGGTCGAGCTTGGGTCCCTTGACGAACTCGGCCGGGTCGACGCAGGAGATGGGGGCCGAGCGGCCGACGCCGCGCGGGTCGAAGCCCACGAAGTCGTACGCCTTGGCGGTGTTCGCCCAGATGGCGTTCTTGGTCGTGACACGGCGCGGGAAGCGCAGGCCGGAGCCGCCGGGTCCGCCGGGGTTGTAGAGGAGCGCGCCCTGGCGCTCGGCGGGGGTGCCGGTGGCGCCGACGCGGTCGACGGCGATCTTGATCTGCTTGCCGTTCGGCCTGCTGTAGTCGACCGGGACGGTGACCCAGCCGCACTGGATGGGCTTCTCCAGGCCCCAGTCGGCCGGGCAGTCCTGCCAGTCGATGCCCTGCTTCGCCGCCCGCTCGGCGGCGACGGCGGCGCCGCGCGCCTCCGCGTCCGGCCGGTGGCGGCTGTCGGCGGTGGCGACCGGAGCCGCCAGCGCGCCGGCCATGAGTGTGCCCGCTATGAGCGTGCCGGCCGAGCCGAGCACCGCGGTGCGTCCCACGTGGTTCCTCCCCCTATGGATGTCGGTCTGTCCGGAGGATCCTTTCGTCAGTGGGGCGCGCGGCGAAAGGTCGTACTGGTGTTTCTTTGCCGAACCCATAACCGGAGAGCGGTGTACCGCTGAGCGGTGCGCCGGGAGGACGGCGAACTCAGGCCGGAGCGAGGGCTTCGACGGTTTCGAGGGCTTCGAGCGCTTCGAGCGCCTCGTCGAGGACGCGTCGCAGCTGGAGGGCGTCGGGGGCGACGGCCGTGACCAGGCCGGCCGGGCCGGCGAGCGGGGTGAGGACGGCGTTCTCGGCGAGTAGCCGCGGCTCCACCGGCCTGGCCGCGAACTCCGGGTACACGACGAGGAGTTGACCGACGGCACGATGGCCGCCGAGGACCGCGCCGCCGTCCCAGCCGCCGGGTGCGCCAGGTCCGTACGCCAGTTCCTGGTCGAGCAGGGGCCGTCCGGCGCGGCGCACGGTGAGACGGGTGGTGAGCGTGCCGGTCTCCTCGCCGTGCCGGCCGAGGATCTGTTCCTCGCGGAGCACGAGCCGTGCGGTGGCGGCGAGTTCGACGGTCGTGCGCATCCGCAGGTCGGAGCCACGGGCGGAGACGAGCTGTTCGGGCAGCCAGCGCAGCGCGGCGCCGTCGCCGACGGTGAGCCGGATATCGTACGCGGCGGGTTCGCGGTCGCGGCCGGGCAGGGCGAGCGTCGCCGCGGCCGAGTCGACGAGGAGCCGTGCCCCGTCCCGTACCTCGGTCTCGATGGCGAGCCGGTCGCCGCCGAGCGGCGCGCTCATCGCGCCGACGACGGTGACCCGGGTGTACGGCCCGGTGGTCCGGGTGCGCCGGACGGCGAGGGGGCCGTCGCTCTCCAGGAGCGGCAGGCCGCCGTCGGCCTCGGCGACGATCCGGGCGGTGGCGCGCAGGCTCATGCGGCGGGGGCGGGCGTCGCGGCCCAGGAGGCGAGCTGGGCGCGCACCCAGTCGGCCACGGGGCGGACGCCGTCGGGTCCGGTGAGGGAGGTGAAGGCGACGGGCAGGTCGCCGCGCTGCCGCTCGGCGTCGCGGGCCATCCGCTCCAGGTCGGATCCCACATACGGCGCGAGGTCGGTCTTGTTGACGACGAGCAGGTCGGCGGTGGTGACGCCGGGGCCGCCCTTGCGCGGGATGTCGTCGCCGCCGGCCACGTCGATGACGAAGATCTGCGCGTCGACGAGGCCCTTGGAGAAGGTGGCGGTGAGGTTGTCGCCGCCGGACTCGACGAGGATCAGGTCGAGCGGGCCCACGCTGTCCTCCAGTTCCTCGACGGCTTCGAGGTTGGCGGAGATGTCGTCGCGGATCGCGGTGTGCGGGCAGGCGCCGGTCTCGACGGCCTGGATGCGCTCGGGGGGCAGGACGGCGTTGCGGAGCAGGAACTCGGCGTCCTCACGCGTGTAGATGTCGTTGGTGACGACGGCGATGGACAGCTGGTCGCGCAGGGCGCGGCAGAGCGCGGCGACGGTCGCGGTCTTGCCGGAGCCGACGGGGCCGCCGAGTCCGATGCGCAGGGCGCGCCGGGTTCCGTCGGGGCGGTGGGCGTCGGCGGAGACGGCGCCGGTGTGGTGGTGTCCGTGGTCGAGGTGCATGGCTCTCCTGGGATGTTCCTGAATGTTCTGGGACGTTCTGGGATGTTCTGGTGGTGTTCTGGCTGTTCTTGGCGCTCAGGACGCGAAGAGGCGGACGGGCCAGGCCGCGTGCTGTTCGGCGGTGATGTCGAGGAGGGGCGCGGAGGCGGCGGGCAGGGCGTCGATGCCCCGGCGGGCGGCTGCGGCGGCCTCCTCGGCGACCCGGTCCATGTCGGGGGCGAGGCGGGCGAGGACGGCGGTGGCCTGGAAGGGGTCCAGGCCGAGGAGGCGTACCACCGCGGTGGCGGGGCCGCCGACCGTCTCGTACGCGACGCAGTGGGCGGCGTCCTCGGGCCCGAGGCCGGCGGCGCGGGCGGCGGCGCCGAGGACGACGGGCTGGTGGGCGCCGCGCGGGAACGCGGCGGCGAGCGCGTCGAGTTCGGGGCAGGGCCAGGCCGCCCGGGCCGCCCGCATCATCTGCCGACCGAGCTTGCGGGCGGCGGTGCGCAGGGCGGGTGACGGGGTCCTGGCGTCGGCGGCCTCGTCGAGGGCGTACGGGTCGAGGCCGAGCGCGGCCGCCGCGGCGAGGCCCGCCGCGGTGAGACCGCTGGTGTGCAGCCGGCCCCGGCAGAACGCGGCGAGGCTCGCCGCGTCCGTGATCCGGCCCGCCTTGACGGCGGCCTCGGCGCCGCCGGAGTGGGCGTGGCCGCCGGCGGGGAAGCGCCCGTCGGCGAGCACGAGCAGGGCGGCGCGACCCCCGGCCCCGGCCCCGGCCCGCGGCGCGGGTCCGGGCGCCGGAGCGGTGCCGGGCGCCGGAGCGGTGCCGGGCGCCGACGCGGGTCCGGGCGCCGGAGCGGTGCCGGGCGCCGACTCAGGCCCCGGCGTCGGCGCGGTCTCCGTCCGAACCGGTCCGGCGGTGGCCGTCGGGATCGTCTCTGCGGTGATCATCAGAAGAGGAAGTAGCGCTGGGTCATGGGCAGTTCGGCGGCCGGTGCGGGCTCGACCGGCTCGCCGTCGATCCTCACCGTGAAGGTGTCGGCGTCGACCTCGACCCGGGGCAGCGCGTCGTTCTCCCGCATGTCCGCCTTGGTGACCCGGCGGGTGCTGCCGATCGCCACGAACGCCTTGCCGACCCCGAGCCGTCCGGGCAGGTCGTCCTCGATCGCCGCCCGGGCCGTGAAGTTGACGGAGCCGGCGGCCGCCGCCTTGCCGAGCGCGCCGAACATCGGGCGGGGCATGACGGGCTGCGGGGTGGGGATGGAGGCGTTCGCGTCGCCCATCTGGGCGTACGCGATCTGGCCGCCCTTGAGGACGGTCTGCGGCTTCACCCCGAAGAACGCCGGATCCCACAGCACCAGGTCGGCGAGCTTGCCCGGCTCGACCGAGCCGATGAGGTGGTCCATGCCCTGGGCGACGGCCGGGTTGATCGTGTACTTGGCGACATAGCGGCGGGCCCGGTGATTGTCCGCCCGGCCGTCGCCGGGCAGGGCGCCGCGCCGCTTCTTCATCACGTGCGCGGTCTGCCAGGTGCGCATGATCACCTCGCCGATGCGGCCCATGGCCTGGGAGTCGGAGGAGATGATCGAGATGGCGCCGAGGTCGTGGAGGACGTCCTCGGCGGCGATGGTCGAGGGCCGGATGCGGGACTCGGCGAAGGCGAGGTCCTCGGGGACGGCCGGATTGAGGTGGTGGCAGACCATCAGCATGTCGAGGTGTTCCTCGACGGTGTTGAGGGTGTGCGGCCGGGTCGGGTTGGTGGAGCTGGGCAGGACGTACGGCTCGGAGACGACGGTGATGATGTCGGGCGCGTGCCCGCCGCCCGCCCCCTCCGTGTGGTACGCGTGGATGGTACGTCCCGCGATGGCGGCGAGGGTGTCGCCGACGAAGCCCGCTTCGTTCAAGGTGTCGGTGTGGATGGCGAGTTGGGCGCCGGTCTCGTCGCAGACGCTCAGGCAGGCGTCGATGACGGCGGGCGTCGCGCCCCAGTCCTCGTGGATCTTGAATCCGAGGGCGCCGCCGCGCAGTTGGGAGTGCATGGCCTCCCGGGACATGGTGTTGCCCTTGCCGAGCAGTCCGATGTTGACGGGGAAGGTGTCCAGCGCCTCGAACATCCGGGCCATGTGCCAGGGGCCGGGGGTGATGGTGGTGGCCTTCGTCCCCTCGGCCGGGCCCGTGCCGCCGCCGACGAGGGTGGTGACGCCGGTGGCGAGCGCCTGGTCGACGAGGGTGGGCGAGATGAAGTGAACGTGGGCGTCGACGGCGCCGGCCGTGACGATCTTCCCGTTGCCGGCGATCACCTCGGTCTCGGGGCCGATCACGAGGTCGGGGTGGACGCCGTCCATGGTGTCGGGGTTGCCGGCCTTGCCGAGGGCGGTGATCCGGCCGTCCCGGATGCCGATGTCGGCCTTGACGACACCCCAGTGGTCGATGACGACGGCGCCCGTGATGACGGTGTCGGGCGCACCCTCGGCGCGGGTCGTCCGGGCCTGGCCCATCGACTCGCGGATGACCTTGCCGCCGCCGAAGACCGCTTCGTCGCCGGCGCGGCCGGGACCGCCGCAGCGGTCCTCCTCGATCTCGACGAGCAGGTCGGTGTCGGCGAGCCGGATGCGGTCGCCGGTGGTGGGGCCGAACAGATCGCCGTAGACGGCGCGGTGCAGGTCAGGCACGGTCGCCTCCGTTCGCGTCAGGGGTGGCGGAGGCTCCGTCGAGAGGGCCCGCGGTCTCGCCGCGCAGGCCGGGGACGACTCGCCGGCCTCTGAGGGGGACGAGTTCGACCTCGACGGGGATGCCGGGTTCGAAGCGCACGGCGGTCCCGGCGGCGATGTGCAGCCGCTGTCCGCGCGCGGCGGCGCGGTCGAAGTCGAGGCCGGGGTTGGCCTCGGCGAAGTGGTAGTGGGAGCCGACCTGGACGGGCCGGTCGGCGGCGTTGAGGACGGTGAGGCGGGTGACGGGGCGGCCCTCGTTGAGGGCGACGGGGCCGTCTCCGTACAGGATCTCTCCGGGAGTCATCGGCGCTTCTCCCCCGTCACACGATCGGGTCGTGGACGGTGACGAGCTTGGTGCCGTCGGGGAAGGTGGCCTCGACCTGCACGTCGTGGATCATCTCGGGGATGCCGTCCATGACGTCCTCGCGGGAGAGCACCTTGCGGCCGGACGCCATGAGCTCGGCGACCGTACGGCCGTCCCGGGCGCCCTCCAGGATGTGGGAGGTGATCAGGGCGACGGCCTCGGGGTGGTTGAGCCTCACTCCGCGCGCTCTGCGCTTCTCGGCGACGTCCGCCGCCACATGAATGAGCAGGCGTTCCTGCTCGTGCGGGCTCAGTTGCACGCTTCCACCTCACAGTCGTCCACCGGGCGGGTCTCCCGGACAGCAGCGGACGTTACCGATCTTCAACACCCTGTTGAGCTGTGGCGACGGGCTGCTGGGCCAGACATTGCACGTTAGGGCGCAAGTTTTTCCGGCGCGTTAACTGTGGCTTTGCGTATCCATGGACATCGGGCCGGCGCGGGCCGCGAGGCCGCGGTCCGTACGGGGACCTGTGAGGAGTCGTATACGGCTAGGCGCCGGGCTCGCGGTGGTGGGCGGCGATGCCGAAGCGGCTCTGTTCGCCCGGAGCTGACGCGGCACCCCCGATACGGGAGACCGAACTGATCACCCGCTCCTCGGCCGCCTCCTGCTCCCGAGCCTCCGCCTCCTCGAGTCGCTGCAGGTCAGCGGCGGAGACGAGCGCCACGAGCGGCTTTCCGTGCCGGGTCACCACCACCCGCTCGTCGCCGTACACCACGCGGTTGATCAGGTCGGCGAGCTCTGCCCGTGCTTGCGTCACCGGAATCTCGTAGGCCATGCTCCTCATCTTACGGCCTGTA
The DNA here is from genome assembly GCF_043078785.1 of Streptomyces sp. NPDC015346. NCBI lineage: Bacteria > Bacillati > Actinomycetota > Actinomycetes > Kitasatosporales > Streptomycetaceae > Streptomyces > Streptomyces sp. NPDC015346. The sequence goes on along the minus strand of NZ_JBIBTW010000003.1, from coordinate 92,013 downwards.
CGTCCTGTACATTTTTTACGGAGCCTCAAGGAGTGATGCGCCATGCACGCCCGCTATGTCCTTCCCGAGTTCACGGAGCGCACCGGTTACGGCAGCCGGACCCTCGACCCCTACTCGAAGCTGCTGGAGGAGCGGATCGTCTTCCTCGGGACGCCCATCGACGAGACCTCGGCCAACGACGTCATCGCGCAGTTCCTCCACCTGGAGTACGCCGACCCGGACCGGGACATCTCGCTCTACATCAACTCCCCCGGCGGTTCGCTCAGCGCCATGTCCGCGATCTACGACACGATGCAGGTCGTCACCTGCGACGTGGAGACCACCTGCCTGGGCCAGGCGGCCTCCACCGCCGCGGTCCTGCTCGCGGCCGGCGCGCCCGGCAAACGGCTCGCGCTGCCCGGCGCCCGCGTGGTGCTCCAGCAGCCCTCGATGGACGAGCCGTTGCGGGGGCAGCCGAGCGATCTCGACATCCAGGCGCGGGAATTGCTGCGGCTGCGCGCGATGGTGACCGGCATGCTCGCCGCCCACACCGGCCGGAGCCCCGAGCGGGTCGACGCCGACCTCGACCGGACCACCGTCCTCGACGCCCCGGCCGCCCTCGCCTACGGCCTGGTGGACCACGTGATCCAGAACCGCGGGGCGGTCGGCGGCGGGGCCCGGTGACCCGGAGATGGTCCCCGACCTGCCCCCACTGCCGGCCCTGACGCGCGCCGAGGGCGAGTTCATCGACGCCTATCTCGAAGTGGTCGACCTCCTCGGGAGGATCAATCCATCCAGAACGTCACATACTTATGGGGCCCTGCGCGCGGCACAGGCCCTGGTGAGCCGGGCGACGGCGCTGCGCGACGCGCTGACGGTGATGCACGCGCGCGGCGAGAGCGAGGTACACGCGGAGACCTTGGCCCGCGCGCTGCGCGTTCTGGACGGGGAGCGCCGGGCGGGCCGGGTCACTCTCCCGAGGACGTCGACGAGTTGACATTCCCGCGTGTCGTGTCGAGGTCCAGTCGGACCAGCGAACCCGCAGAAACCCTCCCTCGTTCGGCGTAGTAGACGAATCGACTTATGTACGGGGTGAGTTGCGCAACGGGTGTACACATCTGGCCGAAACGGCTGTTCCCGCCCTGGTACGGGGCTCGTAGACGCACCTTCAGAAGGTCACGAAATCCGTCTGTCCACCCGAATGGATCAGTCGTGAGGAGCCTCACATATCGCCGTTTCAACTCGGTTTTCGACCAGGTTGTGGGTCAAGATCCGTGACGACGACAAGCCCCCGCCACCGCGGCGGGGCGGTCCGGGCGGACGCCGAGTCCTGCCGCTGTCCCGGATGTCTGGTCGACAGGAGTGGATCGGCAGGAGTGGAGGACCCAGGCAGTACGGGACGACCGAGCAGTGGGGCCGTTCCTCGGGGTGAAGCCGCGGTCGCGGCCGGGCAACTTCGCCAGTCCGAACCCGACAGGTCATCCTTCACAGGCGGCTGACGAAGGGTTGCGCATGACTGCGCAGATTCATGTCCCGTCCCTGTTGTCCCGGGCCGGAGCCGTCTCGGCTCTCACCCTCGCCGCCGTCGGCGGGACGATGCTGGCGCCCGGCGCCGCACCGGAGGCCCAGGCCGCCACCTCGTACGCGGGCAAGGCCCTCGACGTGGCGGCCTCGAAGAAGGGATCGCCCTACAAGTACGGAGCGGCCGGCCCGTCCCGGTTCGACTGCTCGGGGCTCACGCTCTACTCGTACAAGAAGGCGGGCAAGTCACTGCCCCGTACCGCGCAACAGCAGTACAACAAGACCCGGCACATCTCCGCGTCCAGCCGGCAGAAGGGGGACCTCGTCTTCTTCCACTCCGGCGGGAGGGTGTACCACGTGGGCATCTACGCCGGCAGCGGCAAGATCTGGCACTCGCCGAAGAGGGGTTCCTGGGTGAAGCTGGACAAGATCTGGTCGTCCAAGGTCTATTACGGGCGGGTCCGCTGACGCACTGACGACTGATGTGCCGAGGGGTGCGGGGGCGCCACCGCACCCTCTCGCGCCGGGCCCTCCGCGGTTGCCGGCGGGGTCGCCGGCCACGGCAGTTTGATCCAGACGGTCTTGCCGCCCTCCTCGGTGGGGGTGACGGAGAGGCGGCCTCCCGCCTCGGCGGCCAGGAAGCGGATGATGACCATGCCCCGGCCGTTGTCCTGCTGCACCGCGGCGGGAAGCCGCTGGGGCCAGCGTGGGTGGCTGTCGGTGACGCCGATGTGGAGCTGTTCCTCACGCTCCAGACGGACGTCAACGGTGAAGGTGGGCGACTGTCCGAAGGTGTGCTGGACGGCGTTGGTCGCCAGCTCCGAGACGATCAGCCGGACCGTCTCGGCGGTGTCGCCGCCCCCGGCGAGGCCCCACCCGCTCAGGACGTCGGCGACGTATCTCCGGGCGGCGGGCACCGAGGCGGGATCGCTCGGCAGAGTGACGGATGCTTCCTGGTGGTCTGCCATGGCGACGCTGTCCCTTTCCCACCGGAGCCCTGCTCCGGATTGCGCTTCGCGTCAGAGTGCCACCGATCGTGCCGCCCCGGGGGGCGATCCCCCCAGATATGCATATATCTGTCGCTCGAAGCGGTGAACTCTGCTGCGGAAAAGTGGATTTGGGGACCGGGCCGGGTGGTCGCGCGAGAGCGTCAGAGCGCCAGAGCGTGAAAGCGTCAGGCGGCCGGTGCGGTCCGTACGATCGTGGCGACCGCGCGCTCGATCTCCGCGTCCGTCAGATCCGCGCGGGCCGTGAGGCGCAGCCGCGAGATGCCGTCCGGCACCGATGGGGGCCGGAAGCAGCCCACGGCCAGCCCCTGCTCGCGGCAGTCGGCCGCCCACCGCAGCGCCGCCTCGGGTGACGGGGCGCGGACCGAGACGACGGCCGCGTCCGGACGCACGGCCGTCAGTCCGGCCTCGGTGAGCAGCGTGTGCAGGGTCGTCGCGACGGTCCGGGCGCGGCGGGCGAGCCCGGGTTCGCCGTGGATCGTCCGCAGGCTCGCGAGGGCGGCTCCGGCGGCGGCCGGGGCGAGCCCGGTGTCGAAGATGAACGTACGGGCCGCGTTGACCAGGTGCTCGATGACCCGGGCCGGGCCGAGGACCGCGCCGCCCTGGCTGCCCAGCGACTTGGAGAGGGTCACGGTGGCGACGACGTCCTCGTCGCCCGCGAGGCCGGCCTCGTGCAGGGCTCCCCGGCCGCCGTCGCCGAGCACGCCCAGACCGTGGGCGTCGTCCACGACGAGCGCGGCGCCGTGCGCGCGGCAGGCCTCGGCGAGCTCGGCCAGCGGGGCCCTGTCGCCGTCCACGGAGAAGACCGAGTCGGAGACGGCGAGGGCCCGGCGGCCCTCGTGGGCCCGCAGGGTCTTGCGTACCGCCTCCGGGTCGGCGTGCGGGACCACGGCCGTCTCGGCGCGGGAGAGGCGGCAGCCGTCCACGATCGAGGCGTGGTTGCCGGCGTCCGACACGATCAGCCCGTCGCGGCTGCTCAGCGCGGTCAGCGCGGCGAGGTTGGCGGTGTAGCCGGAGGAGAAGACGAGGGCCGCCTCGAATCCGCAGAAGTCGGCGAGTTCGCGCTCCAGGCGGGTGTGCAGCCGGGTGGTGCCGGTGACGAGCCGCGATCCGGTGGAGCCGGCGCCCCAGCGCCGGGCCGCCTCGGCGGCCGCCTCGGTGACCTCGGGGCGGCGGGTCAGGCCCAGGTAGTCGTTGCCCGCGAGGTCCAGCAGCTCGGACTCGGCGGCGCGGGGCCTGAGGGTGCGGACGAGACCGGCCCGCTCGCGGCGGCGTGCCTCGGCGTCGGTCCAGTCGAACGCGGTGCGGCGCGTGACCTCCTGGCGCACGGCCTCGTCGCGCACAGCCTCGTCGCGCGGGGCCCCGCCCTGGGCGGCCTCGTCGCGCGGGTGCTCGTCCCGGTACATGCGGCAGATCCTTTTGTAGGCAGCGCACAGACCCTAACCGCCCGCGGCCGAGGTCAGGGTGTGGCCATGCACACACCTCAATCGGCGTCGTTTGTTCGGATCCTCCTTGGCCCCGAGGCGTGCCGTAGGCCAGGATCAGCCCTTATGGACCTGCTGAACACGCTGGTGGACAAGGGGCTGCGGCGCGAGCTGCCGAGCCGTGAAGAAGCGCTCGCCGTACTGGCGACCTCCGACGACGAACTGCTCGATGTGGTGGCCGCGGCCGGCAAGGTGCGCCGCCAGTGGTTCGGACGGCGGGTGAAGCTCAACTACCTGGTCAATCTGAAGTCGGGGCTGTGCCCCGAGGACTGCTCCTACTGTTCGCAGCGGCTCGGCTCCACGGCCGGGATCCTCAAGTACACCTGGCTGAAGCCGGATGAGGCGTCCCAGGCGGCCGCCGCCGGTGTGGCGGGCGGCGCGAAGCGGGTCTGCCTGGTGGCGAGCGGCCGCGGTCCGACCGACCGTGACGTGGACCGGGTCGGCAAGACCATCGAGGCGATCAAGGAACAGAACGAGGGCGTGGAGGTCTGCGCCTGCCTCGGTCTGCTCTCGGACGGCCAGGCGGAGCGGCTGCGGGAGGCCGGAGCCGACGCGTACAACCACAACCTCAACACGTCCGAGGGGACGTACGGGGAGATCACCACCACCCACACCTACGCGGACCGGGTCGACACGGTGCAGAAGGCGCACGCCGCCGGTCTGTCCGCCTGCTCGGGTCTGATCGCGGGCATGGGCGAGAGCGACGAGGACCTGGTCGACGTCGTCTACGCCCTGCGCGAGCTGGACCCGGACTCGGTGCCGGTCAACTTCCTGATCCCGTTCGAGGGCACCCCGCTCGCCAAGGAGTGGAACCTGACCCCGCAGCGGTGTCTGCGGATCCTGGCGATGGTGCGGTTCGTCTGCCCGGACGTGGAGGTGCGGATCGCGGGCGGGCGCGAGGTGCACCTGCGGTCGATGCAGCCGCTGGCGCTGCACCTGGCGAACTCGATCTTCCTCGGCGACTACCTGACGAGTGAGGGCCAGGCGGGCAAGGCGGACCTGGACATGATCGCGGACGCGGGCTTCGAGGTGGAGGGCGCGGGCACGACGACCCTGCCCGAGCACCGGGCCGACGCGCTCGCGGCGACGGGCGGTGGCTGCGGCTCGCACGCGAAGACGGAGGCGGGCGCGGGCGGTGGCTGTGGCTCGCACGCGAAGACGGAGGCGGGCGCGGGCGGTGGCTGTGGCTCGCACGCGGAGGCCGGTGCGGGCGGTGGCTGTGGCTCGCACGCGGAGGCCGGTGCGGGCGGCGCGGGCGGCGGCTGTGGGCCGTGCGGCGGTCCCGCGCCGGAGGCCGGGGACCCGACGACCGAGCCCGTCGCCGAGGTGCCGAACGCCCGTACCGATCTGGTGGCCGTCCGCCGCCGGGGCGCCGGAACGGACCTCGCGCCCAATGCGTAACAGCGAGCTCCTCGCCCTGGACCGGGCGCACGTCTGGCATCCGTACGGCCCCATGCCGGGCCGCACGGATCCGCTGGTCGTCGCGTCCGCGTCCGGGGTACGTCTCCGGCTCGCCGAACCCGTCCACGGACAGGACGAGTTGATCGACGGCATGTCCTCGTGGTGGTCGGCCATCCACGGCTACAACCACCCCGTGCTCAACGAGGCGGTGCGCGGCCAGCTGGACCGGATGAGCCACGTGATGTTCGGCGGGCTCACCCATGAGCCGGCCGTCCGGCTCGCCACCCGCCTGGTGGAGATCACCCCCGAGCCGCTGCGGCACGTCTTCCTCAGCGACTCGGGCTCGGTCTCCGTCGAGGTCGCGGCCAAGATGTGCCTGCAGTACTGGCGCTCGGTGGGCCGCCCCGGTAAGCAGCGGCTGCTCACCTGGCGGGGCGGCTACCACGGGGACACCTGGCAGCCGATGTCGGTGTGCGACCCGGAGGGCGGGATGCACGAGCTGTGGTCGGGCGTCCTGCAGCGCCAGGTCTTCGTGGACGCGCCGCCCGTCGAGTACGAGGAGTCGTACGCCGAACTGCTGCGGGAGCGGATCGCGGCGCACGCGGACGAACTGGCCGCGGTGATCGTGGAGCCGGTGGTCCAGGGCGCGGGCGGGATGCGGTTCCACTCGGCGGCGTACCTGCGGGTGCTGCGGGAGGCGTGCGACGCGAACGACGTCCTGCTGATCTTCGACGAGATCGCGACCGGGTTCGGCCGTACCGGCGCGCTGTTCGCCGCCGACCACGCCGGGGTCTCGCCCGATGTGATGTGCGTGGGCAAGGCGCTGACCGGCGGTTATCTGTCGATGGCGGCGACGCTGTGTACGACCCGGGTGGCCGAGGGAATCTCGCGCGGCGAGGTCCCGGTCCTCGCGCACGGGCCGACGTTCATGGGCAACCCGCTGGCCTCGGCGGTGGCCTGCGCCTCGATCGACCTGCTGCTGTCCCAGGACTGGGCGGTGGAGGTCAAGCGCATCGAGGCGGGCCTCCGCGAGGGCCTCGTGGAGGCGGCCTCACTCCCGGGTGTGCGGGACGTCCGGGTGCTCGGCGCGATCGGCGTCGTCCAGCTCGACCACCCGGTCGACATGACGGCGGCGACCGAGGCGGCGGTACGGGCGGGCGTCTGGATGCGGCCGTTCCGCGACCTGATCTACGTGATGCCGCCGTTCGTGACGGGAGACGAGGACCTGTCCCGCATCTGCACCGCGGTCCGCGCGGCCGCGGCAGCGGGCTGACGGACCGGGAGACGTCGCTGCGGTCGCCGCTGCTCCGGCGACGGTGAACGGCCGTCGCCGATACTGCGACAGCGGTGACGGTGAACGGCCATCGCCGCTGCTCCGACAGCGGTGAACGACCGGGCCACGCTGCTGCGGTCGCTGCGGCAGCGGTGACCGACCCGACCACGCTGCTGGCAGCGGCGGGTGACCGACAGGTCGGCGCTGCCGCGGCAGCGGTGAACGACCAGGCCGTGCCGCCACGGCAACCGGTCACCGGCAGCTCCGCGCTGCCGGCGCAGCGGGCCGCCGGCCGGGGCAGGCCGGTGACCGACCCGCGCCCGCGTCGCCGCGGCAGCGGGGCACCGACCCGGTCGGCGTCGCCACGGCCGCCGGTGGCCGTCGGCCACTGCGACGCGACCGGTGGTCACCCCGGGTCATCCGGCCGGGGAACGTAAGGCCGGTCCCGGGGCCGGGCCCTTCGGGGCTCGGCCACCGGAACGGTGGGATCGCTCGCGTCGAGGCGTGGGCATGGAGAGAGGACGCTACACACCATGGCCGTCATCGTCGTCAGCGGTACGGGCACGGAGATCGGCAAGACGATCGTGACGGCCGCCGTGGCCGCCGTGGCCACCGCGCAGGGGCGGTCCGTCGCCGTGCTCAAGCCCGCGCAGACCGGGCTCGGGCCCGGCGAGCGAGGGGACGCGGACGAGGTCGTCCGCCTCTCCGGGGCCGCGGCCTCGGCCGAACTGGGCCGGTTCCCCGAGCCGTTGGCGCCCGCCACGGCCGCCCGGCGGGCGCGTTCGGCGCCGGTCGGGCCGCGGGAGGTCGCCGAGGCGGCAGCGAAGCTGGCCGCCGAGCACGACCTGGTCCTGGTGGAGGGCGCGGGCGGCCTCCTGGTCCGGTTCGACGACGACGGCGGCACCCTCGCCGACGCCGCCCGCCTGCTCGACGCCCCCGTCCTGGTCGTGGCCCCGGCCGGCCTCGGCACGCTCAACGCGACCGCGCTCACCGCCGAGGCGCTGCGGGCGCGCGGCCTCACGCAATTGGGCGTCGTGGTGGGCAGCTGGCCGGCCTCCCCCGATCTGGCCGCGCGCTGCAACCTCGCGGATCTGCCGGAAGCGGCCGGGGCGCCGCTGCTCGGGGCCGTCCCTGAGGGTGCGGGCGCGCTGGACCCGGTGGAGTTCCGGACGCGTGCGGGCGAGTGGCTGGCTCCCGCGCTCGGCGGGGCGTGGGACGCGGCGGGGTTCGCCACCCGGTTCACCGCCCGGTTCGCCCCCGGCGAGCGGGCCTGAAACGGCGGAACGGCGCCCCCAACCGTAGGGTGGACGGATGCGTGCACAGGTTCAGGAGATCGTCTTCGACTGCGCCGATCCGGCGGGTCTCGTCCGGTTCTGGGCCGGACTCCTCGGTGGGACTCCGGTCGACCGGAGCCCCGACTGGTCGTACGTCGAACCACCGGGGTTCGTCCGGATCGCGTTCCAACGGGTGCCGGAGGGCAAGGCCGTGAAGAACCGGCTCCATCTGGACCTGCAGGTGCCCGGCCTTGACGCGGCGGCCGACGAGGCGACCGGCCTGGGGGCGGAGCGGGTCGCCGAGATCGTCACCGACGACCACGGTGACTTCCAGGTGATGCGCGACCCGGAGGGCAACGAGTTCTGCTTCGTGACGGGCTGAGTGGTGAGTGGCGTGGGACGGGGAAGAATCACCCCGTCCACGTCTGCGCCGTCGAGCGTCGGAGGAGGTCCGCGATGCCCTCGCGTTCCACCCGGGTCCCCCGGGACGCCGTCCACCATCCCCTCTTCGCCCGCTTCTACGCGCGGTTCAGCGTCTCCGCCGACGAGAAGGGCGGTATCGGCCCCCTCCGTACGGAGCTGCTGTCCGGCCTCTCCGGCCGGGTCATCGAGATCGGCGCGGGGAACGGCCTGAACTTCGCCCACTACCCCCGTACCGTCTCCGAGGTCGTGGCCATCGAACCGGAGCGGCATCTGCGGCGGTTGGCGGTCGACGCCGCGCTGCGCGCGGACGTCCCGGTGGACGTGGTGCCGGGCGCCGCGGAGGCGCTGCCGGTGAAGAGCGAGGCCTTCGACGCGGCGGTGGTCTCTCTGGTCCTGTGCTCGGTACGGGACGTGCCGCGTGCCCTCGCCGAGCTGCACCGGGTGCTGCGGCCGGGCGGCGAACTGCGGTTCTTCGAGCACGGGGTGGCGCCGGGTCGCGGGATGGCCCGGACCCAGCGGGCCCTCGACCGGACCGTGTGGCCACTGCTGTTCGGCGGCTGCCACACGGGCCGCGACCCGCTCGCGGCGATCGAGGCGGCGGGGTTCGAGCGGATCGCCCACCGCGACTTCCTCGTCCCCGAGAAGGGGCCCCGACTCCCCACGTCCTTCTGCGTGTTGGGAGCCGCACGGCGAAGGTAGCGGCGGAGGGGGCTGGCGCCGGAGGCGGCGGGCGGCGGGCGGCGGGCGGCGGGCGGCGGGCGACGGACGTACGCTCCCACATGGCGAAACGCGGTCGACGGGCCGCCGGGGGCGGTGGTGGGATCGGCCCATGAACGACGTACGCATCCGGGCCGCGGCGGCGGCCGACCTCGACGCCGTGCTGGCCTTCTGGAAGGTCGCCGCCGAGGGCGCCAGCATCAGCGACGACCGTGCCGGGATCGAGCGGCTCGTCGCCCGCGATCCCGAGGCCCTGATCCTCGCGGAGCGCGGCGGCGAGCTGGCCGGCACGGTGATCGCCGGGTTCGACGGCTGGCGCTGTCACCTGTATCGGCTCGCCGTCCATCCGGACCATCGCCGGCGGGGCGTCGGCGGGGCGCTGCTCGCGGCGGCCGAGGAGCGCTTCGTACGGCTCGGCGGACGTCGGGCGGACGCCATGGTGCTCGATCGCAACACCCTCGGGCAGCACGCCTGGCGCGCGGCGGAGTACGGCCCCCAGGAGCAGTGGACCCGCTGGGTCAAGCCGCTGCCGGCCGCCACACAGAGCTGATCAGGGCTGATCACCGACCTGCTTTGCCCACCCTTTACCATGGGTGTTTCATTTCCCTGCGACCGAAAGGTGTGAGCGTCCGCCCATGGGCGAGCCTCCCAGTACCAGTCGACATCGAGCGATCCCCGTGCCCCTGACTGATCATGGGACGGAGGTGAACCGATGATTGAAGTGCTTCTGCTCATGGTGGCGCTGGCGCTCTCGCTCGCGTGCGGCGCGTTCGTCGCGGCCGAGTTCTCGCTCACCACGGTCGAGCGGTCCGAGCTCGAACGCGCCGTGGAGCGCGGTGAGCGCGGCGCGGAGAGTGCGCTGAAGGCCGTCAGGTCGCTGACCTTCCAGCTCTCCGGCGCCCAGCTCGGCATCACGGTCACCAACCTGATCGTCGGCATGCTCTCCGAACCCTCGATCGCCAAGCTGATCCGCGGCCCGGTCCAGGACCTCGGCCTGTCCCCCTCGGTCGCCTCCTCGGTGGGCCTCGTCCTCGGCACCGCCCTGTCGACCGTCGTCCTGATGGTCGTCGGCGAGCTGGTCCCGAAGAACTGGGCGATCTCCTCGCCGCTGGCGATCGCCAAGCGGGTCGCCACGCCGCAGCGGATCTTCACGGCCGCTTTCAAGCCGCTGATCAGCCATCTCAACAACACGGCGAACCGGATCCTGCGCCGGATCGGCATGGAGCCGGCCGAGGAGCTGGCCTCGGCCCGTTCCCCGCAGGAGCTGGTCGCCCTGGCGCTCCACTCCGCCAAGCAGGGCGCGCTGGAGGCGGACACCGCCGAGCTCTTCGTGCGGACGCTCAATCTGTCCGAGCTGACGGCGGAGAACGTGATGACGCCGCGGGTCCAGGTCACCGCGCTGGAGGTGCAGGCCACCGCCGAGGATGTCGCGAACGCGACCCGCGCGACCGGCCTCTCCCGCTTCCCCGTCTACCACGGGAACCTCGACTCGGTGGTCGGCATCGCCCACATCAAGGACGTCCTGGCCATACCGGCCGACCAGCGCCGGCTCCGGCGCATCGGGGACATGCTGCGCGAGCCGCTGCTGGTCCCGGAGACGCTGACAGTGGACCGGCTGCTCGACCGTCTTTCGGGCAAGCAGACGATGGCCGTCGTGATCGACGAGTACGGCGGCACCGCCGGCGTCGTGACGCTGGAGGACATCGTGGAGGAGGTCGTCGGCGAGGTGCGCGACGAGCACGACCCGCACGAGACGCCGGATCTGGCCCGGGCGGGCGTCGACGCGGACGGCCGTGAGGTCTGGTCCGCGGACGGCGCGGCGCGCACCGATCAGCTGGAGGCGATCGGTCTGCGGGTGCCGGACGGCCCGTACGAGACGCTGGCGGGTGTCCTCGCCACGGAGCTGGGGCGGATCCCCGCCGTCGGCGACCGCGTGGAGCTGGCCGGCTGGCGGCTCGAAGTGGTGGACGCCTCGGGCCGCCGGGCCGCGCGCGTGCTGATGCACGTGCCGCCCGCGCAGGACTCCGAGGCCGGGGAGGAGGGCCGATGACCGCGATCCAGTTGCTGATCGGCTTCCTGACCCTGGTCGTGAACGCCTTCTTCGTCGGCGCCGAGTTCGCCCTGATCTCCGTGCGCCGCAGTCAGATCGAACCCGAGGCGCAGGCCGGGAACCGGCGGGCGCGCAGCGTCATCTGGGGTCTGGAGCACGTCTCCGCGCTGCTCGCCGCGGCGCAGCTCGGCATCACGCTGTGCACCCTGGTGCTCGGCATCGTCGCCGAGCCGGCCATCGCGCACCTGCTGGAGCCGGCCTTCGACGCGGTCGGCGTGCCGCACGGCCTGGTGCACCCGATCTCGTTCGTGATCGCGCTGGCGGTGGCGACGTATCTGCACATGCTGCTCGGCGAGATGGTGCCGAAGAACATCGCCCTGGCCGAGCCGACGCGGACCGCGCTGCTTCTCGGCCCGCCGCTGGTGGCCGTCGCGCGGGCGCTGCGGCCCGTGATCTTCGCAATCAACGCCTTCGCCAACGCGCTGCTCAAGCTGTTGCGGGTGGAGACGAGGGACGAGGTCTCGGCGACGTTCTCGGACGACGAGCTGGCCAGGATGGTCACCGACGCCGGCGTCGCCGGGCTGCTCGACGACCGTGCGGCGGAGCGGCTGCGCGACGCACTGGAGCTGGGCCGTCGTCCGGTGCGGGACGTGGTCATGCCGGTGGAGCGGGTCGTGTACGCGGCGGTCGGCACGACGGCGGAGGAGCTGGAGGCGCTGGCCGCGGAGTCGGGTTTCTCCCGCTTCCCGGTGGTCGACTCGGGGCGCCGGATCCTCGGCTACCTCCATGTGAAGGACGCCCTGGACGCGACAGCGCGCGATCTGCCCTTCCCGGTGTCGGCGCTCCGGCCGATCGCCCGGGTGCGGGCGGCCACGCCGATGGACGACGTGCTGACGGCGATGCGCCGCAGCCGTACGCACCTGGCGGCGGTCCTGGACGAGGACGGCAAGCTGGCCGGGCTCGTCACGATGGAGGACGTGCTGCGCAAGCTGGTGGGGCGCCCGGCGGCGTCGTAGGACACCGGCTGTCACCACATCACCGCACATCACCGCGCATCACCGCACGTGCTGGAGCCCGGGGCGCACTGTCGCCCCGGGCTCCGGCGCGTGCTCCTTCGCCGCGTTCTCCCCCTTCGCATACCGCGCGGTATGATCTCTCCCGCCATGGAGATGAATGCCACCTACACCAGTCTTGTCGCCGTGGGCGACAGCTTCACCGAGGGCATGTCGGACCGACTGCCCGACGGGACCTACCGGGGCTGGGCTGACCTCCTCGCGGCCCGGCTCGCCGCCCGTACGCCCGATTTCCGGTACGCCAACCTCGCGGTACGGGGAAAACTCATCGGACAGATCGTCGAGGAGCAGGTGGACGTGGCCGCCGCCATGAAGGCGGACGTGGTGACCCTGGTCGGCGGCCTGAACGACACCCTGCGCCCGAAGTGCGACATGGGACGGGTCCGGGCGCTGCTCACCGAGGCGGTCGAGAAGCTGGCACCGTCCTGCGGGCGGCTCGTGCTGATGCGCAGCCCCGGCCGCGACGGCCCGGTGATGGAGCGCTTCCGGCCCCGCATGGAGGAGCTCTTCGGGTACGTCGACGAGCTCGCCGCCCGGCACGGCGCCCTGGTGGTCGACCTGTACGGAGCCCCGGCCCTCGGCGACCAGCGGATGTGGGACGTCGACCGGCTCCACCTGACCGGCGAGGGGCACCGGCGGGTGGCCGAGGCCGTGTGGCAGGCCCTGGGGATGGACCCCGAGGACGACTGGCGGGCGCCGCTGCCGCCGGCCGTGGCCCCGGGCTGGATGACCCGGCGGGTCGGTGACGCGCGCTTCGCCAGGGAGCACCTCGGCCCGTGGATCGGACGCCGCCTCACCGGCCGCTCCTCCGGCGACGGCCGCCCGGCCAAACGCCCGGACCTGCTCCCGTACGTGCCTGCGCAGCCGGAGGGGCAGGCGTGACGGGGTGAGGGGCGTGACGGTGTGAGGGGCGTGACGGGTGAGGGGCGTGACGGGCGTGACCGGCGTCTCGTAGCAAGAGACGAACCCGGCCGTGGCGCTGGCCTGCAGAAACCGCCAGTAGAATCTGGTCACGTGACTGCTGCTGCGAAGCCCCGTATCCCCAATGTCCTGGCCGGCCGCTACGCCTCCGCGGAGCTCGCCGTCCTCTGGTCCCCCGAGCAGAAGGTGAAGCTGGAGCGCCGGCTGTGGCTCGCCGTCCTGCGTGCCCAGAAGGACCTCGGGATCGAGGTTCCGGACGCGGCCCTCGCCGACTACGAGCGCGTGCTCGACCAGGTCGACCTCGCCTCCATCGCCGAGCGCGAGAAGGTCACCCGGCACGACGTGAAGGCCCGCATCGAGGAGTTCAACGCTCTCGCCGGTCACGAGCACGTCCACAAGGGCATGACCTCCCGCGACCTCACCGAGAACGTCGAGCAGCTGCAGATCCGGCTCTCCCTCGAGCTGATGCGCGACCGCGCCGTCGCGGTCCTGGCCCGCCTCGGCAAGCTGTCCGGGGAGTACGCCGAGCTGGTCATGGCCGGCCGCTCCCACAACGTCGCCGCCCAGGCCACGACGCTCGGCAAGCGTTTCGCCACGGCCGCCGACGAGCTGCTCGTCGCTTACGGCCGCCTTGAGGAGCTGCTCGCGCGCTACCCGCTGCGCGGCATCAAGGGCCCGGTCGGCACCGCGCAGGACATGCTCGACCTGCTCGGCGGCGACGCGGCCAAGCTGGCGGAGCTCGAGCAGCGCATCGCCGGTCACCTCGGCTTCGCGCACGCCTTCACCTCGGTGGGCCAGGTCTACCCCCGCTCGCTCGACTACGACGTCGTCACCGCGCTCGTCCAGCTGGCCGCCGCTCCCTCCTCGGTCGCCAAGACGATCCGTCTGATGGCCGGCCACGAACTGGTCACCGAGGGCTTCAAGCCCGGCCAGGTCGGCTCCTCCGCGATGCCGCACAAGATGAACACCCGCTCCTGCGAGCGCGTGAACGGCCTCATGGTGATCCTGCGCGGCTACGCGTCGATGACCGGCGAGCTGGCCGGCGACCAGTGGAACGAGGGTGACGTCTCCTGCTCGGTGGTCCGCCGGGTGGCGCTGCCGGACGCGTTCTTCGCCCTCGACGGTCTCCTGGAGACCTTCCTGACCGTGCTCGACGAGTTCGGCGCCTTCCCGGCCGTCGTGGCCCGTGAGCTCGACCGCTACCTCCCCTTCCTGGCCACCACCAAGGTCCTGATGGGTGCGGTCCGCGCCGGGGTGGGCCGCGAGCTCGCCCACGAGGCCATCAAGGAGAACGCCGTCGCCTCCGCCCTCGCCATGCGCGAGCAGGGCGCCGAGCGCAACGAGCTCCTCGACAAGCTGGCCGCCGACGAGCGGATCCCGCTGGACCGGGCGCAGCTCGACGCGCTGATGGCGGACAAGCTGTCGTTCACCGGCGCCGCCGCCGACCAGGTCGCGGCGGTGGTCTCCCGTATCGAGGAGATCGTCAAGCGGCACCCCGAGGCCGCCGCGTACACCCCGGGGGCGATCCTCTGACCGGGTTCTCGCCCCGGGAGCTCGAGGCCGCTCGCGACCGTGTCGTCCCCGACGTGGTCGCGGGCGGCCTTTCCGTGCTCTTCTGCGGGATCAATCCGGGGCTGATGTCGGCGGCCACCGGCCACCACTTCGCGCGCCCGGGCAATCGGTTCTGGCCGGTGCTGGAGCTGTCCGGCTTCACGCCGCGCCGGCTGAAGCCGTCGGAGCAGGAGGAGTTGCTCTCGTACGGTCTCGGCATCACGAACGTGGTGGCACGGGCGAGCGCGCGGGCCGACGAGGTGAGCGACGAGGAGTTCCGCGAGGGCGGCAGGCTGCTGACCGAGCGGGTGGAGCGGCTTCGGCCGCGGTGGCTGGCGGTCGTCGGCATCACCGCGTACCGCACGGCGTTCGGGGAGCGCCGTGCCGTCGTCGGCCCGCAGGAGCGGACCATCGGGGAGACCCGGATCTGGGTCCTGCCCAATCCGAGCGGGCTCAACGCGCACTGGACGGTGGGCGCGATGGCGGAGGAGTTCGCCCGGCTGCGGGAGGCGGCGGGGGTGCAGGATCGACGGGGGCCGGGCGGGCCGGTCAGGGTGGGTCGACCGTCGTGACGACGGCGAGGAGCTGGAAGGGCAGCTCCTTGTCGCAGTTCGAGACGCCCAGGGCGGTCCACCGCCCCTCCACCCGCCACATATGCAGGTCGGGCGTGTGGCCGCTCAGCGAGGACCAGGGCTCCGGTATGTCCTCGCCCGCCATGCCGCGCTCCAGAAGGGACCAGAGCTCCATGGTCCGCGGCGGCCCCCAGCGGGCCGCCAGCAACACCGACAGCGCGTCCCGTTCCGCTTCGTACTGGTCGGCGACCTCGGAACGGCGGGTGCCGTCGTCCTCCCAGAAGTCCTCGCTGGTGGCGAGCTCCGCGATGTGGAAGCCCGGGCCGCTGTCGCCCAGCTCCGTCCGGCCCGGCGCCTCGGGGAAGGCGCGGGAGCGGAGTAAGTCGATCGCTGCCAGGTGGCGTGCCGTGGTCATGGCTCCAGTAAAGCGCCGCCCACTGACAATTGGCGTTCCGTCAGGAATCCACGGCGCCCGCCCCGGCACGACCGGCCGCTTCGCCCGTGTCCTCCGGCGGCCGCGCCCACCGAGGGCGGCGCTCGCCGCGCCCCTGGTCATTGAGTACCATCCGGCACACATGTGCGCGAGCTGGAGGGACAGACGGTGGGGCGGCTGACCGGCGGGGATCCGTCTCTGCTGCGGCGGATCAATTCCGCCGTGGTACTCCATGCTCTGCGGGGCGCCGACGCGCTCACGCTCACGGACCTGACCCGGATCACGGGTCTGTCGCGCCCCACGGTCGAGGGCGTGGTCGAGGGGCTGATCGTCGGTGGGCTCGTCGTCGAGGCGGCGCCCGAGGAGGGCGAGGCCCGGCGGCAGGGGCGGCCGGCCCGGAGGTTCCGCTTCCGGGCGGAGGCCGGGCACCTGCTGGGGATCGAGATCGGCCCGCACCGGGTCGCCGCGCTGCTCTCCGGCCTCGACGGGCGGATCATCGGCGCCGGGGCCCGCGAGGTCTCCGAGACGGCTCCGGCGGACGAGCGCCTGGACCGGGTCCGTACGGTGGTCGCCGACGTGCTGCGCAGGGCCGGGGTCCCGCGCGCCAGTCTGCGGGCGGTCGGGGTCGGGACGCCGGGGATCGTGGAGGCGGACGGCACCGTACGGCTCGGCACCGCGTTGCCCGGCTGGACCGGTCTGGCGCTCGGGGAGCGGCTGAGGCGGTCGTTCCGCTGCCCGGTGCTGGTGGAGAACGACGCGAACGCGGCGGCCGTCGCCGAGCACTGGAAGGGTGCGGCGACCGACTCCGACGACATCGTCTTCGTACTCGCGGGGCTGAGCCCGGGCGCGGGTTCGCTGATCGGCGGGCGTCTGCACCGCGGGTACGGCGGGGCGGCCGGCGAGATCGGGGCGCTGCACCTGCTCGGCCGGGGGGTCACCCCCGAGCATCTGCTGTCGACCACGGACGAGCCCCTTCATCCGCTGGACGAGCAGGCGGTGGCCAAGGTGTTCGCGCTGGCCCGTGAGGGTGACGCCAGGGCCGGGGCGGCCGTGGAGCGGTTCACCCAGCGTCTGGTGCACGACGTGGCGGCCCTGGTGCTCGCGCTCGACCCGGAGCTGGTGGTGGTCGGGGGCTGGGCCGCCGGCCTGGACGGCGTCCTGCCGCCGCTGCGCGACGAACTGGCCCGCTTCTGTCTGCGGCCCCCGCGGGTGGTCCTGTCGATGCTGGGCGAGGCGGCCGTGGGCACGGGCGCGCTGCGTCTGGCGCTGGACCATGTGGAGGAGCAGCTCTTCGCCGTGGACGCCACGGTGACGGCCCGCCGCTGAGCGGGCGGTTGCGGCACGGGCCCCGGAGCCCGGCTCAGAAGCACTGCGGACTGCGGTGAAGGCACTGCGGTCAGGGCACTGCCGTGAGGGCACTGCGCTCAGGACTCCACCGTCGGCACGTCGGCGGCCACGGCCGGACCGGACGGCCGCTCGCCTTCGCCGTCCGGGTCGGCGGCCGGGTGGGAGACGCGGAGTTTCGACTGGCCGTGGGGCAGCTGTTCCCAGTCGGCCATGAAGCGGGCGACGAGGCCGTGCTTCGCGGCCAGCCGCGTCAGCGTCTCCGTACGGTAGTAGAAGTCCTCCCCCAGCACGTCGTGTTCAGCTCCCTCCGTGCGGTCGAAGGTGAAGTCGAAGAAGCCGCCGGGCGCCAGCACGCGTCCGACGTGCGCCAGGCATTCGTCGATGACATCGGCCGGCGAGTGCGAGAAGACGCTGTGGGCGTGCACCACCGTGAACCAGGCGTCGGGAAGGAAGTCCAGCTTCAGGTCGTCGACGGGGGTCAGGTAGGGGACCCTGGCCTGCAGGCCGTAGCGGACCAGCGTCTTCTTGGCCTCGATGAGGATGTCGGGCGAGATGTCGATCCCGTAGTAGTGGCCCGGCTCCAGGTACTCGATGAACCGCCAGCCGGCGCGCAGGTTGCCGCAGCCGATCTCCAGCATCCGGTCCTGCGGCGTCAGCCCGTGCCCCACCAGGTAGTCGTACTGCATCTGTCCGATGGCCAGCCAGCGGTCGTACGAAGGTCCGCCACCGACCGCCGCCTCGGGGCTGCGGGCCGTGTCGGAGGCCATCACGGCCCGGTAGTAGGCGACATGGCTGCCCCGGTGCCGCAGCCGCAGCCAGCTGTCCCGCCCCGCCCGGCGAAGGTAGGGCACGACTCGCTCCGGATGCCGCAGCGCGTAGCCCATCTTGTGGCCGAGCCGTGAACGGTTCACCGAAAGGCGTGACGGGCGTGACGCGGGTCCGTGCTGCATGAAGGCCTCCGTGCCGTCTGTGGGCCGCCCCCTGGTCGGATGCTAACCACGGGCGTCGGGACGCGCCCGCTCGCTCGTTCGGGAGAACCGTTCAGCCGAGTGCCCCGCCCGCGTGGTGGACCCGGGGTGGTCGCCGCAGCGTGGAGAGGTCAGTCCGGGGAATCGTCACCCGCCGTCCCTTCGACCGAGGCCAGGCCATGCAGGAAACGCAATTCGTCTCCGGCCCACCGGAGCGGTCGCCGCGCGCGGTGCCCGAGCGCGGCTCTCCGCACGGTGCGGCCGCGCGTCCGCTGCCCCTCCTCGCGGGCGTCGCCGCAGCCTTCGCTCTCGTCCACCTCGTCCTGGTCGCGCCCGGTCTCGGGCTCGGCTGGGACGAGACCGTGTACGTCAGTCAGGTGAGCCCCCAGGCGCCGGCGGCGTTCTTCAGCGCCCCCCGGGCCCGGGGCATCACCTACCTCGTCGCACCGGTCGCGGCGCTGACCACCTCCGTGGCGGCGCTGCGCGTGTACATGGCCGTGCTGGCCGGCTGTGGCCTGTTCCTGGCGCTGTGGGTGTGGCGACGGCTGCTGCCCGCTCCCGTGCTCGCGCTCGCCGGGGCGCTGTTCGCGAGCCTGTGGGTGACGATGTTCTACGCCTCGCAGGCGATGCCCAACCTCTGGGTCGCCTACGGGGCCCTCGCCGCGGTCGGCTGTTTCCTGCGGGCCGCCCGGGACCCCGGCGACGGCCGCGCGCTGATCGGCATGGGCGCGGGGGTGGCGTTCGCCGCGCTGATGCGTCCGACCGACGCGGTGTGGCTGACCCTGGCCCTCGTCGTGGCGGCCCTGGCGATGCCGCGTACGCGCCGCAGGGGTCTGCTGGTCCTGGTGGCGGCCGCCGGCGTGACGGTCGGATGCGCCGAGTGGGTGATCGAGGCATACGTCCACTACGGCGGCCTCGCCGCCCGGCTGCGGCGGGCCAGCGAGATCCAGGGCCACCTCGGCTGGTACTTCTCCGTCGACGACCACGTGCGGGCCCTGGGCGGCCGGGCGCTGTGCCGGCCCTGCGACGTGCCCTGGCGGTACCCCGCCTCCGCCCTGTGGTTCCTCGCGCTGCCACTGTTCGTGGCGGGCGGCGTGCTGTCCGCCGTCCGCGCCCGGAGCCGCACGCCGATCCTCCTGGCCACGGCGGTGGGGGCGGCGCTGGCGGCGCCGTACCTGTTCACCGTCGGATACGCGGCGCCCCGTTTCCTGCTCCCGGCCTACGCGTTGCTGGCCCTGCCCGTGGCCCAGTGCCTGCTCTGGCTGTGTCTCTCCCCGCTCCGGTGGCGGCGCACCACGGTGGGCCTCGTCGTCGTGGCCGTCGTCGCCCACCTGGCGATCCAGTACGCCCTCGTCGTCGGGGTGGCGAACCGGGTACGGCGGGACACCGTGGACCTCACCCGGATCGCGGCGGAACTACGCGCCCAGGGCGTCCGCCCGCCGTGCGTGATCAGCGGCGAGGAGGCGATCCGGGTCGCGTTCCGTACCGGCTGCGCCTCCCGTCAGCCGGGCGGTCACGACGGAAGCATCACGCCGCAGGCCCTCGCCGCCACGGCCCTCGAGCAGCCCGTCGCGGTCCTCGTCTCGGGCAACGGACGGCCCCCCGCGTACGCCCGCGAGTGGCGCGTCCATCCACTCCCGGACCTGGGCCATCGGACCGGTCTGCGGGCCTACGTGTCGCCCGGGGTCTCCCGGAGTCCGACAGGCTGAGACCTCGGCCGTCCGAGGGGTCGGACGGTCAGGGCGTCAGGAGGCCATCACCAGGTCGCCCGAGTCGCCGAAGGTCAGGCGGCAGGTGTCGGCGCGGTAGGTGGCCACGGAGACCGCCGCCGTGCGGCCCTCCGAGAGGTAGCGGGTGGTCACGACGAGGACCGGGGCGCCGGGCAGGCGGTCCAGTTCCCTGGCGTCGTCGGCGCGGGCGGAGCCGAGTTCGACGGCGCGGTCCTGGCCGTCCAGGGCGAGGCGCTGGAGTTCGCGCAGCACGACGCGGGCGCGGGCCGGGCCGGTCGGGGTGTCGGTGGGGGTCAGCTCGGGAACCGAGCCGGACGGCACGTAGAGCAGCTCGGCCGCGACCGGCTGCCCGTGCGTGACGCGCAGCCGGCGCACCACGTGGACCTGCTCGTCGGGCTCGATGTCCAGGAGCCGTGCCACGGCGGGGGGTGCCACGGCGCGGGAGGCGTCCATGGACTGCCAGGTCTCCTCGGCGACGCCGGGCCAGGTGTGCTGGGTGGTGGAGACGTCGACGCCCACGCGTGGCGGGGCGACGGTCGTGCCGACGCCGCGACGGCGCTGCAGGCGGCCCTCCAGCTCCAGCTGCTCCAGGGCCTGACGGAGCGTCGCCCGGGCGACGCCGAAGCGCGCGGCGAGCTCCCGCTCGTTGGGGAGGATCTCGCCGACCGCGAAGTCGGAGTCGAGCGCCTCGCCGATCACGGTCTTGAGGTGCCAGTACTTCGGCTCCGGCACCGATTCCAGCTGCGTGGTCCCCACCCTGATCCTCCGCAATCGCCGTGTCCCCGGCGGTGTTCCGCGCCCTTGTTTATTAAAGGTTCCTGCACTAACTCTGCGACCATAAGTCGGCACACCCCCTTGGTCAAGACCAATCATCCGCCGGATGCCCGTGGACATGGGGCTCCGGCGGAGATCGTTCACAGGACGTTCGCGCCGCCGTGAGCCGTACGTGCGCCGTGCGCGGCTGCACGCACGCCGTGCGCGCCAGAGCGCCCCGCCTCCGCTGCCGGAGATGGGGCACCGCGTGGCCGGAGCGGGTCAGCCGAGGTTCAGCGCGTGCAGCTTGTCGGGGTTGCGCACGATGTAGACACACTGGACGCGCCCGTCCCGTACCTCGATCTGGAAGAGCGAGTCCGGCCTGCCGTCGGCGAGCGTGAGCACGGCGGGGGCTCCGTTGACCTCCACGAAGCGGAGCTCGTACGCGCTCTCGGTGCCCTGGGCGACGGCGGCGAGGAAGCGGCCGACCTTGTCCGCGGAGTGCATGACCCGCAGCGGCGCCTTGGCCTTGCCGCCGCTGTCGCCGACGAGGCGTACGTCCGGGGCGAGGAGGGTCAGGAGCTGCTCCAGGTCCCCGCCGGCCGCCGCGGCGAGGAAGCGTTCGGTGAGGGCGCGGCGCTCGGCCGGGTCGACGTCGTAGCGCGGCCTGCCCTCGTCGACATGGCGGCGGGCGCGGGCGGCGAGCTGGCGGACGGCGGCCTCGGAGCGGTCGAGGGCGGTGGCGATCTCCCCGTAGGGGAAGCCGAAGGCCTCGCGGAGGACGAAGACGGCACGTTCCAGCGGCGAGAGGGATTCGAGGACGACGAGGACGGCGAGCGAGACGGAGTCGGCGAGCATGGCGCGTTCGGCCGTGTCGGGGACGGCGGGACCGAAGTCGGTGACGACGGGTTCGGGCAGCCAGGGGCCCACGTAGGACTCGCGGCGCGCCTGGGCCTGGCGGAGCCGGTCCAGGGCGAGCCGGGTGGTGACGCGGACGAGGTAGGCGCGGGGTTCGCGGACGTCCGCGCGGTCGGCCGCCGACCAGCGCAGCCAGGCGTCCTGGACCACGTCCTCGGCGTCGGCGGCGCGGCCGAGCATGCGGTAGGCCACGCCGGTGAGCAGCGGGCGGTGTTCTTCGAAGAGGTCTGTCGCTGTTTCGGTCGCCACGCTCCCATCCCAGCCGACCGGGGAGGGAGCTGTCCAGTTCTGTCCCGGCCCTTGAACTCGTCGCTACTGAACGGTAATTCTTGCTGACAGGGCGTCTAAGAGGTGCCAGGGGTCGACAACAGGGAGCCGGCGCATGTCCGCACAGATCTCGTTCACGACCGCGTCCCCACGCGGGCCGCGCACGGTGTCCGTCGCCTACGAACGCCGGGGCGCGGGCGAACCGTTGCTGCTGCTCCACGGCATCGGGCACCACTGGCAGGCCTGGGAGCCGGTCCTCGACATCCTCGCCGCCGAACGCGATGTCATAGCCGTCGACCTGCCGGGGTTCGGCGCCTCGGCCGCCCTCCCGGAGGGCTGCGCCTACGACCTGTCGACCGTCGTGCCGGTGCTCGGCGCCTTCTGCGCGGCCCTCGGCGTCGAGCGGCCGCATGTGGCCGGCAACTCGCTGGGCGGGCTGCTCTCCCTCCAACTCGGCAAGGAAAAGCTCGTACGCTCGGTGACCGCGCTCTCCCCCGCCGGGTTCTGGTCGGAGAGCGAGCGGCGGTACGCCTTCGGAACCCTGCTCGCGATGCGGGCCGCCGCGCGGTCGATGCCCGTGCCGCTGATCGAGCGACTGTCCCGCAGCGCCGCCGGGCGGACCGCGCTGACCAGCACGATCTACGCCCGCCCCGCGCGCCGCTCACCCGAGGCGGCGGTCGCCGAGACGCTCGCCCTGCGGGGCGCCACCGGCTTCCGTCAGACCCTGGAGGCCGGCCGGAACGTGCTGTTCGCCGACGACGTGCCCGCCGTGCCCGTCACCATCGCCTGGGGCACCCGCGACCGGCTGCTGCTGCGCCGTCAGGGCATCCGGGCCAAGCGGACCATCCCCGGTGCCCGGCTGGTGCGACTGCCGGGCTGCGGCCATGTCCCCATGAACGACGATCCGGCTCTTGTCGCGCGGGTCATCCTGGACGGCAGCCGCTGACCGGCCCGCGCGGGTGAACAGGCCGGTGCCCAGGGCGGCCCCGGCCCCCACCAGCACACTGCCCGCGGCCTGCGGCAGGCCGAAGCCCCCGGTCGAGACGAGCACCGCGGTCAGGGCGGCGGCGACCGGGATCGCACCGGTGAAGAGAGTCGCCCGTTCCATGCCGATCCGCTGGACCCCCATGTAGAAGAGGACGAAACCGACGACCGTCGCGAGGGCGGCCTGCCAGACCAGCGCGCCCGTCTCCACGGCCGTCGGCAGCCGCAGGAACGCGCCGCCGTCGACGACGAGACCGAGCAGGGCCGACTCGACGGCGGCGACGCCGCAGACCACGGCCGTGAGCAGCTTCGGCCCGAGCGGGCGCAGCACGGGTACGGCGAGGACGGTGAAGCCGACTTCGCCCGCCAGTGCTCCTACGGAGTAGAGGAGGCCGGCCTGGTCGGTACGGCCCCATCCCTGCACCGTGAACGCGCCGGCGGCGACCAGGAGGGCGCCGTAGAGCACCGGGCGGCTGGGCCTGCGCCCCTCCAGGAGCGGGACGAGGACGGCGACCACGACCGGGGCGCAGCCGACCAGGACACCGGGGACGGCGGGCTCGGCGGTCTGTTCGGCGGCGAGGACCGCGAGGTTGAAGCCGACCATGCCGACGGCGGCGAGCAGGGTCAGGCGGACCCAGTGGCGGGCGGTCAGCGCGCGGAGCGGAGCGAGCCCGGCCGGGCCGAGGAGAGGCAGCAGGAGCAGACAGGCGGCGCCGTAGCGCAGGGCCTGGCCACCGGCGTACGGGTAGTCGCCGAGGAGGCTGTTGGCGGTGAAGGAGGCGCCGACGAGGGCGTAGGCGAGGGTCACGAGGAGCGCCCCGCGCAGGGAGTTCGCGTTCATGCTCCTGACGCTAGGAACGCGGGCGGTCCGGTTTAAGGTCCACTTCCATGACGACTTCGGGGACCACTTCGGGGAACGCGGGGCCGGCGGAGGCGACTTCGGCGACGGCCCCGGGGATGCGCGGGAGCGCTCCGGGGAACGCCCAGCCCGCCGAGGGGACTTCGGCGACGGCTCCGGAGGCGCGCGGGAGCGCTCCGGGGAACGGCCCGGGCGTGGCTTCCGGCGTTCCGTGGGGCGGGCAGCCGGCCTGGGAGCTGCTGCTCCCGGCCGCGGCGGCCCCGGCGCGGCGGCGTGGGAGGGCGCTTCAGGAGGCGCTGCGCGAAGCGGTGCGCACGGGCCGTCTGACGGCCGGGACCCGGCTGCCGTCGAGCCGCGAGCTGGCCGCCGACCTCGGTGTCTCACGGGGCCTGGTGACGGAGGCGTACGAACAGCTCACCGCCGAGGGCTATCTGCGCAGCGACCGGGGCTCGGGCACGTGGGTGGGCGACGCCGTCCGGGCGGCCGCCTCGCAGCCCGCCCGGGATCTGGCGCCACGCGCGCCCGGCGTGCGGGTCGACTTCCACCCCGGCACGCCGGACCTGGCGCTGTTCCCCCGGGCGGCCTGGGCGGCCGTCCAGCGGTCGGTCCTGGCCCGGCTGCCCCACCGGGCGCTCGGCTACCCCGATCCGCGCGGGCTGCCGGAGCTGCGGACGGCGCTGGCGGGGATGCTGGCGCGGCGGCGCGGGGTGGTGGCCGATCCCGAACGGCTCGTGGTGTGCTCGGGGGTGGCGCAGGCGTCGACGCTCCTCGGCTTCGTCCTGCGGGCGCGGGGGCTGAGGACGGTCGGCATCGAGGATCCGGGCAGCCCGGAGCACGGCCGCCTGTTCGCGTCCACCGGCATGGACACCCGGTGGCTGCCGATGGACGAGGAGGGGCTGCTCCCGGGCCCGCTCACCGCGTCGGGCGTACGGGCGGTGGTGACGACCCCCTCGCACCAGTTCCCGTCCGGGATCGCGTACTCCGCCGCCCGCCGGGCCGCGCTGCTGGACTGGGCCCGGGCGGTGGACGGCTACATCCTGGAGGACGACTACGACGGCGACTTCCGCTACGACCGGGCGCCGGTCGGCGCGCTGCAGGGACTCGATCCGGAACGGGTCGCGTACACCGGCTCGGTGAGCAAGTCGCTCGCCCCCGGGCTGCGGCTCGGCTGGATGCTGGTGCCGGAGGCCTTGGTGGCGGAGGTCGTGGAGCGCAAGCGGACGATGGATCTGGGCAATCCGGCCCTGGACCAGGCACTACTCGCGGAGTTCGTGACACGCGGCGGCTACGACCGGCAGCTGCGGCGCTGTCAGCGCGCGTACCGGGAGCGGCGGGACGCCCTGGTGGCGGCCCTGGAGGAGCACTTCCCGGGCACCGGGGTGAGCGGGATCGCGGCCGGGCTGCACATCATCGCGCGCGTGCCCCGGCGTCACGGCCCGACCTCGCGCTTCGTGGAGCGGGCCGCGTCCGCCGGGGTGGCCCTGCGTCCGCTGGAGGAGTACGGGACGGCGCGGCCTGCGGACGGAGTCGTCCGGCTGGTCATCGGGTACGCCCATCTGACCCCGTCCGAGATCGCGCGGGGCGTGCGGCTGGTCGCGGAGGCGGTGGGGCGGTAGAGCGGCAGGGGGCGGGAGCCGAACGGTCCGAGGGTGTGGTGCCCCCGGTGTGTTCACGCGGGGTTCGTGTGAGCGCCGTCCTCTGCCGTTAGGCATGGGGCGGTACGAAGGACCCGTCCGACCCCGGCACCAGGAGGCACCTCGATGTCCGACCGCATCCCCGGCCCGTCCCCCGCCCGCCGCAGTGTGCTGCGCGGCTCGATGGCCGCGTCCGCGGCGCTCGCCCTGGGCGGCGGCGCGGCCGCGGCCCCGGCGCTGGCTCTGTCGGGGCGGCCGAGGGCCGCCTGGGGCGTGCAGACGGGGGACGTCACCGGCTCGTCGGGTCTGGTGTGGGTCCGCTCGGACCGGCCGGCGCGGATGATCGTGGAGACCTCGGCGAGCGAGTCGTTCCGCCGCGTCCACCGCCACCAGGGCCCGCTGCTGGGCGCCGACGGCGACTTCACCGGGACGACCGCGCTGCGCGGGCTCCCGCCGGGCGAGCAGATCCACTACCGGGTCACGCTCGCCGACCCGGACGACCCCCGGCGTACCGGCGAACCGGTCGTCGGCACCTTCCGTACCGCTCCGGCGCGGCGCCGCGACGGGGTGCGCTTCCTCTGGTCGGGGGACATCGCCGGGCAGGGCTGGGGCATCAACCCGGACATCGGCGGCTTCCGGGCGTACGAGGAGATGCGCCGGCTGAACCCGGACTTCTTCCTGTGCAGTGGTGACGCGATCTACGCGGACGGTGTCATCCAGCCGAGCGTGACGCTGCCGGACGGCCGGATCTGGCGGAACGTCACGACGCCGGAGAAGTCGAAGGTCGCCGAGACGCTCGACGAGTACCGCGGCAACTTCCGCTACAACCTCCTGGACCACCATGTGCGCGCCTTCAACGCCCAGGTGCCGTCGATCGTGCAGTGGGACGACCACGAGGTCCGCAACAACTGGTACCCCGGGCAGATCCTGGACGACCCGCGCTACACCGAGAAGGACGTGGACGTGCTCGCGGCCCGCGCCAAGCGGGCGTTCGCCGAGTACGTGCCGGTGTCCACGCTCCACGCGCGCGGTGGGTCGGTCGAGGGCCGGATGCACCGGGTGGTGCGCTACGGCCCCCTGCTGGACGTCTTCGTCCTGGACATGCGCTCGTACCGGAACGCCAACTCCCCCGGCCGGCAGGCCGACGACACCACCGGCATCCTGGGCGCGGAGCAGCTCGCCTGGCTCAAGCGGGAGCTGAGCCGCTCGCGGGCGGTGTGGAAGGTGCTCGCCGCCGACATGCCGCTCGGCCTGGTCGTCCCGGACGGGGCGGCGGACTTCGAGGCGATCGCGCAGGGCGACCCGGGCGCCCCGCTCGGCCGGGAGCTCCAGATCGCCGAGCTGCTGCGGTTCGTCAAGCACCGCCGGATCACGGGCACGGTGTGGCTGACCGCCGATGTGCACCACACCTCGGCGCAGCACTACGCGCCGGAGCGGGCGGCCTTCCAGGACTTCGCGCCGTTCTGGGAGTTCGTCTCCGGGCCGCTGGCCGCGGGCGGCTTCCCGGCGAGCGGGCTGGACGCCACCTTCGGCCCCGAGCGGGTCTTCGTCCGCGCGCCGGAGCGGGCGAACCTCTCGCCGATGGAGAGTCCGCAGTACTTCGGCGAGGTCGACATCGACGGTGGCAGCGGCGAGCTGACCGTCCGGCTGCGCGCGGAGGGCGGAACGGTCCTGTTCAGCAAGGTGCTTCAGCCGGGGCGCGTCGGCCAGTGAGCGGCGGGGGGCGGTCGGGGGGAGCGGTCGGAGCCCGACGCCTGCGGACAGCACTCCGGCAAGGGGCCGATCAGTGTCTGACCCAACCGGAAAAAATCAGCCACTAAGGCCCCAGATCGGCGCTTAACCCGTCAGTCACAAGGCGTTCGTGATCACGCAACACCGCTGGGTCACAGTGAGGTCATGACTGATGTGACTTCCGCGAAGAGTGCCCGCCGCCCCCACCACTGGCGGCGGGACCTCATCGAACTGGCCGCCCTGTTCACGGCGGTGGTGGTGGCCGACACGATCGCCAAGACCGTCGTCCGCGGCGCCGAGGGTCCGTACATGCTGGTGTTCTCGGCGATCGCGCTGATCGCCACGGCGACCTTCCACACCTGGTGGGCACGGCGCCACAGCCATGCGCCCCCGCCTCCCTCCGATCCCGCCGGCACGACACCGGGCCCCCAGGAGCCCGTCGAGACGGTGCTCTGGCGGATGCGGACCACCGTCCGTGACGCGCCGGGCAGCCTGGCCGCGCTGTGCACGGCGCTGGCCCGGCACGGCGTCGACATCCTGACCCTGCAGACGCACCCGCTCGCCGAGGGAACCGTCGACGAGTTCCTGTTGCGCGCCCCCGCCCCCCTCCAGGCCAACCAGCTCACCCGGGAGATCGCGGCGGCCGGTGGCAGCAGCACCTGGATCGAGCGGGCCGACGCTCACGACCTGGTGGACACCCCGACCCGGCTGCTCGGTCTCGCTACCCGGACCGCCCTCGACGCGGCCGAACTCCCCCTCGCCCTGCGCCAGCTTCTCGGCCGCTGCACCATCCACTCGCTGCCCGCCGTCTCCCTGAGCGGCCGGCCCACCGGCGAGACCGCCCCGGTCGAGGGCGTCCTGGAGGAGACGGTGATGCGGCTGCGGGACCCGAGCGGCGGTGCCATCACCATCGAGCGGCCCTATCTGCCCTTCACTCCGACCGAGTTCGCCCGCGCCCGGGCCCTCGTCGAGCTCGACGCCCGGCTCGGCCCGCGCGTCCCGCGCAGCCAGGACGTCCTCACCCTCCCCGAGGGCAACGAGATCACCGTCCGCCGCGCGGACCAGCGCGACGTGGCCGCGGCGCGCGCCATGCACGACCGCTGCTCCGCTCGCACCCTCGGCATGCGCTACCACGGACCGGTGAGCGACGCGGACCGCTATCTCAACCATCTGCTCAGCCCGCGCTTCGGCCGGACCCTCGCCGTGCAGACGGCCTCCGGCCGTCTCGTCGCCCTCGGCCATCTGCTCTGGGACGGCGACGAGACGGAGGTCGCCCTGATGGTCGAGGACGACTGGCAGCGCCGGGGCATCGGCTCCGAGCTCCTCGGCCGGCTCGTCGCGATGGCCGAGGAGGCGGGGTGCGAGAGCGTCTACGCCGTGACCCAGTCGTCCAACACCGCGATGGTCGCCGCGATGCGGGCGCTGAACCTCCCCCTCGACTACCAGATCGAGGAGGGGACGCTGGTCATCACCGCCCGGCTGCCGGAGAAGGCTCGGCCGAGCCGTCCGCCGCACGAAGAGCACGCGCCGTTTCAGCGGGTGAGGCGCTGAGTGCCTGGGTGAGATCCCGCCACAGGTCCTCGACGTCCTCCAGACCGACCGACATCCGCAGCAGCCGGTCGCTGACGCCCGCCGAGCGCCGGTCTCCCTCGGCCACGATCCGGTGGCTGATGGAGGCCGGGTGCTGGATCAGGGTGTCGACGCTGCCGAGACTGACCGCCGGCGTGATCAGCCGTACGCCGGCGATCACGTCGTGCGGGTCTCCGTACACCTCGAAGGCGACCATCGCGCCACCCACCCTGGGGTAGTGGACCCGGGCGATACGCGGGTCGGTGGCGAGCCGCCGGACCAGTTCGGCGGCCGTCGCCGACGCGGCCCGCACCCGTACCGGCAGGGTGGAGAGGCCGCGCAGCAGCAGATAGCCCGCCAGCGGGTGGAGTACGCCGCCGGTCGCGAACCGCACCTGGCGCAGCGCGCGGGCGAACTCGTCGTCGCAGGCCACGACGCCGCCCATGACGTCGCCGTGCCCGCCCAGGTACTTGGTCGCGCTGTGCAGCACGATCCGGGCGCCCTGCTCGACCGGCCGCTGGAGCACCGGGGTGGCGAAGGTGTTGTCCACCAGCAGCGGCACCGACCCGCAGGCGTGCGCCAGCGCCCGGATGTCGACCTCGGCGAGGGTCGGGTTCGCCGGAGACTCGACCATCACCAGGCCGGTGTCCGGCCGGATCGCCTCCGCGACGCCCGCCGGGTCGGTCCAGGTGACCTCGGTGCCGAGCAGGCCCGCGTTCAGCAGATGGTCGCTGCAGCCGTACAACGGCCGGACGGCGACCACATGGCGCAGGCCCAGGCTCGCCCGGGTCAGCAGGACGGCGGTGAGCGCCGCCATGCCGCTGGCGAATGCCACCGCGTCGTCGGCGCCCTCCAGGCGGGCGAGCGCCGCCTCGAAGCGGGCGGTGGTGGGGTTGTCCAGGCGCGCGTAGACGGGCGGGCCGTCCAGCCGGGCTCCCGTGGTGGCGAACTCGTCGATCCGCGCGGCCTCGGCACGGGTGTCGTACGACGGATAGGTCGTCGACAGATCGATCGGCGGGGCGTGCAGACCGAGCTCCGCGAGATCTTCGCGGCCCGCGTGCACGGCTTCGGTGGCCAGAGCCCTGGGGGTGGAGGCGTCGTAGTCCATGTACATGACCGCACTGTGAACGAATACCGGAAAGTAGCGCGATATGACCGTGCTACGTTCGGCATATGGCCGATTCTGTCGTACTGGACGCGGTCGATCTGCACATTCTTCGCCTCTTGCAGAACGACGCCCGGACCACTTACCGCGAGCTCGCCGCCGAGGTGGGCGTGGCGCCCTCCACCTGCCTGGACCGGGTGGCGCGGCTGCGCCGCACGGGAGTGATCCTGGGGCACCGGCTACGACTGGATCCGGCCAAACTCGGCCGTGGACTTGAAGCGCTCCTCCTCGTCCAGGTCCGCCCGCACCGGCGTGAACTGATCGGTCCGTTCGTCGACAGGATTCGTGCGCTTCCGGAGTCACGCGCGCTGTTCCACCTCACGGGCCCCGACGACTATCTCGTCCACGTGGCCGTGGCCGACCCCGCCGACCTGCAGCGACTCGTCCTGGACGAGTTCACCTCGCGCCGCGAGGTGGCCCGCGTCGAGACCCGGCTGATCTTCCAGCAGTGGGAGTGCGGACCGCTTCTGCCCCCCGTTCCGGGCGCTCATTTGTCGGCCGAGTGAGATCGAACGAGGGTGACGCGGGCACGATGGAGGCATCAGGATGAGCCTCATGCCAGAGACTTCCAGCAGCCCGCTGCCCCGCCAGGTCGCCGACGCCTACGTCGACGCACTCATCGCCCTCGATCCGATCACCGGTACCTACCTGGGAGTCAAGGAGAGCGCCGGGCTCCTCCCCGATTTCTCGCCGGCCGGACAGGAGGCGGTGGCCGAACTCGCCCGCGACACCCTGTCCCGCCTCGACGAGGCCGAGCGGCGGCCCGGCGCGGACACCGACGCCGAACGGCGCTGCGGCCGTCTGCTGCGCGAGCGTCTGACGGCCGAACTCGCCGTCCACGACGCCGAGGAAGGCCTCTGCGCGGTCAGCAACATGCGCTCCCCCGCGCACAGCGTGCGGATGGTGTTCACGGTGATGCCGACGGAGACCGAGGAGGACTGGGAGGCCGTGGGCCGGCGGCTGCGCGCGGTCCCGGCGGCGCTCGAGGGCTACCGCGCCTCCCTCGCGCTCGGCCTGGAGCGCAAGCTCCTGGGCGGGCCCCGACCGACCGCCACCTTCGTCGACCAGCTGACCGAGTGGTCGGGCGGGAGAAACGGCGGCCGGGGCTGGTTCGAGGACTTCGCCGCCTCGGGGCCCGATTCCCTCCGTCCGGAGCTGCGGACGGAGCTCGCCGAGGCGTCCCGGGGCGCGACCGAGGCGGTCGCGGAGCTGCGGGACTGGATGCGCGACGTCTACGCCCCGGCCGTCGCCGACGCGCCCGACACGGTGGGCCGCGAGCGGTACCAGCGATGGTCGCGCTACTTCAACGGCACCGACCTGGACCTCGACCAGGCCTACGCGTACGGCTGGTCCGAGTACCACCGCATCCTCGGTGAGATGCGGACGGAGGCGGAGCGCATCCTCCCCGGGGCCGGCCCGTGGGAGGCGCTCGCGCACCTCGACGTCCACGGCACCCACATCGAGGGTGTCGAGGAGGTCAGGGTCTGGCTGCAGGAGTTGATGGACGAGGCCATCGAGGCCCTGGACGGCACCCACTTCGAACTCGCCGAGCGGGTACGGCGGGTGGAGTCCCACATCGCCCCGCCCGGCGGCGCCGCGGCCCCGTACTACACCGGCCCCTCCGAGGACTTCTCGCGTCCCGGCCGCACCTGGCTGCCGGTCGACGGCGAGACCCGCTTCCCGGTGTACGACCTGGTGTCGACCTGGTACCACGAGGGAGTCCCGGGCCACCACCTCCAGCTCGCGCAGTGGGTGCACGTCGCCGACCGGCTCTCCCGCTACCAGGCGACGATCGGCGGGGTCAGCGCCAACGCGGAGGGCTGGGCGCTCTACGCGGAGCGGCTGATGGACGAGCTGGGCTTCCTGCCGGACGCCGAGCGCCGGCTCGGGTACCTGGACGGGCAGATGATGCGCGCCTGCCGGGTGATCGTCGACATCGGCATGCACCTGCACCTCGAGATCCCGGCGGACTCGCCGTTCCACCCGGGCGAGCGGTGGACGCCGGAGCTGGCACAGGAGTTCTTCCAGCAGCACAGCAGCCGGCCGCCGTCCTTCGTCGAGAGCGAGATGACCCGCTATCTGTCGATGCCGGGGCAGGCGATCGGCTACAAGCTGGGCGAGCGGGCGTGGCTGCTCGGGCGCGCCAACGCGCGCGCGGCGCACGGCGACGCGTTCGACGCGAAGGCGTGGCACATGGCGGCGCTGTCACAGGGGCCGCTGGGCCTGGACGACCTGGTGGACGAGATCTCGCGCCTCTGAGGGCACGGCTCCCGCCGAGGAACCCAGCGCCTTCGTGGTTCCATGGCTCCCGCCGAGGAACCCGGCCCTTCCCGGTTCCATGGCTCCCGCCGAGGAACCCGGCCCTTCCCGGTTCCATGGCTCCCGCCGAGGAATCCGGCGCCTTCCTGGTTCCGGACGGTGAGAACTCCCCGGGCATCCCTTGATCGCCCGGGGATTCCCCTGCTATTTCTCGGTGATGACCGGATATACACCAGACGCCACCGACTGGCGCATCCTCGAAGCCCTGCAGTCCCAGGGAAGGGCCAGCTTCGCCGAGCTGGCCCGGGCCGTCTCCATGTCCGCCTCCGCCGTCACCGAGCGGGTGCGCCGGCTGGAGGAGGCCGGCGTGATCGCCGGGTACACGGCCGTGGTGGACCAGGAAAGGCTCGGGCTTCCGGTCCTCGCCTTCGTCCGACTGCGCTACCCGAACGGCAACTACAAGCCGTTCCACGACCTGATCGACACCACTCCGGAGATCCTGGAGGCGCACCATGTGACGGGCGACGACTGCTTCGTCATCAAGGTCGCCACGCGCTCCATGAAGCACCTGGAGGAGATCACCGGCAAGATCGGCGCACTGGGCTCCGTGACGACGAGCGTCGTCTACTCCTCCCCCCTCCCACGGCGCTCCATCAGCCGCTGACTCAGTCGCCGAGTCCGCCCGCCGTACGGAGCCGCACGGCCGAGCCGTGCCGCTCCTTGACCACCTCCAGCTGGGCCGGGATGCGGCGCCGCAGGTCGCCGACGTGGCTGACGATGCCGACGCTGCGGTCCCGCTCGCGCAGGGAGTCGAGGACGTCGAGCACCTCGTCGAGGGTCTGGTCGTCGAGGCTTCCGAAGCCCTCGTCGATGAAGAGGGTGTCGAGCCGGACACCGCCGGCCTCGTCGGTGACGACGTCGGCGAGCCCGAGCGCGAGCGCCAGGGAGGCGAAGAACGTCTCTCCGCCCGAGAGGGTGGCGGTGTCGCGCTCGTTGCCGGTCCAGGCGTCGACGACATGGAGACCGAGGCCGGCGCGTCGGCCGCCGGAGCGGGCGTCGGAGTGGACGAGGGTGTAGCGCCCGGAGGACATGCGCTGGAGCCGGGCCGTGGCCGCGGCCGCCACCTGTTCGAGGCGGGCGGCCAGGACGTACGACTCCAGGCGCATCTTGCGTTCGTTCTCGGCCGAGGTGCCGGCGGTGAGTCCGGCGAGCCGGGCGACCCGTTCGTACGTCTCACGGAGCGGTCCGAGCCGGCGTACCTCGGTGTCGGCCTGCTGGGAGAGCCGTACCAGTTCGCCGCACCGGTCGCGTACGGCGGCGAGGGCCGACACGGCGTCCCGCAGGGCCCGTTCGGCGGCGGTGTGGGCGGCCTCGGCGTGGGCCGGGTGGGCGGGGGGACGCTCGGCGGCGGCCCGGGTCTCCGGCTCCGCGAGCCGGTCGGCGACGGCGGCCGCTTCCGCCCGCCAGGCGTCCAGGCGGCTCTGGAGGGTGCGGCGTTCGCCGTCCTCCAGGAGCGCGGCGGCGGCCTCGGCGGGCGTGTCGAACCCGGCGCGGAAGGCGGCGTCGGCGAGCCGGTCGTCGGCCTCCTTCAGCCGCTGGGCGGCGGTGTCGACGGTCCGTACGGTCTCGGCGGCGTCGACCAGGATGGCGATCCGCCGCTCCAGGCGCGAGGCGTGCTCGGCGACGCTGCCCGACTCGCCGCGGCCCCGGGCCAGTTCCGCGTCCAGGGCGGTCTGCTCCCGGTCGAGCGCCTCCCGCTGAGAGGTGCGCGCGGCGACCCGCCGCTCGGCGTCCCGCTGGTCGGCGACCCGCCGCTCGTACTCCCGCTCCGCACGGGCGAGCGCCTCCCGCGCACCGTGCGTCTGCCCGGCGAGCGCCTGCGCCTCGGCATGCTGCCGCGCCAACTCCTCGACCTCGCGGGCCAGCTCCTCAACACTCGGCTCGGGCCCGCCGGTTTCACCGGGCAGGCCGGAGCCCGCGTGTCCGCCGGACCCGTCGCCCGCGCCGGACCCTTCGCCCTTGCCGGGCCCCTCGCCCGCACCGAACTCCGCGTGCAGGCCGGACCCCTCGCCCGCACCGGGCTCCTCCCGGGCGGTCGGTTCCGCGGTTCGTGCCCCGGTGGCCTGGGCGGGCACGGTGTCGAGCCTGGTCTTGTGATTGTGACCGTCCGCCGCGTCGGGGCGCGGGGTATCGGCCCCGCCCCGGTCCGGCGCCGACTCCGGCGCGTGCCTTCCGTCGGCCGGTCCGCCCGAGGCGGGGCCGGTACGGGGCGTTCCGCCCGCGGCGTCCTGCCCTCGCACGGCAACGACGCCCTCGCCTCCCGCCGGGAAGCCGCCGCCTCCCGCCCGGGAAGCACGCGCCGCGTGAGCCGCACCAGCCACAGTGCCGTGCGCCTGCCGGTCCGCGCCGTCCACCGGTCCCGCCAGGACCTCCGCTCGGGCCGCGGACCAGGCTTCCCTGAGGACCGCGAGCTCGCGTTCGGCCGTGGTCCTGGCCTCCTCCGCGTGGGTGAAGGCGGCGTAGGCGGTGTCCTCCGTGGCCCGGTCCACATGGTCGGCGCCGGTGCGGGCCGGCGCCGGGTGGTCGGCCGAGCCGCAGACCTGGCACGGGTCGCCGGGGGTGAGGGCGGCGGCCAGTTCGGCGGCGATGCCCCGCAGGCGGCGGGACTTGATGTCGAGCCAGGCCTCGTGCGTCTCATTGCGGTGCTCACGGGCGGCCGTCAGCCGGGCCTCGGCGGCCTTCGCGTCCTCGGCCAGCCCGTCGCGACGGCGGGCCGCCGCGAGCCTGCGGCGGGCGGGTTCGAGCCGGCCCGCGAGGTGCTCGGCGCGGGCCGCGGCCTCCTGGGCGGATTCGATGCGCGCCATGAGCTCCGCCCGGCGGGGCTCCCACCCGTCGAGCCAGCCGCCCGCCTCCTGGAGGATCTCCTCGTCGGCGCACGCCTGCCGCTCCAGCGTGGAACGTTCCCTGGCGATCTCGGCGCTGCGCCGCTCGGCCCGCCGGGCGGACTCGAGCCCGCCCAGCTCCTCGCGCAGCCGCCGCTCCAGCGCGGACAGCTGCTCCGCTCCCGCGTCGGCCAGGTCGGGCGGGAGCAGGCCGCGCGTGCGCTCGCGGGCGCCGCTCGCCGCCGCGTACTCGCGCTCGGCTTCGGCGCGCAGCGCCAGCGCGGGCGCCACCCGGTCGGCCTTGAGCGCGCGGTCCAGGGTGGCCTCCCAGGCGTCCCGCTCGGCACTGCGGGCCTCCAGCTCCTCCTGCCGCCGCAGGGCCTCGGCGTACCGTGCCTGCCGCGCCGCGAGGTCGCGCTGGGCGTCGAGCGCCCGTCGTGCGGCGGCCTGTCGGCTCTCGGCGGCGGTGACGGCCGACCCGGCGATGTCGAGCGCCTCGCGCGCCTCGGAGCGGGCGAGGGCCGCCCAGGTCTGGACGGCTTCGGCGAGTCCCGGCTCACCGGGTCGCTCGACCACGACGGCGCCGCCCGCGACCTGCGCCATCCGGTGGGCCAGGGCGAGGAGTCGCTCGTCCCCTTCCCTGACCTGCTGCTCGGCGGCGCGCCGCAGATCGGCGAGGCGCTCCTCGACGGCCGCGAACCGGCGGGTGTCGAAGAGCCGGCCGAGCAGCTTGCCGCGCGCCTCGGCGTCGGCCCGCAGGAAGCGCGCGAAGTCGCCCTGGGGCAGGAGCACGACCTGGCAGAACTGCTCCCGGCTCATGCCGAGGAGCTGGGTGATCTCCTCGCCGATCTCCTGGTGGGAGCGGCTGAGCCCGGCCCACTCGCCCGTCCCCGGGTCGTACTCACGCAGCCAGCTCTGGGCCTTCTCGGTGGTGAAGCCGCCGCCGCGCTTCTTGGGGCGCGGCTGGGCGGGGCGCCGGGTGATCTCCAACCGCCGCTCCCCCACGGTCAGTTCGAGCGTGACCTCGGTGTACGTGCCGGCCGCGGCGTGGTCGCTGCGCAGTGAGGCGCCGGGGCTCTGCCGGGCGCCCGGCACGGCGCCGTACAGGGCGTAGCAGACGGCGTCCAGGACGGAGGTCTTGCCGGCGCCGGTCGGTCCGTGGAGGAGGAAGAGCCCGGCGGAGGAGAGGGCGTCGAAGTCGACCTCCTGCGTGGTGCCGAACGGCCCGAAGGCGGTGACGGCGAGGCGGTGCAGTCTCACCGGCCGCTCACCTCGCGCTCCGCCGCGTCCACCCGTACGTCGTCGAAGGCGCCGTACAGCACCGTCCGTTCGGCGCCGTCGGGTCCCGCGCCGCCGCGTACGTGGGCCACGAAGTCCTCCGCGATCTGCTGGTCGCTGCGGTCCCGCAGCCGCTGCGCGTACGAGGCGAGTGGGTCGCTCTCGGCGCGCTCGGGTTCGAAGACCAGGCTGAGGGTGTGCGGGAAGCGTTCGGTGAGCCGGGCCATGGGTTCGGCGGGCCGTGCGGGGTCGGTGAGCGTCGCCTCCACCCAGGACCGCTCGTGCCGTACGAGGGCGGGGTCGGCCAGCAGGTCGTCGAGCCGGCCCCTGATCCGGGCCAGCGGTCTCGGCACGGGGCAGTCGATCCGCTCGGCGGCCTCGATCGCGCCCTCGGGGCCGAGGTCGATCAGCCACATCGTCTTGCGGTGGTCGGCCTCGGAGAAGGAGTACGCGAGGGGGGAGCCGGAGTAGCGCACGCGCGGGGTGACGGCCTGGCAGCCGTGGAGGTGGCCGAGGGCGACGTAGTCGACGCCGTCGAAGACGCCGGCCGGGACGGCGGCGACGCCGCCGACGGTGATGTCCCGCTCGCTGTCGCTGGGCTCGCCGCCGGCGACGAAGGCGTGGGCGAGGACGACGGACCGGGTGGAGGCGGGCCGTGCGGCGAGGTCGGCGCGGACGCGGTCCATGGCGGCGCGGAGCACGGCCTCGTGCCCCGCCTTCTCGGCGCCGAACCGCTCGCGGACGAGGGCGGGTTCCAGATAGGGCAGGCCGTACAGGGCCACGTCTCCGTGGGCGTCCGCGAGCAGGACGGGGCTGCCGACTCCCGCCGGGTCGGTACGGAGGTGGATTCCGGCGCGTTCGATGAGTCCGGCGCCGACGCCGAGGCGCCGTGCCGAGTCATGGTTCCCGGAGATCATCACCGTCTCCACGCCCACCTCGGCGAGCCGGTGCAGGGCGGTGTCGAAGAGCTCGACGGCGCCCAGCGGCGGTACGGCCCGGTCGTAGACATCCCCGGCGACCAGCACCGCGTCCACCTCGCGCTCGCGCACCGTCGCCACCAGGTGGTCGAGGAACGCGGCCTGGGCGTCGAGCAGGCTCACCCGGTGGAACGACCGTCCCAGGTGCCAGTCCGACGTGTGCAGGAATCTCATGATCGAGGAGCGTATCGGTGGGGTCGGACATCGGCCGGGGGTTCGTGGATTACGGGAACCGGCCGTGCGGGAGACGGCTCAGGCATCGCCGTATGCCTCGCCGCCGAGCTCCAGGGCAGCGGTGCCCGCCGTCGCGTCGGCGAGCCAGGCGCGGAACTCCGCCACGTCGGCGTCCGGCAGGCCGATCTCGAGGGTGACGGCTTCGCCGTACCGCACGTCACGCACGGCCCGGCCGGTCGCCCGCAGCTCGTTCTCCAGCCGGCCCGCGCGCTGGTGGTCGACGGTGACGGTGGCGAGGCGGAAGCGCTGCCGGGTGAGAGTGCCGAGCGCGTCGAGGGCCTCGCCGACCACGCCCCCGTAGGCGCGGATGAGACCGCCCGCGCCGAGTTTCACGCCGCCGTAGTAGCGGGTGACGACGGCGGCGACGTACCGCACCTCACGCCGCATGAGCATCTGGAGCATCGGGGCGCCCGCCGTGCCCCCGGGCTCGCCGTCGTCACTGGCCTTCTGTACGGCCGCGTCGGCGCCGATGACGTACGCGAAGCAGTTGTGCGTGGCGGTCGGGTGCTCCTTGCGGACGCGTGCGACGAAGTCCTGCGCCTCCCGCTCGGTCGCGACGGGCGCGAGCGCGCAGATGAAGCGCGAGCGGTTGATCTCGGTCTCGTGCACACCCTCGCGAGCGAGCGTGCGGTACTGCTCCTGCATCCCGCCACCCTAGTGCGTCGCCGTCAGCCGGTAGGGAGCGGTACCCGCTTCGGGGGGTTACGCGGACGTGAGGGCGCGCGCGGGAATCACGGTGGGCTCCGGTTCGTTATCGACCGTGACCAGCCGATCCACCGGGAGGCAGCACGTGACGACCGAGACGACCAGCGCCGGGACCACCGAGTCGGAGACCGTACGGAAGATCCTGACCGCCACGGGCGACACCTGGGCCGTCGTCGGGCTCTCCTCGAACCGGGCTCGCGCGGCGTACGGTGTCGCGGCGGTGCTGCAGCGCTACGGCAAGCGGATCGTGCCCGTCCACCCGAAGGCGGAGACGGTCCACGGCGAGCGGGGGTACGCCTCGCTCGCCGACATCCCGTTCCCGGTCGACGTCGTGGACGTGTTCGTCAACAGCGAGCACGCGGGAGGGATCGCGGACGAGGCGGTGGCGATCGGCGCCAAGGCCGTCTGGTTCCAGCTCGGTGTGGTCGACGAGGCGGCGTACGCGCGGACCCGTGCGGCCGGGCTCGACATGGTCATGGACCGCTGCCCGGCGATCGAGATCCCACTGCTCGGCTGAGACCGAAACCCTCCACACAACGGCGGGCGGCCCACGCCGACCGGTGGTCCGCCGCGGGGCCGGGCCGGGTGCGTCAGCGGACCGGCGGGATGGAGACGGCCATGGTCATCTCGACCTTCTCCTCGCCGTCGTTGCGGTAGGCGTGCGGCAGGTTCGCCTCGAAGGCGGCCGACGTTCCGGCCGGCAGGGTGTGCTCCTCGCCCTCGACGACCAGGGTGAGCACCCCCTCGGTGACGTGCAGCAGTTCGGTCGTGCCGTCGGGATGGGGGTCGGAGGCGCTGCCGTCTCCGGGCATGAGGGTCCAGGACCAGAGCTCCAGCGGTCCGCGCGCCTCGGTGCCGACCAGGAGGGTGGTGTGGCTGCCGGTGGAGGTGGACCACATGCGCACGGCCTGGCTCGGCGGGACGAGACGGACCTGAGGGCCCTGTTCGTAGTCGAGGAGGGTGGTGATGGAGACTCCGAGGGCGTCCGCGAGCTTCACCGTGGTGCCGACGCTGGGGTTCGTGCGGGCCTGCTCGATCTGGATGATCATGCCGCGGCTCACACCGGCGCGCGCCGCGAGCGCGTCGAGGGTGAAGCCGCGTTCGTTGCGCCACCGCTTGAGGTTCCGCGCGAGCGACTGCGTGAGCTGATCGAGGTCCGACACGTTCCGTCCAATATTTTGGATGACAGAGTTCACTGAACTGAACTACTGTGCGGTCTACCGCAGTGTACCCAGCTGTACACCGCACTGTACTGCGCGACCGCCGCCTGCGAGGACCTCATGACCGCTCTGTTCGCCCTGGCCACCGCCCTGCTCTGGGGGCTGGCCGACTTCGGCGGCGGGCTGCTCACCCGGCGCATGCCGGCCCTGACGGTCGTTGTCGTCTCCCAGGTCGTCGCGGTCGTCGTCCTCGGCGTGATCGTGGTGGCCACCGGCGGTTGGAGCGAGACGGGGCCACAGCTCTGGTACGCGGCCGCGGCGGGCGTGGTCGGCCCGGTGGCGATGCTCTGCTTCTACAAGGCCCTGGCCCTCGGGCCGATGGGCGTGGTCTCCCCGCTCGGCTCCCTCGGCGTCATCGTCCCCGTGTCCGTGGGCCTGTTGATCGGGGACCGGCCGGGGCTGCTGCAGTTCGCCGGCATCGGTGTGGCGATCGTCGGCATCGTGCTGGCCGGCGGCCCGGAGCTGCGCGGCGCGCCGGTGCAGCGCCAGGCGGTCCTCCTCACCCTCGTCGCCGCCTTCGGGTTCGGCTCGGTCATGGCGCTGATCGCGGAGGCGTCCTCCACCCTCACCGGGCTCTTCCTCGCCCTCTTCGTGCAGCGTGTCACCAACGTGGCGGTGGGCGGCGCCGCGCTGTTCGTCTCCGTGAAGCGGGGCGGGCGGGCGCTGCCCGAGGACGGCGGCGGCATGAAGGCCGTCGTGGTGGCGCTCCCGGCGCTCGCCTTCGTCGGCCTGGCCGACGTCGCCGCCAACGGCACGTACTCGATCGCCGCGCAGAACGGTCCCGTCACCGTCGCCGCCGTTCTGGCCAATCTCTATCCGGTGATCACGGCGCTGGCCGCCCGCGGCGTGCTCAAGGAACGGCTGCGGGCGGTGCAGGCGGCCGGCGCGGGCCTGGCCCTGGTCGGCACGGTGCTCCTCGCGACGGGCTGAGCGC
This sequence comes from Streptomyces sp. NPDC015346, assembly GCF_043078785.1. Taxonomy (NCBI): domain Bacteria; kingdom Bacillati; phylum Actinomycetota; class Actinomycetes; order Kitasatosporales; family Streptomycetaceae; genus Streptomyces; species Streptomyces sp. NPDC015346. The sequence continues at coordinate 51,920 of NZ_JBIBTW010000003.1, read as the reverse complement.
CCGCCGATCGGATCCCCCGGTCCGCCGGATCCCCCGGTCCGCCGGATCCCCCGGACCCCCCGATTCCCCGGACCCCGGTCCCCCGGGTCTTGCCCATCAGCTCTCCGCGAGATCCCACTCCGCGAGGGCGGCGAGCTGTTCCGACGTCACGCCGTCCGGGATCGGTACGGGAGGCGGCGTACGCAGCGGCGGCTGCCAGCCCTTCTCCGGGTCCCAGCTCCGTACGACCCGGGCCGGGGCCCCGGCCACCACCGAGTGGTCCGGCACCTCGCCCCGCACGACGGCGCCGGCCGCGACCACCACATTGCGCCCCAGCCGCGCGCCCGGCAGGATCACCGCGCCCGTGCCCACCCAGCAGCCCGGGCCGATCTCGACCGGCTCGGAGCGGGGCCACTGCCGGCCGACCGGCTCGTGGGGATCGTCGTAACTGTGGTTGGTCGAGGTGATGTAGACGTACGGGCCGCAGTACGTGTCCGAGCCGATGGTCACCGTGGTGTCGGCGATGACGTGGCTGCCGCGCCCCAGGACGACGCCGTCGCCGAGGGTCAGGATCGGGGCCGGGCCGAGGTCGAGCCCGGGCAGCATGCCGGCGGTGAGGGTGACCTGCTCGGCGATGATGCAGTGCTCGCCGATCTCGATCCAGGGTTCACCGAAGACCGTGCCCTGCGGGAAGGCGAGCCGGGTCCCCGCGCCCAGGCGCCGGAAGCGCAGCTTTCCGGGGTGCTCCGCGGTGACGGCCCCGGCCTGCTGCACCCAGCGCCGGCCGCCCTGCAGGGCGTGGGCGACCACCCGGCGCCGCCAGGCGGTAAGAGATGAGAACGTGTTTCTGTTCCTCGGCACCCGCACACGGTAGTCGCAGGCGTCGTACCTGATCAGTGGGGTGCCCTGTGATGTCCGTCATGGGCCGCCACTAGGGTTCCCATAGGCGTGCGGGCGCGACAGAAGAAGCGAACGATCGGGAGCGAACGATGACAGAGGCGTTGATCAAGGGCGTGGGCGGCAAGGAGCCGAAGGTCGATCCGACCGCCTTCACCGCCCCGACCTCCGTCGTGCTGGGCGACGTCACCCTGGGCGCCCGCGTCAGCGTCTGGTACCACGCGGTGCTGCGGGCCGACTGCGGCCCCATCGCGGTCGGCGAGGACTCCAACATCCAGGACAACTGCACGGTCCACGTCGACCCGGGCTTCCCGGTCACCATCGGCGCCCGCGTGACCGTCGGCCACAACGCGACCGTCCACGGCTGCACGGTCGAGGACGACGTCCTCGTCGGCATGGGCGCCACGATCCTCAACGGAGCCCGTGTCGGCGCCGGTTCGCTCATCGCCGCTCAGGCGCTGGTCCCGCAGGGAATGGAGATCCCGCCCGGCTCGCTGGTGGCGGGCGTCCCGGCGAAGGTGCGACGCCCGCTGACGGAGGAGGAGCAGGCGGGCATCCGTCTCAACGCGGAGATGTACCTGCACCTGGCGAAGGGCCACGCCGAGGCCTTCACCGACTGAGGACGCTCGGGGCGGGCGGCGGAGGCTCGCGTACGGAGAAGGGCGCGGCGCCCCTGCTGGGGCCGCGCCCTTCTCCGTACCGCCGCTGTCGTGCCGGCCCTACCGCGGTACCGGTGCCGCCGTACCGCCGTACCGCCGTCCGCCGTACCGCTGGGGCCGTCAGTCGGCGACCGACACCGGGACCTGGGCCGGCTCCGCGGCCGGTTCCTGCGCCTGCGCCTGTGCGGTCGCCTCCATCTTTGCCGCCGCCTTCTTCGCGCGGTTCTTCAGGATCAGCATCGAGGCGAGGCCCATCACGACGGCGAGCACGAGCCCGAGCCACGAGAAGCGCTTCAGCCACGCCTCGGCGACGACACCGACCGAGTAGATGACGGCCGTGGTGCCGCCCGCCCAGAGGATCCCGCCGAAGACATTGGCGATGAGGAACTTCCAGTACGGCATGCGCAGGACGCCCGCGAGCGGGCCCGCGAAGATCCGCAGCAGGGCGACGAAGCGGCCGAAGAAGACCGCCCACATGCCCCACTTCTCGAAGGACCGCTCGGCCATCGCGATGTTGGCCTCGCTGAAGTGCTTGGGGAACTTCTTCCCGAGCCGGGCGAGCAGCGGCCGGCCGCCCTTGCGGCCGATGGCGTATCCGATCGAGTCCCCGATGATCGCCCCGGCCGTGGCGCAGGTGCCGAGGACATACGGGTTGATGTCGCCGTGCTGCGAGGCGAGCAGCGCCGAGCTCACGAGCACGATCTCACCGGGCAGCGGGATGCCGAGGCTCTCGAGCCCGATCACCACGCCCACCAACGCGTAGACGGCGACCGCGGGAATCGTCTCCAGCCACTCCTGGACGTGCAACGCGGGTTCCTCCCGTTTCGACCCTCTCGGCCCGAAGCCGCGGCGCGCGCGGCGTCGCGCACGCCGGGGCAGCCTACCTGGTCAGGGAGGTGCGGACGCCCGTCCCGGGGGCCGGCGCGCACGACCGCCCCCGCACCCACGGAAGCGAGGCGGGGGCGACGGCGAGGGCGGGGCAGAGCCGGAAGGCGTCGACCGGGGGTCAGGCGTTCGGGCGCAGGGTCCAGACCACGGTCATCTCGCCGGTCACGGCGCCGTCCTCGCGCGTGATCTCGATCCGCACGGGGAACTCCGGGCGCCGGCCGGCGTCCAGCTCGGCGACGACGTCCGCGGCCGGGCGGCCCAGCGTGGCGGTGGCCGTGACGACGCCCATGGCGAGCTTCTTGTAACCGATCTCGGCGTTGACGGCGAGCGGCACGGCACGGCCGAGCTGGTCGCCGAAGGCGGCGAGGACGATCGCGCCACTGGCCGACTCGGCCAGCGTGAACATGGCTCCGGCGTGCGGGCCGCCGACGTGGTTGTGGTAGTCGGGCTGGTCCGGCAGGCGGACGACGGCACGCTCGGAAGTGGTCTCCAGGAACTCGAGGTTGAGGGTCCTGGCCATGGGAACCGTGGCGGCGAGCATCTCGCCGACGGACATCTGGTCTGCGCTCATGCGCCGATGTTACCCACGAGTAGGGGGGATGGCCATCCCCCGGCAGGGGCCGGGCGTAGCAGGCTTCCCGTCGCACCTCTATGGTTACTGGCCATGTGGCCAGGACAGCAGCCGCCCGGGGGCGAGCAGAACCCGCAGGACCAGAACCCGTATCAGCAGCCGGGCTATCCCCAGCAGCCGAACCCGTACCAGCAGCCGGGATACCAGCAGCCGCCGACGCAGCCCGGCTATCCGCAGCAGCCGCCGGCCCAGCCGGGCTACCCGCAGCAGCCGCCGGCCCAGGCCGGATATCCGCAGCCCAACCCGTACCAGCAGCCGACCGTCCCGCAGTACGCGATGCCGGGGCCGCCGCAGGGCGGACCGGGCGGCGGCGGGAAGAAGCAGACGACGCTCATCGCCGTCGTCGCCGCGATCGCCGTGGTCGTCGCCGCCGGGGTGACGGGCTTCCTGGTCCTGGACAAGGACGACGACAAGAACACCCACGCCGGCGACGACGCCAAGCCCACCGTCTCGGCTCCCACGTCCGCCGCCCCGTCGCCCTCGCTGGACAACCCGCGCGACGACGCCGGACAGCAGCCGACGATCCCGGGGTGGAAGGTCGTCCACAACCCCAAGTACGGCACGCTGTTCGACGTACCCCCGGAGTGGGAGCTGCTCAAGCCCGGCTCCATCACGTTCTTCGAGGACGAGAAGAAGGGTGACGGCACACCTGTCGTCACCATGTCGGCGCCCGCGCGGTTCAAGAGCAAGTGGTGCACCTTCGACACCGACAAGAACGGCACCCAGGAGAGCTGGGGCCTGAGCACCGCGGGCACCAAGGGCGGCCAGGGTGCCAAGAACACCTCCGAGGCGGCGTACAACGAGGCCGGCAACTGGGTGTGGGCCGGTTACGCCCAGCACATGCCCAAGGGCACCATCAAGATCACCAAGGCCGTCCCGTACACGACCAAGTCGGGTCTCGTGGGCAGCATGTCGACGGCCACCGCCCCCGGGATCAAGAAGCGGAACAAGTGCGAGTCGGACGGCAAGTCCATCGCCTTCTCCTTCAAGAACTCCCAAGGCGACTTCTCGTCGTTCGTCCTCTACGCGGCCGACGGGGTCAAGGACGAGCTGCCGGACGCCACGATCCAGCAGATCCTCTCCACCGTGCGACTGGCCCCGGCGTCTTCCTGACGCCGACGGGCTCCGAACGGGCGGGCCGCGACCATCTGCTCCTGACCGCCGCCGCGATCGTCACCACCCCGGGCACCCACGGTGCTCTGATCGCGGCGGCGTTCGCCGTTCTCGAGCCGCGCGCCGGCGAGGAGCGACCGAGGGTCAGCCGACGCTGAACGCCCCGTCCGGCGGTACGGGTGACGGCACCGCGTCGGCGTCGCTCACCGGGCGGGCGCCGCCGATGAAGCGGGTGAGGGACGCCCCGTACTGCACCCGCGCCGGGAAGGCGTCCGCCGCCGTACGCCGGGTGAGGCGGGCGGTGTCGATCTCCCGGTCGGAGGCGACGAGGACGGCGTTCCCGAAGCGCCGGCCGCGTAGCACGGCCGGCTCGGCGATCAGCGCGAGTTCCGGGAAGACCCCGGCGAGGGTGGCCAGTTGAGAGCGGAGGAAGGTGAACGGCGACCCGTCGGCCAGGTTGGCGGCGTAAGTGCCGCCCCGCCGCAGCACCCGCCGGGCCTCGCGCGCGTACTCGGCCGACGTCAGATGCGCGGGCACCCGCGAGCCGCCGAAGACGTCGGCGATCAGCACGTCCGCCGACGCGTCGGGCGCGTTCTCCAGCCACGTACGGGCGTCGGTGCCGTGCAGGGTGATGCCGGAACCCTCCGGCAGCGGAAGGTGCTCGGTGACGAGGTCGAGCAGCCCCCGGTCGGCCTCGACGACGTGCTGGCGCGAGCCGGGACGGGTGGCGGCGACGTAGCGGGGCAGTGTCAGCGCGCCACCGCCGAGGTGCACCACGTCGAGCGGGGCCCCGTCGTCGGCCACACCGTCGAGGACGTGGGCGAGCCGACGCGCGTACTCGAACTCCAGATGCGTCGGCTCGTCCAGGTCGATGTACGACTGGGGCGCGTCGTCGACCGTGAGGAGCCAGGCCCGGTCGCGGTCGACATCGGGCAGGAGCCGGGCGGTGCCGCCGTCCACGTCCCGGATGACGGGGATCTGCTCGCCCACGCTCTCGTCCACGCCGTCGTCCACGCTCTCGTCCACGCCGTCGTTCGCGCTCTCGTTCACGCCCTCATTGTGCGCACACGGCGGCGACGGCCTGGGCGCGGGCCCGTCCGGCCCGCATCCCGCAGCGTGCGGAATGCGGGCCTCCGTCAGCCGACGGTGGTGACCGTGCCGGCGCCGACCGTACGGCCGCCCTCGCGGATCGCGAAGCCGAGCCCCGCCTCCAGCGGAACGTCCCGGCCGAGTTCGACGGTCATGGTGACCGTCTCACCGGGGCGCGCGACCGCCGCCTCGCCGAGGTCGACATCGCCGACGACGTCCGCCGTCCGGATGTAGAACTGCGGCCGGTAGCCGGTGGAGACCGGGGTGGTGCGGCCTCCCTCCTTCCCCGACAGGACGTACACCTGGGCGGTGAACCGCCGGCTCGGCACGACGCTGCCCGGCGCGGCCACGACATGGCCGCGGCGTACGGCGTCCCGCGCGACCCCGCGCAGCAGCAGGGCCACGTTGTCCCCCGCCTCGGCGGACTCCATGGGCTTGCCGAAGGTCTCGACACCGGTGACGACCGTCTCGGCGTCGGCACCGAGGACCTCCACGCGGTCGCCGACCTTCACCGTGCCGCGCTCGATCGCACCGGTGACGACCGTGCCGCGGCCGGTGATGGTGAGGACGTTCTCGACGGACATCAGGAACGGCGCCTCCACATACCGCACGGGCATGGGCACATAGGTGTCCACCGCGTCGAGCAGCGCCTCGATCGCGCCCGTCCAGCGCGGGTCGCCCTCCAGGGCCCTGAGGCCGGAGACCCGCACGACGGGGACGGTGTCGCCGCCGTAGCCGTGGGCGGTGAGGAGCTCCCGTACCTCGAGCTCGACGAGGTCGGTCAGCTCGTCGTCCCCGGCGTCGGCCTTGTTGAGCGCCACCACGATGTGGTCGACGCCGACCTGACGGGCGAGCAGGACGTGCTCGGCGGTCTGCGGCATGATCCCGTCGAGCGCGGAGACCACGAGGATCGCCCCGTCGAGCTGGGCCGCGCCGGTGACCATGTTCTTGACGTAGTCGGCGTGGCCGGGCATGTCGACATGGGCGTAGTGACGGGTGTCGGTCTCGTACTCCACGTGCGCGATGTTGATGGTGATGCCGCGTTGGGCCTCCTCGGGGGCGCGGTCGATCCGGTCGAAGGGCACGAAGGTGCCGGTCCCGCGCTCGCTGAGGACCTTGGTGATGGCGGCGGTCAGGGTGGTCTTGCCGTGGTCGACGTGGCCCATGGTGCCGATGTTCAGGTGCGGCTTGGTACGCACGTATGCCGTCTTGGGCATGGTTCTTCGCTCATTCCTTGAGCTCGAAGCGTGAGGCGGGACCCCGGGGCCGAACCGACCCTCCCCCTGCGGGGTCCGCCGGACGATCCGGGGAGGGTCAGCTTCGGGCGCCGTCGAGTGCGACGGCGCAGAGCGCGGCAAGGCCGAGCGCGGAGAGAACGACGGCAGCCTTCGGCGCGGCCGCGACTGCGGGCCGTGCTGCGAGGAAGGCGTACCGGAACATGCCCACGATCATGGCGTGGCGGGACACCGGCGTCGAACGATTTTCGCGGCGTGCGTCAGAGGTACGGCAGAGGTACGGCGGATGACGGACATGACGGCGATCACCTGTGGTTGTCGGTTAGTCTCCCCGGATGCTCGACCCCGTCACCCGGCCGCCGGGCTCCTTCGCTCTTCGCTGCTCCCGGGCGCTGCTCTCGCCCTGGTCGCGGCTCTCCCTGCTCGCCGTGGTGCTCCTGAGCGCGGCGACGACGGTCGTGCTGTACGAGCCCCAGCGGCTGCTCGCGGCGGGGTGGCCGCCGCAGATGAGCGGCGCGGGCGCGGTGGTGCTGTTCGGACTCGCGTACGGGCTGTGCACGGCCGCGTTCGTGCCCCGGCCGATCCTGAACCTGGCGGCGGGCGCGCTCTTCGGGACGCAGGCGGGGCTGGTGTCCGCGGTGGCCGGGACGGTTCTGGGGGCGGGGATCTCGTTCACCCTCGGGCGGGTTCTCGGGCAGGACGCGCTGCGGCCGCTCCTGCGGGGCCGCTGGCTGAAGGCGGCGGACGGCCAGCTGAGCCGGCACGGCTTCCGTTCCATGCTGGCGATCCGGCTCTTTCCGGGGGCGCCGTTCGCCGCCGCCAACTACTGCGCGGCGGTCTCCCGTATGGGATACGCGCCCTTTCTCCTCGCGACCGGGATCGGGTCGATCCCGAACACGGCCGCCTACGTGATCGCGGGCAGCGAGGCCGGTTCGCCGACCTCGCCCGCGTTCCTGATCTCGATGGGGTTCATCGTCGTCTCCGGCCTCACCGCGGCGACCGTCGCCTGGCGCAAACGCCACAGTCTGCGCTCGGCGAGCCCGTCCGGGGCCGAGGTCGGGTCCGAGGCCGCGGCCGAGGTCGCGGTCGACGCCGCGATCGGGCCTGCTGCCGGGGCCGAGCGGGCGCCGGCGGGCGTGGGTGCCGGGCCGGCGCGGAAGGCATAGGCCGCCGCCCGAAGCGCGAGCGGCGGCGAGCGACGCCGCCAGGGCCGCCGGCGCCGCCCGGGCACGGGCCCGACCCTCTCAGAGCGCCTCAGAGCGCGTCAGAGCGCCTCGACGATCATCGCGTTCGCCAGTCCGCCCGCCTCGCACATGACCTGGAGCCCGTAGCGGCCGCCGCGGGCGCGCAGGGCGTGGACCAGCGTGGTCGTCAGGCGGGCGCCGCTGGCGCCCAGGGGGTGGCCGAGGGCGATCGCCCCGCCGTGGACGTTGACCTTGGCCGGGTCGGCGCCGGTCTCCTGCTGCCAGGCGAGCACCACGCTCGCGAAGGCCTCGTTGACCTCGAAGAGATCGATGTCGCCGAGGTCGAGTCCCGCCCGCCGCAACACCTTCTCGGTCGCGGGGATGACGCCGGTGAGCATCAGCAGCGGGTCGGAGCCGGTCACCGCGAAGCTGTGCAGTCGGGCGAGCGGGCGCAGCCCGAGCCGTCGGGCGGTGTCCGCCGCCATGACGAGGACGGCGGCGGCGCCGTCGTTGGTCGGGCTGCTGTTGCCCGCCGTCACCGACCAGTCGATCTGCGGGAAGCGCTCGGCGAAGACGGGGTCCTGGAAGGCGGGCCGCAGCCCGGCCAGGATCTCGGTCGTGGTCGAGGGCCGTACCGACTCGTCGCGCCGGACGTCCCCGAAGGGGACGACCTCGGTGTCGAAGAGCCCGGCCTCCCAGGCGCGGGCCGCCTTGGCGTGCGAGGCGGCGGCGAACTCGTCCATGGCCTCGCGTCCGAGGGACCACTTGGCGGCGATCAGCTCCGCGCTGATGCCCTGCGGCACCAGGCCCTCGGGGTACCGCTCGGCCACCCCGGGGCCGAACGGGTCGGCGCCCGGCGGCACGTTCGACCACATCGGGACGCGGCTCATCGACTCGACTCCGCAGGCGACGGCGATGTCGTACGCGCCCGAGAGGACACCCTGGGCGGCGAAGTGCACGGCCTGCTGCGAGGAGCCGCACTGCCGGTCGACGGTGGTGGCGGGGACGGACTCCGGGAGGCCGGCGCCCAGCCACGCGTACCGCGTGGTGTTCATGGCCTGCTCGCCGACCTGGTCGACGGTGCCGCCGATCACGTCGTCGACGAGTGCGGGGTCGACGCCGCCGCGCTCGACGAGGGCGCCGAGCGTGTGGGAGAGCAGAGCGACGGGGTGGACCTCGGACAGGGCGCCGGTTGTCTTGCCCCGGCCGATGGGTGTGCGGACCGCTTCGACGATGACGGCGTCGCGCATGATGACGGCTCCTCGATCACCTGGTGAGTGGGAGAACTGGACCAACACGTGCCAGTAACATAGCCCAGTGAGTTTGAATTTCAAACCCTCACTCGTCCGTCTCCCTTAGGCTGGCCCCATGAAGGCCGCCCCCCGTCCCTGCTCGATCGCCGACACCCTCGCCCTCGTCGGCGAGAAGTACTCGCTGCTCGTGCTGCGCGAGATCTCGCTCGGTGTGCGCCGCTTCGACCGGATCGCCCGCAACACCGGAGCCCCCCGTGACATCCTCACCACGCGGCTGAAGCGGCTGGTGGAGGCCGGAATCCTCGAGAAGGTGCCGTACAGCGAGCGGCCACGGCGGTACGAGTACCGGGCCACCACGGCCGGCGAGGAGTTGCAGCCCGTCCTGCTGACGCTGATGGCCTGGGGCGACCGCCACGTGAACCCGGCGAACCGCCCGGTGCTCCTGGAGCACAGCTGCGGCGAGGTGCTCAGCCCCCGGGTCGTGTGCGCCTGCTGCGGCGACGAGGCCGACACCGCCAGCCTGACCCCGCACGTGCGGGCGCCCGGCTGGACGAGGACGGGGCCCGTGGAGAGCTGAGGGCCGTCGAGAGCCGAGGGCCGTAGCTAATGACCGTCGAGAGCCGAGGGCCGTAGAGACCTGAGAACGGGGCCGTCACCCGGGGACGGTACGCTGCGAAACGAACGGCGGTGGATCTCCGATCCGACCGCCTTTCGTCGTGAGCCCTTTCTGACCCTTTCTGACCGCACGAGCACATTCGGGACGGCCCTAGCCCCATGAGTTGGTTCGAATCATTCATCCTCGGACTCGTCCAGGGGCTGACGGAGTTCCTTCCCATCTCCTCCAGCGCTCATCTCCGCCTCACGGCCGCCTTCGCGGGCTGGCACGACCCGGGCGCGGCCTTCACCGCGATCACCCAGATCGGTACGGAGACCGCCGTCCTGATCTACTTCCGCAAGGACATCGCGCGGATCGTCTCCGCCTGGTTCCGCTCCCTGCGCGACAAGTCGATGCGGTCCGACCACGACGCCCAGATGGGCTGGCTGGTCATCGTCGGATCGATCCCGATCGGCGTCCTCGGCGTCACGCTCAAGGACCAGATCGAGGGTCCCTTCCGTGATCTGCGGCTGATCGCCACGACCCTCATCGTGATGGGCATCGTCCTCGGCGTCGCGGACCGCCTGGCGGCCCGCGACGAGATCGGCGGCCGGCACCGCGCCATCCGCGAGCGCAAGACGCTCAAGGACCTCGGTGTGAAGGACGGCCTCATCTTCGGCTTCTGCCAGGCGATGGCCCTGATCCCGGGCGTCTCCCGCTCCGGCGCGACGATCTCCGGCGGACTGCTGATGGGCTACACCCGCGAGGCGGCGGCCCGGTACTCGTTCCTGCTCGCCATCCCCGCCGTCCTCGCCTCGGGCCTCTTCGAGCTGAAGGACGCCGGCGAGGGCGGGCACGTGTCCTGGGGGCCGACGATCTTCGCCACGATCATCGCCTTCGGTGTCGGATACGCCGTGATCGCCTGGTTCATGAAGTTCATCACGACCAAGAGCTTCATGCCGTTCGTGATCTACCGGATCGTGCTCGGCATCGTCCTCTTCGTCCTCGTCGGCACCGACACCCTCAGCCCCCACGCGGGCGAGTCCGGCCACTGATCCGTACCGCGGACGGACTCTGCGACAGAGCCCGTCCCGCGGCCGGCAGGCGGGACACCGGCGGTCGTCGCACCCTGGAACCATGGCCTGGCAAGCACCCATCGTCGTCCACCGCCCCTCCCCCGGCGGCGGGCGGCGCGTCACCGTCCGCGGACAGATCGTGGGCCTCGCGCACAACGACACCGACCTCGTCGAGTTCCTGCGCCGTGCCGGTCTCGAGGACGCCGACATGATCCTCGACGACCCCCATCTGGTGGAGTGGCGGGGCGGCCGGCCGCACCGCTGGGAGGCCGCCTAGGGGGGCCGCCCGCGGTCCCTCCGCCCAGGCGCTCGGCGCAGGCTCTCGGCTCAGGCCTCGGGGACGTAGGGGACGCGGGCCAGCTCGCGGATGCCGCCCAGCGTCCCCCACTCGTTCCGGCCGAGCCGGGTGAGCGGCCGCATCCGGGTGATCTCGGGATGGCCGTCGACCATCACGGACTCGTCCACCGCCGCGTGCACGACGCGTCCGAAGACGACGGTCGAGTCGCCGATCCGCAGGGTGCTGTGCAGCTCGCACTCGAGCGCCACGGGGGAGGCCGCCACCCGCGGCGGCTTCACCCGCAGACTCGGCTCGCGCTCCACCCCGCACGCGTCGAACTCCCCTATGCCGCGCGGGAAGTCCGTCGCCGTCGCGTTGATCCGCTCGAACAGCGGCTCGGGCGCCAGGTTCACCACGAACGCCCCCGTGTCCTCGATGTTGCGCAGCGAGTCCTTGCGGCCGACCGAGGTGAACTGCACCACCGGCGGAGTCACCGACGAGATGGTGAAGAAGGAGTGCGGGGCGAGGTTGTCGGTCCCGTCGGCCGAGGTCGTGGAGATCCAGGCGATCGGCCGGGGGACGACGGTGGCGGTGAGCAGCCGGTAGAAGGTGTTCCGGTCGCTGTGGTCGGGATCGAAGTCGATGCGCATGGCCAAAAGTATGACCGGTGAACGACGGCGCCCCGCCCGCACGGCTCTTGGCCCCCGGCCACTGTCTGCCCGACACTGAGCCGATGACGCAGCGCGTGGATCTCGCGACCGTGATGGACCGGATGGCCATCGACGACCTTGTCACCGGGTACGCGGTGGCCGTGGACGACTCCGACTGGGCGGCCTACCGCGCGCTCTTCACCCATGACGGCAGGGCCGACTACAGCGGCTCCGGCGGCACCGAGGGACCGGTGGCCGAGGTCGCCGACTGGCTGGCGGAGACGATGCGGCTCTTCCCCGTACGCCAGCACCTCATCGTCAACCGGCGGGTGACCCTCCACGGCGGGTACCCGGGCGACAGCGCCGACGTGCGCGCCGACTATGTGAACCCGATGCGGTTCGAGTCGGGCGAGGACTTCGTCTGCGGCGGGCGGTACAGCTTCGCGGCGGTGCGCACCGACGCCGGCTGGCGGCTCCGGTCCGTCGTCGTACGGGAGAAATGGCGCCGCTCGTAGGCGACCGCGCGCACACTGGAGGCGACACCTGGAGGCGCGGAATGCGGTTTCCGTTCGGCCGACGCGGCACGACCACGGGCGCGGCCACCGGCACGGCCACCGGCCCGCGCGCCGGTACGGGCTCCCGTACCGGCCACGAGCCGGGCACCGGCGCTGAACCGAGCCCGGGCCCCCAGGCCGCCGCCACCACGCCCGGTCCCGATCCCGAGGCCGCCGCCGCACCCAGTCCCAGTCCTGAGGCCGCCGGCCCGCCCGGTCCCGATCCCGAGGCCGCCGCCGCACGCGGTCCCGGTCCCGAGGCCGCCGCCACACCCGCCCCAACGCCCGCGTTTCGGCCCGGCGCCCGCGCCGTGCTCGCCGTCGTCGCGGGCGCGCTGCCCGCGCTGGCCTTCCCCACCCCCGCCCTCTGGTGGTTCGCCTACGTCGCCCTCGTCCCCTGGATGCTGCTGCTCCGCAGCGCCCCGACCGCCCGCCGGGCCGCCCTCGAAGGGTGGCTCGGCGGCCTCGGCTTCATGCTGGCCGTGCACCACTGGCTGATGCCGAGCCTGCACGTCTTCATCTTCCTCCTGGCAGGGCTGCTCGGGCTGTTGTGGGTGCCCTGGGGGTGGCTGGTACGGGCGATGCTCGGCGACGGGCCCTCCGGTGCGCGCGCCGTCGCCGCGCTCCTCGTCGTCCCCTCCGGCTGGCTGCTCGTCGAACTCGTCCGCTCCTGGGAGGGCTTGGGCGGTCCCTGGGGTCTCCTCGGCGCCAGTCAGTGGCAGGTGCCGCCGGTGCTGCGGCTCGCCTCCGTCGGCGGGGTGTGGCTGGTGAGCCTGCTGGTGGTGGCGGTCAACACGGCCCTGGCCCTCCTTGTGGTGTCGACGGCGGCCGTACGGCTCGCCGCGCTGGTCGGGGTCGTGGTGGGCGCGCTCACCGTGGGCGTCGTCTGGTGGGGGGTGGGGGCCCCGCGTGAGCAGGGGACGGCCCGGATCGCCGTCGTCCAGCCCGGGATCTTCGACGGACCGGGCGGCGCGGACCGGAGGTTCGCCCGTGGTGAGCAGCTGACGCGCGGCCTCGCCGGCCAGGACCTGGACCTGGTCGTCTGGGGCGAGAGCAGTGTCGGCTCCGATCTGACGGCCCGCCCGGATCTCACCGCCCGGCTGACCGCCCTCGCGCGCACGGTCGACGCGCCGATCCTGGTGAATGTGGACGCCCGCCGCTCCGACCGGCCGGGCATCTTCAAGAGCAGTGTGCTGATCGGGGAGCGGGGGCCGACGGGAGACCGGTACGACAAGATGCGGCTGGTGCCGTTCGGCGAGTACGTCCCGGCGCGCACGGTCCTGGGCTGGGTGACGTCGGTCGGCAAGGCGGCGAGCGAGGACCGGCGGCGGGGCTCTCAGCCGGTGGTGATGAGCCTGCCGGCCGAGGCCGGCGCCCCCGAACTGCGGATCGGACCGCTGGTCTGCTTCGAGTCGGCGTTCCCCGACATGACCCGGCGGCTGGTCCGGGACGGCGCCGATCTGGTGATCGCCCAGTCGGCGACCTCGACCTTCCAGGACAGTTGGGCGCCCGCGCAGCACGCCTCGTTGGCCGCGCTGCGCGCGGCGGAGTCCGGCCGTCCGGTGGTGCACGCGACGCTGACCGGCGTCAGCGCGGTGTACGGCCCGGACGGCACGCGGATCGGGACACCGCTCGGTACCGACCGAAGCGCGACGAGCGTCTACGAGCTGCCGCTCGCCGACGGGACCACGGGCTATGTCCGGTACGGCGACTGGCCGTTGTACGGCGCCCTGACCGTCCTGGCGGCGCTGTGCGCCGCCGAGGGCATGGGGGCGCTCAGGAGGCCTGGGTCAGGGCCTCGCGCACCACGCGCTCGCAGAGCTCGTGGGTCCTCAGCGCGTCCCTCGCGCTGAGCCGCCGGCCGGCCCGTACGGCGTCGAGGAAGGCGAGGACCGCCTGCTCGATGCCGCGCTGGCGGGCGACCGGTACCCAGTCGCCGCGCCGCCGGACGGTCGGCTGTCCCTTGTGGTCCACGACGTCCGCCAGGTTGAGGACCTGGCGCTTGGTGTCCCGGCCGGAGACCTCCAGGATCTCCTCGGTGGAGCCGTTCATCCGGTTCATGATGCCGATGGCGGTGAAACCGTCGCCGGAGAGCTGGAGCACGACGTGGTGCATGAGGCCGTCGCGGATCCGCGCCCGTACATCCGTGTGCTCGACCTCTCCCGGCAGCAGGAAGCGCAGGGTGTCCACGACGTGGATGAAGTCGTCCAGGACGAGGGTGCGGGGGTCCTCGGGGAGCCCGATCCGGTTCTTCTGCATGAGGATCAGGTCGCGGGGGTGCTCCAGGCACTGGGCGTACCCCGGCGCCAGGCGGCGGTTGAAGCCGACGGCCAGGCTCACCCCGCGCTCCTCCGAAAGCTCCACGAGCCGCTCGGACTCGGCGTACTCGTAGGCGAGCGGCTTGTCGACGTAGGTCGGCACGCCCGCTTCGAGGAGCCGGGTGGTGATCTCGGCGTGGGCGGCGGTCGGCGCGTGCACGAAGGCGGCGTCGAGGCCTGCGGAGAGCAGCGAGTCGAGGTCGCCGTGGCGCCGCGCGGCGGGCACGTGGTGAGTCTCGGCGATCCGGTCGAGAGTGGCCCGCGTGCGCGTCTGCAGGTGGAGTTCGACGCCGGGAAGGGCGGCGAGGACGGGGAGATAGGCCTTCTGCGCGATGTCGCCGAGTCCGATGCAGCCAACCTTCACGGGGTCTCCTTCGCTCTACGTCCGCCCTGCTCGGCTGGTCAGCTTACGCGGGGGCGTTCGGCGGCCGTGGGGGGCCGCCAGTCGGCGATGCCGTCGAAGCCGCGCAGGACGAGACCGGGGCCGAAGCGGGAGACGGCGGCGATGAGGGCGTCGCGCAGGGCGACGGCGGGGCGGGTGGAGAGGAGCGTGAGCCGGCCGGTCAGGGCCGCCTTGCGGACGATCGCCGTGGTCCGCGGGAGCCGGTCGGCGGTGTACGCGGCGAGCGCGCGGCTCGGCAGCGGTTCCCGGTCGGCGTGGTGGGCGAGGACGACGGCGTCCTCGATGGCCTGGTTGCCGCCCTGGCCGAGGGTGGGCTGCATGGCGTGGGCGGCGTCGCCGAGCAGGGCGACCCGGCCGCGGTGGAAGGCGGGCAGGGGCTGCGGCATGTGGTGGACGTCGTGGCGCAGGACGCCGGCCGGGTCGGTGGCGGCGAGGATGTCGGGGACCGGGTGGTGCCAGTCGCCGAAGAGGCGCAGGAGTTCGGCCTTCTCGTCGTCGGGGGCGTGGGCGCCGGCGGGGGCGGCGGCCATCGCGTAGGCGTAGATCCTGCCGTCCTTGAGGGGCTGGGTGCCCCAGAGGCGGCCGGCTCCCCAGGTCTCGTGCGGGGCGAAGGGCCGGTCGGGGGCGGGGACGACGACGCGCCAGGTGGTGAAGCCTGAGTAGCGCGGGCCGGGATGGTCGGGGAACAGGGCCCGGCGGACCGTGGAGCGGACGCCGTCCGCGCCGAGGACGAGTGCGGCCTCGATCTCCCCGTCGGGGGTGGCGACGACGGCGGGCCGCCGGTCGTCGCCGGGGTCGACGAGGGAGGCGGTCACGCCGGTCCGTACGACCCCGGTGGGGAGGGCGGAGGTGAGCAGGTCGACGAGGGTGGCGCGGTGCAGCAGCACGAGCGGTCCGCCGAAGCGGGCGGCGGCCGCCTTGGCGCTGGTACGGGCGAGCCAGCGGCCGTCGGGGGCGCGCATGCCGCCGTCCCCCTGCCAGGCGGACAGCTCGCGGACGCGGTCGCCGAGACCGATGACGTCGAGGGCGCGCTGGGAGTTGGGGGCGAGGCCGATGCCGGCTCCGACCGGGGTGAGGGCGGTGGCGCGCTCCAGGACGGTCACGTCCCAGCCGCGCTGGTGGAGGGCGACGGCGGCGGTGAGTCCGCCGATTCCGGCTCCGACGACGACGGCACGGTGCTGGTCCATGACTGCTCCCTCGGCGACTACATCTGTAGTGACACGTCGACCGTACTACAGGTGTAGTCGGCTGGGTAGTAGGTTGTCCCCATGAGCGCACGCACCCCTGAACCGGCCTCCTCCGGCGCGGCCGCCCCGACCGGCACCGTCACCCCGGCCACCCCGGCCACCCCGGCCACCCCGGCGGCCACGGCCACTCCGGCCGCCTCCCGGGCCGAGCGGATCGGCGACGCCGCGCTGGACCTCCTCGTCGAGCGCGGGATGCGCGGCCTCACGCACCGGGCCGTGGACGAGCGGGCGGGGCTGCCGCAGGGGTCGACCTCCAACCACGCCCGCACCCGCCAGGCCCTCCTCGAGACGGCGGTCCGGCGCCAGGTCGAGCTGGAGTCCCGCGTCCTCACCCCCGACGAGATGCCGGGCCCCGACAGCGGCGCCGGAGCCCTGGCGGACGCCCTCGCCCTGGCCCTGCACCGGTACCTCACCGACCACCGGGCGCTGCTCGTATCGCGCTACGAACTCGCTCTGGAAGCCACCCGCCGCCCCGAACTGCGCACCTTCTTCGACGCGGCGGGTGCGGCGTTCCGCGACCCCCTGATCGCGATGATGGCGGACGCCGGCTCCCCGGCCCCCGAGCGTCACGCGCTCTCGCTGATCGCCTGGTCCGAGGGCCTGATGTTCTCCTGTGCGGCGGGCTCGTTCCACGCCTCCGTACCGAGCCTCCCCGAACTGCGTACGGGGGTCGCGGAGTTGCTGCGCGGCATGCTCGGCACGGGGACGGGCCGGCTGTCACCCTGATCACGGGCATCACCCGTGCGGGGCATTCCCCGCCGGTAGGGGCGCGAAGATCACCGGCGGCGCAGCAGAGTTGCGCGGGTGCATGGAACGAGAACCACAGTGAAGATGCTGGTCGGGGTGGCGGTCGCCACGCTCTCCGGCTGCGTGTCGGTGGAGACGGCGCCTCCGGCGGCCCCCACGTACCCCAACGAGGTCAGCCGCCCCACCCAGGACGTGGCACCGCAGATCATGGAGGGCCCGGCCCGCGAGGCGCTCGAAGCGGCGCTGCCCGATCCCCCTCCGCCGTCGCCCCGCGTCACGACGGAGCAGGAGGAGCGGGATCAGAAGCAGCAGAAGCAGCAGGGCGCCAAGGGGAAGGCGCGGGGCAAGGGCGACGCGCGGGCGGCCGAGGAGCGGCCGTCGTCCCTTCCACCCGGGCACCGGCGCGGTCCCGGCACCGAGCCGCCTGCATGGGCCGAACCACCACGCGATCGGGCCGACGCCTGCGACCTGGGCGAGCGGTACGGAGGGTGGGGCCGCGACAGCGACCAGGCGAAGATCTGCCGGGGTACGTACAAGAAGTGAGCCCCGCGCCGACGCCGAGGTCCCGGGGGGCTCGGTGTCAGCGCGCCCGGAGCCGTACCTCCAGGCGTTCGATCGCGGCGCGCACTCCGTTGCCGTACCCGTCGTGCTCCAGCGCGTCCGACGCCGCGCGGGCCCGGTCCAGATGGGTCCGCGCCGCGTCGGGCCGCTGCAGCTTCACGTAGTCGGCGGCCAGGTTGAGATGGAGCGAGGGGTACAGGGCCCGCAGCGCGACCGACGAGTCGTGCGCGGCGACCCGCTCCTCGTCCAGCCCCTCGGCCGCCAGCAGGGCCCGCAGGTCCCAGGCCAGCTCGGCGTCCGGGTCGTCCTGCACGTCGGCCATGCAGTGCGCGAGCGTGCAGCGGTGCAGGGGGTCTCCGTCCGGGCCGATCTGCTCCCACAGCTCCCCGAAGCGGTTGCGCGCCTCTTCGCGGTCCCCTCCGTGGAGGAGCATCATCGCCTGCCCGATCCGGGTCATGACGCCGTCGTCCGACACCTGCTGCTGCTCGGTCACTGCGGCCTCCACGCGCTCTGTCGTCCAGAGAGCCGACGCTAGCCGCAGCGACCGCCGATCCGGCACAGGCTCGGGCGGCGCCCCGGTCCTGTCAGCCGGGCGGGCTCAGCCGAGGTTCGGGATGCGCCAGTCGATCGGCTCGTGGCCCTGGGCGGCGATCGCCGCGTCGATCTGCGTGAAGGGGCGGGATCCGAAGAACTTCTTCGCCGACAGCGGCGAGGGGTGCGCGCCCTTCACCACGACGTGGCGCTCCTCGTCGATGAGGGGGAGCTTCTTCTGCGCGTAGTTCCCCCACAGCACGAAGACCGCCGGGTCCGGCCGCGAGGCCACCGCGCTGATCACGGCGTCGGTGAACTTCTCCCAGCCCTTCCCCTTGTGGGAGTTGGCCTCACCGGCGCGGACGGTGAGGACCGCGTTGAGCAGCAGGACGCCCTGCTCGGCCCATGGCATCAGATAGCCGTTGTCCGGCACCGGGTGCCCGAGCTCCTCGTGCATCTCCTTGTAGATGTTGCGGAGGGAGGGCGGGGTCTTGACGCCCGGCCGCACGGAGAAGCAGAGGCCGTGCCCCTGCCCCTCGCCGTGGTACGGGTCCTGGCCGAGGACCAGGACCTTCACCTTGTCGTACGGGGTCGCCGCGAGGGCGGCGAAGACCTCCTCACGCGGCGGGTACACCGGCCCCTTGGCCCGCTCCTCCTCGACGAACTCGGTGAGCTGCTTGAAGTACGGCTTCTGCAGCTCGTCGCCGAGGACGCCGCGCCAGGATTCGGGCAGCATGTCGGTGTCGGTCACGTCAACAACCTCCGGTAGGCCTTCGTTCGTACGATCACAGAACCTACCGGGGGCCACTGACAACCGAGCAGCCCAGCTCTCCTACCAGCTGGCCC
The DNA here is from genome assembly GCF_043078785.1 of Streptomyces sp. NPDC015346. Taxonomy (NCBI): domain Bacteria; kingdom Bacillati; phylum Actinomycetota; class Actinomycetes; order Kitasatosporales; family Streptomycetaceae; genus Streptomyces; species Streptomyces sp. NPDC015346. Next base: position 33,187 of record NZ_JBIBTW010000003.1, on the reverse strand, counting down.
TGCGGTTGAGCTCCCACATCTGCATGACGGTCTGCGGGTCGAGGGCGCGCTCGCCACCGCCGATGTCCTCGCTGGCCGCGATGTAGAGCTTGCCCTGCCACAGGGGGAGGAGCCGGACGTCCTGCACCATGAGTTCCTGGGCCTTCTCGAACTCGTCGGTGGCCGCGCCGCGGTCGCTCTCGCGCCGGGACTTCGGGAGCAGCTGGTCGGTGATCTCGGGACGCACGTACGGCGTGCCCAGCACGTTCTGCTTGCCGACGAAGGGGGCGACGAAGTTGTCGGCGTCCGGGAAGTCGGGGAACCAGCCTCGGCCGAAGACCGGGTACTGACCCTTCTGGTAGCCGGCCTGGAACTCCTTCCACGGCTTGCCGCGCAGGGTGATCTTGAAGAGTCCCGACGCTTCCAGCTGCCGCTTGAGCTCGGCGAACTCCAGAGCGGTGGCCGAGCCGTACCGGTCGGTGGTGAACCAGAAGGTCAGCTCGACGGGTTCGGTGATCCCCGCGTCGCGCAGGATCTCGCGGGCCTTGCCGGCGTCGGGCGCGCCGAAGCGGTCGAAGAACTCGGTGGTGTGGCCGGCGATGCCCTTGGGGACCATCGAGTACAGCGGCTCCGCCGTGCCCTGGTACACCTTGGCGACGAGTGCCTCTCGGTCGACGACCTGGGCGACGGCCTTGCGGACGGCCGACTTGGCGACGGAGGAGTCCTCGGCGTTGAAGACGAGGTAGCGGATGTCGGCGCCGGTGGACTCGATGAGCTGGAGGCCCTTGTTCTCCTCCTTGTCCGCCTGGAGGTCGACGACCTCCTCGGCGGTGAGACCGCGGTAGGTGGCGTCGATCTCCTTGTCCTTGAGCGCGGTGACCATCGGCTCGGACTCCTTGAAGTACCGGATGGTCACGCCGCCGTTCTTGCGGTCGGCGAACCCCTTGTAGCTGGGGTTCTTCGACAGCTCGGCCTTCTCGCCCTCGGTGTACTCGTCGAGGACGTAGGGGCCGGAGCCGACGAGCTTGCCGTCCTCGCGGAGCTTGTCGGCCGGGTACTCGGCCGGGTCCACGAGCGACATGGCGGGGGTGGCGAGGACGAACGGGAAGGTGGCGTCGGGCTTGTTCAGCCGGAAGACGACCGTGCGGTCGCCGACGGTCTCGATCGTGTCGAGGGAGCCCAGCATGCCGTTGGGGCCGCCGTCGACATCGATCTTCCGAATGCGCTCGATGGAGTACTGGACGGCCTTGGCGTCCAGCTTGTGCCCGTTCGAGAATTGCAGACCTTCGACGAGCCGGCACTCGAAGACCCGGCTGGAGGTGTCCTTGAATTTGCAGTCGGCGGCGTCCGACTGGGGGGTGGTGCTTCCCGTCGGGAAACTCACCAGCGTCTGGAAGACATTTCGGAACAGCTCCCAGGAATTGTCCCAAGCGGCTGCCGGATCGAGCGTGGTGGGAGAACTCGTCGTGCCGACGACGATTCTCTGCTCCCCAGCGGATTCGGCGTCCGAAAACACGCCACATCCGGACACCAGGGATATGGACGCAAGGGCTGCAGCGGCCTGCAGACTGGTCCGGTTGAACACGTGCACGCTCCTCGTTCAGCCATGGGTCGGCCGACCATACCGCAGCGCCCCGCCAGGTCAATGTTCGACCCTGGCGGGGCACTTGGCACAATCGGCGTATAACCGGGTGCAAACCGGTCAGGAATTCAGGAAAGTGTCCGGATATCGGTCACCCGACACCGGCGTTGAGGAAAATCCCCCCGTCGACCACGAGGGTCTGGCCCGTGATCCAGTCCGACTGGCCCGAGGTGAGGAAGGCCGCCGCCCCGCCGATGTCCTCCGGGACACCGAGCCGGCCGAGCGGGTACGCGGCCGCCGCCTCCGCCTCCCGGCCCTCGTAGAGCGCCTGGGCGAACTTGGTCTTCACGACCGCCGGAGCGATGGCGTTGACCCGGACCAGCGGCGCGAATTCGTGCGCCAGCTGAAGGGTCAGGTTGACCATGGCGGCCTTGCTCATCCCGTACGCGCCGATGAACGGCGAGGCGGAGATGCCCGCGACCGAGGCGATGTTCACGATCGCGCCGCCGTGCTCCTTCTGCCAGGCCCGCCAGGTCTGCTGGGCGAAACCGAGCGCGGAGATCACATTGGTCTCGTAGACCTTGCGGGCGACATTCAGGTCGAGTTCCGCGATCGGCCCGAAGACGGGGTTCGTCCCGGCGTTGTTCACCAGGAAGTCGACCCGGCCGAAAGCCTCCATCGTCGCTTCGACCGCGGCGGCCTGGTGGGCCTCGTCGTGGGCCTTGCCGGCCACGCCGATGACCCGGTCGGAGCCGAGCCGCTCGACGGCCTCCTTGAGGGCCTCCTCGCCGCGCCCGGTGATGCAGACCCGGTCGCCGCGGGCGACGAGCGCCTCGGCGATGCCGTAGCCGATGCCCCGGCTGGCGCCGGTGACCAGAGCGACCTTGCCCGACAGCTCGGGCGGTTCCTGCGTGCTCATGTACGCCTCCTCCTTCGTTGTCCGCTCGCGCGTCAGTTGAGCGGGCCGCCGGCCACGTACAGGACCTGCCCGGAGACGAAGCCGGCGTCGTCGCCCGTGAAGAAGGCGATGGCGTTGGCGATGTCCTCCGGCTTGCCGACCCGCTGGACCGGGATCATGGAGGCGGCCGCGGCCTGGAAGTCCTCGAAGCCCATGCCGACCCGCTCGGCGGTCTGCGCGGTCATCTCGGTGACGATGAAGCCCGGGGCGACGGCGTTGGCGGTGATGCCGAACTTGCCCAGCTCCTTGGCGAGCGTCTTGGTGAAGCCCTGGAGGCCCGCCTTGACGGCGGAGTAGTTGGCCTGGCCGCGGTTGCCGAGCGCCGAGGACGAGGAGAGCGAGACGATCCGGCCGAAGCCCGCGTCGACCATGTGCTTCTGGCAGGCCTTGGCCATCAGGAAGGCGCCCTTGAGGTGCACGTTCATGACCGTGTCCCAGTCGGACTCGGTCATCTTGAAGAGCAGGTTGTCGCGGAGCACGCCCGCGTTGTTGACGAGGATCGTCGGAGCGCCGAGCTCGGTGGCGACGCGGGCGACCGCGGCCTCCACCTGGGCGCTGTCGGAGACGTCGCAGCCGACGGCGATGGCGGTGCCGCCGGCGTTGGTGATCTTCTCGACGGTGTCCTTGCAGGCAGCCTCGTCGAGGTCGAGTACGGCGACGGCGCGGCCCTCCGCGGCCAGCCGTACCGCGGTCGCGGCGCCAATGCCCCGCGCCGCGCCGGTGACGACGGCTACGCGCTGCTCGGTGGTGGACATGCTGGTTCTCCTCGCCCTTGGATCATCCCTGGATGCGGCCCACACGGTACGTCCCGCACATGAGCGACCGCTTAGTACCTCAGCAGACGAGACGCTAGAAGCCCTGGCACCCGGTGTCAACGGCCCACCGGGTGCACCCGATCACTCCGCGCCGCGAGGGCCGGGCTCAGCGCACCAGCAGATCGAGCAGCCTTTCGACCTCGGCCTCCGGATCCGCGGTGAGACCGGTGTGCACCGGGCCGGGCTGGACGACCGTGGAGCGGGGCGCGATCAGCCAGCGAAAACGCCGTCCGGCGTCGTCCTTGGCCGCCTGTCCGGCGTCCTCGCCGCCGAGGCAGACGCCCTCGACGGCCCTGAGCGCGGCCCGTACCCCGACCACGTCAGCGGCCGGGTCGAGCGCCTTCAGCTTGGCCTCGTCCAGATGGGTGCGGGCGGCGACGAAGGACTTCGCCCGGCAGTAGACCACCACGCCCGCGTTGAAGAACTCGCCGCGCTCGACGCGCGGCACGACGCGCAGGAGCGCGTACTCGAAGACGTCACGGTCGGTCACGCGGTGCGGTCCTTCTGGGCGGAGTGCGGCCGGGGGGCGAGGCGGTCGGCGAGCCAGCCGGGCGGCCGCGCGGGCTCGCGCTCGACGCGCGGCCCCAGGGTGATCCGTTCGTGGATCGTCGCGGCGCGCGAGAGCAGCGCCTCCACATAGGCGCCGCGCAGCGCGTCGGTCGTCTCGAAGCCGGGCTCGTCGACCAGCCACTCGTCGGGCACGTCGGCGGCGACCTCGTCGAGCAGCTCCCGTGTCACCAGCGGCGCCAACTCGGCGGCGGCGGAGGCGACATCGGGCCCGAAGGGGGCGAGGGCGTGGTCGGAGGCGTCGTACGGCTTGGCCGCGGACGCGTGGACGCCCGGCCAGTTGTGGTGCCAGATCATGGTCGCGCCGTGGTCGATCAGCCACAGGTCGCCGTGCCAGACCAGCATGTTGGGATTGCGCCAGGACCGGTCGACGTTGTTGATCACCGCGTCGAACCAGACGACCTTCCCCGCCTCCTCGGGGTCCACCTCGTAGGCGAGCGGGTCGAACCCCAGCGAGCCGGGCAGATAGTCCATCCCGAGGTTGAGGCCACCGCTCGCCTTGAGCAGCTCCTGGACCTCCTGGTCGGGCTCGGAGAGCCCGATGACGGGATCGAGCTGAATGGTGACCAGCTCGGGCACCCGCAGCCCGAGCCGCCGGGCGAGCTGCCCGCAGATCACCTCGGCGACCAGGGTCTTGCGGCCTTGCCCCGCGCCGGTGAACTTCATGACGTACGTCCCGAGATCGTCGGCCTCGACGATCCCGGGGAGCGACCCGCCCTCACGCAAGGGCGTGACGTAGCGGGTCGCTGTCACCTCTGTAAGCATGTTCCGAGGCTATCCGGAGTTTCCGCCGGGGCCCCTCCCCCGGCGGGCACGGAGGGCTTACGGGCAGCTGTCGCGGAGGTCGCCGGAGTCGGTGAGGCAGGTGTCGGAGCCGGAGCCGCCGTACGCCGAGTCGTTGCCGCTGACGCCGTCCCGGGTGTCGACGGTGTCGTTGTACGCCTCGCCGTGGAGGCGGTCGCTGCCGGACTGGCCGATCAGCCGGTCGGTGCCGTAGCCGCCGTAGACGGTGTCGTTGCCGGCGCCGGCGTGGACCGTGTCGTTGCCGCTGCCCGCGTAGACCGTGTCGTTGCCGCTGAGCGCGCAGATCACGTCGTTGCCGGAGGTGCCGTAGAGGGTCTCCATGGTGCTCCTGCCGATGATCGTGCAGCCGCGGGCGTTGTTCACCGTGGTGGCGGCCGTGGCGGTGTTGTTGCCCGCCACCGGGTCGGCCTCGGTCGCCCTCACCGTCGCGCGGTCCGTCATGGTGCCGGTGGTGCGGGGTTCGACGACCAGCGTGACCGTGGCCGATCCGCCCGCGGGGATCGTGCCGAGGGCGCAGTCCGCCGTGTTGGCGTTCCGCGTGCAGGGGCTGCCCTGGCTGGGCGTGGCCGACAGGATGGTGCCGGAACCGCCGGTGACGCTGTCGGAGAGGACGACCCCGGTGGCGGCCGTGGTGGTGCTGTTGTTGGTCACACGGACCGTGTACGTGGCCTGGTCGCCGATGCTGAGGGTGGTGGGCCCGGTCTTGGTGACCGACAGGTCAACGCCGGGCGGCGGCTCGACGCCCCCGCCGCCCAGGTAGCGGGCGAGGGCGCGCTCGGACTCGAAGCTGCTCTCGGTGCCGGCCAGGCCGCCGGCGACGATCTTGCCGTCGGACTGCAGCACCACCGCGTTGGCCTGGTCGTCGGGACCGCCGAAGTCGGTGGTCACGCGGCCGTCGCCGCCGAAGGACGTGTCCAGGGTGCCGCCGGTGTTGTAGCGCGTCAGCGCGAAGTCACCCTCGTAGACACCGGCGGCGACGATCCTGCCGTCGGACTGCAGCACCACGTCGTGCGCGGCGGCGGTCCCGGTGCCGAAGGACGTGGTCACGCGGCCGTTCTCGCCGAAGGTCGCGTCGAAGGAGCCGTTCGGATGGAACCGCGCCACCGCGAAGGCGTTGAAGGCGCTGCCCGCGGCGACGATCTTGCCGTCGGACTGCAACACCACGCCCTCGACGCCGGATCCGAAGCCCGTGGTCAGCAGGCCGTCGCCGTCGAACCCGGTGTCCAGGCTGCCGTCGGCGTTGTAGCGCACCAGCGTGAAGCCGCCGGTGCTGTAGTTGGCGTACCCGGCGGCGACGATCTTGCCGTCGGACTGCAGCGCCACGTCGCGGACGAAGTCGCAGCAGTCGGTCGAGAAGTCGGTGGTGACGATGCCGTCACCGCCGAACGTCGGGTCCAGGGTGCCGTTGGCGTTGTAGCGCGCCATCGTCCAGATGCCGATGGCCGATCCGCCGAGGACGATCCTGCCGTCGGGCTGCACCGATACGGCCTCGGCGGTCCCGATGGCCTCGAGGTTGGTCTGGGTGAGAACCCTTCCGCCGTCCCCGAAGCTGGTGTCCAGGGTGCCGTCGGGGTGGTAGCGGGCCGCGGACCACGAGCCGTTGCCGCCCCAGTCGGTGGAGCCACCGACCGCGACGATCTTGCCGTCGGACTGCAGGGCCAGGGCCCGCGCCTCGTCGTTCCGCTGCTCGAAGTCGGTGGTGACGATGCCGTCGCCGCCGAACGTCGGGTCCAGGCTGCCGTCCGGGTTGTAGCGCACCAGCGTGTAGTCGCCGGAGGTCTCGTTGGAGTAGCCGTAGCCGATCGTGACGATCTTGCCGTCGGGCTGGACGGCCATGCCGTCGACGGCCGAGTAGCCGCCGACGTCGGTGGTGACCCTGCCGTCGCCACCGAAGGTGGGATCCAGGTCGCCGGGGGCGGCCGCCGCCACTCCGGGCAGGCTCAGTACGAGCGCCAGGCCGACGGCGCTCACCGTGCCGATGCGCCCGGCCCGGCGCGATGAGGAGAACAGGGGCATGCGCGATCACTCCGTCTGTCGGTCCGTCAGTTTCCTGGCGGCGACAGTTTCGGGGGCACCGCCACCGGCCGCGTCACGGCCGCGCCGCGCTGCGCCCACTGGACCTCGGCTTCCACTCTCAGGGGTGATCACGCGATCGCCGTCCGTCCTCCGGGCCCGGCCCCGGAGAAGTAACCGCTCTCGTTCTGAACGTTTCGCGCCACCCGCCCGTACTTCCCCCTGACACAGTGGTCGGATCGACGCGACCGGAACCTCAAGGGGAGCGGTATGAGTGAAGTGGCACGCCGGACGGTGGTCTCGGCGGCGGGCGGCGCGGGTCTGGTGGCGGTTCTCGCCGCCTGTGGCGGCGGGCCGGACGGCAAGGCGGGAGGCAGCGGCGGCGGTTCGGCACCGGCGGCCGAGGAAGCGGGCGCGCCCCTCGCCAGGACCGCGGACATCCCGGTCGGCGGCGGCAAGGTGCTCGCCGACCAGGGCGTGGTGATCACGCAGCCGACGGCCGGCCAGTTCAAGGCCTTCTCGTCCAAGTGCACCCACCAGGGCTGCGCCGTCAGCGGCGTCAGCGACGGGGTCATCACCTGCCCCTGTCACCAGAGCCTCTTCGACGCGTCGGACGGCAGCGTGAAGGGCGGCCCCGCCACCACTCCCCTGCCGCCCACCCCCATCCAGGTCGACGGGGACGCGATCACGCTCGCGTGACGCGCTGCGGGCTCTTCCAGCAGCCGAGCACCTCCTCGGTGGTGGTGACGGTCGAGACGAGCGCGAGCGTGTGACGGATCATCGCGGGGGTGTAGTCCGCGGGCACTCCCGCGATGGCGTCGCTCGGCACGACCACGGTGTAGCCGAGGTTGACCGCGTCGAAGACCGCGTTCGGGACGGCGATGTTGGCCGAGACGCCGGTGACGACGAGGGTGCGGCAGCCGAGGTTGCGCAGCAGCGGGTCCACGTCGGTCCCGGCGAGCGGCGACAGGCCGTGCAGGCGCCGTACGACGAGGTCCTGGCCGGCGACCTCGATGGGCGCGGCGATCCGTACCGCCGCGCTGCCGCTGTGCTGCTGTACGGGAAGCCGGGCGGCGGCCCGGAACAGCCGGGCGTTGCTGTTGGCACCGCGCCCGTCCGGCCGCCGCTCGGCGACCGCGTGCAGCACCTGCACATCGGCCTCGTGCGCGGCCGCGACCAGCCGGGCGACGTTACGCAGGGCGCCGGAGGCCCGGGCCGCGGCGGCCAGCTCGGGCAGGGCGCTGTCGCGACCGACGACCCCCTCCTGGCACTCGACGGTGAGCAGCACCGTACCGACCGGGTCGATCAGTTCCTGAAGCCGCCCCGGCCGACTCGTCGTGGTCATGCCCTCATCCCCCTCCACCATCCCCCCACCCGCTGACCCTCCGGGCGGGGTCGGCCACCCTTGTCCCAGGAGGGAAGAGCCCTCATGATTCCTGACACTCCATCAGAATCTCGGAATCATCGGAAGAGGGCAGGCGATGACCGTCACACAGCGCCGCGGGCGCCGGATCATGATGAGCCCGGCCGAGCTGGACACCTTCCTCACCGAGCAGCGCACCTGCCGGGTCGCGACCGTCTCCGCCGACGGCCGGCCGCACGTCGGGGCGCTCTGGTTCGCCTGGGACGGGACCTCGCTCTGGCTCTACTCGATCACCCGGAGCCGCCGCTGGGCGCAGCTGCGCGCCGACCCCCGGATCGCCGTGGTGGTCGACGACGGCGAGGAGTACGGAGAGCTGCGCGGCGTCGAGTTGTCGGGGACCGCCGTCTTCGTCGGCGAGGCCCCGCGCACGGGCGAGCCCTGCCCCGAACTCGACGCCCCCGAGCGGCTCTTCGCCGCGAAGAACTTCGGCCTGGACACGATGCCGCACGACGGCAGGCACGCCTGGCTGCGGCTGACCCCGGACGCCGTCGTCTCCTGGGACTTCCGCAAGCTGGGGACGCCGGGCGGCTGAGCGCCGTCCGCCCCGCGCCCCCACCGGGTCAGGGCGTCACCGGGCCACCGGACCGGGTGTCCGGCCGGCGATCCCTTCCAGGGCCGTTCCCCGCCCGAGGCCCTGCTCCGGCTCCAGCTCGACGGTCTTCACCCGCGGTTCGGGGTGGGCGGTGCGCAGCGCGCCGAGGGCTCCGGGGAGCAGCCCCCGGCCGCCGCTCTCACCCCTCAGCCGTAACTCCGTGCCGGCGCCGGGCCCGCCGCCGCCGCGAGCCGTGACCCATGTCGACGGCCTCGTCCTCGCCCGCTCGGCTTTCCACCACTCGATCAACTACCGCTCGGTGGTGGTCCATGGGACCGCCCACCAGGTCACCGACCCCGAGGAACGGCGCACGGCCCTGGACGCCCTGGTGGACCAGGTCGTCCGGGGCCGGTCCGCTGACTCCCGCCCGGCCAACGCCAAGGAGCTCGCCGCCACCGCCGTGCTGCGCCTGGACCTGGAGGAGGTCTCGGCGAAGGTCCGCACCGGCGGCCCCAACGACGACCCGGAGGACACGGCGCTGCCCCACTGGACCGGTGTCGTCCCCGTACGCAAGGGCTACGGCACACCGATCCCGGCCGACGACCTGGACCCGTCCGTCGCCCTGCCCGACTACCTCGCCGCCATCTGAGGGCGCGGCCCGCAGCCCCGCCCCGGCCCCGCAGCCGCGTCCGGCCCACAGCCGGGCCCAGCAGCCGGCCCCGCAGCCCGGCCCCGCAGTCGCGCCGCGGGGCCGGACGGCCGCCCGCTACACCGCCACGACCGCCTCCCTGCGGCGCTCCGCCGCGCCGCGGGCCTCCGCCGTGGCGAGTCCGGACACCGCAGCCAGGAGCAGCAGCGTGCCGGCCACCGTGGCGCCGGTGAGCTGCTCGCCGAGGAGCGTGACGGCGATGACCGCCGCGCTCACCGGCTCCAAGAGCATGATCACGGAGACGGTCGCCGCGCGGACCACGGCCGCGCCCGCGAAGTACAGCGCGTACGCGAGCGCCGTCGGCACCGCCGCCACGTAGATCAGCAGGCCGACGACCCGCACCGGCTCCGCCGTGTGCGGGAGAAGCCCCTCCAGGGCCGCCATCGGCAGCAGCCCGACGGAGCCGATCGCGAAGGCCCACGTCGTCGTCGACAGGGCGTCGGACGCCCCGCCGTCGCGCCCCAGCCACCGGGTGAGCAGCGTGATCGCCGCGTACCCCGCCGCCGACACCACCGCGAGGAACACGCCCAGCGGGCGGACCTCGCCCGACTCCCCGCCCAGGACGAGGACGGCGAGTCCGGCGAGCGCGCCGACGACGGCGGCCGCACCGCCGCGCCCGAGCCGTTCGCCCATGGTGAGCCGGGCGCCGAGCGCGATCAGGACAGGCCCGGCGCCCAGGGTGACGACGGTCGCGACCGCGAGACCCGTCGCCTGGACGGCGGCGAAGTAGGCGCTCTGGAAGAGGGTCAGCCCGATACCCGTCCCGAGGATGCGGACGAGCCGCCGCCGACGCGGTTCCAGGGCCGCCACGACCCGGCGGGGCCGTAGCGCGAGCGCCCCGAGCAGCAGCACCAGGCCACCGACGCAGCGCCAGAAGGACAGCGCCAGCGGGCCCATGTCGCTGACCCGGAACATCAGCGAGGCGGCGGCACCGGCCGTGCCCCAGGCGACTCCGGCGACGATCAGATAGAGGAGGCTCCGCCCGACGGCAGGCATGGCTGCCGCGGACGCGGAGGAGGAATTCGACACGTGCTTCTCCGTGTGAAGACGGGGTGATGTGGTCGCTCGACTCCGCACGCGGGCAGCGACGAACCGCTCGGGGACTGCCCGAGCCCGGTCTTCGTCAGGGAGAGTGGCCGCCCGCGCTAGGCGGCGGGAGGCGGAAGTACGGTCGAATGCATGATCGTCACCTTAGGGGGCGGTCCGGTCTCCGGACAACTCGGATACGGACTCACCCGGCCCGGCGCCCGCCAGGGACCCGGCCACCGGCTCCGCCACCGCCGCCTTCGGCGTCGACGACTGGGCGATGAACGCGCCGATCAGGACGACGGCGCCACCGAGGATCTGCGGGGCCGCCAGGTGCTCCCCGAGCAGCACCCACGCCAGCACGGTGGCGATCACCGCCTCGAGGCAGGCCACGACACCGGCCACCTGCGGCGACAGCCGCCGCACCGAGACGATTCCGGTGACGTAGGCGAGGACGGTGGCGATCAGCACGATCCAGCCCAGCAGCAGCCAGGCGGGGACGCCCGTACCGTCCATGTCCGCGTCGCCGGCGAGCACCGAGAAGTCCATCCCCCACGGCCGGGCGACGACGGTGAGGACGAGGGCGCCGATGAGAAGTCCGTACGCGATGACGCCCATCGGGTCGGCCGGGTCGGACTCGTCCCCGCCGTGGTCGGAGAGGACGAAGTAGCCGACCTGGCAGCAGGCGGCGCCCAGCGCGAGCAGCAGCCCGATCAGATCGAAGCTCAGTCCCGACCACACCTGCACGACGCAGGCGAGTCCGCCGACGGCGAGGACGACACCGAGCGCGGCGGCGCGCGTCACGGGCCGACGCTGGACGAAGCGGACCCAGCCGAGGACGAGGGCCGGGGCAAGGTACTCGATGAGCAGGGCGACGCCGACCGGGATCCGGGAGATCGAGGCGAAGTAGCAGGCCTGGACGCCCGCGACGGCGAGCAGTCCGAAGCCGGCGAGGAGTGCGGGCCTGCGCCGCAGCAGGTCCCGGTGGCGCCAGGCCACGGGCAGCATGACGAGGGCGGCTCCGGCCACCCGGAGCCACACCACATGGAGCGGGTCGAGGCCCGCCTCGATGAGCGGCTTGGCCGCCACACCTGAACCACCGAATGCGAAGGCCGAGGCCAGGGCTAGTCCCAGGCCGGCGCTTCTCCCCTGAGACGCGTGCATCCGGACATGATGACAGGACGCCGTCAGGTGCGTAACCCCCGTTACACCTGTTGAGACAGCTCTTCGATCCGGTCGGCCAGGACGCGCGGATCGACGCCCGCGCGGCGCAGCACCTCGACGGCGCGGCAGTCCGGGTCGGCGGTGAGGGCGGCGAGCAGATCGAGGCCGCGGACGCGCGGATCGACGCGCGGCGCGGCCCGCTCCCGGGCGCGGGCCATCGCCGCCGCGGCCGAGGGGGACCATCCGGCCACGGCCACGGCCCACTGCGACACCTCCGCCGCCGCCTCCCCCTCCCGGCCGACGCGGCGGGCGCCGGAGTCCTCGACCGAACGCTGCCACCGCAACCCGTATCCGATGGAGCGCTGGACGAGGTAGCCGAGCACGCGGGCGAGCTGTGTCCGGCCCTCGAAGGCGGGGCCGACCTCCGGGTCGGACTCGACGAGGGAGTGCAGCAGGTGGGCGGTGTCGATCTGCCGGTCCCCGTCGCGCAGCGCCCTGCGGCGCGCACCGGCTACCACCGTGGCGAGCGCGACCGTGGCAGCGCCGGTGGCGATGGCAGCGCCGCTGGCGCCGCTGGCGGTGGTGGCGAGCGCGGCGGTCGGGCCCGGCTCGACGTCCGCGCGCCCGACGGCGGCGGTCCGCCGCGGCACATGAGGAACGGGGCGGGAGGCGGGACGAGGGACGGGACTTTGCACCCTCCCACCTCATCAGGCCGGGCCGGCCGGAACATCCCCGTGGAGAAGCATGTGCGCATCCCACCGGAGTTGGGCATGGACGTGCGGTTCCTCCTCCTTGCGGAGGAGATCGAGAGACTTCGGCCTCGGGGGCGCGCGCCGCCTTGCTCTACGCCCCGCACGCAACCACGACCCCCTCCCGTTTCGTCCTCCGGGTATGTTCTGGATGGTCGCGCTGCTCGCACTCGACGGGCGGCAGTACGTCTACCGCGTGTACGCGCCGCGGGAAGCGCTGCCGGCCGACCTCTTCTGGGCCGCGTTCCACTGCCATGAGGAGACCGGGGGCCCTCGGGCCTCCGACTGGTTCGACGCGGCGCAGATGTGGTGGATCGGCGACATAGAAGAACTGACGGTTCATCAGTATTGAATGTTCACGGCCGCCCGGCTACGTTCCGCGACACCGGATCCCAACGACGACACGTGAACGCGTGAAGGGGTGGTCGCATGGCCGAAGTCAGTGCCGAGGCACGGATCGACGCGCCGGCCGAGAAGGTCTGGGCCCAGCTGACGGACTTCACCTCGTACGGCGAGTGGAACGCCACCCACACGAACTTCCCGAACGGCGGCCCCACCACGCTGGAGACGGGCGCCACCTTCGCCGAGAACATGAAGCTGATGGGGTTCCCCGCCGAGGTGACGTGGACGGTCGAGGAGCTGGAGACGGCCCGCGTACTGGCGATCCGCGGCAAGGGCCCGATGGGCGTCAACGTCGGCACGCGCTACTCGCTCGCGGCCGACGGGGAGGCCACCACCGTCCGGATCGACGGGGAGTTCACGGGCGCGGCCGTCTCGCTGATGGCGGGCAAGCTGAAGGACTCCGCCACCGCGGCACTGAACGAGTCGCTGCGCAAACTGGCCGGCCTGGTGACCTGACCCCCACACACACGAACCCGACCCCCCACCGAGCGCGAGAAGGGGCCCCGCGGCGCATCGCCGCGGGGCCCCTCTCGCCGGACCGGTCCGGTCCGGACTGGTCCGGTCCGGCCTCTCAGTGCTCGTCGGCCAGGATCAGGTACAGCTTCTTACGGGCGTCGTTGATGACCTCGACCGCCTTCTGCCGCTGTTCGGCGCTGCCGGTCTTCCAGACCTGCCCGAACGCCTCCATCAGACCGAAGCCGGCCTGCCGGATCTCGTTCAGCGCCTCCCAGTCGACACCGCGCCCGGCGTCCTCCCAGGGCGCCTCGGGCCCCGACTCGGCCTCGGCGCGGCCGGCGTCGGTGAGCGTGAACAGCTTCTTGCCGCCCTCGGTCTCACTGGCGATGAGGCCCTCGTCCTCGAGGAGCTGGAGGGTCGGGTAGACGGAGCCGGGGCTGGGCTTCCACGCCCCGCCGCTGCGCTCGCCGATCTCCCGGATCATCTCGTAGCCGTGCATCGGGCGATCCTTCAGCAGCGCGAGGATCGAGGCGCGCACGTCTCCGCGCCGCGCCCTGCCTCCGCCGCGGCCCCGCCCGCCCCCGAAGGGGCCTCCGCCGAACGGTCCGCCGCCGAAGCCCGGCCCGAAGGGGCCGAAGGCGGCGCGCCGTCGCTCGAAGTCACCACGGTCGAACTCCCCGCGGCCGAACGCGCCGCGACCGAAGTCCCCCCGGCCGCGAGGGCCGGGTCCGCAGTCTCCATGTCCGTGTTCGTGTCCATGTGAACGCATCGCAACGCTCCTTCCATCGGGTACATCATCGAACTGTCGCGATGCCTCAACGATATATCGGAAGTGTTCGTTTGCCAACCCTTCTGCCAGCCCTCCTGCTAACCCGACGACCGACCCGGACCGGTCCACTCACTCCGGATTGGCCTTGGCCTGCGGCTTTACGGCGCCGGTACGGTCCCTGACATGCGGATCCGAATCGTCGACGCGTTCACCGACCGCCCCTTCTCCGGCAACCCGGCAGGGGTCCTCCTCCTCGACTCCTTCCCGGACGACCACTGGCTCCAGAAGGTGGCCGCCGAGGTCAACCTCTCCGAGACCGCCTTCGCCCACCCCCTCCCGGCCGGCGGCGAGGCCGACTGGGCCCTGCGCTGGTTCACCCCGACCACCGAGGTCGACATGTGCGGCCACGCCACGCTCGCCACCGCGCACGTCCTGCACACCACCGGGCTCGCGACCGGGACGGTCCGGTTCGCCGCCCGCTGCGGCATCCTCAGCGCCACGGCCGAGGAGGACTCCACCATCACCATGGATTTCCCGACCTCGTCGCTGACGCCCGTCACGGCCCCGGACGGCCTGACCAAGGCGCTGGGCACGGAGGCCGTCTCCGTCCACGACACCGCGCCCCACATCGGCGATCTCGTCGTGGAGCTCCGCGACGAGGCCGCCGTCCGCTCTCTCGCGCCGGACTTCGCCGCCCTCGCGCACCTCTCGGAGCGGGGCGTCATCGCCACCGCCGCCGCCGAACGGCCCGAGCGCGGCTACGACTTCGTCTCCCGCTGCTTCTTCCCGCGCGTCGGCATCGACGAGGACCCGGTCACCGGCAGCGCGCACACCGCGCTCGCCCCGTTCTGGTCGGCGCGCCTCGGCCGCGACGAACTCACCGGCTTCCAGGGCGGCGCCCGCACCGGCATCGTGCGCACCAGCCTGCGCGGCGACCGCACCCTGCTGACCGGCCACGCGGTCATGGTCATCGACGGCGAGCTGCACGCCTGACCCGGCCCGTCCCGCCTCCGCCCCCTACGACGAAGGGGCGTACGGCCGCCGCCGTACGCCCCTTCCCTTCCCTTACCTTCCCGCTCCCGCCCCGCTCCTCGTCTACGCGGTGGGCAGCCAGTCGACCTTCCCGGCCAGCAGCCCGTATCCGACGAAGGCCACGATGTCGAGCAGCGCGTGCGCCACCACCAGCGGCCCCACCCGCCCCCACCGTCGGTAGAGCCATACGAAGACGACGCCCATGACGACGTTCCCGATGAAGCCGCCGATCCCCTGGTACAGGTGGTACGAGCCTCGCAACACCGAACTCGCCACCAGGGCGGCCATCGGCGTCCACCCCAACTGCCCCAGCCTGCGCAGCAGATAGCCGACGACGATGACCTCCTCCAGTACGGAGTTCTGCACCGCCGACAGGATCAGGACGGGGTATTTCCACCACACGTCCGGCAGCGCCTCGGGCACCACCGTCAGGTTGAAGCCCGCAGCTCGCGCCGCCAGGTAGAAGGCGAGGCCGGCGCTGCCGATCCCGGCCGCGATCAGCGCCCCGCGCCCGAGATCCGGCCACGGCCTGGACCGGTCGAAGCCGATGGCCCGGAGCCCCGCCCCCTCACGCAGCAGCAGATGCGCGACGAGCACGACGGGGACCAGTGCTGAGGCGATCCCGAAGAGCTGCCAGGCGAGGTCGAGCCACGGCCGGCCGGGCGCGTACGAGCTGTTCAGCGTCGCCGCCTGGTCCTTGAGGCCACCCGGCTTGGTCAGCGAGCCGACGAAGCTGATGAGCGCCGAGACAGCGCTCGCACCGAGCGAGAGCGCGAGCACGAGCACCGTCTCGGAGCGAAGGGTCCTGCGCGGCATGCCCTCGGGGGGAAGAGAACCGGCGACCACTCGTTGATCCGACACCACACCTGTCTCCACTTCCCCATCGCTTTCCGGGTACGGAGATCATGCGCGACGAGCCGGTGCGGACGCCATTCCGTCGCCGAACGCCCCCCTGCCCAGGTGCGTGCCCCGGCTCAGTCGATCCCGACCGGCCAGGTGTGCACCGGCTCCCCCGCGTGCATCAGCTCCGCGTACCGGCGGGTCGTCGCCGCCAGGGCCCCCTCACGGTCGAGGCCGGCCTCCAGCGCCTTGTGGAAGGTGTCGGCCTGCCAGGACGCGCCGTTCACCCGCGCCCGGCAGCGCTCCTCGATCACGCCGAGATAGAAGTCCCGGTCGGCGGGCTCGACGTGCCAGGCGTCGAGCCCGGACGCGGCCAGCGGCAGCAGCTCGTCGAGGACGAGACGTACAGCGGGGACGCTCGCCACCCCGCCCGACCGGCCGGAGCGCGGCCAGCGCAGCTCCGACTCGATCCCGTGGCGGCAGGCCGCCTCGAAGTTCGCGGCGGCGTCCTCGAACGGCAGCCGCTTCCACACCGGGCGCGCTTCCTCCGCGAGCGCCCTGACGAGCCCGTAGTAGAAGGCCGCGTTGGCGACGACGTCGGTGACGGTCGGCCCGGCCGGCAGCACCCGGTTCTCCACCCGCAGGTGCGGGACCCCGTCCACCCACCCGTACACCGGGCGGTTCCAGCGGTAGACCGTGCCGTTGTGCAGGACGAGTTCCTGCAGCCGCGGCACCCCGCCCCGGTCGAGGACGAGGAGCGGGTCCTCCTCGTCGCAGATCGGCAGCAGCGGCGGGAAGTACCGCAGGTTCTCCTCGAACAGGTCGTACGCGGAGTCCACCCACCGCTCCCCGAACCAGGTCCGGGGCCGTACCCCCTGCGCCTGGAGCTCGGGCGGCCTGGTGTCCGTGGCCTGCTGGAAGAGCGGCGGCCGCGACTCCCGCCACAGCTCGTGACCGAAGAGGAACGGCGAGTTGGCGCCGACGGCTATCTGGACCGCCGCCACGGCCTGCGCGGCGTTCCACACCGCGGCGAAGCGGCCGGGCGTGACCTGGAGGTGCAGCTGCACGGAGGTGCACGCCGCCTCGGGCACGATCGACGTCGACGTGCACGTCAGCCGCTCCACGCCCTGGATGTCGAGTTGGAAGTCCTCGCCCCGGGCGGCGACGATCTGGTCGTTGAGAAGGGTGTAGCGGTCGACGGCGGAGAGATTCTCGAAGACGAGATCCCGCTGTGCGAGTGTGGGAAGAATTCCGATCATGACCACCCCCGCGTCGACTTCGCGGGCCTTGCGGTCGGCATATCCCAGACCGGTCCTGAGCTCCTCCGCGAGCCGGTCGAAAACCCGGCCGCCGAGGCGGTGCGGAGCGATGTTCACTTCGAGATTGAACATTCCGAGTTCCGTCTGGAAATCCGTACTCGCGATCCGCTCGAGGACCTCCCCATTCACCATCCGGGGCATGCCGTCGGCCCCGGCGAGATTGAGTTCGATCTCCAGCCCCATGAGATTCCGCGGCCGGTCGAACCTCTTGTCCGCCAAGAGCCTCGCGAGCCCCGCGAGACACTGCTGGAGCTTCCTCCGGTATCGCTGGCGATCGGACAGGCCGAACCCCTCTGCCACGACCTTCTCGCCCATCGAAGCGTCCCTCCCCGATCGTCGACGGCGGCGACGGCCGCGCGCGTACGGACCATGATGCCCAGCGGATTGATCCATAACGCCTGCGGTGCGACCCCGACGGGCGATAGGCTGGTGGAAGCACCCGCTCGGCACATCCCAGCGGCACCTGGCAAAGGACATATTCCAGAGCCATAATTGCCGGAAGGGTGGGATCGCTATTCGGCCGTCCGCATCCGCGACGACGCCGCAGGCAGACGAGGCGCACCCGCCCGGAAGCCACCGAATCACCCCGTAAATAAGGCCGGATGAGGCCTTGCCCGCAATATCTGCGACAGCTAGCGGAAACAATGCGTGAACACGTCTCGTATAAACTCCGCGAACGAGGCAGAGTGTTGGCGCCCGGCCATGGCCTCTCGGCCCCTCCGGCCCGGCAGCTGACAGCGCCGTCGTACCTGCCCACGCGTCACCGTGTCTCCTGAGTGAGAGGCGACCCATCATGCTCCGACCCACCCCGGCCCCTGCGCCGGCCCTGCGCAGTGTTCTCGCGGCCCTCGGTTCCCCCACCGCCGTCCGCGAGGCGCGAACTCCCGCCCTCAGGGCAGCCCAGGGGCCGCTGAGCCCCGAGCTGCCCCTGCCCGTCCACGTCCTCGACGTACGGGACCAGGTCGTGCCGCCGGGGCAGGCACCGCGCACGCGGCTCGCCGGCTGGCGCTTCCTCATCCGGAGCACCGACCGGACCGTCGCCGCCGCCGACACGATGCTCACCCCCGACGGCTGGTCCTTCTCGCACTTCTTCGAGGGTCCCTACATCACCGCCACGGAGCGAGCCCTGCTCCAGGCGGAGGCGCTGCCCACCCTCTACCAGCCGCGCCTGCTCTCCGTACCGGAGCTGTACATGCTTACGCTCTGGCTCCACGGCGACACGGAGGCGGACGGCGCCTCGGCCAGCCTGGACCCGGCCGACCTGCTCGTCCCGCTCGCCCCCGCGCCGCCGGGCATCGCCGCCCACCGCCCGCACCGCGTCGCGGACCTCCTGCCCGTCCTGACCCTGCGCGTCACGTCCCCGCCCCTGCTGGGCTCCCCGGCACCGGCCTGATCCGTCCCACCCGGGCGCGCGCACGCCTCCCGCCCCGCGGCCGACCGGGCCGCGGGGCGCGCTTCCGTCCGAACGCGCGCGTCGAACACCCCGACCCGTACGGACTAGCCCACTGGGGCTACCCCGAACCACCCGAAGAGACCGCCCAGTTGAGTTGAACCGCCCGCGCGGGTGATACGTCTTCATGCAGTAGGAAGAGCTGCCGCGAAATACCTGCGGATCGACGTCCGTGGGGGAACACTGGACCAACCGAACCGACAACGGGGGGCGGCCATGAGCACGAGCCGCAGGACGACACTCACCACGACGCAGCGAAAGAACCCACCCATGTGCCAGCACCAGCCAGCCTGTCCCACCGCCGACTCCGCCGACCGGGAGGCGGCCCGCCTGATGGCACACCACCCCGAGCAGGGCTGGAGCCTGCTGTGCAACGGGGTCCTGCTCTTCGAGGACACCGGTGAACTGCTGCCGGACGGGCAGATCATCGCTCCGCACCGCCCGCTGACGGCGGGACGCGTCACGACCGCCGCCTGAGGCGGCCGGCGGCGTCGGAGCGCACACGCACCGACCACGTACGAGGCATACGACAAAGGGCCGGCCCGGAGGAGACCTCCGAACCGGCCCTGACTCATGCGCGGTTCACGCTTCAGCCGTCGTATCAGCCATCAGTTGTCATACTCGTCCAGCGGCGGGCAGGAGCAGACCAGGTTGCGGTCACCGAAGGCTCCGTCGATCCGGCGGACCGGCGGCCAGTACTTGTCGGCCGCCGACACACCGGCCGGGAAGACGGCCTCGTCACGGGTGTACGCGTGGTTCCACTCCCCGCCCAGCGCGGCCGCGGTGTGCGGCGCGTTGCGGAGCGGGTTGTCCTCGGCGGGCCACTCACCCGACGCGACCTTCTCGATCTCGGCGCGGATCGCGATCATCGTGTCGCAGAAGCGGTCCAGCTCGGACAGGTCCTCGGACTCGGTCGGCTCGATCATCAGCGTGCCGGCCACCGGGAACGACATCGTCGGCGCGTGGAAGCCGTAGTCGATCAGACGCTTGGCGATGTCGTCGACGCTGACGCCGGTCGCCTTGGACAGCGGGCGCAGGTCGACGATGCACTCGTGGGCGACCAGACCGGCCGGGCCGGTGTAGAGCACCGGGTAGTGCGGCTCCAGGCGCTTGGCGATGTAGTTCGCGGCGAGCACGGCGACCTGCGTCGCGCGCTTGAGGCCCTCGCCACCCATGAGACGCACGTACGACCACGAGATCGGCAGGATGCCGGCGGAGCCCCACGGCGCCGCCGAGATCGGGCCGACGCCGGTCTCCGGGCCCGCGGTGGGCTGGAGCGGGTGGTTCGGCAGGTACGGGGCGAGGTGGGCGCGGACGCCGACCGGCCCGACACCGGGACCGCCGCCGCCGTGCGGGATGCAGAAGGTCTTGTGCAGGTTCAGGTGGGACACGTCGCCGCCGAACTTGCCCGGCTTGGCGAGACCCACCAGCGCGTTGAGGTTGGCGCCGTCGACGTACACCTGGCCGCCGGCCTCGTGGACCTCGGCGCAGATATCGGCGACGTGCTCCTCGAACACACCGTGCGTGGACGGGTAGGTGATCATCAGCACGGACAGCTCGTCGCGGTACTGCTCGATCTTGGCGCGCAGGTCCGCGACGTCGACCTCGCCGTCGTCGGCGGTCTTGACGACGACGACCTTCATGCCGGCCATCACGGCGCTCGCGGCGTTGGTGCCGTGCGCGGAGGACGGGATGAGGCAGACCGTGCGCTGCAGGTCGCCGTTGGCGCGGTGGTACGCGCGGACGGCGAGCAGACCGGCCAGCTCACCCTGCGAACCGGCGTTGGGCTGGATCGACACCTTGTCGTAGCCGGTGACCTCGGCGAGGCGCTCCTCGAGCTCCGTGATGAGCGTCAGGTAGCCCTGCGCCTGGTCGGCCGGGGCGAAGGGGTGCATCTGGCCGAACTCGGGCCAGGTCACCGGCTCCATCTCGGTCGTCGCGTTCAGCTTCATCGTGCAGGAGCCGAGCGGGATCATGCCGCGGTCCAGCGCGTAGTCGCGGTCGGCGAGCTTGCGCAGGTAGCGCAGCATCGACGTCTCGGAGCGGTGTGCGTGGAAGACCGGGTGGGTCAGGTACGCGTCGGAGCGCAGCAGCGCGGCGGGCAGCGCGTCCTCGGTGGCGGCGTCCAGGGCCTCGATGTCGGCGTCTACCCCGAAGGCGCTCCAGACGGCGCCGAGCTGGGCACGCCCAGTGGTCTCGTCGCAGGAGACCGACACGTGGTCGGCGTCGACGAGGTACAGGTTCACCCCGGCCTCACGGGCGGCGGCGACGACCTCGGCGGCCTTGCCCGGCACCCGGACGGTGAGGGTGTCGAAGTACGAACCGTGCACGACCTCGACACCGCCGGCGGTGAGT
This sequence comes from Streptomyces sp. NPDC015346, assembly GCF_043078785.1. Classification (NCBI taxonomy): domain Bacteria; kingdom Bacillati; phylum Actinomycetota; class Actinomycetes; order Kitasatosporales; family Streptomycetaceae; genus Streptomyces; species Streptomyces sp. NPDC015346. Next base: position 12,243 of record NZ_JBIBTW010000003.1, on the reverse strand, counting down.
CCCGCGGCGAGGACGGTGGCGTAGCGGTGGACGCGCTCGGCGATCTGCTTCAGACCGTCGGGGCCGTGGTAGACGGCGTACATGCCGGCCATGACCGCGAGCAGCACCTGAGCGGTACAGATGTTGCTGGTGGCCTTCTCCCGGCGGATGTGCTGCTCGCGGGTCTGCAGCGCCAGGCGGTAGGCCCGGTTCCCGTCGGCGTCGACCGAGACGCCGACCAGGCGGCCGGGCAGCGAGCGGGCGTGCTTGCCCTGGACGGCCATGTAGCCGGCGTGCGGTCCGCCGAAGCCCATCGGAACGCCGAACCGCTGGGTGGTGCCGACGGCGATGTCGGCGCCGAGCTCACCGGGCGAGGTGAGCAGGGTCAGCGCGAGCAGGTCGGCGGCGACGGTGACGATCGCGCCGAGCTCGTGGGCGGCGTCGATGACCGGCTTGATGTCCCGGACGGCGCCGGAGGCACCCGGGTACTGGAGCAGCACGCCGAAGACGCCGCGCTCGGCGACCTCGGCCGGAATGCCGTCGCTCAGGTCCGCGACGACGACCTCGACACCAGTCGGCTCGGCGCGGGTCTCGATCACGGCGATGGTCTGGGGCAGGGCGTCGGCGTCGACGAGGTAGACACCGTTCTTGACCTTGCCGACCCGGCGGGAGAGCGCCATGGCCTCGGCGGCCGCGGTGCCCTCGTCGAGGAGCGAGGCGCCGGAGGTGGGCAGACCGGTGAGGTCGGCGACCATGGTCTGGAAGTTGAGCAGCGCCTCCAGACGGCCCTGCGAGATCTCCGGCTGGTAGGGCGTGTACGCCGTGTACCAGGCGGGGTTCTCCATCACGTTGCGGAGGATGACCGGCGGCGTGAAGGTGCCGTAGTAGCCGAGGCCGATCATGGGGGCGAGGACCTGGTTGCGGTCGGCGAGCGTGCGCAGCTCGGCGAGGACCTCGGCCTCGGTGCGGGCGCCGGGCAGACCCAGCGCCTCGGCGTTCTTGATCACGTCCGGCACGGCGGCGGCCGTGAGCTCGTCGAGGGAGCCGTAGCCGACCTGCGCGAGCATCTTGGCCCGTGCTTCGGCGTCGGGCCCGATGTGCCGCTGCTCGAACGGGATGCCCTGTTCGAGTTCGGAGAGCGGAGTGCGGTTGGCGGTCATGTACGGAGGCCTCCTGGTCGTCACGACCTGCGAGGGGCACCACGGCGTGGGTGCCCGGACGGCCTCCCCCTCTGTCATCTCAACCTGAGAGCTTCACCGGCGCACACCGAAGGGCACGCCGGCTTTCACCGTCGGTGAGAGCGGATGCCGTCACAGCGCCCGCCCTGCTTTCCAGAGTGACCTCGTCCGTGCGGTACGGGGGCCTGAGAGATTCCGGGGAGGATTTGCTCCTTCGGCGCCTCCGAAAGGTTTCTTCGGAGGACTCTCCCGCACGGGGTCGACAGCCACAACCAGCCTACCAGCGCGGTTCCCGCTGCCATCGCTCAAGTGGCCGACATCCCAGATGTGCACTTTCGTAGTCTTGAACACGAGTTGCGACCTGTTGGAGGGACCGTGCAGACCGACGTCGATCCGCGCAGCCTGATCGGCCGCAAGGCATATGACCGCGATGGAAACAAGATCGGCACCGTGGACGAGGTGTACCTGGACGACGCGACCGGCGTACCGGAATGGGCCGCGGTCCGCACGGGCCTGTTCAGCCGGGACGCCTTCGTCCCCCTGGAGCCGAGCGAACTGATCGACGACGCCCTCCACGTCCCGTACGAACGCTCCCTGATCAAGGACGCCCCGGACTTCGGCGTGGGCCGCCACCTCTCCCCGGAGCAGGAACTCCAGCTCTATCGCCACTACGACATCGCCCTCCCGCCGCCCCCTCCGCCGGACCACGACTTCGGCCGCCTGGCGGGCCAGGAGGAGTCCTAGGTCGTGTCCGGCCGTCGACGGCTGCGCACGGGCACGGCCGACGTCGGAGCTGGGCGCACGCCCGCTAGGCGACCGCCGCCGCACCGTCCGCACGCCCCACCAACGGCAGCGGCTCCGCCGCCTCCAGCTCCGGGTCGTCCACGAGAAACGTCCGCACCCGGCCCGGCGCCGACCCCGGCTCCTCGAAACGCACGGTGACCCGCCCCACCCCGCTCCCCTGCACCCACCCGGCGCCGTACACGACATGCCGTACGTCGTGTCCCGGCGCCCACCGCCGCTCGACGGGCGCCTCCGGCTCGGGTGCCTCCGGCTCGGGTGCCTCCACCTCCACGCCCCCGGACGGCTCCGCCGCCTGCGCGAAGAGGTCCTCCTGCGTGTAGTCCGCGAGGCCGCTCACCCCCACCCCCAGCAGCCTCACTCCGCCCGTCGTGTCCACCGCCTCCAGCAGCCGCGCCGCGGCCTCCCGGACCACCACGGGATCGTCCGTCGGCCCCCGGAGCGTCTCCGAGCGGGTGAGCGTCGAGAAGTCGAACCGCCGCACCTTCAGCACGATCGTCCGCCCCGAGTGCCCGGACCCCCGCAGCCTCCGCACACACCGTTCGGCCAGGCGCTCGACCTCCGTGCGGATCCGCACCCGGTCGTGCAGATCCACGTCGAAGGTGTCCTCCACCGAGACCGACTTCGCGTCCCTCTCGGCCACCACGGGTCTGTCGTCGTACCCCTGGGCCATCCGGTACAGCGAGGCCCCGTGCGACCGCCCAAGCAGCCGTACGAGCTCGTCCTCGCCCGCCTCCGCGAGGTCCGACACCGTGGTCATCCCGGCTCGTCGCAGATGCTCCCCCGTCGCCGGCCCGACCCCCGGCAGGATGCGCACCGACTTCGGCCCGAGCAGCTCACGCTCCGTCCCGGGCTCTATGAGCACGAGCCCGTCCGGCTTGGCCTCCTCCGAGGCGATCTTCGCGATCATCTTGGACCCCGCGAGCCCCACCGACCCGCTAAGCCCCGTCGTGGCCAGGATGTCCCTGCGCAGCCGCTCGCCGGTCGCCCGCGCGCTCGCGCTGTCGTCGGCCGCTCCCCCGGCCTCCAGGTCCACGAACGCCTCGTCCAGGCTCAGCGGCTCCACCAGCGGCGAAAGACGCCCCAGCAGCTCCATGACCTGCTCGCTGATCGCCCGGTAGAACGCGAAGCGCGGCACGAGGTAGGCGGCGTTCGGCGCGAGGCGCCGCGCCTGCCCCATCGGCATCGCGGAGTGCACCCCGAAGCGCCGCGCCTCGTACGAGGCGGTGGCGACGACCCCGCGCGGCCCGAGCCCCCCGACGACCACCGGCTTCCCGCGCAGACTCGGCTTCGCCGCCTGCTCGGCGGCGGCGAAGAAGGCATCCATGTCGAGATGCAGGATCGTCGGCGCGGCTCTCACAGTTCCGATGCTGCCCTACGCCACTGACAATCGACCAGCACACCCGTACGGCCGCGCCCGCACCCCTCGACGCCACCACCCCGCACCCCTCGACGCCACCACCCCGCGCGTCTCGGCGCCACGAACCCCGCGCCTCTCAGACCGCCCGGTCCCGCCGCCGTCGCGCCAGCTCGTCCCCCGGGTTGTGCCCGATCAGCGTCTCTCCGGTGTCGACGCGCTCGCCGTGCAGCTGGGAGAGCGCCGCCTCGACGTCCCGCCAGACCACACCAACGGCGATGCCGAAGACACCCTGCCCGCCCTGGAGCAGGTCGACGACCTCGTCCGGCGAGGAGCACTCGTAGACCGTCGCCCCGTCGCTCATCAGCGTCATCCGCTCCAGATCACGGAAGCCGCGGGCACGCAGGTGCTGCACCGCCGCCCGGATGTTCTGCAACGCGACCCCGGTGTCGAGGAACCGCTTGACGATCTTGAGGACGACGACGTCATGAAAGCTGTAGAGCCGCTGCGTCCCCGATCCGTACGCCGGCCGAACGCTCGGCTCCACGAGTCCCGTACGCGCCCAGTAGTCCAATTGGCGGTAGGTGATCCCCGCCGCCGCGCACGCCGTCGGACCGCGATATCCGACCGTCTCCGCACCGGCTTCCGCGCCCTCGCCCGCACCCGCGTCCGTCCCGAGGTCGCCCACACTGCCGTGAAGCGGATACGGACCGCTCTCCCCGGGCGCGCGCCCGAGGGAGCCCCCTGCCGTACCGTCGCCGCTGCTCATCACGCCGACCCTCCGTCCTTGACCTGCCCACACGAAGGTAGGCAGTCACTAGGGGTGCGTCAACGATCGCCACACTCGGCACGCCGAGTGATAATCACCCTGAGAGTGGTTTCCCGTGTCTCTCGTCGGGGAAAGGCTACTCGAATGTGCTGACGCACCCTCGGAGAGCGGGTCACCGGCGGCTGGAAATCACTGGCTGCTGGAACCGAAGTCCTCCGGAGAGATCTGGTCGAGGAATTCGCGGAACTTCTCCACCTCGTCCTCCTGCTCATCCGGAATGGCGATACCGGCGTCGTCCAGGACACCGTCACTGCCGAAGATCGGCGTCCCGGTGCGCAGGGCCAGCGCTATCGCGTCGGACGGCCTGGCGCTCACCTCGACACCACTGGCGAAGACCAGCTCCGCGTAGAAGACACCGTCACGGAGATCCGTGATGCGGACCTCGGTGAGCTCCTGACCCACGGCTTCAAGGACGTCCTTGAAGAGGTCGTGCGTCAGCGGCCTGGCAGGGGCCATGCCCTGCTGGGCGAAGGCGATCGCGGTCGCCTCACCTGGTCCGATCCAGATGGGGAGGTACCGATCGCCTCCCACTTCACGCAGGAGCACGATCGGTTGGTTGGAGGGCATTTCCACCCGGACACCCACAACGTCGAGCTCGTTCACACAGCAACCCTAGGACGTGCTCGGCCGGTTTGGGTAGTCGGGGCCCCTCCAGCTCACTGCACCCGGAGTCCCAGCGCGGTCTGGACCAGTGCCGCGTGGAGCCGTACGGAGAGCCCGGCGAGCTCCTTGGCTGTGGCCTCCGCATGGGCTCTGGTCTGCGGATTACGGTGCCGGCGCAGCGGCGCGACCATCTGTTCGACCAGTCCCGCCTCCCGGTCGGCGGCCGCTTTGACCGCCCGCAGATGCCGCGGTTCCAGACCGAATCTCCCCAGATCCGCGACCAGACGGGCGACGGTGATCGCCTCGGGGTCGTACCCGCCCTCGGCCCCCGGGGCCAGGAGCCCGTACGACTCCCACTCCGCGAGCTCCTCCTCGGTCACCTCCGCGGCGGCGAGCAGCTCCGCCCGGCCCACCCGCGCGGCGGTGGCACGGTCACTCTCGGGATCCCAGGCACCGTCGAGCAGATCCCGCTGCGAACCCGGGGCCGGCAGCTTGACCTGCTCACCCCTGGCCATGGCGTCGAGATGCTCACGGATGACCTTCAGCGGAAGATAGTGGTCCCGCTGCATCCGCAGGATCTGAGCGAGCCGCTCCACGTCCTGCGGGCTGAACTTCCGGTACCCGGAGGCCGTACGCCGGGGCTCGACGAGCCCCTCGGCCTCCAGGAAACGGATCTTGGAGATGGTCACTTCGGGAAACTCGTCGCGCAGCTGACTCAGCACCGTACCGATGCTGACCAGCCGGTCGCCCGCGGTGGCGGTGCCGTGTCCGGCACCGCCCGTCGGTGATCGCAGCATGGACCTTCCCTGAAGGCTTCTCCGGGGCGTTTACACGCCCCGCTGGCTCGAGTAGAAGACCAGGCGGTACTTGCCGATCTGCACCTCGTCGCCGTTGGACAGGACGACCGAGTCGATCGGCTCGCGGTTGACGTACGTGCCGTTGAGGCTGCCGACATCGGCGACGGTGAAGCTGCCGTCCTGCGCCCGGCGGAACTCCACATGACGGCGGGAGACGGTGAAGTCGTCCAGGAAGATGTCGCTCTGCGGGTGACGGCCGGCCGTGGTCAGCTCACCGTCCAGCAGGAAACGGCTGCCCGAATTCGGACCGCGTCGCACCACGAGCAGTGCCGAACCGGCCGGCAGGGCCTCGACCGCCGCCAGCGCCTCGGGAGAGAGGGACGGAAGCGAGGTCTGGCCGGTGACCTCCGCGTCGTAGGCCTCGAGACCCGAGATGGAGATCGTCGACGTCGTCTCGGACGCGCGCTCCACAGGCGCCCCGCCCCGCAGCGGCGTGCCGCAGTGGGAGCAGAAACGGCTGTCCGCGGTGTTGCGGTGACCGCACCTCGTACACACCGGCATGGACGCATCCTCCTGCCGCGGCTGGCCCGCGGAGGTTTGGGTCGCATACGGGTCGGGAGTGAACCCTCCACCCGCACTTGAGGTTGATGGTTCTCCGAAACCTATGCGGCCGGCACCGGCAGGGTCAACAGACGACGCGCCCTGTCCGCCCGGAATGTCACCGCCCCGGTCACCGACCTCGTCGCGGAAGAGCGGGCGCTCGCCGGCCTGCTCCTCGCTCTGGGCATGGCGCGGCGCGCGGTGCTTGGCGTTGCCGCCGTCCTCGCGTGCGCTCTTGCCGAACAACTTCGCAAAAAAACTCACGGGCGATTCCCCTTGACCGAAACAGACCCGCCCGTGGGGCAGGACGAACCCTGAATGAACACACCTGCCGACCCGGACATCCTCACAACGTCCGTATCCTCCGGACAGTTTCCACCACGCACCACGCTTGTGGTGCGGCGACCCCCCGCAACGTCTTGCCCTTGTCGCGCGACCGCCATGCGCCCCCGCGTCACTGCGAGGACGACTGAGCGTAGTCAGGCCGCTTCGCAGGTCGCAAGGCGTCCACAACGATCTTCTGGGAACGGGCCACGGAGGCCGTGGCCTGCTCCTTCTCCAGGGTCTGGACGACTCCGCCGGGGATGTTGAGCGCGGGCTCGAGATCCTCGGGCTTGCCGATGACCTTGAAGACGTACGGAGCGGTCACCTTCGTTCCATCGATCTCTATCGAACCGTCGCCGCCGGAGAAATAACTGTCCGCGACCACGCGTACCTCGTTGACCTGGATCGCCTCGGCACCGGCCGCCCGGAGCTCCTGGATGGCGTCGAGCAGCATGTCGGACTCGACCGCGCCCGCGCCGTCCGAGATCGTCAGGGTGATCCCGGGCCCCTCGGCCGCGACCGTTCCGGCCAGGATGCCGAGCTGCCGCTCCTTCTCCTGGGTCTGCTTGCGCGCCTCTTCGGCCTGGTCCGAGCTGGTCTCCAGCTCCGAGCGCTGGGTCCCGAGCCGGGTCTTCTCGTCCTCCAGGCGCTGCGTGCGGTCGTCGAGCTCGTCGAGGATCCGCACCAGGTCCTCCTGCCGGGCGCCGCGCAGCGCGCTGTTGTCGCTGGTGGAGCGCACCTGGATGGCGAGACCGAGACCGAGGACGAACAGCAGGACGGCGACGATGAGTTGGGCCCTGCTCACCCGCGGCGGCCAGAGCCCCGCGGCCAGCCGCTGCCGTCCGGTCAGCTCCTGCTTCTCACCGACGGCCGGCTCGCCGCTCACCGGCGGCTCGTTCGCGGGCATCTCGTTCGCGGGCATCTCGTTCCGAGGCGTGTCGTCGTCGCTCATCGGCCTCACGCCCGGAAGACGTGCCGCCGGATGGCGGCCGCGTTGGAGAAGATCCGGATGCCGAGCACGACGACGACGCCGGTCGACAACTGCGCGCCCACACCCAGCTTGTCGCCGAGGAAGACGATCAGCGCCGCCACCACCACGTTCGACAGGAAGGAGACCACGAAGACCTTGTCGACGAAGATCCCGTCGAGCATGGCCCGCAGCCCGCCGAAGACCGCGTCGAGGGCGGCGACCACGGCGATCGGAAGATAGGGCTCGACCACCGCCGGAACCTCGGGCCGGACGAACAGTCCGACCACCACTCCCACGATCAGGCCCAGTACGGCGATCAAGATGTGCCCTTCCCTGTGTCGGCCGTGGCCTGTCCGGTGGCCTTGGCCGCCCCGGCTCCCCTCGGCACTGCTGTACGTACGATCAGGCTCGGCGCGGCCGGCAGACGCACCTCGGCCTCGGCCGAGATGCTGGTGCGGATCCCGAAGTTCTCCTGCAGCGCGTGCAGGTACTGTCCGTCGGCGCTGTCCTGGAACGCGGTGCTCAGCCGCCGGCCGTCCCCCACGGCGAGCACCGTGTACGGCGGCACCAGCGGCTTGTTGTCGACCAGTATGGCGTCGCCGGCCGCCCGGATCGCGGAGAGCGAGGTCAGTCGCTGACCGTTGATCGCCACGGCCTCGGCGCCGGACTCCCACAGACCGTTGACGATCCGCTGCATGTCCCGGTCGCGCACCCGGCCGGTGTCGGAGAACCCGCTGCTCTCGCGCGGACCTCCGCCGCCCTGCTCGGTGTCCTTGGCGTCGTCGACGACGAGCTTCACACCCGGACCGCGCACGGGCGTCGCTCCCGAGAGGAGCGCCACGAGCTCGGTCTGGTCGCCGCCGTGCTGCTCCAGCACCTCGCGCTGCCGCTCCCCGACCTCGGCGCGGATCTTCTCGACGTCCTGCTCCAGCCTGACAGCCGCCGCCGTCTCCGCCTCGATCCGGTCGATGAGCTCCTGCCGCTCCTTGGCGACGACCGGCGCGGAGATCCGCGCCTCGGCCGCGCCCACGGTGACCACGGCAGCGGCGAGGACGAGGCCGGCGGCGAGCCCGAGCTTGGCGCGCAGCGTGCGCGGCAGCCCGCCGCCCTCCGCGGCCCGCCGGGCCGACGCCTCCGCGTAGCCGTCGTCGAGAGCGTGGTCCATCACGTTGTTCAGCAGCGACATGGACGCGTCCGGACGCGCGGGCGGTGTTCCGGTGCTCCGAACGGGGTGCTGCTGCGACATGTCGCACATCGTCGCACGTCGGCGGGGCTACCGCCGAATGGCCCCACCGATGAGCCGGGAGGCGTCCCGAGGACGTCTCCCGGCTCATCGGCTCCGAGCTTCAGTGACCTGCGCTGTCCACCACACTCGACCACTCGTCGAGCAGGGCCTGGGCCGAGGTGTCGTCCGGGCCCTCCGCCCACAGATGGGTGACGGCCTCGGCCGGGTCGGGCAGCACCATCACCCAGCGCCCGTCCGCCTCCACCACCCGTACCCCGTCGGTGGTGTCCACGGACCGGTCACCGGCCGCCTCCACCACCCTGCGCATCACCAGGCCCTTGACCGCCCACGGCGTCGCCACATCCCGCTTGAGCACATGGGCCCGCGGGATACGGGCGTCGATCTGGCTCAGCGTGAGCTGCGTCCGCGCGACGAGACCGATCAGCCGTACGAAGGCGGCCGCACCGTCGAAGACGCTGCTGAACTCGGGGATGATGAAGCCACCGCGACCGTCACCGCCGAAGATGGTGGACTCCTCGCGGCCGACCCGGGTGAGGTCGTCCGGCGAGGTCGTCGTCCACTCCACCTGAGTGCCGTGATAGGCGGCGACCTGCTCGGCGATCCTCGTGGTGGTCACGGGCAGCGCCACCCGCCCCGAGCGCCGTTCGGCGGCCACCAGGTCCAGCATGACGAGCAGCGAGCGGTCGTCCTCGATGATCCGGCCCCGCTCGTCGACGAGCGAGAGCCGCTCGCCCACCGGGTCGAACCGCACACCGAACGCCGCCCGCGCCGAGGCCACGATCTCCCCGAGCCGTACGAGCCCTGCCCGCCGCGTCTCGATCGACTCCGTGGGCCGCGACTCGTCGAGCCCCGGGTTGATCGTCAGCGCATCGACCTGCAGCCGGCCGAGCAGGCTGGGAAGGACGAGCCCGGCACTGCCGTTGGAGGCGTCGACGACCACCTTGAGGCCCGCCTCCGCGATCCCGGAGGTGTCGACGTTCCGCAGCAGCGAGCCCGTGTACGAGTCGAAGACGCTCGCCGGAAAGGACAGGTCCCCGATCTCGCCCGGGAACGCCCGCCGGTACTCCTGCCGCGCGAAGACCCGGTCCAGCTTCCGCTGGCCCGCCTGCGACAGATCCGCTCCCCGCTCGTCGAAGAACATGATGTCGACGGAGTCCGGCACACCGGGCGACGTCCGCAGCATGATCCCGCCCGCGCTGCCTCTGGCCGTCTGCTGCCGTGCCACCGGCAGCGGTACGTTCTCCAGGTCGCGTACGTCGATGGCGCTGGCCTGCAGCGCCGAGATCACCGCACGTTTCAGCGCGCGGGCACCCCTGGAGTGGTCACGCGCGGTGGTGACCGTGGACCCCTTCTTCAGCGTGGTCGCGTACGCCCCCGCGAGCCGCACGGCCAGCTCGGGCGTGATCTCCACGTTGAGGATGCCGGAGACCCCGCGCGCCCCGAAGAGGTGGGCCTGACCGCGGGACTCCCAGATGACGGAGGTGTTGACGAAGGCGCCGGCCTCGATCGTCTTGAAGGGATAGACGCGTACGTTCCCCTGCACGATCGATTCTTCACCGACCAGGCATTCGTCCCCGATGACAGCGCCGTCCTCGATGCGGGCGGCCCGCATGACATCGGTGTTCTTGCCGACGACGCAGCCGCGCAGATTGCTCTGGGGGCCGATGTAGACGTTGTCGTGGATGACCGCCTTGTGCAGGAAGGCGCCGGTCTTGACGACGACGTTCGAGCCGATCACGCTGTGCTCTCGGATTTCGGCGCCGGCCTCGACCTTCGCGTAGTCACCGATGTACAGCGGCCCTCGGAGAACGGCGTCGGGATGGACCTCGGCCCCTTCGGCGACCCAGACGCCCGGGGAGATCTCGAAACCGTCGAGTTCGACCTGCACCTTGCCTTCGAGCACGTCGGCCTGCGCCTTGACGTAGCTCTCGTGGGTGCCGACGTCCTCCCAGTAGCCCTCGGCGACATAGCCGTAGATCGGCTTGCCTTCCTTCATGAGCTGCGGAAAGACGTCACCGGACCAGTCGACCGGAACGTCGGCCTCGACATAGTCGAAGACCTCGGGCTCCATGACGTAGATGCCGGTATTCACCGTGTCGGAGAAGACCTGCCCCCAGGTCGGCTTCTCCAGGAAGCGCTCGACCTTTCCTTCCGCGTCCACGATCGTGATACCGAATTCCAGCGGATTGGGCACACGGGTCAGGCAGACGGTGACGAGGGCGCCTTTCTCCTTGTGGAAGGCGATCAGGTCGGTGAGGTCGAAGTCGGTGAGCGCATCGCCGGAGATGACGAGGAAGGCATCGTCCTTCAGTGCCTCCTCGGCGTTCTTGACGCTCCCCGCGGTACCGAGCGGTTTCTCCTCGTTGGCGTACGTGAGCTCCATACCGAGCTCCTCGCCGTCACCGAAGTAGTTCTTGACGAGCGAGGCGAGAAACTGCACGGTGACGACGGTCTCGTTGAGACCGTGCCTCTTGAGCAGTCGCAAGACATGCTCCATGATCGGCCGGTTTGCCACCGGCAGAAGAGGCTTGGGCATGCTTGAGGTCATGGGGCGAAGTCGGGTTCCTTCGCCACCGGCCATCACGACGGCCTTCATGTCGGAAGCGTCCTCCTTCAAGAGACGACGGTCCTGCCGGCTTCACCTGTCCGCTCAGTGACCCTTGCGGCGTCCTCTTTCATGCCGGCGACGCTGCACGGCACGGGAAGGGACGGGTTCAATCGGCCTCGGTATCCGCCTTGACGAGTCGGCGGACCTGGACCACGTAGAGGATCCCTGCCCACCAATAGAGAGTTGTACCCCATCCGGCGAAGGCCCACCCGAAAACTTCAGCGAGTGACGCAAGCCAGCCCGTTCCGTCACTGAGCAGCAGCAGGGGGAAGGCGTACATCAAGTTGAATGTCGCGGCTTTCCCGAGGAAGTTCACCTGCGGCGGCGGATAGCCGTGCCGACGGAGGATTCCCACCATCACCAGCAACATCAGCTCGCGCGCCAAAAGGGCCAGGGCGAGCCAGAGCGGCAGGATCTCCCGCCAGGTCAGCCCGACGAGGGTGGAAAGGATGTAGAGCCGGTCGGCGGCGGGATCGAGGAGCCGGCCGAGCTTGCTGATCTGGTTCCAGCGCCGAGCGAGCTTCCCGTCGAGATAGTCGCTGACACCGCTCAGCATCAGCACCAGCAGGGCCCAGCCATCGCTCTTGGGGCCACCGAACTCGGGACGGAGAATCAGCCACAGGAAGAGGGGCACGCCCAGGAGGCGGGCCATGCTGAGGATGTTGGGGATGGTGAGCACCCGGTCCGTCTGAACGCGAGTCTCCTGGACCTCCACCCGGGGGCCTCCTGTGGGAACGTGCCAACGATGCCCCCTGACCTTACCTTCCGTCATGAGGGAGCGATGCACAGGGGTCGACGGTCCCCGTCTGAACGCAAAAATGCCTCAACCCCCGGACAAAGTCCGGGGGTTGAGGCTAATGATTGTTCGGCGGCGTCCTACTCTCCCACAGGGTCCCCCCTGCAGTACCATCGGCGCTGAAAGGCTTAGCTTCCGGGTTCGGAATGTAACCG